>LRMT01000084.1 GCA_001725945.1 Cupriavidus sp. UYMMa02A | reverse complement strand
GTACGCGGCGGCAGCCTCTTCCTGAACAACGGCATCAACGCGATCATGGGCGGCTCGGGCGTGTCCTTCGCCAGCCCCAACATCATCGTGGCCCCGGTCACGCAGGTCGATGCCTCGACCCGCACCACGTCGACCTGTCGAGCATCAGCAACCTGCTCAACAACGTCGGCGGCATCGTTCAGGCCGTGCAGCACTGATTCCCCACCCAGCCCAACCAGTTCCTCTTAGCCTACCCAGGAGACCATCATGTCCTTGACCATCCAGAACCTCCCGCTCGAACAAGACCTCGACCATGCCAAGATGGGCGCCGTGCGCGGCGGCAGCGTCTTCGTGAACTCCGGCATCAATGCCATCACCGGCGGCGCAGGCGTCTCGTTCGCGAGCCCCAACACCATCGTGGCCCCGGTCACGCAGGTCGATGCTTCGACCCGCACCAATGTCGATATGAAGAGCGTGACGAACACGATCAACAACGTCGGCGGCATCGTTCAGGCGCTGCAGCACTGAGTCCTTGCGGGGCAGCGGAACCAGTCGCGGTTCCGCCCCTACCGCAAAGCATCAGGCAGTTGGCGACGTGTCTCAGCGCTGCTGATGTCTTCCAGGTGCCGGAATGCCGGTGCGATCTTCTTGCAGTCCAGCGCACCGACGCCGTACTGCTCGAAGAACACCCGCCATTCCCGCACGACAGCCCAAATCCTCGCGATCAGCTCTGCGGCACGCGCGGTGCTGATCGAGAACCGCTGGCAGCCGGCCAGTGCGTTGTCGATCGTTGCGCTACGTCCTTGAGGCCCGATTCCGAGGTGCAACAGGCGTTCGGTCGCGTGCGAAGGCCTTGGCAGCACGTCATAGAGCGGACTCAGCCTCCAACCGGGCAGTCGCGGATCCCAGATGAACCCATGATTGCGCAAGTGGTCATCGTCGTTGGTCACGAAGATGTTGAACACCATGCGTTTGAACAGCTCTTCGTTGTCGGCGCGAACGACTGCCGTATGGCAGTACCTGCGGATCGCCGCGGCCAAATCCGCATAGGCCTTCGTGCGCGATTCCGTCTCATCGCACCCGAGCAGGGTCAGGCCGCTGACAAATGCCATGCGTCGCTCGGTTCTACCTGCGGTCGGCACCAGCAAGAGATCCGTGTCGGCCTGCGGCATGACCCCGTGGTCGAGCCAGTACCGGTCAAACCGGCGGATCATCATGAGGCGGCGATCGCCTAGCATGTGGGCCTCCACAGGGGGGACGTTCAGCCCGGCTTCTTGGCCAGCAGCAACGACGCCGCCTCGATGAGGGGAACGTCGAAGGAGTCGGTCTTGCTGGAGAATTTGGCCAGGACCAGGTGACCGGCGTCATCCCGGATGGTGGCCTTTGGCCGAGCGCCACCCAGCGCTGTACCCTGGACGAAGATAAGCTCCAGGTTTGCCGGGACAGGCAGGCCCTCTTCGATACGCTCTGCGGCTTCCATCAGATACTCGATCGCGTGGATATTGCCCACCGCGCTTGCAGCAGGCGTGCTGATGTCCGAGCGAATGTCCAGTGCCCCCACGCGATCGCTACCCGCGTGCAGCAGGTACTGCGACTCCGGCAGGCTGTTCGCGGGCACCCTGAGCTTGGCCTCAATCACCCGGCGCCCCCAAGAATCAGGCGCCGCATCGCGGATACCACCGAAGCCCGTTAGCGCGTTCACAGGCAGTAACCGTCGGCCCTTCACCGGCTCGCCGTGGATGCCAAGACTCACGGGGTCAACTTCGATCGCATCCGGGCGATCCAGATATCGTAGGCCGTAGGCAAAGCTCGAGGCCAGCAGCGCCGAGCCCTCCTCCGTCATGGTGAGCTGGCCACATGGCGCCCAAGACTCACCCAAATGGGCGAAGGTCATTAGTTGCTGGTCTTTTGCCATCAGCGTAAGTCGTCAGAAATTGAGGCTCTGGAGCTCGGCGGCGGACAAATCCCGCACACGCCTGGTTGCTTCGCGCGACTGAAGCGCCTTGAGGGCTGGGTCGGTCTCCGCCAGAAGGCTCGCGAGTGTTGCCCCTGGAGAAATGGCGTCCAGGTAGCGAAGCAGTTGGCCGAACGCGAGGCCTGGATCTCCCTTCTCGATTCGATAGGCCGTGTTGCGAGAAAGACCCGCGCGCACGGCCGCATCGGCTTGCTTGATGTGACGAGCCTGACGTAATCGTGCCAGCAATCGGCCGACATGGGCCGCTTGCTGAGCCAGCTCAGGAGAGAGAACGGAGGACTGGGAGACTTTCATGTGTGAGAAATCGCTCGCAACACCGATATTGCTCGATTTAACGAGCAGTATAGACGATTACACATGGCAGTCAGTGCAAATGCACTTAAAATAGTGCGTTAGTCATATAATGCTCGATTTTAGATTCCTTGGTGAGCGCCGGGGCATGCCATCTGGTGGTTGCTTAGTCTTCGCAAGCCCGCCATTGAGCGGCCTTCGTTCATCGCCGCCACAGGCATTCCCGAATCAGCGCGTCCGCAATGCCCGGAATCATCTGGGCCACTTGACGGGCGGCCGCGGTGAATGGGCGCTGGCTGCTGGTGGCCAGCACCACGGTCTGCCGCAATGCACGTTCGGTCAGCGGTACTGCGTCAAAGACACCGCTTTCGAGTTCGGCGGTGATCGCGTGATACGGCAGCACCGTAAACGCCGCATGGTCGGTGACCATGCGCTTGATTACGACCGAAGAACTCGCCTCCATGCAGACATTGAGCGTGATGTCCTGGGTCCCGGCCATGTCCTCGAGCAAATTGCGGATGGCGTTCGGCGGCACCGGCAGGACCAGGGGCAACCCGCCGATCTGCCGCAGCGGAATGGATGACGCATCCGTACCAGCCGCGCGCCTCTGGGCGCGTATCGCATCGCGCCGTCCCACCAGCATCAGTGGCGTCTCCAGCAAACGCCGATAGCTGTTGCGGCCTTCCGCGCGATAGCGGTTCACCACGGCAAGGTCGACGCTGCCCTGGGTCAGCCGCGCCTCGATGTCTCCGCTGTAGCCCTCGACGATCCGCAACCGTACTGCCGGCATGCGCGCCTGTACGGCCGCGAAGAGCCGGCTCGACATCAGCGGGGCCACCGCCGGCACCAGTCCGACCGTCACCATGCCGCTGATGTTGCCCGCTTGCGCCCGCGCGGATTCCACCAGTTGCCGCGCCCCGGCGAGCAGCGGCGCGGCATCGGCCAACACCTGCTCCGCGAGCGCCGTCGGCGCACGCCACGGCCCGTTCGATAGAACAGCGCACCGCCGAACGTCTTTTCCAGCAACGTGATCTGGCGGCTGATTGCCGACTGCGCGAGCCCAAGCTGCGCGGCGCGCCCGACACGCTGCGCGCATGCGCCACCGCAATGAACGTGGTCAGCGCCTTGAGGGTTAGCTCCTGCTCCGATTCCGCCTGCATCGCCAGACTCCGGATATCCAAGTTTGAGAAATCTGCTTTCTCATTCTGTCATTGATCGCAGGATATCGGCTCTTTATCGTGGGAGGCGAGCTGAACGAGAACACCAAGGAGACGAAGACCCATGCCGCTGAGCGCCCAACACCATCCCCTGGCACCGCTGAACGCCGCAGACACCGAAATGCTGGCTCGTGTCCAGCAACTGGTCCAAGACACCATCGGCCCAAAGGCCAATGCCGTGAACCGCAACGACGCGTTTGCGTGGGATACGTTCCGCACACTGGCCGACAGCGGCGTCATCGCCACGGCTTTCCCGCGCGACCTCGGCGGCTCGGAGGCGTCCATGCTGCTGCGCGTCAGGATCATCGAGGAGATTGCCCGCGTATGCAGCACCGCGGCGTCGATCGTGACCGGCACCGATCTGTCGTCCCGCCCCATCGTTGCCGGAGGCTCCGCGGAACTCCGCGCACAAACCGTTCCGGCGCTGGCCCGTGGCGAGAAGCAGTCCGCCTTCGCGCTCACTGAACCCGGTGCCGGCTCGGACCTCGCCAGGCTCGGCACGACGCGACCCGCCACCCCGGAGGCTACCGTCTCACCGGCACGAAGAAGTTCATTACGCGCGCGACCGTCGCCGACATGTTCGTGGCAGTGGCATCACTCGCCGACGGTCCTGGCGGCAGCAAGGGACTCACGGCCTTCCTGGTACCGCGTGATGCGGAGGGGCTGTCGGTCTCGCCGATCATCCCGAAGCTCGGCTGGCACGGCGTACCCATTGCCGAGGTTCGGCTTCAGGACGTCTGGGTGCCGGCCTCGCACCGGCTCGGCGAGGAAGGCCAGGGCATGGCGCTGACACAGGACACGTTGATCCGCGCGCGTATCGGACACGCGGCCATTGCGCTGGGGCGCATGACCGGCGCGCTCCAGCTCGCAGCGCAATACGCGGGGCACCGCCAGGTGTTCGGCAAGGCGGTGGGTGACCACCAGGGAATCCAGTGGATGCTGGCCGACATGGCAGCCCGCATCGAGGCCGCGCGCTGCCTCGTGTACAGCAGCGCGCAGCGTTATGACCGCCGGGACCCCGAGACGTCGATCCACGCCTCGATCGCCAAGATGCACAGCACGGACCTGTGCATGCGAGTCGTAGTCGATTGCGTGCAGGTGCTCGGCGGCAACGGCTACCTCAATGCCTATCCGATCGAGCGCTTCCTGCGCGATGCCAAGATGAACCAGATCGGCGAAGGCACCAGCGAAATCCACAGAACCTGATCGGCCGCCATGTCATGAAGACTGCCGCCGCCATGCCGCAACACCCGTGCCTCGACTTCGAGCCCGACCTGTTTGGAGGCCAGTGATGATATCGACTGACCACAAGACTCGTTCCGGCTCGCTAGCCAATGCGCTGTGCGCGCAGTTGGGCATCCGGTATCCGGTGTTCGGGCTTGCCCACAGTATCGAGGTAGCAGCAGCCATCTCCAATGCGGGCGGACTCGGCGTCTACGCCGCAGCGCGCGACGGCCCCAACGAACTGGCGCGCAAGCTGGCCGACCTGCGCGCACTGTGCCCGGATGCACCGGTAGGCGTCGACCTGCTGCTGCCGACGGCATTGCCCGGAGCCGCCACGCCGGAGGACCTGGCGGCCGCCATTCCGGATGGACACAGGCGCTTTGTCGACGGGCTGTTCGATCGCTTCAATGTCCCGCCCGCCACCGCGGGAAACTTCTTTTCGCAATACGTGCGCTCGCAAGCCTTGTTCGAGGAGCAGATCACCGCCGTCGCCGAGAGCCGCATGGACGTCTTCGCCGCGGGCGTCGGCACGCCGGCCGGCAGCCTTGCTCGCGTGCGCCGGGCGGGCAAGACCACGTTCGCGCTCGTTGGGGCAGTAAAGCATGCACGCAAGGCGATCGAGGCGGGCGTGGACGTTCTCGTGGCGCAGGGCTATGACGCCGGCGGGCACACCGGGATGGTTGGCACGTTCACACTGGTGCCGCAGATCATCGCAGCGGCCGGCGGCGGCCCGTGCTTGCGGCAGGCGGCATCGGCGCAGGCAGCCAGATTGCCGCCGCACTGGCGATGGGCGCACAAGGGGCATGGCTCGGAACGGTGTGGCTGGGCAGCACCGAGCACCGGCTCCCGGCGGCACTTACCGACAAGTTGGTAGCAGCCGCCAGCGAAGACACCGTCATCACACGCGCGCACAGCGGCAAGCCGTGCCGCGTGGTGCGCAGCGCGTTCTCCGATGCGTGGGAGGCCGCCGATGCGCCACCGCCGCTCGACATGCCCTATCAGCAGGCCCTGACCGGCCGGCTGCTGGCCGCTGTCGAACAGCACGAGATTGCGCCGCTCATGTACGAGGCGGCCGGCCAGAGCGTGGCATGGGTGCGCGAAGTCGAACCCGTTGCCCGGATCATGGACCGGCTGGTGCGCGAGACGAGACAGTCCCTCGATGGACTGCGCCCTTATCTGCAGGGCTAAGCGAACGGCCCGCAGAACCCGGCCGGATCAAAGAAATGGAGGAGACCCCCCATGAATCGTCGCGTATTCACCAAGACGGCCTTTCAGGCAGCGCTGCTGGCGGCTGTCCCCGGCGTACTGCCGGCACTGGCCCGAGCCACCACTGCATCAGGGCCCGGCGGCTTTCCCGAGCGGCCGCTGCGCGCCGTGATTCCCTACCCTGTGGGTGGGGTCGTCGACGTGACCTTGCGCGCTGCGCTCGACCGGATGTCGCTGGACCTGCCCCAGCGCGTGGTCGTCGAGAACCGCCCGGGCGCCGACGGGCGCATCGCCATCGAGTATGTCGGCCGCGCACCGGCTGACGGATACACACTGGTCGGCGCGACGCCGGTAATCGCGGTGGCTCAGACGCTCTATCCGGACTCCGGCATCCGCATCCAGAACTTCCGCGCGATCGGCGCGGTAGCCGCGGTGCCGTCGGTCTCGTGGTTCACAGCGATGTTCCTGTGAAGACACTCAAGGAGTTCACGGCGTGGGCCAAGGCGCGTCCCGGCGAAGTCAATGTCCCCGTGCCCGGCGCGGGCAGCTCGCTCCATCTCGCACAGGAGCTGTTCTTCGAATCGACCGGCGTGCGAGTCACCAATGTCGGCTACAAGGGCCAGCCGCCTTCGATACTGGACCTTGGTCGGGGCCAGTTGCAGTTCGCGCTGCTGTCGCAGAACCTGGCCTTGCCGCTGATCCAGTCGAAGCGCATCAGGCCGCTTGCCGTCAACGCCACGCGGCGCACGCGCTCGCTGCCGGATACGCCCACCATTGCCGAGGCGGGCTATCCGGAGGCGCTCGTGCAATCCTGGTACGGCATCGCCGTCCCTGCGCGCACGCCGGCCGCGGTCGTCGACTACCTCGGCACCGCGTTGCAGGCAGCCATGGCGACTGCCGATGTGCGCAACAAGCTCGCGTCGCTCGATGCCGAAGTCCTGACTCTGGACGCAAAGCGCTTCGACAGCCTGATGCAGGCCGAAGCCACGCGCTGGGCCGCGCTGATCAAGGCACGCGATATCAAGGTGGATGCATGAGCCGGCATGCCGACACACCGGTCCAGCCGGCGCAGGACAGCGGCGCTGTCCGCAGGCCGCTCAGCGGTCTGCGCACCCTCGACCTGGCGACCGAACTGGCCGCGCCATTCAATTGCACGCGGCGCGCCGGCTTCGCGCGCGTGTTCGAAGCGATGCGCGGCTTGACCACCCGAGCTGCGACGCCTGCGGGCGCCTCCGTGCAACATGTCGGCGAGAACCGAACAGGGTCATGCGGACATGTCTTCCATGACCCAACACGTCCTGCCATGGGTCGCGTCGGGGTACGCGCCAAGAACAACAATTTTGCTTTGCTATCAAAGACTTGAGGGGCTCCGAAGGAAGCTGGGGCAAGGCTGGCACACGCTATGCGTATATGCCTGCGAGCGCAACATCTGATGCTCACCACCCTAAGCCAGACCAGTTCATCCAAGGAGTTACATCATGTCCCTCACCATCCAGAACCTGCCCCTCGAACAAGACCTCGACCATGCCAAGATGGGCGCCGTGCGCGGCGGCAGCATCTTCGTGAACTCAGGCATCAATGCCATCACCGGCGGCAGCGGTGTCTCGTTCGCCAGCCCCAACACGATCTTCGCCCCGGTCACGCAGGTCGATGCCTCGACTCGCACCAACGTCGACCTCAAGAGCATGACGAACACCATCAACAACGTGGGTGGCATCGTCGCGGCTCTGCAGCACTGAGCGCGCTGCCCCGGGCAGGCACACGCCGCCCGGCTCGTTCCAGGACCGCCCTCGGGCGGTCTTTCTGTTGCAAGGGGCAGGCGCAAGCCGTCCTCTGCGAAACAAGCACGCCACGTATGTCCCGCGGGGTGTCCCCCAAAAAGAAAGCCCGCGCAAGCGCGGGCACAAGGGCTTGAGGACCTGAGTCGAGTCTCTCAATGTGCTGGATTGTCACAGGTCCGTCCGGCCAGGAACAACCCCCGGACGGGTGATTTCCACGCTCCGCATCTTTCGTGGGGATGCCACGCTCAGCCGATCGCCGCTGGACAATAGTTACGGCGTCAGTCTGCCCCACACTTTCATGTCAGCGAACATGCGCGGAAGATCGCGATGAAAGATTCTGAAATATTGAAAGCCGATAATCGGCCGGAACGTTTTTCCGAGTCGAGCTAGACTTCTCGGCTACGCCGGGCAAGCCGGGCCCCCACAGAGCGCCCGATCCCTGCCGCTACGGACGGCGGCGCGGCAACGGGCATGGCATTTGCTTCCCCTGTTCCGCGCCGCACCGGTCAATTGCAACTGCCCTGACACCTTGATTCGCTTGATTTTTACGCAGGAAATCGCAATGCAACGATCACGTGGCTGCCGCGCCTGGGCTCCGGTTACGCTGGCCATCGCCCTGTCAACGCTTGCCGGATGCGGCGGCAAGAAAGAAGCCGCTGCCCCGCCGCCCCCGCAGGTCAGCGTGGTAACCCTCAAGACCGAACCGGTCACGCTGGACACGCAGTTGCCGGGCCGCACCACGGCTTTCCGCATCGCCGAAGTCCGGCCGCAAGTGGACGGCATCATCCTGCGCCGGCTGTTCAAGGAAGGCAGCGACGTGACCCAGGGCCAGCAGCTCTACCAGATCGACCCTTCCACCTACGACGCCACCTACAAGAGCGCCAGGGCGACGCTGGAATCCGCGCGGCTGCTGGCCGAGCGATATGGGCGGCTGGTGGGCGACGAAGCGGTCAGCAAGCAGCAGTATGACGAGGCCAAGGCCGCCTGGTTGCAGGCGCAGGCGGCGGTGGATCGCGCCGAGATCAACCTGCGCTATACCAGGGTGCTGTCGCCGATTTCCGGGCGCATCGGCCGCTCCAATGTGACCGAAGGCGCGCTGGTCACCAATGGCCAGGCCGGAGCCCTCTCGGTGGTGCAGCAGATCGATCCGATCTATGTCGACGTGACCCAGCCATCCGCATCCTTGCTGCGGCTGCGCCGCGAACTCGCCAACGGAGGGCTGCAGAGCGCAGGCGCCAACGCTGCCCAGGTCAACCTGGTGCTGGAGGACGGCACCAAATACCCGGAAGCCGGCCGGCTGGAATTCTCGGAGGTCGCAGTGGACCAGGGCACCGGCTCGGTCACGCTGCGGGCCGTGTTCCCGAACCCGCGCCACGAACTCCTGCCCGGCATGTTCGTCCACGCACGCTTGCGTGAAGGCGTAAAGACCGACGGGCTGCTCGTCCCGCAGCAAGGCGTCACGCGTGACTTAAAGGGCCAGGCTACGGCGCTGGTCGTCAATGCCAAGGACGAGGTGGAGCTGCGCCAGATCCGCACCGACCGTGTGGTCGGCGACAAATGGCTGGTGGCGGACGCCTCAAGGCCGGTGACCGCGTCATCGTCGAGGGCGTGCAGTTTGCCAAGCCCGGCGCGAAGGTCCGCGCAGTCCAGGCAGACAGCGGCGCAGGCAATCCGCCCGCGGCCGCCGCCGGCGCATCCGCCGCGGTTGCGGCCAAGCCCTGAGGCATCGCCAGGGCGAGGGAGTATTCATGTCCAATTTCTTTATCGATCGGCCGATCTTCGCGTGGGTGATCGCGCTGGTCATCATGCTGGCCGGCGTGCTGTCGATCCGTTCGCTGCCGATCAGCCAGTATCCCGCCATTGCGCCGCCGACCATCGCCATCTCGGTCAACTATCCGGGCGCTTCGGCCGAGACGGTGCAGGACACGGTGGTCCAGGTGATCGAGCAACAGCTCAATGGCCTGGACCGGCTGCGCTACATCTCGTCGGAAAGCAATGCCGACGGCAGCATGACGATCACCGTCACGTTCGAGCAAGGCACCAACCTGACATTGCGCAGGTGCAGGTGCAGAACAAGCTGGCGCTCGCGCAGCCGCTGCTGCCGCAGGAAGTGCAGCAGCAAGGTATTCGCGTGACGAAGTCGGTGCGCAACTTCCTGCTGATCGTCGGCCTGATCTCCACGGATCCCAAGGTCACGCGGGAGGACCTGTCGAACTACATCGTCTCGAACATCCAGGACCCGCTTTCGCGCACGTACGGCGTGGGCGATTTCCAGGTGTTCGGCTCTCAGTACGCGATGCGCGTGTGGATCGACCCCGCCAGGCTCAACAGCTACCAGCTCACGCCGCTGGACGTGAGCAACGCCATCAAGGCGCAGAACGTGCAGGTGGCTTCGGGCCAGCTCGGCGGACTGCCGGCCGTCAAGGGCCAGCAGCTCAATGCCAGCGTGATTGGCAAGACCCGCCTGCAGACCAGCGAGCAGTTCGGCAACATCCTGCTCAAGGTCAACCCGGACGGCTCGCAGGTGCGCCTGAAAGATGTGGCCGAAGTCGGCCTCGGCGGCCAGGACTACAACATCAACGCGCAGTACAACGGCCAGCCGGCTTCCGGTATTGCCGTGCGCCTGGCGGCCGGCGCCAATGCGCTGGAGACGGTGCGCGCGATCCGCAAGACGCTCGACGGGCTCGAGCCGTTCTTCCCTGCCGGCATGAAAGTCGTCTACCCGTATGACACCTCGCCGGTGATCTCGGGTTCGATCCACGAGGTGGTCAAGACGCTGCTGGAAGCCATCGTGCTGGTGTTCCTGGTGATGTACCTGTTCCTGCAGAACTTCCGCGCCACGCTGATCCCGACGATCGCAGTGCCGGTGGTGCTGCTCGGCACCTTCGGCGTGCTGGCCGCGTTCGGGTACACGATCAATACGCTGACCATGTTCGGCATGGTGCTGGCGATCGGCCTGCTTGTCGATGACGCCATCGTCGTGGTGGAAAACGTCGAGCGCGTGATGGCCGAAGAAGCCTGCCGCCCAGGGAGGCGGCGCGGCGCTCCATGGGCCAGATCCAGGGCGCGCTGGTCGGCATCGCCTGGTGCTGTCGGCGGTGTTCCTGCCGATGGCGTTCTTTGGCGGCTCCACGGGTGTGATCTACCGGCAGTTCTCGATCACCATCGTGTCGTCGATGGTGCTGTCGGTGCTGGTCGCGCTGATCCTGACGCCGGCACTGTGCGCCACCATGCTGGAGCCCATCGAAAAGGGCGACCATGGCGAGAACAAGGGCGGCTTCTTCGGCTGGTTCAACCGCAAGTTCATCTCGACCACGCAGGGCTATGAGCGCGGGGTGTCATCGATCCTGAAGCGCCGCCTGCCGTTCGTGCTGATCTACGTAGCGATCGTCGCGGGGATGGGCTTCCTGTTCACGCGCATCCCCACGTCCTTCCTGCCCGACGAAGACCAGGGCGTGCTCTACGCGCAGGTGCAGACGCCTGCCGGCGCCACCGCCGAGCGCACGCAGAAGGTCCTGGTCCAGATGCGTGAATACCTGCTGAAAGAGGAAGGCGGCGTGGTCGACTCGCTGTTCACCGTCAACGGCTTCAATTTCGCCGGCCGCGGCCAGAACTCGGGCCTGGCCTTCATCCTGCTCAAGCCGTGGGAGGAGCGCAGCGGCGACAACACCAGCGTGTTCGACTTGGCGGCGCGCGCCCAGCGCAAGTTCGCGAGTTTCCGCGACTCCATGTCGTTCGCGTTCGCCCCGCCGGCCGTGCAGGAGCTGGGCAATGCCACCGGCTTCGACCTCTACTTGCAGGACCAGGCCGGTCTTGGCCACCAGGCCCTGATCAACGCGCGCGACAAGTTCCTGGCGCTGGCCTCGAAGGACCCGATGCTGCAGCGCGTTCGCCCCAATGGCCTGAATGACCAGCCGCAGTACCAGCTCGTGATCGACGATGAAAAAGCACGCGCGCTTGGCATCCCGCTGGCCGACATCAACAGCACGGTGACGATTGCCTGGGGCTCCAGCTATGTAAACGACTTCATCGACCGTGGCCGGGTCAAGCGCGTCTATGTGCAAGGGCGTCCGGATTCGCGCATGAACCCCGATGATGTCGACAAGTGGTTCGTGCGCAACGACAAGGGCGCATGGTGCCGTTCTCCGCGTTTGCCGAGGGCAAGTGGGGCTATGGGTCGCCAAAGCTGCAGCGCTACAACGGCGTGCCAGCCGTCGAAGTGCTGGGCGAGCGGCCGCCGGCCGCAGTTCGGGCGAGGCCATGAAGGCGATCGAGGCGATCATGAAGCAGATGCCGCCGGGCGTGGGCTACGCCTGGACCGGCCTGTCCTATGAGGAACGGCTGTCGGGCTCGCAGCGCCGGCGCTCTATGCGCTGTCGCTGCTGGTGGTGTTCCTGTGCCTGGCCGCGCTGTACGAAAGCTGGACGATCCCGTTCTCGGTGATGCTCGTGGTGCCGCTCGGCGTGATCGGCGCCCTGCTCGCCACCATGAGCCGCGGCTTGTCCAACGACGTGTTCTTCCAGGTTGGCCTGCTCACGACCATCGGCCTGTCGGCCAAGAACGCCATCCTGATCGTGGAATTTGCCAAGAGCCAGTACGAACACGGCAAGAGCCTCGTCGATGCCGCGATCGAGGCCTGCCGCATGCGCTTGCGCCCGATCGTGATGACCTCGCTCGCGTTCATGCTAGGTGTGTTCCCGCTGGCCGTCTCGACCGGTGCCGGCGCGGGCAGCCAGCATGCCATCGGCACCGGCGTGATCGGCGGCATGATCACCGCCACGGTGCTCGCGATCTTCTGGGTGCCGTTGTTCTTTGTCGCTGTCAATTCGCTGTTCGCACGCAAACGCAAGCCGACCGAGCCTGACGCCCCCGTGGAAAAAGGCGCGCTGCAATGAAGAAGATCCTGACCTGCGCTGCCGCCGTCGCCCTGCTGGCCGGCTGCAGCCTGATTCCCTCGTACGAGCAGCCCGCACTGCCGGTGGCGCAAGCTACCCGCTGGGCGCCGCCTATCCGGATTCGGATGTTGCCGCCAACGCGCAGCAGGCGCGCGCGGCCGACCTCGGCTGGCGCGACTTTTGCCGATGCGCGGCTGCGCCGGCTGATCGAAGTCGCGCTCGACAACAACCGCGACCTGCGCGTGGCGGCGCTCAACGTCGAAGCGTTCCGTGCGCAATACCAGATCGAACGTGCGGACCTCTTTCCCGCGATCGGGGTGGCGGCGCAGGAGACGCGCCAGCGCATTCCGGCGGACCTGTCCGCGAGCGGGCGGCGCATGATCGTGAGCCAGTACGGCGTGTCGCTAGGCACGACCGCCTGGGAACTCGATTTGTTCGGCCGTATTCGCAGCCTCAGCGAAGCGGCGCTAGAGCAGTATTTCGCCAGCGACGAGACCCGCCGCAGCGCGCAGATCGCGCTGGTGGCGAGCGTGGCCAATGCCTACCTGGCACTGCTTGCCGACCAGGCACAGCTCGCGCTCACGCGTGACACGCTCGCAAACTACGAGCGCAGCTACGGCCTGACGCGCCGCAGCTACGAGGAAGGCATTGCGTCGCGCCTGGACCTGCGGCAAGCGCAGACGGCCGTGGAAAACGCGCGTGCGAGCCTTGCGCGCTACACCCGCCTGGTGGCACAGGACGAGAATGCGCTGGTGCTGCTGCTGGGCACCGGCATGCCGGACGACCTGCCGGCGCCGTTGCCGCTCGCAGAAAAGCTGACGGCAGATGTGCCGGCGGGCCTGCCATCCGAGCTGCTGCAGAGCCGTCCCGACGTGCTCGCGGCCGAGCACCGCCTGCGGTCGGCCAACGCCAATATCGGCGCGGCACGTGCAGCGTTCTTCCCGCGCATCGCCCTGACGGCGTCGGCAGGGACGGCAAGCAATGCGCTGTCAGGCTTGTTCAAGGCCGGCTCGGGCACCTGGCTGTTCCAGCCGCAGATCAGCCTGCCATTGTTCACGGCCGGCAGCCTCAGGGCGAGCCTCGACTACGCAAAGATCCAGAAGGACATCAATGTCGCCCAGTACGAGCGCACGATCCAGACGGCCTTCCGCGAGGTCGCTGACGGGCTGGCCGCGCGCGGCACGTACACGAGCCAGCTCGAGGCACAGGTGCGCTTCGTAGAAGCGGCGCAGGATGCTTACAACCTCGCCGACCGCCGCTACCGTACGGGCGTGGACAGTTACCTGGCCGTGCTCGACGCCCAGCGCTCGCTCTACACGCGCAGCAGCTCCTGATCGTCGCACGGCAGGAGCAACTGACCAGCGAGGTCAATCTTTACAAGGCCCTTGGCGGCGGCTGGCACGACCAGACCAGCACGGGGGGCGATGCCGCAGGCCAGGCAGCGTCCGGGCCAGCGTCCTGAAGTCCTGCACGCAGGCGGGCGGCCCACGCAACGTGGGCTGGCCACCGTGCGCGGGGCCTGCGGGACGGCCGGGGCTCCTACAATGACCGGGAGGCATTTCATACCGCAAGCCACGCCACAACGAGGAGGCCCGTCATGTCCCTGCCCCATCTGTCTTCCGGTGAAGTCGCCAGCGTGCTGCCGCTGGGCAAGCAGCTCACGCAGACGCCGAGTGCCGCTCTCTTCAAGGAACACCAGCTGGAAGTGATGCGCATGGTGTTGCCGGCAGGCAAGCATGTCGGATCCCATGCTGTCGCCGGGCCATTGACGATCCAGTGCCTCGAGGGCGAAGTGGAAATCGGCATCGACGGCGCCCAGCGCCGGCTGCATCAGGGGGACCTGCTCTACCTGGGCCCGGGGGCACTGCATGATCTGGTCGCGGTCACCAATGCCTCGTTGCTCGTAACCGTCGTCCTGGTCGGCCGCGGCGCTTCCTGAGTCTCTTTTCGCACCGCAACAGCCCGGACACGCCCGATTTTTCCTGCCTTGGGCCCCCTGTTTGTGCCCTGCGCTGCACGCAGAGGCGTGTCGCCGCGCGTGTTGTGCGCCTCATCCTCCATGTCAGCGTTCGCCTGATTGTGCGGCGCACCGTTTGGAACCTAGAATCAATCCATCCCTACAAGCGCTGAGCCCGGGAGACAGCCGATCCGGGCCAAAGTGCGATCCAAAATGTGCGCCCGAGCAGCCGCTTCATGTGCTGTCGGAGCGCCAGCAGGCCTAGCCGCAACGCGTCGTGCCAGGCCGCACACCTGCAGGGAGGAAGCCAAATGCGCCAGATCGAACTGAACGACGCCTGCGCCCACGCCGACGCGATGGCACGTGCCGTGGCGTGCGAGCTGGAGCGCACGCTGGCCACCAAGGACGAAGCTTGCCTGGCCATTTCAGGCGACCGTTTGCCGATGCCGCTTTTCAAGGCACTGCAGCAACGGCCATTGCCATGGGATCGCGTCAGCGTGATGCTGGTCGACGAGCGCATGGTGCCGCTGGGCCACACCGACAGCAATGCGCGCCACGTCTGCGACGTGCTGCTGCGCGAGGAGGCATCGCGCGCATCGTTCCAGCCGCCCGTGCCGACGTTCTGCACTGAGATCGGGGAGATCGATGCCTCGGCCGTGGTCGCCGAGCTGAACCGCAATTACCGCCAGCCGGACGTGGTCGTGCTGGGCATGGGCGACGACGGCCATACCGCGTCACTGTTTGCCGATGCCCCCGAACTGCCTGTGGGCCTGTCGCTGACCGAGCCGCCGGGCTACCTGGCGCTGAGCCCGCGCGCGGCGCCGCACCGCCGCGTCAGCCTGAACCTCAGTGCATTGCTGGGCGCGCGCCGTGTCCTGATTTGCTTCAGCGGCCCCTGGAAAAAACAGGTATTCGATGCCGCCACCATGGAGCCCACGCCAATGCTGCCTGTCAGCTACCTGCTCCACCAGGACAGCACGCCGGTGGACGTCTACTGGACTCAATAGCCGTCTGTGCCGTCCCGCCAGCCGCGCGAACGTCCTGACCGCCGCAGCCGCTGTTGTGCAGTAGGACAACGCCTGACAACAATCTGCGCCGCCGCGCGCTACAGTGGGCATCGCTTGTTCCGGGATGTTTCCTGCCTGCGTTGCGGCCTTTCATGCCTATCCCCTGCCCTTTGTCGATAAACGGCGGGCAACATGCCTGCTGACGGTCCTGCTGGTCACTGCGTCCTCCGCCGGACTTGCGGCTCCGCCGCTGTCCGAACTTGCCGGCCTGCTGCTCGGCACTGTCCGTGGCAAACCTGGCGGCATGACTGGCATGTCGGGTGTGACCCGACTGACCGCCCGCGACGCCGAACGCCAGCTCAGCATGGCGTGCGCCGAACTGGCACGCGTCACCCCGGTTGTGCTCGATGAATCGACGCGGCTGACCGGCTGTGTCTCTCGCCCGGGCAAGATCGTCGAGTTTCGCCTCGATGTGACTGGCGTCGAAGCGCAGCGCGAGGACACCAAGGCGTTCATGCTATCCGCCAGGCCGATCCTGGAGCGCGGCATCTGCCGGAACCCCGATGTCCCGGTCCTTGGCAAGCTGGGCGTGACACTGAACTACCGCTATCTGGCAGGGCAGGAGCTTCTGGTGCTGCTGCACGTGCCGCCGGGACGATGCAAGGAAGCGCCCGGCACGTGAAGCGTCCCTCAGGCGAAGGCAGTTCAGGCTGACACCGCTTTCCCTCCCAACACCTCATCGCAGACCGAAAGCCACGCCCGCGCTGCATGCGACATATACCGGCCCGGGAGCCAGGCATGCGCGAGCGCCCAATCCATGGCCGGTTCCGTCAGCCGTGCCACGGCCAGGTTGTCCCGGTCCTGCAGCCGGGCCAGGAATGGCTGGGGCAGGAAGGTCGTGCCGAGCCCTGCGGCCGCCATCGACGCCAGGAAATCCCAGTGGCCGCTTTGGGCCACCACGCGCGGCTCGATACGCGCTTCCAGGAACGCCAGGCGCAGCTTGTGCGTCAGCGAGAACGTATCGGTCAGCAGCACCAGCGGTTGATCGCGCAGCGCCGCCAGGCTGACGGTCTTGCCACGCGCCCAGTCCGCCTTGCGCGGCCCCACGACCCAGATCGGATACTTGGCGAATTGCCGTGTCTCCAGTTCCAGGCCGCTGTCCACGGGCAGGACCGTGGCGCCTACTTCCAGTTCGCCGCTGGCCACCATCTGCTCGACCAGATGGCCGCCGTGCTCGGCCAGGCGCAGCTCAAGGTTCGGGTAGCGCTTGCGGAACGTGCTGACCGCCGGCGAAAAGAACAGATTGACCATGGGCGGAATGCCCACCGTCAGTTGGCCGCGCCCCAGCGAAGACAGATCCGCCACCTCCAGCGTAAGCCGGTGGACGACGCCGAGCGCTTCCTGCCCGCGCTCGTACACCACGCGGCCAACGTCGGTCAGCCGCACGGTCTTGCCCTCGCGGATCAGCAGCGGCTGCCCTACCTCGTCTTCGAGCTGACGCACCATCTTGCTGATGGTCGATTGCGTGACGAACAGCGAGGTGGCCGCCTGCGTGAAGCTCTTCAGGCGGGCGGTTTCGACAAAGTAGCGCAGCGCGCGGATATCGATCGGCATGGTGATGGCGGCACTTCCATGAAAATTATGAATGATGAGCGGAATTTTAAATCATGAATGGAATGCGCGCCATTTGACTACACTTCGCTTCCACGCTTCGCTTACGCCTGCGTCCGGCAACAGGACCGCACCAGGCGGCGCACGATGCGCCCCCAATCCAGAACACTAAAATCCGAACCCATGGCGACGCGGCCGAATGCACGACAGTGGCTGTTTTCGCTGAAGGCATTCCTGGCCGCCATGCTCGCGCTCTATATCGCGCTGGCGCTCGGCCTGCCGCGCCCGTACTGGGCCATGGCCACGGTGTACTTCGTCTCGCACCCGCTGACCGGTGCCACGCGTTCCAAGGCGGCCTATCGCGTCGCCGGCACAGTGCTGGGCGCCGCCGCCGCCGTGGCAACCGTGCCGCTACTGGTCAACATGCCCATCGTGCTGATGGCGGCCATCTCCCTATGGATCGTCGCGCTGGTCTACCTGTCGCTGCTGCAGCGCTCACCGCGGGCCTATGTGTTCCTGCTGGCCGCCTACACGCTGCCGATCGTGGCGCTGCCCGCGGTGGACCAGCCTGCGCAGATCTTCGATCTCGCGGTCGCGCGGATCGAAGAGATCGTCATCGGCATTGTCTGCGCGGGCCTGGTCGGCGCCATCATCCTGCCGGCCAAGGTAGCGCCTGCCCTGCGCGCGCGCGCCGAGCGCTGGCTGGCGGATGCCGCGGCTGGGCTGACGACATCCTGTGCTCGAACCCCGGGGCCGACGCGAACCGCCATCGGCTTGCTGCCGACATCCTCGCGCTGGATCAGTTGATCGCCCAGCTTTCCTATGACACCGAAAGCGCCGCCTCCCTGCGCCATGCACGCGCGCTGCGTGCACGCATGACCGCGCTGATGCCATTGCTGTCCGCGCTGGCCGCGGTGCTGCAGCGCTGCGCATGCATCCGGCCGGTGTGCCGGCACCGCTCGCGCACGCGCTGTCAGCGCTGTCGCAATGGTTGCGCACCGGCCTGGCGGGATCGCCGCCGCCGTTGGAACGCGCCGCGCTGGCCGGCGCCGCCGCGGACAATTGGCACGCACAGCTCCTGACAGCGGCAAGCAGCCAGCTCGCGCAAGTGGGCGCACTTTGCAGCGACTGCGCAGCCCTGCAGCACGGTATCGGCGACCGGCCCGACCGGCCGCTGCCGAAGCTGAGCGAAACCGCTGCCGCAGCCATGCCGGCAAGAGGCGCCCATCATCACGACCACGGCATGCTGTTGTTCGGTGCCGTGTCCACCGGCCTGTCGGTGTTCTGCGCGGGCCTGCTGTGGATCTTCTCCGGCTGGCAGGACGGCGCCGGTGCGGTGGCGGTAGCCGCCATCGCGTGCTGCTTCTTCGCGACCATCGACGAGCCGCGGCCGGTGGCACGGTCGTTCCTGCGCTGGAGCGCTGTCTGCCTCGTGGTGGCGTCGTTCTATCTTTTCCTGGTGGTCCCGCACGCGCAGAGCTTCGAGACGCTGGCCGGCATGCTGGCCGTGCCCTACCTTGGCATCGGCATGCTGATCGCGCGCCCCGGCTTCAACCTGATCGCCATGCTGCTGTCGGTGAACACGGCATCGTTCGCCAATATCCAGAGCGTCTACGATGCCAATTTCCTCGGCACCTTCAACGGCAGCCTCGCCAACGCCGCTGCCATGCTGTTCGCGCCGCTGTGGGCGCTGGCGACACGCCCGTTCGGTGCGGGCGTGGCCGCGCGCCGGCTGATTCGGGCAAGCTGGCAAGACCTGGCCGGCGCCGCCGCGTGGCCCGGCGCGGACCATGACGCAAAGCTCGGTGCGCGCATGCTCGACCGTCTCGGCCAGCTTGTCCCGAGGCTCGGTGCCAGCCGTACCGGCCCGGACGGCTTCAGCGAACTGCACGTCGGTTTCTGCGCCCTGGCGTTGCGGCGCGCACTGCCGTCACTGCCAACCGCCGCGCGCAGGCCGGTCCGGCGTGTGCTCGCGCTCGTGGCGCGCCATTACCGCGCACGACTTCGTACCGGACATACCGCAGCGCCAACCGCCGAACTCCCCGCTGCATCGATGCAGCCATTGCCCAGGTCGCCCGCGCTGCCCGGGCATCGTGACGAGGCGATCGCTGCGCTGGTCGTGCTGCGTGTCACGCTGCATGAGCCAAACGCGCCCGGCGCAAACGACAGCGGAGCTGGCGTTGAACACTGAGATCGACCTGTATGGCGTATTCGTGCCGGCGCTGCTGGTGCTGATGCTGGCCGCTTTTTCGCTTACCACCTGCGTGCGCCTGCTGCTGGCGCGGCTGGGGTTTTACCGCCACGTGTGGCATCGCTCCCTCTTCAATCTTTGCCTCTATGTGATCGTCCTGGGCGGCTTGGTCGCCCTCGGTCTGAGGCTGCGACATGACGTTCAGATTCCGCCCCCCTGCTCAGGCTCTTGCCCACGCTGCTGGCATTCGTTGCCGCCGTCCTGGTGCTGCGGCACCTGTGGGACTACTACACGGCCGCGCCGTGGACGCGCGATGGCCACGTGCGCGCCGATATCGTCCAGATCGCGCCGGATGTATCCGGCCTGGTCACGCGCGTGCTGGTGCACGACAACCAGCAGGTGCGCCGCGGCCAAGTGCTGTTCGAGATCGATCGCGACCGCTACGCGCTGGCGCTGCAACAGGCAACGGCCAATGCCGCCGCTTTGCGCGCGGCGCTGGCACAGGCACGGCGTGAAGCCGCACGCAACCGCTCGCTGGACGGCCTGGTTGCCGGCGAGGTCGCCGAACAGGGCCGGGCCCACGTCGAACAGGCCGAAGCCGCATTGGCGCAGGCCGAAGCCACGGTGCGCCTGGCGCGCCTGAATCTCGAGCGCACCAGCGTGCTGAGCCCTGCCGACGGTTACCTCAATGACCGCCTGCCTCGGCTGGGCGACTATGTTTCCACCGGGCGGCCCGTGTTGTCCATGGTCGATGCGGCGTCGTTCCATGTGGAAGGGTATTTCGAGGAAACCAAGCTGCACCGCATCCGCATCGGCAGCCCGGTCGACGTGCATATCATGGGCGAGCCGCGCCACCTGCGCGGGCACGTGCAGAGCATTGCCGCCGGCATCGAAGACCGCGACCGCAACGCCGGCTCGAACCTGCTGCCGAACGTGAATCCCACCTTCAACTGGGTGCGCCTGGCGCAGCGCGTGCCCGTGCGCATCATCCTTGACGCGGTGCCGCCCGACGTGCGGCTGGTGTCCGGACGCACGGCCACGGTGTCCGTGCAACAGCTCGCCGTGGAGCAAAAGCCGTGAGGACATGGCGATCCGCATGGCTGACGCCGCTGATGCCATTCCTGTTCGCCTGCACGACGGTCGGGCCGGACTACCGCGTGCCGGATCACGCCGCGGTGAAGGCCGCACAGGCCAATGGCAAGCTGCTGGGCAGTGCCAGTCCCGCCGTGTCGATCGGACCTGTGCCCGATGCCTGGTGGCAGCTGTATGACGACCCGCGGCTCGACCGGCTCGTGCGGGAGGCGCTCGCGGCCAATACCGACATCCGTGTGGCGTCGGCCAACCTGCGCCGGGCCACCGCTGCCTTTCACGAGGTAGAGGCCGAGAACCTGCCGCAGGGCGGCATCGGCGCGAGCGTCTCTCGCGCGCAGTTGTCGGGCCAGAGTTATCTGCAGACCACCAAGCCGCCGGTATTCAACCTTGGCGATTTCGGTCCGGGCGTGTCCTACCTGATCGACTTCTTCGGCAAGCTCGCGCGCGCGACGAGGCCGCGCTGGCAAACATGGAGGCCAGCGAGGCCGCGCTGGACCTCGCCCGCGTGGGCGTGGCCGCCCAGACGGTGCGAGCCTATGTGCAAGGCTGCGCCGCCAGCCACGAACTGGCGGTGGCGCACCACCAGATTGCGCTGCAGGCGCGCACGGTTGATGCCACACGCAGGCTCGCGGCCGCCGGCCGGGCCGAGCCCACGGACGCGGTGCGCGCCCAGGCACGGGTGGAAGCCATGCGGGCCAACGTGCCTGCGCTGGAAGCCGCGCGCGAAGCTGCCAGGTTCCGGCTCGCGCTGGTGCTTGGCAAGCCGCCGGCCGCGCTGGCTCCTAAGGACATCGAATGCCATGAGGAACCACCGCTCAAGCAGCCGCTTCCCGTCGGCGACGGTGCCGCGCTGCTGAAGCGCCGGCCCGACATCCGGCAGGCCGAACGCGAACTGGCCGCTGCCACGGCCAAGATTGGCGTTGCAACGGCGGACCTGTACCCGAGCATCCGCATCGGCGCATCGGCCGGCCTGACCGGTCTGTTGAGCGACCTTGGCAGCGGGCCCACGGTACGCTGGAGCATCGGGCCGATGCTGAGCTGGAATTTCCCGACCAACGGCGTCCGGCCGCGCATCGCGCGCATGGAAGCCGGCGCGGACGCCGCACTGGCGCACTTTGACGGCGTGGTGCTGCGGGCGCTGCAGGAAACCGAAACGGCACTCAGTGGCTACGCGCGCGAACTGGAGCGACAGCATGCGTTGCACCTCGCGCGCGACCAGGCCGCGGCAGCCGCGCGGCAGGAACGGCAGCGTTATGAGGCTGGACGTACGCCCTACCTGGCGCGGCTGGATGCGGAGCGTACGCTGGCGGATGCCGAAGCCGCCCTGGCGGCGTCGGACAGCCTGGTGGCGATGCGGCAGATCGACCTGTTCCTTGCGCTCGGCGGAGGGTGGCAGCAGATCGGCGAGGCGCCGCAAGCTGCCGAGCGTGGCCACGACGGCGAGCCCCCATTGCCAAAAACGGATACTCCGCCCGACGCTTCTGTGCTCCCGCGTGGTGCATCGCTGACCGGAGCGCCCCCTCGAACCCTGCCTGACGCCTGATTCGGCGCCAATCCCGCGCATAGGAACGATCTAGACAGGTCCGCGCCCACATGCCAACTCAGTAATTCCCCCGGTATGGCCGTTGCCGATCCTGGCTAACGCCTGTGCGGCCGCCCTTTCTAGACTGGCTCCACTTCCAGCACAGACAGGAGCCAGTCGTGAATGACGCCAGCAGCACGCCTACGCGTGCGCAGCGGGAGGCCGGGCGCAGGTCCCGCGCCTGATACCCCTCTTGATTGCCGCCGCGCTCTGCGCAGGCGCCGCCGTTGCCGAGGACCTGCCGCCCGAGACTCTGACCGTGGCCTCGCTGCCGCCCGCCGACGAGAACCGGCTGTACCTCTCCGACGTGGCTTTCCGCCACATGGTTGACGGCAGGCTGCACGTCGTGGATGGCCGCAAGATGAAGTACATGGGCCTGTTGCCCACCGGCTTCGGCGGTCAGTCCGTGCTGTCGCCCGACAAGCGCTCCATCTATGTCGTCTCGACCTATTACCCGCGCCTGACGCGCGGCGAGCGCACGGATGTCGTCAGCATTTACGATGCCGACTCGCTGGCCTACCGCAGCGAGATCGTGATCCCGCCGCGCCACGCGCAATCGCTGAACTACCGCGGCATCATCGCAGTATCGGCGGATGGCCGCTTCCTGTACGTGCAGAACGCCACGCCGGCGACGTCGGTCAGCATCATCGACCTGCAGGCCGGCAAGTTCGTCGCGGAAGCCCAGACACCCGGCTGCTGGGGCATCTTCGCCACGGCGGCGTCCAGCCAGCGCTTTCGCACGCTGTGCAGCGACGGCGCCATGCTGACTGTCTCGCACGACGAACAGGGCAAGCCCAACGGCCAGAAGCGCAGTGCGCGCATGTTCGATCCCGACGCGACCCGGTCTTCCTGCACTCGGAACGCATCGGCGACACCTTGTACTTCGTCTCCTTCAACGGAAACGTCTACACGGCCGATCTGTCGGCCGAGGCGCCGGCCTTCGGCAAGCCGTGGCCGCTCCTCGCCGCCGACGACGCCAAGGGCGGCTGGAAGCCAGGCGGCTACCAGCTCTTCACGCTGCACGCAGCCACGCAGCGGCTCTACATCGGCATGCATCCGCGCAGCCGCGAGGGCTCGCACAAGACCCCGGCCGCCGAAATCTGGACCATCGACCTTGCCCGGCATAAGCGCATCGCGCGTGCACCGGGGCAGAACGCGCTGGCGATGACGATCACGCAGGGCAGCCAGCCGGTGCTGTACGCGCTCGATGCGGCCAAGTCGGGCGTGGTCGCGCTGGATCCCGCCCGAAACCTGAAGCAGCTAGCCCGCATGGATAACGTGAGCGAGAACGCCGTGCAACTGGAGGCTCACCAATGACCGCACAGGACCTGATCGGCGACCCGCTCATTACTGCGGCCTGCAGCGCAGCAGCGGCACTGGTGCTGCTGCTTTCGGTCGCACCAAAGTTACGCGAGCCGGACCGCTTCCATGCCGCCATCGACGCGTACCGCCTGGTGCCGACGGCGTGGACGCGCGCAGTAGCGGTCACCTTCATCGGTGCCGAAATCCTGGCCGTGCTGCTGCTCGCGCTGATGCCGCTGCAGGCCGCATCGGCCCTTGCCGCAATCGCCGTGGCCGGCGTTGCAACCGGCGCCGTCGCCGTCAACCTCCTGCGCGGCCGGCGCGACATCCGCTGCGGCTGTGGCAGCGCGGACGACAGCATGCCGCTGTCCAGCGGCCTGCTCGGGCGCAACGCCGCGCTGCTCGCGGTACTGGGCGTCGCGGCGGCTTCGGCAGCGGCCGGCAGCGGTCGGGCCATGTCGGCACTCGACTATGCCGCCGCCGGTTTCATCGCACTGGCCCTGCTGCTCATGTGGCTCGGCGCCACGCAACTGCTCGTCAACGCCGGACGTGCGCGTGGTCCGGGACGAGCTTGATTCCTTTCCTCTCTTTTCTTCGTGAGACTGTCATGACTGCACTTGTCATTGCCAATATCGTGCTGTGGATCGCCGTGCTGGCGCTGCTGTTCGGGCTCTACGCGCTGGCCCGCCAGGTCGGCATCCTGTATGAACGCGTGGCCCCGATGGGCGCGCTGATGATCGACGCCGGTCCGCGCGTGGGCCAGCCGCTGCAGCCGTTTGCGCTGCAGGATGTGCGCGGCACCGCCGTCACCGTGGGCGGTCAGCAGGCGGCCAGCACGCTGCTGTTTTTCCTGTCGCCGACCTGCCCCGTCTGCAAGAAGCTGATTCCCGTCCTGAAGTCCATCCGCGCCAGCGAAGGCAACTGGCTGCGTGTCGTGCTGGCATCCGACGGCGAGCAGCCCGAACATCTGGCGTTCCTGCGCCAGGCCGGCCTGGACGACTTCGACTACGTGCTGTCGCGCGAACTCGGCATGCACCTGCAGATCGGCAAGCTGCCCTACGCGGTGCTGCTGGACGAGCACGGAACGCTGCGCGCCAAGGGCCTGGTCAATTCCCGCGAGCAGCTCGAAAGCCTGTTCACGGCGATGGACCTGAACGTGGCGTCCGTGCAGCAGTTCCTCGAAACGCATGCCTGAGCGGCAAGGAGACGACGATGTGGTTTGACAAGCTTTTCGAACGCCAGACCCGCCGTGCCGCCCAGCGTACCGGGCGACGCAGCATGCTGGCCACGCTGGGCAAGGCCATGGTGGGCACGGTCGCACTGCCGGTGCTGCCGTTTGACCGCAGCGCGCATGCCGCGGCAGCGCATGGCGCAAAGACCGGAAAGGCCGTGGATGAAACCTCGTGCGATTACTGGAAGTACTGCGCCGTGGACGGTTTCCTGTGCTCGTGCTGTGGCGGCAGTTCCACCACCTGCCCGCCGGGCACGAGCCGTCGCGCGTGTCGTGGGTAGGTACCTGCCGCAACCCTGCCGACGGCAAGGACTACATGGTGAGCTACAACGACTGCTGCGGCAAAACCACTTGCGGGCGCTGCGAATGCAACACCAACGAGCGCGAGCGCCCCGGCTACAAGCTCGGCGTGCACAACGACGTCAACTGGTGCATGAGCAACTCCAGCACGATGTTCCATTGCACCACCTCGATCATCCTCGGAGTCCAGGAATGAAGTCCGGATTGAACCAACCGCGGCACCAACTGTGGCTGGCGCTTGTACTCGCCGGCGCCGCGGCCACGGCCAGCGCGGCCGACCTCGTCGCACAGGGCAAGGAAGTGTTCGCCGCAAACTGCGCCGCCTGCCACAACAACGATGCCAGCGGCATTCCGGGCGTGGCGCCGCCGCTGGCCAATGCGCTGCGCGAACGCCTCGGCTCTGCTGCGGGCCACATGTACCTGGCCAATGTGCTCGTGCATGGCATGGCCGGTCCGATCGAATCGCAGGGGCAGTCGTTCAATGGCGTGATGCCGGCCTTCGGCACGCTGCCTGACGAATCGCTCGCCGCCGTGCTGGCATGGCTCGGCACGCAGAACGGCCAGGCCACGGCCACCGTGGGCCCCGGCGCGCTGTCCCAGGCGCGCGCGCAGCGCAAGACGCCGGGCGCCGTGCGCAAGCTTCGCGACGCGGCGAACTGATATGCACGCCGCGCTCCGTCTCGCCCTGGCATGGCTGGCCACCGCGGTACTGGCCGGCGCCGCGCACGCCGAAGGCCGGCTCCAGCGCGGGCACGCGAACTACGTGCTGCACTGCTCCGGCTGCCACCTGCCGGACGGATCGGGCAAGCCGGCAGCCGGCATCCCGGACATGCGCGCCACCGTGCCGCAACTGCTGGCTACGGCCGCCGGTCGCGCGTTCCTGATCCAGGTGCCCGGCACATCAGGCTCATCGCTCACGGATGCCCAAGTTGCCGAACTGATGAACTGGATGCTGCCCGCTCTGACCGGCCGCCAGGACATCGCCCCGTTCACCACCGAGGAAGTCACCCACTACCGCAATGACCGGCTCGACGACGTGGCCGCGCACCGCGCCGCCATCCTCGGCACGAGCCGCTGAACAGACACATCACCCAAGACACCAGAGGAGACCCATGGATACCCGCACCGAACTGCTTTCCGCCGCCACCCGCGGCTTCCTGCAACGCCCGAAGCGCATGCTGATCGACGGCCAGTGGTGCGCCGCAGCCGATGGCGCCGTCTTCACGACGGAAGACCCCGCCACCGAGACCACGCTGGCCGAAGTACCCGCCGGCGGCCCGGCCGATGTCGATGCCGCAGTGCAAGCCGCGCGCAAGGCCTTCGAACAAGGCCCGTGGCACGCCATGCGCCCGTCGGACCGCGAGCGTCTGCTGCTGCGCCTGGCGGACCTGGTGGAGGCCAATGCCGAGGAACTCGCGCAGATCGAAGCCATCGACAACGGCAAGCCTGCCACCATGGCACGCGCCATCGATGTTGCCGGCGCCGCGGGCTTCCTGCGCTATATGGCAGGCTGGGCTACCAAGCTGCACGGCGAAAGCCTGGACGTCTCGGTGCCGCCCGTGCGTGAGCGCGAGTTCGTCGCGTTCACGCGGCAGGAGGCCGTGGGCGTAGTCGGCGCCATCATCCCGTGGAATTTCCCGCTGCTGATGGCCGCGTGGAAGCTAGGCCCCGCCCTGGCCTGCGGCTGCACCGTGGTGCTCAAGCCGGCCGAGGAAACGCCACTGTCGGCGCTTCGCCTGGGCGAGCTCGTCATTGAAGCCGGCTATCCGGCAGGCGTGGTCAATATCGTGACGGGCGACGGCGCGCGCTGTGGCGCGGCGCTGGCCGGCCATCCGCAGGTCGACAAGATCGCTTTCACCGGATCGACCGAAGTCGGCAAGCTGGTCGGCGGCGCAGCATGGCGCGGCTCGCGCGTGTGACGCTGGAGCTGGGCGGCAAGT
The DNA here is from genome assembly GCA_001725945.1 of Cupriavidus sp. UYMMa02A. Taxonomy (GTDB): domain Bacteria; phylum Pseudomonadota; class Gammaproteobacteria; order Burkholderiales; family Burkholderiaceae; genus Cupriavidus. The sequence continues at coordinate 804 of LRMT01000084.1, read as the reverse complement.
CGCCGGTGATCATGCTCGACGATATGTCGCCCGAGGCCGCTGCCGCGGCGCCGCGCAGGCCATCTTCTTCAACCAAGGCCAGGTATGCACCGCCGGCTCGCGCCTGTACCTCCCACGTACGAAGTTCGACGCAACGGTGCAGGCTCTGGCCAACATTGCCAACAGCCTGCGGCTGGGACCGGGCCTGGAGGCGGACACCGACATGGGCCCGCTGGTATCGCACCGCCAGCGCAAGCGCGTGGCCGGGTATGTGCAGGCCGGCGTGGATGCCGGCGCACAACTGGTCTGCGGCGGTAATGCCGACCTGCCCCGCGGGCACTTCTTCCGGCCCACGGTGCTGGCGCGTGCGCCGGAAACCTCGTCCGTCGTGCAGGAGGAAATCTTCGGTCCCGTGGTCGTGGCACTGCCCTACGATGACATCGACGAAGTGGTTGGCCGCGCCAACGGTACGCCGTTCGGGCTGGCGGCATCGGTCTGGTCCAACGACCTGTCGCGCGTGCACCGGCTGGTGCCGCGCATCAAGGCCGGCACGATCTGGGTCAATTGCCACAACCTGCTCGATAACGCGATGCCGTTCGGTGGCTTCAAGCAATCCGGACTGGGCCGCGAGATGGGACGAGCCGTGTTCGACCACTATACCGAGACCAAATCGGTGATGATCGCCGTGTAATTCCCGCGCGGCTGCCGAAGGGTTTCCCACTATGACAAGACAGACCATGAACGATACCCCCGCCTCTTCCACCCCGCAGCCCGGCCGGCGCCAGTGGCTGGGCCACCTGGCCGGCGCCGCCGTTTCCACGGTTG
>LRMT01000083.1 GCA_001725945.1 Cupriavidus sp. UYMMa02A | reverse complement strand
CCGCCCGCGGCCGACAGCGCCGAGGCAACGCCATCCGAGGCCCCACCGGTGCTGCGCTCGCAATTGCCGGCCGACGACGCCGCGGTCGAATCCGTCTGGCGCCTCAGCTACAGCGGCCGTGCCGCCGCCGAAGAGCGCGACGCCACCATGCGTGCTTGCGCCGGCGGCGCGCTGTCCACGGGCATCGGCCACGGACTGGCCTGCCGCAGCGCGGGCGAGGTCAAGATCCGCGAGTCGGTCCTCGACCTCGACGGCGGCGCCCAGGTCATGCTGATCGCCCATGCCCGCGGCACCGACGCGACTTCGGTCAACGGCCGACCCGCCGCGGTCGATCCTTATGCGCTGGTGCCGCAGTTCTATACGGCAGTGAGCGGCCTGTCGGTGCTGGACGGCGCCACCATGTGGGCCGGCCGCCGCGACAGTAACCCGTTCCTGATGTCGTCCGGCCTGCTGCCGCCCAATTCGGCGGCCATGCGTTTCGGCGTGGACAATGCGCGCGTGCTTGGCGATATCGGACTGAGCTACCAGTACACGGCCCGCAACGACCAGAACGGGCAAAACCTGCCGAGCTACCATTCGGTGCGCACGGCGCCCATCACGACCAATACGCAAGGTTCGGTGCAGCTTGGTTTCACGCGGGTCGAGGCCCAGTCGGTGGTGGCTGATTCGGGCAGCGCGTGGTGGGCGTCGGCGCTGCACGAGCAGAAAGGCGTGCTCGCGGGGACCAACCGTGTCGGGCTGCAGTTCGGTTCCGGCGCGCGCAGCGCCATGACCGGCTACACGGGCATGGGCCCGTCGCTATCGCGCGTGCGCGTCGCGGAATCGCTGGAGTGGAAGGGACAATCCGGGCTGGGCGGCTCGGTCGAATCGAGCATGCAGTTCGACCACTCGCCCATCGGTACGCTGCAATGGGCGGCCACGCGGATCCGTCCGGCCTATGTGGCCAGCGACCAGTTCAAACTCGTCTTCGAAGTCGCGCGCGACCAGATCTCGTCCGGTTTCGGCGCCAGCGGCCAGCGCACGGCGCTGACCATTGCGCGACGCTGACGCTGGGCAAGTCGGCGGGCAATGCCAACCTGCGCGCCTTCTATACGTACAGCCGCGCCAACGACGTCGATGCGTCGCATTCACGGCGCCGGCCGAAGCCTGGGCGACGCAGAACAGCGGCTCGATCTTCGGCGTACAGCTCAATCGGCGCTGGTAGCGGCAGGTTCGCCCGCGCGCCAGCGCGTGGCGGGCCCTGTCTCGGCGATCTCGGCCGCGGCTGCCGGCTTGCGGCACAGCCAGTGGAACAACAGCGTGGCGCTCAGCCCGCCGGCAATCTGCGCGAGCACGAAGCCCGGCACATCGACCGGACGAATACCGGTGAAAGTGTTGGTCATCGCGCACGCGATGGTCAGGGCCGGGTTGGCGAACGATGTCGATGACGTGAACCAGTAGCCTGCGGTGATATAGCCTGCCACGACAAAGGGCACGAGGCCCGGCCGGCTGCGCTGCGTGCCGATCCCGACGCCCACCAGACCGACGTCGCCACGAACTCGCTCCACCACATGGGCAGGCCCGTGCGGCTCTGCGCGGACCACGCCAGGGCGGGTTCGCCGAACATCGCGTGAGCGGCCACGACGCCGGCAATCCCGCCGCCGATCTGCGCCGCGGCATAGGCGAGCGCCGTGCGTGGCGAAAGCGTACCCTGCACCAGCGCCGACAGGCTCACCACGGGGTTGAAATGTCCGCCCGACACAGGGCCCAGCGCGACCAGCAGCGCCGCCAGCCCGGCGCCGGTGGCCAGGGCATTGCACAGCAGCGCCAGCCCGACATTGCCATCGGCCAGCCGTTCGGCGCGAATGCCCGAACCCACCACCACGGCGACCAGCAATGCCGTGCCCAGTCCTTCGGCCACAATCCGGCGTGAAAGCATACTCACTGCTGCGCTCCCGTGGTGCGGATGGTCAAGGGGTGGGTCATGCGGAGCGGCCACGTCGCGCGGCGCAAGGTCATCAGGGGCATGTCAGGCCAGGGTGCGGTCATGTCCTGTGGGACAGGACACCAGGCCGAAGGAGAGGACGACAGGAGCGTGCAGCGGGATGCGCAACGTCGCCTGAGACGACGCCTCGATCGGGGCAAACCGGCGCTCAGGCAAGCGCGCGCCGGAACGCGAAGTGTTCCGCCGGCGGTATTGGGCGTCAATGTGTCCGCGCGATGTTGTGAACAGAGCGCAGGTATCGAATCGGTAACCCCGGCGCGTGCCCGGAAACTGGCGCGGCTATGCGACAGCACGCACGTCACTCCCACGCCGCAGGAGCTGGCGAAAGCGTAGGCCGCAGACCCCGGATCGTCGCCGCGTTCAGCGCAGCAGGAAAGCGATATCGTCGACGCCGATCTGCGCGACAGGAATGCCTCGGCGGCGCTGGAACAGGATGTGCTGCTGCACGCGGCTGCGCTGTTCGGCGAATACGGCGGGATCGATCGGCGTGCCGGCGCGCATGTAGTGCTGCACCAGCAGCTTGTAGGAGCGGTGGCGGATCTGCAGCGTCTCGGTTTCGGTGCGCAGGCGCTTCATTTCCGCGGGGCTGCGGTCCACGGCCTGGTGAAGCTCATCGACCGTGCGCGCATGCAGTTCGCGGTAGACATCGCGCTCGGCTTCGGCGTGGTGCAGCTCATCGCGCAGCGCGCGAATCTTCTGCTGCAGCTTCAAGGTCTGCGCCATGGCCTGCTGCACATTCCTGGCCGCACCCAGCGCCTGGCTGGCCGCGGCCATCGTGCTCTTCCAGATGCCGCGCTCGGCGGCGTCGGATTCCTGCGTCCAGCCGAGTCCGGTTTCGGACAGCGTATCCATATTGACCCCAATAGAAACAGCCTGACCCGGTCGCGCATTCTGTGTGCGCGATGCCAATTCCCGTCCTGCGTCAGGCAATCGTAGAGACATGTCTATCGGCAGCCAAGTCAAAAGTTTTTAGATCTGGGTTGTGCTGGGGAATGGACGGCGGTGCGCTGAAACGGGACGCGCAAAGCAAAAAGCCCGACTCGGAAGAATCGGGCTTTTTCTGTTCTGGTGGCCTGGGACGGAATCGAACCGCCGACACAAGGATTTTCAATCCTCTGCTCTACCGACTGAGCTACCGGGCCAAAGAAGCGAAACTATAACAATGGATCTTTCGCCCGTCAAGCGTTCATTGCGTCACTGCTCGGCCGGTTCCTGCTTGTTGCGACCCAGTTCGACGCCGAGCTGCTTGAGCTTGCGGTACAGGTGCGTGCGCTCGAGGCCGGTCTTCTCGGCCACGCGCGTCATGCTGCCGTGTTCGCGCACGAGGTGGTACTCGAAGTAGGCGCGTTCGAACAGGTCGCGTGCTTCGCGCAGCGGCATGTCGAACGAGAAATGCATTTCGGCTTCGGGCGGACGGGCCGCGCTGCTGCCATTGGGTGCAATGTCCGAACTGGTTTCACCGGCGGCGGGCGCCAATGCTGTTTCAACCGCCGGCGCCGTCGGTGCGGGCGCCGCGGCCGGGGTCGCGCGTGGGCGTTCGATGCCGCGCGCCAGGCCCTGCTCCACTGCGGACAGCAGCTTCTGCAGCGCAATCGGCTTTTCCAGGAAATTCAGCGCGCCAATCTTGGTTGCCTCGACCGCGGTGTCGATGGTGGCATGGCCCGACATCATGATCACGGGCATCGTGAGCTGGCCTTGCGCCGACCATTCCTTGAGCAGCGTCACGCCATCCGTATCGGGCATCCAGATATCGAGCAGCACGAGATCAGGAGTGGTGCCCAAGCGGTATTCGCGCGCCTGCTGCGCGTTCTCGGCGACTTCGACCACATGGCCTTCGTCGCTCAGGATTTCCGAGAGCAGTTCCCGGATTCCCATTTCGTCATCGACTACGAGGATCGTTGCCATACTTCCCCTCTTAACCCCACCCAAGCGTTCCATGACGGAACGCCCAGTTGACTATGCCAGTTTAACGAACAGGATCGAGATCTGTGCTCCGACGATCTCGGCGCCGTTCATTCGATTGCGCAGTTCTATGCGCGCGCCGTGTTCGTCGATGATCTTCTTTACCATTGCAAGCCCGAGACCCGTACCCTTGGCTTTGGTGGTCACATAAGGTTCGAACGCACGGCTAAGAATGCGTGGTGCGAAGCCCGGACCGTTGTCCGCAATGGTCAGCTTGACTGCTTGACGGCTTTCGCCGGCAGAATCTTTATATTCTACAGTCTCGGTGTGTAGAGCGATATGGGGCGCTGCCCTACCGGCCGCGACGTTCTCGGCCGCGGCATCCTGCGAGTTCTGCAACAAATTGTGTATGACCTGGCGCAGTTGGGTGGGGTCTCCCTTGATCTCCGGAAGGCCGCTGCCCAGCGCCGCATGGATCACCGAATGTTCCTGCACCGTGGGATCGTCGATGCCGTACAGATGCAGTACCTCGGTCACCAGCGCATTGATCTGCAGCGACTGCAGCACCGCGGGCGGCGTGCGCGCATAGTCACGGAAGTCGTCGACCATGCGCTTCATGGCAGCCACCTGGTTGACGATCGTCGCCGCGCCGCGCTTGAGCACCTCGGCGTCCTTGTCTTCCAGCTTGGGCGAAAGCTTCATCTGCAGGCGCTCGGCCGAGAGCTGGATCGGCGTGAGCGGGTTCTTGATCTCGTGCGCGAGGCGCCGCGCCACCTCGCCCCAGGCCACCGACCGTTGAGCGGAAATCACGTCGGAGATGTCGTCGAACACGACCACGTAGCCGGGCTCGTCGCGCACGCCGCCGGGCAGGCGCGCACCGCGCACGAGCAGCGTCAGCGGCTGCTCTTCATGGCCCTGCGGCAGTTCGATCTGTTTCTGCCAGTGCTCCGCGCCGCCCAGCACTTCACGGGTGTTCTGATCGGAAACGCCTGGCGCACGATCTCGCCGAACGGGCCCATGCCCGGAATATGATCCACCGGCAGACCCAGCACGGCGCCAAAGGCTGGCGAAAGATGCGTTCGGCGCCGGGGTTGGCGGTGATCAGCACGAAGCGCCGGTCAAAGACCAGCACGCCGGCGGTGAGGTTCTGCAGCACGCTCTCCAGATAGGCCTTCGATTGCTCCAGCGCGGCGCGGTTTTCTTCCACCGCCAGGCGCGCTTCGGCAAGCTGGCGCGTCATCTGGTTGAACTGCTGCGTGAGCATGCCGAGTTCGTCGCGGCTCTTCAGCTCGCGCTTGGGCGAGAGGTCGCCCTCGGCCACTTCCTTGGTCCCCTGCAGCAGCATCAGCAGCGGACGGGCAAGCTGGCCGCCGAGCAGCAGCGCGAGCATCACCGCAATGAACACCGCGAGGAACAGCGTGAGCGTCAGCGTGCCGATGTACATCTTGCGCAGGCCGGTGCGGCCCAGCGCCTTCTCCTGGTACTCCTGGTAGGCGCGCTGCACTTCGTCCGCGTTGCGGGCGAGGACGGCCGGCACGGGATGCACGACCTGCAGATAGCGTTCCTCGCGCACCGTATCGCCCACCAGGCCGAACCCGCTTGACGGCGAGTCTTCGGGCCGGCGTTCCACCGACAGTCCGGACCCCGCCCAGCGCGCCTTCGGCGCGGCGGCACGCGGCGCGCTTGCCGCGGCTGCGTTCGTGTCGCCGGCAGGTGCCGGGCCGAGCGGAATGATCACACGCAGGCGGTACAGGTGGCTGCTGTCGACGCGCTCCGCGCCGTTGCCGTCCACCGTCGGATCCGTACCGCCTTCCACCGCGGCGTAGCCACCGGCCAGCCGGGCCTGCTCGGCGAGCACACCAGAAGGCAGGTCGGGGACCAGCGACGCATAGCTGCTGGAGGCCGTGGCGAGCACGCGGCCGCTGCCTGTGAAGATCGCGGCTTCCTGCACGCCATACTGTTCGCGCAGCCGGTTGAGCTGCAGCGAGGTGGCGATTCCGGAGGGGCCGCTAAGCTGGTCCGCCATCAGGCGCGCCTTGCCCTGCAGGTCTGCGAGCGCGCTGTCGATGGTCGAGCGGCCGAGGTTCAGGCCCGCTTCGAGCGCGGTTTCCACGCGCACGTCGAACCATGATTCGATACTGCGTGAAACGAACTGCAGCGACACCAGGTAGATCAGCACACCGGGCAGCACGCCGACCACGCCGAAGAACACGGCGAGCTTGGTCATCAGGCGCGTGCCGAACTTGCCGCGGCGATAGCGCAGCCACAGTGTCACCGCGAGCGCGCCGACGGTGATCACAAGCAGCGCGCCGACCACCAGGTTGATCTTGAACAGCAGCGTGAAGTAGCGGTCGAAGAATTCCGTGTTGGCCGAAGCGCCCGCCAGCAGGCCGACCAGCACGAGGGCCAGGAACACGATGATCGCCGCGACGACCCGGTAAAGCACGCGGCGGAAGCGGCCGTCCAGGAGACTGCTGGGCTTCATGGCTGGCCGGAACCGGGCAGCACCAGTGCGGCGGGCGAGAGCGCGGTCGACACGGTTTGAACGAAGGGGCCGGTACGCGGGTCGGCCGATGCAGCCGGGGCCGGGGCCGGGGCCGGGGCCGAGGCCGGGACCGGCGGCGAGGCAGGCATGACTGGCGAAGCCGGCAGTGCAGGCACGGGCGCGGGCGGCGCAGGCGGCGCGGGCGGCGGCGCGTTCAGGTCCGTGGGTACGGTATAGATGAAGCGGCGCCAGTCCGAAGCGAGATTCCATTCACGCGTATTGACAGCGTTGATCTGGAATGGCTTGGGCAACTGGGACAGGTCGAGCTTCATGCGCACTTCGGCATGGTAGGACTCGCCGGGTTTGACCGCGCTGCGGTCGAACACGCGCCAGCCATGCACGCGCTGGATGAACTGCAGCGCGCTCTTCAGGCGCGGGAACGGAAGCTGCAGGCCGCCGGTCGAGACCCGGTACTGGCGCGTAAGCGGCTGGTATGACAGCCGGATCGTACGGCTCGTATTGACGGGCTTTTCGTCGAACCAGTACCAGCGGGGGCGGGTGAGCTGGAACTCGACCATGAAATACAGCGAGATGCCCTTGTTCAGCGCCTCTTCGAGCGCGGGAGGCAGGTCGAAGTCGAAGCTCGCGGTCAGTTCGAAGCCGTTGTCCTGGTATTCGATGCGCGCCTCGGTGGCCTCGATGACCTGCGCGCCGGCAACGCCGGGGCACAGCAGCAGGCAGGCCAGCACCAGAGTCAGCGCCGCGCACGCGCGCCGCAGCAGGCTGGCCGTGTCCCTGCACCACGCCCTCGCAACCGTGTGCGAACGGTCGCCAGGGACGCGGAAGTCTGACAAGCGCAGCGTGCTCACCATCGGATCAGATCAGGCGCGTTTCTGGAAGCGGGCGAGAAGAAGCCATCATGATCAGATGGCAGGCTGTCCTGGCCAGCATCGTCGTCACTGGCAGGCTGTGTTGCATGGGAGCCGGGCAGAAGCTGCCCCGGCGCCTGCAATCGTATCGCATCTGTCAACTGTGCATCAAACCAGCGCGCTGCTCCTCCCCTTCCGTTGGGAAAATAGAACAGGTGACATAGACCAGGATGCCGCCAGGCTTGAGCAGCGGCCAGAGTTGCGAAACGATGCGCCGCTGTTCATTGACAAGCCGCGCAATATCGGCTTCACGGCGCAGCAGCGAATATCGGGGTGGCGGCGCACGATACCCGAGGCGGAGCACGGCACGTCTGCCAGGATGCGGTCGAACTGCTGTCCGTCCCACCAGTCGCCGGGCCGGCTCGCGTCGCCGACCACGATGCTGGCGCGCTTGCCCAGGCGCGAGAGGTTCTCGTCGATGCGCGCGGCGCGCTGCGCGTCGCTCTCTACCGCGGTCACGTCGATGTCGGCCAGCTCCAGCAGGTGGCCCGTCTTGCCGCCAGGCGCGGCGCACGCATCGAGCACGCGCATGCCGTCAGCTACCTCGAGCAGCGGCGCCGCCAGCTGCGCGCCGGCATCCTGCACCGACACGTCGCCGTCGGCAAACCCGGGAATCTGCGCGACCGGGAATGCGCGGACCAGGCGCACCGCCTGCGCGCCGACGGCCTGCCCTGCCAGGCCTGCATTGGCGAGCTCGGTCAGGTATTGCTGCAACGGGATGCGTGCCGTGTTGACGCGCAGCGTCATCGGCGGACGCACGTTGGCGCTTTCCGCGAGTGCCATCCACTGGTCCGGATAGCTTCGCGCAGCATGCGCAGCCACCATGCGGGCAGGTTCCAGCGTGCCTGCTCGTCGCGGTTGACTTCGGCCAGCATCGGTTTGCGCTCGCGCAGGAAGCGACGCAGCACCGCGTTGACCAGCCCGCGCGCATGCGCAGTCTTGGGTTCGGAGGCGGCGGCGCTGACAGCCTGGTCGACTACCGTGAATTCGCTGTAGCCACCGCGGCCGGCCTTGGCGGCGTCGCCCTGCTCGCCTTCCAGCAGCAGCGACAGCGCGACAGCGAGCAGCGAGTCCACCTGCGCGCCGGGCGGGCGCGTGACCAGTTGCGTCACCAGCGCACGCGCGGTGCCGAACTGGCGCATGGTGCGGTAGGCCAGGTCCTGCACGGCGCCGCGCGTGGCGGCATCGCGCACGCGGTCCAGGCGCAGGTGCGCGGCGGTATCTTCAATGGCCTGCGGCAGGGCCGTGCCTTCATTGACGGCACGCACGGCCATGGCGGCACCGAGCATCTGGAAGGCAAGCGATTCGTGGGGCAGGCGCATATCGGTAAGGCTTAAGACAAAAGGACAAAGCAGGCGTGGCAAGGGCTGCCTGGCCAGGCAGGCGCAGGCGGCGCCACGCAGGCAAGAAAAAGCCCGCTGGCTTGACGGGCAAGACAGCGGGCAGTTTACCCTGTGCGCGGACCGGGCCCGGTTTTATGGGCTGCGGCCTGGCGGGCCTCAGGCCGGGTACGTACCGGTCTGCGCCATCTGCATCAGCCGGGCAATGCGTTCCTCGGTCGCCGGATGGGTCGAAAACAGGTTGGCGATGCCGCCGCCCGACAGCGGATTCATGATCATCATCTGCGCCGTGGCCGGATGCTCCTCCGCGGCCTGGAACGGAATGCCCTGCGCATAGCGGTGGATCTTGTCGAGCGCGCTGGCCAGCGCCTGCGGATCGCCGCTGATCTCCGCGCCGCCGCGGTCGGCTTCGAATTCACGCGCGCGCGAAATCGCCATCTGGATCAGCGAAGCGGCCAGCGGCGCCAGGATCGCCACCGCGATGCTCGCGATCGGGTTGCTGCGGTTGCCGTTTTCGTCGCGCCCGCCAAAGAACATCGCCATGTTCGCGAGCGCCGAGATGGCACCGGCCATGGTCGCGGCGATGGTCGAGGTCAGGATGTCGCGGTGGCGCACATGCGCGAGTTCGTGCGCCATCACGCCGCGCAGTTCGCGCTCGGACAGCACGCGCAGGATGCCGGTGGTGGCGGCGACTGCCGCGTGTTCGGGATTGCGGCCGGTCGCGAATGCATTCGGCGCGTCCTCGTTGATCAGGTAGACGCGCGGCATCGGCAGGCCCGCGCGCTGCGCGAGTTCCTGCACCATGCCGTAGAACTGCGGCGCACTGCCCGCGTCGACTTCCTGCGCGTTGTACATGCGCAGGACCATCTTGTCCGAGAACCAGTAGGAGAAGAAGTTCATGCCCAGCGCCAACAGCAGCGCGAGCATCATGCCGTTGCGTCCGCCGATCATGCCACCGATGACGATGAACAGCGCCGTGATGGCGGCCATCAGCATGAAGGTCTTGACCCAGTTGAACATTGACGTGATCTCCGTGTAGTCGTGTCCCGCGCCGCCGCATCAGCAGGGCGCGCTGACCATTAGATAGGGATGAAACGCCAAAAATTCAACGGCTTCGCCCTGCAGCCGACGCCACGCCGCGCCTTGACCGATAAACGGACGCGAGCCAGGCGACCCGGCCAGCACTTCCGGCGTGGTTCCGGGCCCGGGACGACTGATTATGCCCCTGCCGCGCCATCCACGGGCACGGCGAAGCGCGTTCCCGGCGGCAGCGGCGTGCCTTGCAGGAACTGCTGCGCGGGCTGGCGGCGGCCACCGGGCTTCTGCAGCTCGGTGACCTGCAGCGCGCTGCCATGGCCGCAGGCGATGATGACCCCGCTGGCATCCGAGGCGAGTACCGTGCCGGCCGGGTGCGGCAGGCTGCTGCCCGCGGCAAGGGGCACGGCCTGCCAGCACTTGATCACGGTGCTGTCGAGCTGCAGCGTGCGCCCGGGAACGGGTTGAACGCGCGTACCTGGCTGGCCAGCTCCACGGCCGGGCGGCGCAGGTCCAGCGGGGCTTCGTCCTTGCCGATCTTTTCGGCGTAGGTGATGCCGGCATCGGGCTGCGGCGTGGCAGGCAGGACCTCGCCGGCGGCCAGCGTGCGCAGTGCCTCGACGATCATGCGGCCGCCCAATGCCGCGAGCTTGTCATGGAGCGAGCCGGTGCTGTCATCCGCAGTGATGGGTACGGCTTCGCGCGACAGCATTGCGCCGGTGTCGAGGCCCTCGTCCATCTGCATCAGCGTGATGCCGGTCTCGGCGTCGCCAGCCTCGATCGCCCGGTGAATCGGCGCCGCGCCGCGCCAACGCGGCAGCAGCGAGGCGTGGATGTTCAGGCAGCCGAGCCGCGGCAGTGTCAGGACTTCGGCCACGGCAGGTCGACACTGCCCTGCGCCACGCCGTCGCGGCGCTGTGCGCGGCTCCAGTCGAAGCTGCGCGCGGATCGCCGGCACCGCTTGCCGAACACGCGCGTGCTGCCCGCCACCGGCGTCTTCTCGAACACCTGCGCAAAGCGCGATATGGCCAGCATGCCCCACGCGTTGGCATTGGTCGTGCCCCATGCGCCGCGCACCTGGCGGCCGATCAGGCCCGTGGCAAGCTGCGGCGCCTCGTCCTTCCAGCCCGGCAGTTCGGTGGCCAGCGCGAGCAGCGCGCGGCGTTCACGTCGCCGCCGGCCATCAGCCACCACCAGTCGTCGCTGCGCTCGGTCGAGAACGCCAGCCGCGTGCCCTGCACCGTCAGGCGCGCACGCAGCAATTGCTGCGCTTCAGCCAGCCGTGCTTCGCGTTGCGGGATGTCCTGCATGCGCGTCAGCAGCAACGTCCAGTCGATCAGCGCCGATGTGGGCCATTGCGCCGGCAGGATCTGGATCGACCCGAGCATGCGCGCCTGCGCATGGCCCGTGCGCGACAGCGCTTCGAGCGCGGCAAGCTTGCGGACTTCAACGTCCATCATGGCCGACGACGGTGCCCACGCATCGGGACGGATGCGGCCTTCGACGAACGCCGTCAGGCCACGCTCCATCTGCGCGCGCAGCGCGTCGGGCACGCGCAGCGTCAGGCCGGCGCGCGCGGCTTCGTCGCTGATCGACAGCAGGTACGCGGTCAGCGCGACGCTGCCGCTCTGGCTGTCGCTGCGCAGCGGGAAGTAAGCGGCCAGGCCATTCGCATCGAGATACGAAGGGAGCTGGTTCATCATCGCTTCCCACGCGGTGCCATCGGCCAGGCCGATCGCCTTGGACGTGCGCTGCTCCAGGCAACTGAACGGGTAGTTCAGGAACCACTCGCGCACCCCTGGCAGGCCACCCGCGAGCGACGACTGCAGGTTGACCTGCAGCCCGCCGCGCAGCTTGCCTGTCGGATCGGCGAGCGCGCCCGGCGGCGCCTTCACTGGCACCGACAGTCCCGGCGTCAGTTGCGCCAGCGTGGCCTGCTGCGCCGTAACGGGTTCGGCCGGCACGATCTGCTGCGACAGCTTGATGCGGTCCGTCGCGGCACCCGAGCCCTGCTCGGCAGCCTGCACTTCCCATTGCACTGTGCCGCTGCGCGCGAATGCGAGCAGTGCCGGCGCGGTGACATCCCAGCCGATCTCGCGCGCCTCGCCTGCGGGAATCTGCACGGTCTGCACCGGCAATGCGTTCGCATCGCTGACCAGCGTCGCACGCGCACTGGCCTGCACCGTCATCGCGCGCTTCGTCGTATTGCGCAGCGTGAACATCGCGCGGTAGCGGTCGTCCTCGCGCACCAGCAGCGGCAGGCCCGAAATCACCTGCAGGTCCTGCGTGGCGGCAATGGTCGCGCTGCCGGTACCGAAGCGGCCCACGCCAAGGTCGGCCACCGCGACAATGCGGAAGCTGGTCAGCGAGTCATTGAGCGGCACCTCCACCGTTGCCCTGCCCTGCGCATCAAGCTGTACGCGCGGGTTCCACAGCAGCAGCGTGTCGAACAGCTCGCGCGTGGGACTCTTGCCGCCGCCGCCGCCGGCCGGTACCGCTTTGCGCCCGTAGTGGCGGCGCCCGATGATTTCCATCTGCGCGGTCGCGGTCTCCACGCCGTAGCTGCGCCGCTGCAGCATCGCGTCGAGCAAGTCCCAGCTGTTGTTGGGCATCAGCTCGAGCAGCGCCTGGTCCACCGCGGCCAGTGCCACCTCGCCATTGGCCGCGGGCTTGCCGTCAGGCAGCTTCACCTGCAGCGTGACTTTTGCCTTGCCGCGCACGGTATAGGACGCCTTGTCCGGCGTCACGGTCACATCGAGCCGGTGCGCCTCGTTGCCGACACGGATCTCCGCGAGGCCAAGACGGAAGGCCGGCCTGGACAGGTCCACCAGCGCGGTCGGCGCGGCATATTCCTTGCCCTCGCTGCGGAACGCGCGCCACCATCGCCGGGCTGGCGCCAGCCCACGTGAAGAACGAATACCAGGGCACTTCGTGCAAGCGCCCGCGGATCGTCATCACCGATACGTAGACGTTGGGCCCCCACTCAGGCTTGACCTTTACACGTACGGTGGGATCACTGCCATCGAGTTCGACCACCTGGGTCTCGAGCACGCCCTCGCGCTCCACCGACACGAGCGCCGTGGCGTGGCGGAACGGCATGCGCACCTGGAACACGGCGGTATCGCCGGGCGCGTACTGCTTCTTCTCGGGCAGCACGTCGATGCGGTCGTGGTTCTCGCCGCCAAACCACAGCTCGCCCTGCCGCGTCACCCACACCGTGGAAGCCGCCTGCGCGCTGCGCCCGTCCTTGTCGCGCGCGATCGCCACCAGCTCCACCTGCCCGGCCTGATCAAGCGAGACATCGCAGCGCGCGCGGCCCTGCGCGTCGGTACGCGTTTCGCACACCGTGCCGAGATCGCGGCTTTCGCTGCGGTTGTCGTAGCGGTAGAAGCCGCCGACCACGCGCTTGCGCGTCGACGTGGTGATGCGCGCCCGCGCGTTGAACTTCACCGGCGCATCGGCCACCGGCCTGCCCTGCGTGTCGAGCACGAGGCCATGCACGGCCAGCTTCTGCTTCACCGACACCCAGCCATCGGTGCGGATGCCCGCCACCACTGCGGCTGGCCATACGGGCACGGTCTGGCGCAGCGTCTGAACCTCGCCGTTCGGGTCGGCAAAGCCGGCCTCCAGCACGAGATCGCGCGGCGCCTCAGTCTTCGGCATGCCGCGCAGCGTGACGGTGCCGTTGCCGTTCTTGTCGAGCGTCAGCGGGAGCTTGTCGGCGATCAGCTTCTGGCCGCCGTCCTGGGCCTGGCCCGCATCGACGTCGTCCATCTCCTCATCGCCCGCCGTGTTCTCGCGCGCCTTGCGCGGCGGATTGAACGAGTATTCGTCGTAGCCGGGAAAGTTGACCCACTTGTCGCGCAGCAGCGCCGACACACGCACCGGAAGGCCGATCGCAGCACCACCGGATACGTAATGCACTTCGACGCCAACCGGCAATTCAGCGGGCGCGACCACGGCGCCGCCCTTGCCGGCTTGTCCGCCCGAAACCTGCAGCGTGCCGGCCAGCACCGGCAGGCGGAACGCTTCGACGCGGAAGCTGCCGCTGGCATAGCTGCGCGTGCTGCTGTCATCCACGTCATCGCCGCGGCTGCCTTCGGTCCGCAGTTCGACGTTGTAGACGCCGAGCTTGGCCGCTGGCGGCACCTGGAAGCTGCTCTCGGCGCTGCGTCCGCCGGTCGCGGTGTTGCGCCACTGCAGCGGCAACTCGTAGGTCTGGCCGCTGCCCTCATGGCGGATCAAAACCGTATCCGGCAGCTTGCGGTTCGCCGCCGGCAAGGCGAAGCCCTGTGCGGTCTCGGCGCGGATGAAGTGCTTCATCGACACGGTTTCACCGACACGCAGCAGCGTGCGGTCGAAGACAGTGTGTGCGCGCACGGTCTGCGTGGCGCTGGCATCGGTCGGCACATTGAAGCGCCAGGTCTCGATGCCGCGGTTCCAGTCGGACATCACAAAGGTCATGTCGGCCTTGCCGCGCGCCTCCGGATGCGTGGCCGCGATGCGCGCCGAAACGAAGTAGCCCGTCAAGCCATTGCCATCGCAGGTACGGCCGCGCACATCGTCGAGCTTCGCAAAGCGCACCAGGCCGCTGGCATCGGTGCGCCCTTCGCCGAGCAATCGTCCCGAGCAGTCGCGCACGGCCACGGCGGCATCGCGCACGGGCTTGCCGTCGTCGAGCGCGGTGACCCAGGCCAGCCCGCTCATCGAGCCGTCGCCTTCGCCGCGTGCGAGCTTGAAGTGGACGCCCAGGTTCGTGACCAGCGCAGCGGTGCGCACGTACATGGGCGCACGCTTGCCCAGCAGCGCTTCACCGAGCATCGGCGAAGCGATCTCCACGACATGGAAGCCCGGCTCCGGCAGCGGAATGCCGACCACCTCGAACGGCCGCGGCGCATCGCCCGAGGGCTTTGGCACCGACAGCTTCTGTACACCCGCCGCGCGTTCCAGCAACGACACCGAACGCGTTTCGATCGACGGCGCATTGCGCGGGTTGTTCACGCCATACGGGGAGCGGCCGGCCAGCACCGCATCGAGTTCCGCGCGCGTCCAGTTGGTCTCGTGCATGCGGCGCACCAGGCCCAGCCAGCGCAGCACCGCGCCATCGTCATCGACCTTGAGCTTCATCACCGTGCCCGCCTGCGCCTGCACGCCGCGCACCTGCAGGTCGGCCTCGACGTTGCGCAGCGTGACCGGCAGCAGCGGCGGATAGTCGGCGGGCGACTTGCCTTTTGGCAATTCGCCGAAGCGCTCCACCACGCCGAACGGCGCCGCGGCGAATTTGGCCAGGGGCGGCATCGCGGCAGTTGCGACCTTGAGCGGGAACAGGTCGGCATTGGCCAGCGTGCGGCCACTGTCGTCCTTCAGGTCGCGCGGGATTTCGATCGTGAAATCGGCCTTCTCGGCAAACGGCGCGGCGAAGGCGAGCGACGTCACGCTCGCATCGCGCGCGAGGTCGGCATCGAACTGAGGCGCGCGCGGGCCGGACGGCGTCTTCAGCAACACGTGCTCGGCCAGCTTGCGCGAGATCGGCGCCGAGAACGTGATCGTCATCGGCCGCAGCGGCGTGCAGGGCGATTGCGCGTGCTCGCGCTCGCAACTGAAGCTCGCGGTGAAGGGCTCGCGCACGCTGTAGTCGAAACGGCGCTCGTCGCGCGTGGCGATGCCGGACGGCGTGGCAATGCCTGCCCCGAGCACGAGCTGCATGCGCGCACCGGCCGGCAACCGCTGCTGGCAGGCCAGCAGGTGAATGGCGTCGGGCGCGTCCTTGGCGATGCGCTTCCAGAAAATGGCGTCGAGCACGGCGTCGCGCTCCTTGCCGGTCAGCAGCCGCACGGGAATGCGCTCGCCCAGGCCCTGCGCCTGGCACCACGCGTGGTCGCGCACCGAGGCAGCGGTGGCCGCGCCGTTGAAACGCAGTGCAAATACCTGGTCTTCCTCGATCTCGCCACCCGACGGCCGGCTGGCCACCACGGTCGGGCCGCCGGTCTCGAAGCGGTACTCGGGCTTGCCCGCGTAGGGCTTGCCGGCCACGCTGCGCAGGCTCGCGGACATCCGGACCGTGCACCGCACGCCCGGCGGCAGGTCACGCTCGAAATCGAACACCCAGTTGCTGGCATCGACCCAGCGGGCCTGCCCGGCCGAGGCCGCGCCGGTACAGGAAATGGCCGCGGGCGCGGCTGCCTGCACATCGCCCATCGGCACCATGGCCTCGTCGAAGCGGATCGCCACCTGGCGTACCTGCGGAACCGTGCCTTCCGGCGAGAAGCGTGTCACCTGTGCCGCAAGCGCGGCGGACACGGACAGCCATGCGAGCACGCCGGCCGTGGCGATGCGGCTTGCCTGCATCCACTTGCTCTGCCTGCCCCGCATGCCCACACCCCAGCCCGGTCGGGCAACGATTCCCTTCATCCTGCGATCCTCCCGTCAAAGCATCCGGCGAGGGTGACATGTGACGTTTGCGAGTGCAAGGCCGGCACGCAAACCTGCAACGCGGCCGACAAAAATTTCAGCGCAGGTGCGACAGCGGCAAGGCGCCTTCGGACTTGAGGGCGGTCAGGACGATATTGGAACGCACGCTTTCCACGCCGGGCACGCGCATCAGCCGCTTCATCGTGAATTCGGCCAGCGTCGGCAGGTCGGGTACGACCACGCGGATCAGGTAGTCGGCCTCGCCCGCCACGGAATAGCACTCCTGCACTTCCTCGAGCAGCAGGATCTCTTCGGCGAAGCGTTCGATGATGGTGTCGCCGTGGTGGGCCAGCTTGACGCTGATGAACACCTGCACGCCCAGGCCAAGCGCCTGTGTCGACAAGCTCACGCGATAGCCCGTGATGATGCCATCGGACTCCAGCCGGGCCAGCCTCCGGCCGACCTGGCTCGGCGACAGGTGTACGCGCTCGGCGAGTTGCTGATGCGTCGAGCGCCATCCGCCTGCAGGGCAGCGATGAGCGCCAGGTCGAAGTGATCAAGCGAAACCATACGCAATTCCCGCGTTTATCTAATTATTGGTGCGGATTATACGCACAGGAATCACCAATGCTCCCGATTTTGCGGCCGAATTGCGGCAACACACGCCTAAACTACGCAGATAATCCGCATCACGGCGCACGACGCCAAATCCAGGAGACAAAGCAGATGCTTGCCACCGCCAGCGCCACCGCCCACGAGGCTACCGGCCAGCTCGACGGCGCCTTCCAGGGCACCATGACCGAAAAACTCAGGGAGCAGTTCAACGCCGGCCTGCTGTCCGGCCAGGAATTGCGCCCGGACTTCACCATCGCGCAGCCGGTCCACCGCTACACCAATACCGACCACGCCATCTGGCGCAAGCTCTACGAACGCCAGGCTTCGATGCTGCGCGGACGCGTCAGCAATGAATTCCTGCAGGGCCTGGCCACGCTCGGCATGGAAAAGGACCGCGTGCCGGAGTTCGACCAGCTCAACGAAACGCTGATGCGCGCGACCGGCTGGCAGGTCGTGGCCGTGCCGGGCCTGGTGCCGGACGAAGTGTTCTTCGAACACCTGGCCAACCGCCGCTTCCCGGCAAGCTGGTGGATGCGCAAGCCCGAGCAGCTCGACTACCTGCAGGAGCCGGACTGCTTCCATGACGTGTTCGGCCACGTGCCGCTGCTGATCAACCCGGTCTTCGCCGACTATATGGAGGCCTATGGCAAGGGCGGCCTCAAGGCAGCAGGCCTTGGCGCGCTCGACATGCTGGCGCGCCTGTACTGGTACACGGTCGAATTCGGCCTGATCCGCACGCCCGAAGGCCTGCGCATCTACGGCGCCGGCATCCTGTCCAGCCAAGGCGAGTCGATCTACAGCCTGGATTCGGCCAGCCCGAACCGCATCGGCTTCGACGTGCGCCGCATCATGCGCACGCGCTACCGCATCGACACGTTCCAGAAGACCTACTTCGTGATCGACAGCTTCGAGCAGCTGTTCGATGCGACCCGGCCGGACTTCGGTCCGCTGTACCAGGAACTGCGCAACCTGCCGACGCTGGGCGCCGGTGACGTGGCCGACGGCGACCAGGTGCTCAACGTGGGCACCCGTGAAGGCTGGGGCGACAGCGACGATATCTGAGCGCACGCGCAAAGCGCGCGCCAACCCGCTTTGTGAAACAATGCCGGCAAGCCCGCCAGGGCGGGCCGGTTTTTCTTTTCCCCTGATCGAGCCCTCTATGACACCCCTTTCGCCCCAGGCACGCGCCACCCTGCTCGCCGATCTGCCGGCTGGACCGACGTGGACAACCGCGACGCCATCCAGAAGCGCTTCACCTTCGCCGACTTCAACGCTGCGTTCGCGTTCATGACGCGCGTGGCGATCCAGGCCGAAAAGGCCGACCACCATCCCGAGTGGTTCAACGTCTACAACCGCGTGGACATCACCCTGTCCACCCACGACGCCAACGGCCTGACCCAGCGCGACATCGACCTGGCCCATTTCATCGAGCGCGCGGCCGCCTCCCTGCGCGCAGAATAACGCACACGGCAGGCGGGGCCCGGGGTCCGGGAGCTGGTGTAGGCAAACCGAAAGGAAGACAAGGGCCTGGCCCTGTACAATCTGCACAATCCGCAGATAGCGGTTCCGCTTGTCGCCGTGCCGCGCCTGCGCATCCCAGTCTTCCGTCCCGGCTGATCCAGCCATGCCCGACCTCCTGCCCGAATTGCCGCCATGCGTATCCTGCTGATCGAAGACGACCGCCAGATTGCCAGCGGTGTCGAAGCCGGCCTGACACGCGCCGGGCACCAGGTGCGCGTGGTCCATGACGGTGTCTACGCCACCGAACACCTGCTGCGCGAGCAGCATGATCTCGTCATCCTCGACCTGGGCCTGCCCGGCATCGACGGCATGACGCTGCTGGCGCGCTACCGCGCCCGCAACCGCACCACGCCCGTCATCATCCTGACCGCCCGCGACGAGCTCGAGGACAAGCTGTCGGGGCTCAACGCCGGCGCCGACGACTACCTCGTCAAGCCGTTTGCGCTGCCCGAGCTGGAAGCGCGCGTGCGCGTGCTGCTGCGCCGCAGCCAGCATGGCGAGGCCTTGCCCGACCGCGACGTGCGCCTGGGCCGGCTGCGACTGTCCGGCAACGACCGCCGCATGTTCATCGACGGCAAGCCGCTCGAACTGTCGCCGCGCGAGTTCGCGGTGCTCGAGCTGCTGCTGCAGCGCCAGGGCCGCGTGGTCAGCAAGGCCCAGCTCCAGGACCACCTGGCCACTTTTGCCCACCCGGCTGGTGAAGGCGGCGATACCGTCGGCGACACCGCGATCGAGGTCTACGTGCACCGCGTGCGCAAGAAGCTCGAGGAAAGCGACGTGGAGATCGTGACGGTGCGCGGCTTCGGCTACCTGCTGCAAGTCCGCGCCGGCCAATGAGCGCGCGCCCGCGGCGCTGGCCAGGACCGTGCCAGCCGGCTGACTGAACCTCCAGCGCCATGTGGCCGCGATCCCGCACCTCTCGTTCCGCTGCCGAACCCGCCGGCGAGCCGCCGCTGTCGCGGCCCGGGCGCGCCATGGCCCAGGCACCGCGCGTGGCGGCCAACGCCAGCCTGCGCGTACACCTGCTGCGCGCGCTGGCCACGCCGCTGTTCGCGCTGGTACTGGTCAGCGGCTCGCTCTCCTACTGGCTGGCCGCGCACTACACCACGCAGGTCTTCGATCGCGCGCTGTATGGCGTGGCGAACAATATCGCGCAGCAGATCCGCATTGCCGGGCCGCGGCTCGAGCAGGACATCCCGATGATTGCCCAGACGCTGGTCGAGGCCGAAGGCACCGACCGCATCTACTGGCGCATCCACGGCCCTGACGGCCTGATCGGCGGCATGGACACGTGGCTTGGCTACGGCACCGGCCAGACCACGCTGCACGACGCGCGGCTGTTCTATGCGTGGTTCAGCGGCCGCCAGGTGCGCGCGGTGCGCCTGCCAGTCATGCTGCCCAGTCCCGCCACCGACGAACTGGGCACCAGCGAAGACGGCAAGGCCACGCGCGGGCCCATCGTCGTGGAAGTCGCGGAACTGCTGGACCGCCGCGAAACGGCGGCCAACGAGATCCTGCTCTCGGTGTCGGTGCCGCTGATCCTGCTGCTGCTCGTGGGCAGCCTGATCCTCTCGCACGTGCTCAAGGAAGAGCTGGTGCCGCTGCAGATCCTGACTGACAAGGTGAACCGCCAGACCGCGCGATCGCTGGCGGCGCTCGACGAAACACAGGTACCGGCCGAGGTGGCCCCGCTGATCCGCGGCCTGAACGCCCTGTTGTCGCGCCTGCGTGATGCGCTGGACGCGCAGCGCAAGTTCATCGCCGATGCCGCGCACCAGCTGCGCACACCGCTGACGGCCGTGAAGCTGCATGCCGACCGCGCCGTGGAAGCCGATTCCCTGGAAGTGGCGCGCCATGCGCTGCGCGAGCTGCAGACCGCCGCCGACCGCGCGGTGCGGTTATCCAACCAGTTGCTGTCGCTCGCGCGCGCCGAGCCGGGACTGTCGCTCGAGCGGCTGGGCCCGGTGGAGTTTTCGACCTGGCCGAGCTGGCCTTCGAAACCGGCGCGGAATGGGTGCCTCAGGCGCTGGCCCGGCGGCTCGACCTGGGCTTTGAAGTGCTGCCCGGACCGACCTTCACCGGCGGCTCCCCGGCCGTCGTGCGCGGCAACCGCCTGCTGATGCGCGAGGCGCTGTCCAACCTGATCGACAACGCGGTGAAATACGTACCGCCGGGCGGGCGCATTACGGTGCGCGCCGGGGGCGAGGCGCTCGGCAACCGCGGCATGGCGGTAGTGATGATCGAAGACAACGGCCCTGGCATCTCCCCGCAGCGGCGCGAGGAAGTCTTCAAGCGCTTCTTCCGCGGCGACCGGCAGGGCGATCAGGCCCCCGCCACGCAAACCGCGGGAGCCGGGCTGGGCCTGGCGATCGTGCACGAGATCATCGGCCTGCACCACGGCACCATCCGCATCGAAGACGTGCCGGCCGCGGACGCTGCCGCTGCGCAAGCGCCCGCAGTCAGCGAACGTCGCCCGACCATGCGCTTCGTGATCCGTATCCCGTGCGAGGCTGCCGGCCGGGCCGCCTGAAGCCGGCTTCGGGCAGGCCTTAGTTGCTGCGCGTCTTCTTCCCCTTGGGCGCCAGCATCGTGCCGCGGCACTCCGGGCTGCCGCAGCGGCACTCGAATTCCTTCTTCAGCTTTTTCGTATAGCGGGCGTCGATCACCAGCCCGTAGTCATAGAAAAGCTCTTCGCCGGCCGCGATATCGCGCAGTGCGTGGATAAACACGCGGCCCTTCTTCTCGCGCGCCTCGCAGTTCGGTGCGCAGGCGTGGTTGATCCAGCGCGCGCGGTTGCCACCGTACTTGGCGTCGATCACGTTGCCGTCTTCCAGGCTGAAGTAGAACGTGTGGTTGGGATCGTTAGGATCGTGCGGGTGGCGGTCGAGCGCCTTCTTCCAGGAAATATGCTCGCCCTTGTACTCGATCACGCGTTCGCCCTCGGCGATCGGCGCAATCGCGTAAACGCCTTTGCCGTGCACGCCGGACTCCCGCACTTCGATACGGTCGCTCGCCGACTTTCCCGCCGTCTTTTCCTTGCCGCTGTCCTTGCGCTTTGCCTTTTCAGCCATTTGCCTTCCCGTGCTGTCGCTTTCCGCTGCGTTGCAGGCGCCGGCCGCGCCAGCGCGATCGGGATGATACCGGTGTGCTCAGGGAGCGTATACGCAAGCCTCATGGCAGGCGCCACGTATACATGCCGATTTCATGCAGATTCTTGATGGCGCCGCAAGCACTCTACCCAGCGGTGAACGTCGTATATGCCGTATACGCCGCAACCGAAAATGTGGATAAGCCCGGCGATTTCTGTGGATAAGAAGCCGGATTGCATGTGGGCCGCCTGGGGCTGGCATGGGGATGCCGCGGGAACAACTTGAATGGTCGGCTTGGACCCCCTCACGTAAACCGGGAAGTCATCCACGGCGGCCAACACCGCATCCCGCGGTTCTCGTTTACGTAAACCTTTGATCCGCCGAGCGTTTACCGGCTTATCCACAGAAAAGGCGGCCGTTTACCTATTACCACTATTTGTATACATGAAAAGAAAGAGGTAAACCGAGTGATCTGCCTCTGTCGCGGGTCTGAACGGGGAAGAATGCAAGCTGCCCGCGTATACCCCCGCCGCCGTATACGCGCCGGCAATGTCAATGACGCCGACGGGCCACATGGGAGGAGGTATACGCATCAGGCGTATACCTCGCGCAAAGCCATGTGCGATGGGGATGCAACATAGTGCATGTCCGCTCACTGGTCAGGAAAAAGGCTCAGAGGCCGTCTCAGAGCCTGCAGACGGCTTGTGGGGGCTCTGGACGCCCTGGACGTCATAAAGGCCCCCTGAGAGGCGTATACGAGGCTGTGAGGGCTCTGGAAGCGCCAGACGAAGCCGGCGGTGGCGTCACACCCGTTTCCAACCAAGGGCCTGCATGGGTGCCTGAGAGGGAGCGAATCACGGCCTGATGCGTCTTCCAGGAAAGGTTCTCGTAACAATCTCATCCGGTGCGCCTTGTCCGGCACGGTATGATGTGGCCCGCGACGTCTTTGCCGGTCGGGCTTTCCCATGGCCCACCCGTGCCCGGACGTCTGTGTTTTATCAACTCGATACGGAGTGAAGCATGACGAAAACCGAACTGATCGACGCTATCGCAGCCGGTGTGGACGGTCTGACCAAGGCCAAGGCCGAACAGGCACTGAACGTGACGCTGTCGGCCATCATGGACGCCGTTGCCAAGGGCGATACGCTGAGCCTGGTCGGCTTTGGCACGTTCAGCAAGGGCGAGCGCGGCGAGCGCATGGCCCGTAACCCGCGCACCGGCGAAGAAATCAAGGTGGAAGCGGCCAAGACGGTGAAGTTCAAGGCCGGCCAGAAGTTCAAGGACGCCGTCAACCAGTAATCCGGCGCGTCCGGCGGGTCGCTTCGGCGTCCCTGCTTGGCATGACCCCGCCCATGCCGCCGCCGTGTCGCCCGAGGGCGCTGGTGCGCGCCAGGCGGGGAACGTTATCCACAGTACTTGCAAGATACTTCTGCAGTGCTGTCTGTACCCCGGCACGGCCCCTCGCGCGGCTGGCCGGCCAGACCCGCAAACAGCCGTTATGGCACGGTTCATCAAGGCCGTAGCGAATTCGGTGCATCATGGGGTCATATGCATCCCCGATCGTCCCAAGGCCCATTTCCACAGCGTTATTCACAGCGCTTTCCACAGCGGATTCCACAGCCTTCTCCACAGGCGCTGCGTCCGGCCTTGTGCGCCGTGCTGGCGCTTGCCCTGCTGGCAGGCTGCGGCACCGTGAGCGAGACCGTGCGGCCCCAGGCCATACCGCTGCCCGACCTCGAACGGACGGTGACCACGCCCGGCGCACCGCGCGTGAACGCATCGTGGAAATCGCCATGCAGGAGTGGCGGCGCTGGGGTTCCCAGACCGTGCGCCTGGGCCGCGACGATACTTCCTGTGTGACGTTCAGCCGGTTGCCGGCGCCGCCACCCGAAATCGCACCGCCCGATTCGGATCCCGGAATTCCTGCCCACGGGTCAGCCGACCGGGAAGCCGATCCCGACGGCGGCGGGATCGGCTGTGTTTCGTTCCCGGACGGCACGGGCATGGAAGCCACGCCGCTCGGCTGCCAGATGGCTCGGCGCTATTGGGGGATCGTTGGCGAAGCGCCCGATTGCCAGCAGCTCAGGCAGCCGTCGTGGGCGTGGTCGGCGGTGTTTATTTCCTGGGTCCTGCGCAAGGCGGGGCTGGACGAGCGCCAGTTCCTGACCGGCCAGTCACATTCGATGTATGTCGTCGACGCGCGCGACGGCATCCTGCCCAGGCCGGCGTTCCACGTCGAACCCGTTCCTGCGCTGCCCCGGGCCGGCGACATCATCTGTGCCCCGCGCGGCCGCGACAAGTACATCGAGGACATTGCCGAGATCGGGTTTGGCACCACGCCCATGCATTGCGACATCGTGGTTTCCGTCGACCCCGCCGCACGGCTGGTGAAAGCCATCGGCGGCAATGTCCAGCAGTCCGTGTCGATGGACGAGATCGAACTGGGAGACTCCGGCAAGCTCGACGATGTGACCAATTCACATATGCCGTGGCTGCTGATCATGCGAAACGATCTGCAATGAGATATTTGTGCGAGAAATCAACTTGCAAATTTTTTTAGTCGGTTGATTTGTCGCGCGAATGATTTTCAGGGAAACAGCTCGAGTTGCGAGGTATCGCGGTCGCTGGTGCCGACACCCACGCCGAGCAGCCGCACCGGCAGCCCGCGTCGTGCGTGCCCTTCGGCGAGCAGGCGCGCGTAGGTATCACGGTCGGGCGCATGGCCGCGGCATTCCACCGTGGTCTGACGAAAGTCCGAGAAACGCAGCTTCACCGTGAGCTTGTCGATCGTGCCATGCGCCTGGGCTCGCGCGATACGCGCTTCCAGCATGGCGATCAGCGGTTCCAGTTCAGCCAGGCAAGCTTGCAGGTCCGGCAGGTCGTCGACATAGGTTTCCTCCACGCTGATCGATTTGCGTTCGCGCTCGGGCGATACCGTGCGGTGGTCGATACCGCGGCACAGGTTGTAGAGCCGCGCACCGAAGCTGCCGAACTCGCGATACAGCCGGGCAGCCGGCCATTCCCGCAGGTCGCCGCAGGTCTCGGCGCCAAGCGCTTGAGCTTGGCAGCGGTGACGGCCCCCACGCCATGGATGCGGCCGACTGGCAGTTCGGCGACGAAGGCATCCACGGCTCCCGGCCGCACCACGAAGAGCCCGTCGGGCTTGTTCCAGTCGCTGGCAATCTTGGCAACGAACTTGTTCGGTCCGACGCCCGCCGACACCGTGACGCCGACCTCCTCGCGCACGCGTCGGCGGATCTCTTCGGCGATGCGCGTGGCGCTGCCGTCGTGGTGCGGACATTCGCTCACGTCGAGATAGGCCTCATCGAGGGAAAGTGGTTCGACCAGCGCCGTGTACTCGCGGTAGATCGCGAAGATCCGCCGCGAAACCTCACGGTACTTGTCCATGGCGGGCCGCAGGATCAGCAGGTCCGGGCAGCGCCGCAGCGCCTGCGCCGACGACATGGCCGAGCGCACGCCGAATGCGCGCGCCTCGTAGTTGCAGGTAGCAATCACGCCGCGCCGGTCCGCGGCGCCCCCGACCGCATGGGGCGGCCGCGCAGCGACGGGTCGTCACGCATCTCGACCGACGCGTAGAAGCAGTCGCAGTCGCAATGGATGATTTTGCGCTGGGTGGCCGGTTCAGAAGGCGTGGATGAGTCGGGGGCCATACTGGGAACGCGAAGGAGAGGCACCTCCATGCATCAATGCTATTTATGACGGTTTCTGTTTATGGCGGCGCATGATTATTCGCATCGATGAAAATGAGCCTTGTTTCCGCAGGATTTGCCTAAATTCATCGACATGATGAATGCGTTTGTACTAATGCTAAGCGGTGCCATCTTTCGCGCTAATAGTCTGTGGTTTCCGCCGGGTGCTGACCCACAGCCCCTCCGCAGCATACAGAGCCAGGGAAACCCAGATCAGTGCATAGCCAAGCTGCTTTTCCGGCGGGAACGGCTCGTGCCAGAGCCAGACGCCCAGCAGAAGCTGCAGCGTCGGCCCGGTGTATTGCAGCAAGCCGAGCAGGGACAGCGGGATCCGGCGGGCGCCGGCGGCGAAGAACAGCAGCGGCACGGCGGTGACCGGCCCGGCCATCAGCAGCAGGAATTGCGTACCTCCCGCTGCGTGCCGGAAGCCGTCCTGGCCCGTGGCGAACAGGTAGGCCAGCGCGGCAGCCGCCAGCGGAAACAGCAGCAGCGTCTCCAGCGACAGGCCTTCCAGCGCCCCGAGCGCCCCGGTCTTGCGCAGCAGGCCGTAGCCACCGAACGTGGCGGCCAGCGCCAGCGCAATCCACGGAAGCTGGCCTGCCGCCACCGTCAGCCAGGCCACGCCGCCTGCGGCCACCGCAATCGACAGCCACTGCCCGGGCCGCAGCCGCTCATGCAGGAACAGCACGCCGAGTAGCACGCTGAACAGCGGGTTGATGAAATAGCCGAGGCTCGCGTCAACCACGCGGTTGGCGGACACGGCCCAGATATAGAGGAACCAGTTGCCGCACAGCAGCGCCGCACTGGCGGTGAACGACAGGATCAGGCGCCGGTCTTTCGCCACCTTGCCGAGCCATGCCCACTGGCGCCGGCTGGCCAGGATGACGGCCAGGAACACCAGTGACCACACCATCCGGTGCAGCAGGATTTCGGCGGGCGCGATACCCGGCAGCGATTTGATGTAGAGCGGGAGCAGCCCCCAGATGATGTAGGCCAGGAGCGCGTAGAGGATGCCGAGTTGCATGGGGAATTCCGGTAGATGCTGCGCGCGATTCTACCGGCGGGGGTGGTTTGTTGCCGGGGCAGGCTGCGATGTCATGCCGTTCAGTTGGCCACCGTGGTTCCCGCGCGGACGGGAACCTAGCGACTTCCAAAGACGCTGGATTCCCGCCTGCGCGGGAACGACAGCTAGGTCTTGACGCGTTGTCCAAACGGCATTTGGGGGCTGAGGGCCGGTGCGCCGCCGTGCAAAGCAAAAACCCCGTGCCCTTGCGGGAACACGGGGTTTGCATTGGCAGGGGGCCTGTTGGCCCCGTGGCGTCCTTACAGCTTGCGCGCGAAGCTGAACTGCGAAAACGCCTGCTCGGCCACGTTAAACCAGGCAGCCTCGTTGTTGCGGAACACGCGCCAGTCGTCATAGATCTTCTTGAACGACGGGTTCTTGGCGGTCTCGTCGGCGTAGGCGTCCTGCGTGGCCTTGAAGCAGGCTTCCATGATTTCCTTCGAGAACGGGCGCAGCTTCACGCCGTTTTCCAGCAGGCGTGCCAGCGCCTGCGGGTTGACCGTGTCGTACTTGGCCATCATCGTGGTGTGGGCCTCGATGGTGGCGGTTTCCAGCGCGCGCTTGTACAGCGCCGGCAGCTTCTCGAATTCGCTGGCCGAGGCGTAGAACGACAGCTGCGCGCTGCCTTCCCACCAGCCCGGATAGTAGTAGTACGGGGCGACCTTGTAGAAGCCGAGCTTCTCATCATCGTACGGGCCCACCCACTCGGCCGCATCGATGGTGCCTTTTTCCAGCGCCGGGTAGATGTCGCCGCCGGCGATCTGCTGCGGCACCACGCCCAGGCGCGCCAGCACCACGCCGGCAAACCCGGCAATGCGGTACTTAAGGCCCTGCAGGTCGGCCACGGTCTTGATTTCCTTGCGGAACCAGCCGCCCATCTGCGCATTGGTGTTGCCGCCCAGGAAGTTGACGACGTTGTATTCCTTGAAGAACTCGCGCATCAGCTTCATGCCGTTGCCCTGCAGCATCCAGGCATTCTGCTGGCGCGCGGTCAGGCCGAACGGCACGGTGGTGTCAAAGCACAGCGTCGGGTTCTTGCCGAAGTAGTAGTAGCCGGCGGTGTGGCCGATCTGCACGGTGTTGTTCTGCACGGCGTCCAGCACCTGCAGGCCCGGCACGATTTCGCCGGCGGCGAAGACCTTGATGTTGAACTTGCCGTCGGTCAGTTCCTTGACACGCGCCGACAGCAGTTCGGCTGCACCATAGATGGTGTCCAGCGACTTGGGGAAGCTCGATGCCAGGCGCCATTCCACTGCAGGGTTGCTGCCGACGACGGCAGGGGCAGCGGGGGCGCTGGCGGCCGGTGCCGCGGCCTTTTCTTCCTTGCCGCACCCGGCAAGTGCCCCGGTAGCGGCCACGGCCGATGCTTTCAACAGGAAGGAACGACGTTGCATTAACTTCTCCTCTTTTATAGATATTGGTGCGGATGCGAGCCTGGGGCGCCGATCGTGTCATCGCGCCTTGCGCCGGACCGCGGCGCGCCCTCGGCGGGGATGGTGCCGCGAGCGCAACGCAGTGCCTGTTACGGACGGGAACCCTTTCGATGCCGGGACGATTGTGCAACCGCCGCTGAGGCACCCGTTCGTAACAGGCCGCGGCTGTCTTACCCGAAAGACAAGCCCACCGATTATAGCGGTGCCTTTTTCTGCACGGAGCCCTGCCGAAGTCCGGGTTTTCGCTAGTGCTGGCCGCCTTTTTCATACTGAGAAACGATGCTGGCGTGCGGGTTGCGGCCCCGGGGGTTTCGTATTGTGAGAAGGCGAACGCAGTGATGGATTTTGTAACCCGGCTTGCGGTCAAATCGAGCGGCTGTTAAAAACAGACCCCCGTACCAGCGGTCTGGCCGCCCGGTTCGTCCGTAGCATGCTGTCCCGATTCCTTGTTGCTTCCTGCCGTTGCTTTTCCCGCCGCCGCCTGAGCGCAGCCGTCCTCGCTGCCTGGGGGATGACGGCGTGCGCGCAGCCGCAGCAAGGCGGCCAGGCCCTGCGCCGCCGCGTATCCAGGAGGCCCAGCGCGCGCCTGCCGTCGCTGGCCATGGCCACGCCCGG
>LRMT01000082.1 GCA_001725945.1 Cupriavidus sp. UYMMa02A | reverse complement strand
CGCAACAATGGCTTCATCTCTCGAACACGGCGACCATGCGAGTCTGCCCAACTACAGCCGTGTGCCTAAGGAAGAGCGCCGCGTGAGCTATCGCACTATAGCTATTGCGCGGGCCAACGGCCCTTCGACCGCTTTGAGCGTCTGTTGATGGAGTCAAAAGAGTCCTGGAACACGACACGATCAATGACCGCAATTGGACGAACCCGGTCAACGGAGGGGGAGGGGGGCGCTCGTCCTCCGCGCCGCCCTTTGTGCAGCGCGCTTCCTCAGTGTGACCTAGAAGGCCGGGGTCTATGGGCGTATCGGGATGAACGCGATTTGAAGGCGAACAGTTTGGAGCCGCTGCGCCGGTATTGCGATAAGAGAACTTATCTCGATAGTGACTTTAAGCCTCGAACTGCCGCTGGCGTCTGAATAGTGGGCCGGACGGTTCGAAAATGCCCTGCGCGTCCGCAAATCAGTCGATGGTGGCGCCCGACTGCTTCACCACGGCCCCCCACTTGGCGCTCTCCGTCTTGATATAGGCGCCCAGTTCTTCCGGTGTAGAACCGACCGGCACGATGCCGTCGGTCAGAAAGCGCTGGCGCAGATCCGAACTCTTGATCAGCGCGGCGATTTCGCTGCTCAGGCGCGCAACGATCGGCTTCGGAGTGCCGCGCGGCGCCAATAGCGCGTACCACACATTGGAGTCGTAGCCGGGCACGCCGGCTTCGGCGAGGGTGGGAACGTCAGGCATCGACACCGCCCGATTTGCGGTCGATACGGCCAGTACTCGCAGCTTGCCTGCCTTGATCTGCTGGGCCGCGAGCCCGTAGCTGGCAAACATGGCGCTCACCTGGCCGGCCAGCAGCGCTGGCATAGCCGGCCCGGCGCCCTTGAAGGGAACGTGCACAAGGTCGATGCCGGCCTTCGATTTCAGCAGCTCCATTGACAGGTGCGGACCGCTGCCGTTGCCCGACGATCCATACGTGTACTTGCCCGGATTGGCCTTGGCCAGCTTGATGAATTCGGCCAGATTATGCGCCGGCACCGACGGATGCACCACCAGGAAGTACGGCGCCGAAGCCAGCAAGGATACTGGCTCGAAATCGTTGACAGGGTCGTAGGGAAGTTTGCGGTACAGGCTCTGGTTGACGGCGAGTTGCGCAGTCAGCGCCAGTACCAGGGTATAGCCATCGTTGGGCGCCTTCGCCACCATGTCCATACCGATATTGCCGTTGCGCCGCCGTGGTTATCCATGATGAAACGCTGTCCGGTACGCTGTGAAAGATACTGAGCCAGCGGCCGTCCGACGATATCCCCGCCGCCGCCAACGGCATACGGCACAATCACGCGAACGGGCTTGTTTGGATAGGAGTCGGCTTGCGCGCCATGCGCCGCCGCAGCGGCTGCATATAGCAGCGTCATTGCGACAAGTCTTCCCAGTTGTTTGGCGGCTTGGAACATTGCATGGTCTCCGTTTATGTATGATTTTGATGCGGTCAGTTGAGCCAGCCGCTTGCCCGGATTCTTTCGAGGACCGCTTCGACGATTGCTGGCGCCAGCCCAACATAAGTGGACGGGTCCAGGAGCTGCCTGAGTGATGAGGGATCCAGGCGTCGCGGACCGCGGCGTCGCGCAACAGGGCCTGCTCGAAGGTGATGCTAGCCTCCATCCCTTGCATGGCGGCGGCGTAGACCAGCTCATGGGCGCTCTGCTTGCCGACTTTCTCGGCGAGTGCGAACATCACCCGCTCCGACATCAGGAAGCCACCGAGCAGGTCCAGGTTGGCCCGCATCCTGTCAGTGTTTACCGTCAGGCCGGACAGCGCTTGATGCATCATTTCCAGCATGGCCGCCGTCATCATGCAGGCCTCGGGAACCGCTTTCCACTCCATCCGCACAGCGGCTACATCGCGCTCGTGCTCGACCATCTGTGCATCGTGCATCATCGCCACGCTGTAGCGGATGCGCGACTCAGGGTGACAACCGTCTCCACAACTGCGGGGTTCCGCTTATGGGGCATGGTGGATGAGCCCACCTTGCCTTCGTTGAAAGGCTCAGCTACTTCGCCAACCTCGTCGGCCTCCAGGTTCATGATCTCATTGGCGATCTTGCCCAGCGTCGCGCCAAGCAGTCCCAGCACCCCGACATACTCGCCAAGCCGGTCCCGCGCAGGCTGCCAGCTTATCTCTGCCACATTCAATCCCAGGCGCGCCATGACCCGCTTTTCCAGCTCGATGGCGTGCAGGCCGAAAGACGCCTTAGTGCCAACCGCCCCAACCATCTGGCCGACAAAGGTGCGCGCCTCCAGCGCGACCAGTCGTTCATTGTGGCGGCCAAGTTCCGCCAACCATATCGCGCATTTATGGCCAAAGGTAATGGGCAAAGCCTGTACCGAATGTGTGCGGCCGGTCATCGGGGTATGCTTGTGCGTGTCGGCAAGCCGGTACAGCACCCGCGCCACCGCAGCCAGGTCTCGCGTCAGGAGGTGGTGCGCTTCCCGGACCTGCAACATCATGCCTGTGTCGTATACGTCCTGAGATGTCGGGCCGAAATGCACGAACTCCCCCGCTTCGCTGCCGCACTGGCGCTGCAGGGCGCGCACCGCCGGCACCAGCGGGTGTTTGACGCGGCGAACCTCCATGCAAGCTGGTCCAAGTCGAAGTGTGCGACCCGCGCCCGCGCGGCAATTTCCCGTGCCGCGGCCCTTGGGATGATCTCCAGCTCTCCCTGTTCCAGCGCCAGCGCCGCCTCGAAATCCAACCACTTCTGCACCCGGTTCTCTTCCGAGAACACGGCGCGCATCTCGTCTGTGCTCCACATATGCTGCTGAAGGGCCTGGTCGAAAACACTGCTTGTCATTGCTGATGCCTTCTATCGTGGAAAGGGGATAGCAGTCATTCTGGGTCGATCAAACCATTCTGTAAAATGACATGTTTGGAGACATTCATTACCAAAATGGCATGATATGACGCTGCAACAACTTCGCTGCATCCAGGCCGTGATCGACAGCAAGCTGAGCGTTTCGGGCGCTGCGGTAGCACTGCACACCACGCAGCCTGCGGTCAGTAAGCTGATCCGTGCGCTCGAGAACGAGATCTGTATAGAGTTGTTCGTGCGTCGCGGAAACCGGCTGGTGGGCCTCACCGATGCAGGGCAGGAAGCGGCAGCGCTTGCCAGGCGCGTCTTGAACGACACGCGCGCGTTGTCAAACCTCACGCGTACGACCCAGACGATGAACCGTGGAACGCTGCGTATCGGCACTACGCACATCCATGCCCGGTATGCGCTGCTCGACGTTATCAAGAGGTTCCGATGTGCCTTTCCGGAGGTCGATCTGGAACTGGCGCAGGGCACACCCACGGAAATCCTGCGATGGGTCAGCGAAGGCGCCGTCGACCTTGGCATCTCCACACTGCCGGAAAGCACGCCCGAGGGCATTGTCACGCTTGATGCCTATCCGATCCGCCGCTGCCTGATCGTTCCCCGCGGCCATCCCCTGTTGCGGCTGAAGAAGGTCACGCTCGAGGACATCGCGCAATACCCGCTGGTGGCTTATGACGAGCGCTTCAATTCAGGCTGGAAGGTGCTGCGCGAGTTCGAGCGCCATGGGCTCTCCCCACGTGTAGTGGTCAGGGCCACCGATGCCAATGTCATCAAGGCCTATGTTGCTGCCGGCCTGGGGGTTGCCGTACTCCAGCAAATGGCGCTGGAGCCAGACAGGGACACTGACTTGGCGACGATCGAGACCGACGGCATATTCCCACAATCGACGGCGGTCATCAGCCTACGTGCTGACCAGTTCGTACGGGGCTATATGCAAGCCCTGATCGACATGCTTTCGCCGAGCGGCCGCAAACTGCCCACCGCCGGCCGCCGACCCTCCCCGAACTCAGGTGTGTAAGACGCCTTGATTGCCTAAACTGGCTGAACTCATTCGGCTCAGGGTTCCATCTGTCAGCCCAAGGTGAGAGGTTCTGGCGCGCTGCAGGGCTCCAACTAGGCACTCCCGCTCCTTGCGACTTCAGGCACCAACTCATGAAGTCGAGAAAGAACGAGTCGTGCCGCCCGGGACAATGGATGATGTCGCGTGACGCCCATTGCAATGGTCCGTGGCAAGCGCGGCTCGACAATCTCGACGGCGGACAAGTGCCCGGTGGCAACTTCGTGATCCACTGCGAGGATTGGAAGTATTGTCAAAGCGCCACCCGAAAGCGCAACCTCCTTCATCGTATTCAGCGATTCGACTTCCAGCGCCACATCCAGCGAGATGCCGAGCTGACGCGCGTGCTGGTCGAGAATCGATCGCAGCCCGTTGGGGGCCGGTGGCAGGACAAGCGGAAGTCCATCGAGCTTGCGGAACGGCACCGTCGGTACCTCGGCGAGCGGATGCCCGGGCGCGCAGATCAGGTAAGTGGCGACCTCAGCAAGCACGTCTTCTCCCTGGCGGGGCCCGGGACCATAGCGGTTGATGACCGCCAGGTCCAGATGGCCCGATTCCAGTTCCTCGTCGAGTTGTCCGCTGAAGCCTTCGGCCACGCGCAGCCGGACACCCGGGCGCGAGGCGCGCAGATTCTCGAACAGCGCCGGTATCAGGCGCGGCGCCATTGACGGCAGCACGCCGATCCTCACCTGTCCGAACGGGACGC
Source organism: Cupriavidus sp. UYMMa02A (assembly GCA_001725945.1). GTDB lineage: Bacteria > Pseudomonadota > Gammaproteobacteria > Burkholderiales > Burkholderiaceae > Cupriavidus. The sequence goes on along the minus strand of LRMT01000082.1, from coordinate 44,638 downwards.
CCGCCGCGTCCTTGACCTCATCGCGCAGCCGTGCCGACTGGGCCAGCAGCAACTGGACATGCGGGAAGATCCGCTGGCCGAATTCCGACAGCACCACGCCCCGGCCGGTTCGTTCGAACAGCCGGTCGCCCCATTCCGCCTCGATCTGCGCAATCGCACGGCTCACCAGTGACTGGGCAATCCCCAGGGAGCGTGCCGCACGTGACAGCGATCCCGCCGATGGTGAAACCCGGATCGGCCCCTTGCTATCGGCGCACCAGCGTCAACGCGTGCAGGCGCATATCGCCGAAGCGGAGCAGGCAGGCTTTGATCGGATCGCCGGCGGTGTCGATGCGCCGGTCCCTGCGACCGGCTATTTCGTCGCGCCGACCATCTACGGCAACGTCGCACCCGACAGCCGGCTGGCGAATGAGGAGGTCTTCGGACCGTTGCTGGCGGTGCTGTGCTATGACAGCGTCGACGAGGCGATCACCTTGGCCAACAGCACGCGCTACGGGCTGGCAGCAAGTGTCTGGGCTGGCGATGACGGTGCTGGCGAAGTGGTCGCCAACGGGCTGCGGGCAGGGCAGGTGGACATCAACGGCGCCCGGTTCAATCCTGCAGCACCGTTCGGCGGCTTCGGCATGTCCGGCGTCGGGCGGGAAGGCGGCGTGTATGGGCTGGAGGAGTTCCTGGAACCGAGATCCGTTCAGCTCCCTTAGTACGACATCGAAAGGAATCGCAACATGTACAGTCAGATTACCGTTGCTCGCGCCGGAAAAAGCGAGCGGATCGCCGTGGTCACCATGAACCGGCCGGACAAGCTCAATGCGCTGACCAAGGTCATGGAGGCCGAACTGCGCGACGCCATGGAGGCCGTCGATCGCGACGACGACGTCCGCGTGGTGGTGCTGACCGGGGCAGGCAAGGCTTCTGCGCCGGCATGGACATCAACGAGCTCGAAGTGCTGCCACCGGGCGATATCCGCGCCGCTCAGTGGATGCGCCCGTTCGACATGAACCGGCGCGCCGACTACCAGACCCGCTATGGCTACTTCCCGGCCATTCGCAAGCCCGTGATCGCGGCGATCAATGGCGCGGCAGCGGGGCTGGGGCTGGTGTTCGCACTCTACAGCGACATGCGCTTCGCCAGTGCCGACGCCGCATTCAGTACCGCGTTCGCGCGTCGGGGCTTGATTGCCGAGCACGGCATCTCCTGGCTGCTGCCGCGCGTGGTCGGCCCCGGTCGTGCGGCCGACCTGTTGTACTCGGCGCGCAAGGTGCTGGCTGAGGAGGCGCTGCGGATCGGCCTGGTCGACCGTGTGGTGGATGCGGACGGCCTCATGGCGTGGTGGATGCGGACGGCCTCATGGCGACCACGCTCGACTATGCCGACGCTTGGCCGAGAGCGTTTCGCCCCGATCCATTCGTGTGATGAAGCGGCAACTGTGGGAGCAGCCGTTCCAGTCATTGGCCGAAGCCACACGAGTCGCCAATGCCGAAATGTTCGAAAGCATCCAGAGCGAGGATTTTACGGAAGGGGTTGCGCATTTCCTCGAGCGCAGACCTGCCCAATTTTCCGGCCGGTGACCGGCAATCGGTCCCATGCGCGGCGGCAAGACCCTGCTTCTGCGCATGTTTGCTGACCTCGAAGCTCGACCGTCTCTGACCGACCCGCTGCCGTCGTTCGCTCTTCTCGCCTTGGTCGCCCGCTTTCAGGCCGTTAGCGGCCATCCGGCTCATCTCATTGCCTCGATTACTGGGTCAGCGCGTGGACACAGTACGAGTCTGGTTTGGTGCCCGATCAACTCATGCCTACCGGCTACCACCGGCCATTGCTTCCTGGCTTTGCTTGCCGATGATTGGCGAAGTGTGCGAGAAGAGCATCGGCACGTCGGAGGTCGAGCACGTCCTGGCAACACAGACGCTGGTGTACCGGATGGCGAAAACCATGCGGATCCGCGTGGATGGCAAACTGCCCGCCGGTACGACGGCCAAGGATCTGATCCTCATGATCATCGGCAGGATCGGCGCCCAAGGCGCGCGGGGCTACGTCGTCGAGTACTGCGGATCGGCGATACGGGAACTGAGCGTCGAGGGCCGCTTCACGCTCTGCAATATGACGGTGGAAGCGGCGGCACGCGGTGCCGTTATTGCACCGGATGCCGTGTCGACCGATTACGTGCTGCGCCGCGCGCCCGACATGGACGATGCACAGCGCGCTGCTGCCCTGGCGTATTGGGAAACGCTCAAGAGTGATCCTGAGGCGAAATTCGATCTCGACTTTGTGTTCGATGCCAACGATATCGAACCTTACGTGACATGGGGAACCAGTCCGGATCAGGTCGTGCCCGTTTCCGGATGTATTCCGTTCCCCGAAGATCAGATGGATGAAGCGGATCAACGCTCGGTCGAACGTGCGCTCTCTTACACGCATTTGACCCCTGGATCGACCCTTGAGGGAACCGCAATTCAACACGTCTTCATCGGCTCGTGCACAAACGGCCGGATCGAAGATCTGCGAGCAGTGGCGGGGGTTGTGAAGGGCAAGAAGGTTGCTAACGGTGTCCGGGCAAGGGTCGCGCTGGGATCGGGTGCGGTCAAAACGCAAGCGGAGCGCGAGGGAATCGCGGAGATTCTGACCGCGGCCGGATTCGAGTGGAGGCAACCCGGTTGCTCCATGTGCCTGGCCATGAACGATGACGTGCTGGCCGAGGGCATTCGCTGTGCATCCACCACGAACCGGAACTTCGAAGGCAGGCAGGGCCGCGGCGCCATTACGCACTTGATGAGCCCGGCCATGGCAGCGGCAGCAGCCATTACGGGGAAGATTACCGACGGCCGCAAGCTGGAGATTGAGAATGCCTGACTACGCCCATATCGCCGGCAAGGCGGCCGCCATCCGTTTCGAGAACCTCGATACCGACCAGATCATCCCGAAGCAGTTCCTCCGCGGCATTGACAAGGCAGGACTCGACCAGGGGATTCTTTACGATCACCGCTTCGACGGCAGCGGCAACTTGCGTACGGATTTCGTGCTGAATCGGTCCGAGTATGAGGGCACAAGCATCCTGATAGGCGGCGCAAACTTCGGTTGCGGATCGAGCCGGGAGCATGCCGTATGGGGTCTTCAGCAATTCGGAGTACGGGCCGTTATTGCGCCCAGCTACAAAGAGATCTTCTACTCCAATGCGATGAACAACCGATTATTGCTCGTGATGCTTCCCCGCGATGTCATCAAGCCGTTGATGAACGCCGTCGATGCCGACAGCAATAACACCGTTTCCATCGATGTGGAAACCATGCATGTCAAGACGCCGCTCGGCGAGCATCCATTCGAGCTGTCCGAGCGGCATCGCCGCATGTTTCTCGAAGGGCTCGACATTATCGGGTTGTCGCTAAAGCACCGCGCCGAGATCAAGGAGTTCGCCGAAAAATACTGGTGTGCCTTTCCTTGGACTAAGGACGTCGCGCGACGCACCCGAGATCGGTTAGGTGCGACTTAAAGTACGCATGATCTGGCGCACGGCTCGTTCACCAGCAGATTTGCCGGCGCCCCATTCTTCCTTCGGTCGCGATTGTCGCGGCAACTCTCCAGCGCCAGTCGCTACGATCGCTTGCGAGCTCTCTTAGAGTGTTCCTTGGTCGCATGGTCCGCGTTCGCTTCTCCGGCGGCTTGGCGGCTATTGTTTGTGTCGTGGGGATGCTGCTTCGCCTGAACTTGGGACCGGCTTCTGAAACTTCTCGACCAGGAAGTCGATGAAAACCCTCGCGCGCGCTGTTTGATTTCTGCGCTGCGAATAATAGACGAACAGGTCTGCCGACGGTAACTTGAACTCAGGCAAGACGACTCGCAACCGGCCGCTCTCAAGGTACTTCATCAAATCCCACTCCGAACGAATGAGGATGCCGTGCCCATCGAGCGCCCAGCCAAGCACGATGTCTCCGTCGTTGCTGGAGAGCACGCCCCCAACCTTTACGCTTTCGTGATGGCCGTCATGCTCGAATCGCCAGATTGCATGCGCTTCGTCGTTCTGCCTGTGAATGATGCAGCGATGGGTGTGAAGGTCGGACACGGATGCGGGCGATCCGGACTTGTCCAGATAGACCGGCGACGCGCACAGGAAGCGCCGGTTCGACATGATTCGCCTAGCGCTTAGTCGATTGTCCGGCAGCGTTCCAAACCGGGGAGCTGCTCAAAACCGGCGGCAACACGATCTTCATGCAGCGCGAGGCGACAGCCAAGGAAATCGAACTCTAGGAGGAACGGACCGGGCGCAGAGTGCCTCGGCCGCACTACGTCGATGAGCCGATCGGGCAGATCAACCACCTCGACGCGCTGCGCCCGGAGAATGATCTGCGGGAGATTCTCGTGCTTGACTTGGATGCCAAGGGCAAGGAGTTCGCAGAGCTCAACGTCGACACCATGATGAGCAGCTCGCCTAGTGGGTAAAGTGGGTTGGAACGGTCGACGGCAAGCTCGAGCGCGCCCGCGACTCCATCAACACCGGACGCCACTTGCTCATTGAGGCCAATCTCGCCTGCCTGGCGGAGACTATCGCCAAGCCCGCAGACAAAGACTTGTTCCGCGACTACCTCCGCTCGTTGGCATAGCGATACGGGCGCTAGCTTTCCTGCTCCCAACAAGCGGCTGCTATGCCTCGCCCACCAGCGGCCGGGTCGCGCCTTGGGAGTGGATGGACGAGGGACAGATCCAGACGTTGGCAATGAAGGCGAAGGTCTCAGCCAACAACGCCGAGACCTATGTCGCCTGCTGCCTGGCGGGCACGGGCCTGATCCAGATTCCGGCCTTCGACGTGCGCGAACACCTGGAGACGGGCGAACTGGTGGAGGTACTTCGGGACTGGCCAGCACCGTCGATGCCGATGCAGATCGTTTATCCCCATCGGCGCCTCCTCTCGCGTCGCGTGCAGGCCTTCAGCGGCTGGCTAGCCGAAATCCTTGCCCCATGTCTTGAGACGAAGGTAGATGAACGGGCGGAGCGGGCCGGGTAGTCTGCTGCGCCTCGCACGGTTGACGTTCGCAAAGTCGAACCGGCGTCTCCGAATGCTATGGCCGGCGCAGCGTGCAGGTCGCCTCGGAGCAAATCCACCCTAGCCCATTTCAGCCACCACCCCCACACCATCGTCATCGCGCTCCATCCTCACGCTCAGCCACGCACAGCAGCGCCGCCAGCGGCGCCAGTGCGGCCACCCAAGGCAGGGCCTTGAGACCGGGACCATGGTCGACCACCACGCCGCCGAGCCACGCGCCGATGCCGTTGCCCAGATTGAACGCGGCGATATTGAAACTCGAAGCCAGGTTCTGGCCCGCGCCGCTGGCGTGATGCAGCACGCGCAGCTGCAGCGGCGACACGGTGGCGAATGCGGCGACGCCCAGGATGCCGACAAAGACGGCGATGGCAGGTTGGCGATGGACGGTGAAGGTCATGGCGGCCAGCACCGCGGTGAGCGTGGCCAGGGACCCCAGCAACGCCGTCGTGGGCTGGCGGTCGGCGAAGCGGCCGCCCAGGATGTTGCCGAGGATCATGCCGCCGCCGAACAGCAGCAGGACCGGCGACACCGCGCTTTCGCCAAAGCCGGCCACGCGCGTGAGCAGCGGTTGCACATAGGTGATCACGGCGAAGGTGCCGACGGACTGCAGCACGGTCATCAGCAGGCCGAGCAGCACCTGCGGGCGCGCGATGGTGGCCAGTTCGTCGCGCAGCGCTACGCGGGCGCTGTCGTCGCGGCTGTTCTGCACCAGCACCGCGATGACGGCCAGCGACACCACGCCGATCAGCGTCATGGACCAGAAGGTGGCGCGCCAGCCCAGGTGCAGGCCGAGCCAGGCACCGGCGGGCATGCCGAGCAGGGTGGCCAGCGTCAGGCCCGAGAACATGACCGAAATGGCCGAGGCGCGGCGTTCGGCCGGCACCAGGCCGGTCGCCACGACGGCGCCCACGCCGAAGAAGGTGCCGTGCGTGAGCGAGGTCAGCACCCGCGCCACCATGAGCGTGGTGTAGTCAGGTGCCAGTGCGCACGCGGCATTGCCGATGGTGTAGATGACCATCAGCGCGAGCAGCACGGCCTTGCGCGGCATGCGGCGGGTGAGCAGTGTCAGCACCGGCGCGCCCGCGAACACGCCGAGCGCATAACCGGAAACCAGCATGCCGGCGGCAGCAATGCTCACGTTCAAGTCAGTGGCCACTTGCAGCAACAGGCCCATGATGACGAATTCGGCGCAGCCGATGCCGAAAGAGCCGGCGGTCAGCGCATACAGCGCGACGGGCATGCGGCCGGTGCGCGGCGGGTGGGAAGCTATGGTTGACATGTGGGGGACGCTTGCAGAGTGCGGAAGGGAAGGCTGGAAGCCCGGAGTGTCGGTCTTTTCATCTTTGTCGGAAACAGGCATGATCAATAATCAGTTTCAATAAATGCTTGATAATCATGGATCGCATCGGCGATATCGGCTTGTTTCTTCGCGTACTGGATCTTGGTTCGATCAGCGCCGCCGCCCGCAGCATGGATCTGTCCGTAGCGGTTGCCAGCCAGCGCCTGCAGCGGCTGGAGCGGGACCTCGGCGTTCGCTTGCTGCATCGCACGACGCGGCGCCTGCACGCGCGCCCGAGGGCGCGATCCTGGCCGAGCAGGGCCGCGCGCTGGTCGAGGATCTCGACGCGCTGGGCAGTTCGCTGCGCCAGGCGGGCGCGGGCATTTCCGGTACGTTGCGCCTGACCACCTCGTCGACGTTCGGCCGGCTATATATCTCGCCGCTGCTGCCGGAATTCATGGCCATCCATCCCGGGCTGAAGCTCAGCTTCACCATGACCGACAACGTGCTGGACCTGATCAGTGCGGGTTTCGACCTGGCGATCCGGATCGGCGCGCTCGATGATTCGACGCTGGTTGCGCGCAAGCTGGCCAGCAACCGCCGCCTGCTATGCGCTGCGCCGGAATACCTGAGCCGCCGCGGCACGCCGCGCACGCCGCAGGACCTGGCCAATCATGATTGTCTGGTGCTGGTAGGCAGCCAGGGGCGGCAGGACGTCTGGCACATCGGCGACGGGAAGGGCGGGCAGATCGCCGTCCGGGTGCGTGGCCCGATCGAGGCCAATTCCGGGGAGCTACTGTCGGATGCCGCGCTTGCCGGCCTGGGCATTGCCATGCATTCGACCTGGCATGTCTGCGCGGCCTTGCGCACCGGGCGACTGGTGCCGGTGCTGGCCGACTACCCGGTGGCGGAGACCGGCATCTACGCGGTGATGCCGCAGCGCCGGCTGGTGCCACCGCGCGTACGGGCGTTTGTGGATTTCCTGGCGGAACGCTTCGGCGAAAGCCGCCCTGGGAACGCGCGGCATGACGGGTTGCGCCCGAGTGCAACCGAATGCCTAAAATTTGGGCGGCCCGGTGCGTTGGCGCACAGACTGGGCGTTTCGGAGGCAAGGCGCGAGGATATCCACAGATTCTGTGGATATCCTCGCCGATTTTCAACATGGGTTTCTACCATCGACGCGCCGCCCGGCCAGAGGTTATGCTGGACGCTCCGCCCACGCCTGTCGCTTGCCGTTAGGCGACCCGGCACGCATTCCCATCCACAGCCTTCCGATCCCATGCGAAACCAAGGGCCGACGGCAGTGCCGATCGTGATGATGCTGGCTGTTGCCGCCCTGGCGGCCGGCTGCGTGGCACCGTACCGCGTGCCGTCCGGCGCACCGGCGGCCAGCGTCCGGCTGGTGACGGATACCGATGACAACACCTCCTTCACGGTGGTGGACCCTTCCAAATGCCCGGAACCGGCTCGGCCGCTGGTGCTGGCCGGCACCGGCAAGCAGCTTTCGGCGATCGGGCGGGACCGTGGACTGGAAATGGCCGGGCGTTCGCCAGAGCCGGCGTCGCGCACGCGTGAGCGCCAGGTGGAAGCCGGCAGGCGGATCTATGTGGGCGTGAGTTCGACCGCGGCGCCGCCGCTGCCGGAACTGCGTTGCGCGGCGGGCGTGTCGTTCGTGCCCGAGGCGGGCGCGCAATACGAAATCCGATTCAAGCGCGACGAGACCGCTAGCCAGTGCTCGGCGCAGGTGCTGCGCCTGCGGCCGCTGCCGTCAGGCGGCGCACGGTTGGTAGTCGAGCCGACGCAGCAAGGCTTTCGCGCGCTGAGGAAGGAATACGTCTGCCAGGCGTCGTGACGACGCCTGGACTGGCTACCCCAAAGCGGGTTGGCCGGTGAAAATCACGACTCGATCAGGAACCGTTCCGGGCGCTTGCCCAGCCATGCCGGCGCGCGGCCTCGGCCCGACCACGTCTTGCCGGTCTTGGGATCCATGTATTTTGCCGGCAGCGGCGCATGCTCTTTCTTGGCGGTGCTCGAACCGGCCGGGCGGCCACGGCGCGGCGCGGGGCGATGTCGTCTGCGGTCAGCTCATATTCCGCCATCAGCGAGCGGATCTGGTCGATCACGCCGCGACTTCCGTCGCCCTGGCTTCATTGAGCTTGGCTTCGAGTGCTTCTTTTTCTGCGAGAAGTTGCTTGTATGTCGCCATTTATATTCCCCTTTTCTGCAATTGGCCGCTGCATGGTACTGGAACTACGCGCCAATATGCCATTGTCGTGGCACGGCGGGTACAAAAAAATTTTACGAAATATAACGCAGATTGCACGAGTCTATTGTTACAGACTGTGCGATTGCAGGAAATAAGAGGTGGGGAATCAATGGCTGCACCGTGCCTTGCTGCTATTTGCAATGGCTGAAGGCACTGCGGTGATTACGATCCGGATGGGGTTGTATTGGGTTTTCCGGATATCCGGCCAAGCATGATTTCCTTGCTCCAGCGGGTCCGCACGAGACTCCCGAGAGTCGGGTGTTCTGTATCGATTAGCTGGCGTCGCGCTGGTCCGCATGATCGCTGGCAAGGACATTTTTCGGCAAGTTCGGTGCGTGTCGAATGCCTGCCTGTTGCGTGCGGCTGCATTGGGAGATCGCGCTTCAATGAGGCATTGATAGAACGTCAATGCACGGCGGCGTGGCGACGTCTGCTGACGCGGGGTGTGCTCGTGATCGGCAAGCCTAAAGCCTGGCTGAATTTCTGGATGAGGACGCAAGCGATAAAAAATGGTTCTTGGTCGAGCGGCGCATGTCAAGAACGATCCCGCGTTCCCCGCCACAGAGGCGCGCCGGCTACGCCGGCGAAACAGCGCTGCCAGCCAAGAACGAAAACCCCCGCCATTCCCGCGACCGCTTCCAAAAAGAACCCCAAAAAACCCCGGGAAAGCAGGAATCCCGGGGCATAAATCCACCGTCATGGGCGGCGGAGGAGACATTGTTGAATTCACATCGGCATCAAATCGCCCACCCTCCCGCATAGAACGCGGCAAGCGCCACGGCGATAGCCACAGTGCCGACATTGAGCTTGCGCCATTCACCCGCGACGATGCGTCCAACCACCAGCGTGCAGAAGCCGAGCATGATGCCGGTGACGATATTGCAGGTCAGCACGATAAACACCGCGCACACCAGCCCAGCCAGCGCATCGACCAGATCGTCCATATGCAGGCGCGAGACGCTCGACAGCATCAGCAGGCCCACGTACATCAGCGCAGGCGCGGTCGCGTACGACGGCACCAGGGCGGCCAGCGGCGAGAAGAACATCACGGCCAGGAACAGCAGGCCGACCACCACGGCGGTGAGGCCGGTCTTGGCGCCGGCGGCAACGCCGACGGTTGATTCGATATACGCCGCAGCCGGGGCGCGCCGAACATGGCGGAGAAGATCGAGCTGACCGAGTCCGCGGTGAGGGCGCGTCCGCCGTTGCGGATATGGCCACTGGCGTCAAGCTGGCCGGCCTGGCCGGCTACGGCGCGGATCGTGCCGGTGGCGTCGAACACGGCCGTCATCACGAGCGCCAGCACACTGGGCAGCACCGCAGCGGACAGCGCACCGCGGATATCCATGGCGCCGATCAGCGACTGGTGGCCAGGCGCGCTCAGCGAAGGCAGCGCGAACACGCCGGTGAACTTCACGGCCGGGTCGAAGATCAGGCCCAGCACCGAAATGGCGACGATCACCAGCAGGATGCCGCCCGGCACGCGGCGCGCTCCAGGCCGAAGATTGCGGCAAGACCGAGCACCGACATCACCACCGGGAACGAGGTGATCTTGCCCAGCGTCACGGGCAGGCCCGCGCCGCTGTTCTTGACCACGAGGCCGACTTCATTGGAAGCGATCAGCAGCAGGAACAGGCCGATGCCGATGCCCGCGCCGTGGGCTACGCCTGCCGGCAGGTTGCGCAGGATCCACGAGCGTACGCCGGTCACGGAGATCGCGGTGAACACGATGCCCATCAGGAATACCGCGCCGAGCGCCACGGCCGGCGACAGCCCTTGTCCCAGCACGAGGCCGAAGGCCATGAACGCGGTCAGCGAAATGGCGCAGCCGATGGCGATCGGCAGCTTGGCCCACACGCCCATCAGCAGCGAGCCGAATGCAGTGGTCAGGCACACCGCCACGAACACCGCGCTGGTATCGAAGCCGGCCTTGCCGAGCATGCCCGGCACGACAAAGACCGCGTAGACCATGGCCATGAACGTGGTGACACCCGCCACCAGTTCCTGCCGCTGCGTGCTGCCGCGCGCGGTGATCTGGAAATAGGCGTCGAGTTTGTTCTTGGCTTCGGGGCGCGCGGAATCGACTTCCGTCACTGACGGATAGGGCTGTTCGATCATGATGATCTGTCTCCTTGCAGGGCGTTGCCGCAAGCCGGCGAAGGGCTCGCGGACAAGCTTTGTCTCACGTGGTTCTAGGTATCGGCCGTCGCATGCTCGATGTGCGGCCGGTTTTATCGGTGTGCTTGCTGTCTGTCGCCTTCTGCGTGGGCGCGATCTGGGCAAGGCTGAAGGCTAGGTGACTCGCGGCGCTTCGTCATAACCCCGGCAAATGCGCGGTATGCCTGCGACCGAATAGTGAATATGACTAGTTGCGTACTTGACTGAGAGCCAGGGCGCGAAAATGCCCCAAGGGCATGCGCGCCTTATCAGCTGGCACAAATACGGCCTATAGGGATTGACCCGTATGCCGTGCGGGCGACTTCGTTATACTAGGGATAACCCTTGAGTCGGATCGTGTGTGCGGTCTGGCGCGCTTTTCTTTACCGGAATAACTTCCATGCAAGTGCTTGCTGACACCCTTTATCGCCAGTCACCGGACCGCCGGACCGCCATCGCCTCCGATGCTCTGTCTCGCGACGTTGCCTTGTACGCCCGCATGGGCAACGGGCGTTCGCTGGTTGCCGCGTGCGGGAATATTTTGCGCGCGGCTGGATGCTGCATCTGCAGAATGCCCGTGAGGCGGCGCCTGTTAGCTGGCTCTGAACGCCTTCAGAACGCCGCCAGAACGCCACACCGTATAGCCAGCCAATTGGCGGCTGGCCGTCTTCCACGTACACGAAAATCTCGCCATCGGCTTCGCGATAGCGTAGGCGCAGGCGGGCAGTCCGTTCAGCATGTCCGGCATCGCCGATCCGCCTCTAACAGTAGCTAAACCTCACGATCCGCGTGCGATTTTCACGACGCCGGCTCGTTGCATGCCGTCACAAGATTGCAATTGTGAACACTGTCTACATGGACTAGACTCGGTAGCACGTGCCCCTACGGGGCAACTCCGCAGGAGCCATGATGACTGCTAGCACGGCACCGCAAACCGCGCCGCTCAAGACGTCGTTGCCGGAATCCGGCCCGGCAATGCTGCTGGTCGCCACACTCAAAGGAGCCTGGTTCCTGACCAGCGACCCGTCCCGGCGCGAGTGGGAACTGCGCGGGCCGTATTTCTCGGGCATACCATTCATCACATCATGCAGGATCCACGCGAGCCGCAGCGCATGCTCATGGCGGCACGGACCGGCCACCTTGGTCCGACCGTCTTCCGTTCCACCGACGGCGGCCAGAACTGGACCGAAGCTACACGCCCGCCGGCCTTTGCCAAGGCGCCGGAAGGCGAGACGGGTCGCGTGGTCGATCACGTCTTCTGGCTGACGCCCGGCCACGCGACGGAACCGGGCACCTGGTACGCGGGCACGTCGCCGCAGGGCCTGTTTCGCAGTACAGACCATGGCGCAAGCTGGGAGTCCGTGGCCGGCTTCAATGACCACCCGATGCGGCGCGACTGGACCGGTGGCGAGCAGGACGGCACGCCAGACGGTCCCAAGCTGCATTCCATCCTGGTCGATCCGCGTGACCCGAAGCACCTGTATATCGGCATGTCGAGCGGCGGCGTGTTTGAAAGCACTGATGCCGGCGCGGACTGGAAACCGCTGAACCGCGGCTGTGCGGCCGATTTCCTGCCGGACCCCGATGTCGAATACGGCCACGACCCGCACTGCGTGCTGCAGCATCCGGCCGCGCCCGACATCCTGTATCAGCAGAACCACTGCGGCATTTATCGCATGGACCGGCGTGAAGGCACCTGGAAGCGCATCGGCGATGCCATGCCGCGCGACGTTGGGGACATAGGCTTTCCGATCGTTGCGCACCAGCGCGACCCGCGTACGGTGTGGGTATTCCCGATGGACGGCAGCGATGTCTGGCCGCGCGTGAGCCCCGGTGGCAAGCCGGCGGCCTATGTCACGCGCGATGCCGGCGAAACCTGGCAGCGCCAGGACCGTGGCCTGCCGGACCAGCAGGCCTGGCTCACCGTCAAACGCCAGGCCATGACGGCCGATGCGCAGTCCCCGGTGGGCGTCTACTTCGGCACAACGAGCGGCGAGGTCTGGGCCAGCGCCGATGAGGGCGAGCACTGGCAGTGCATTGCCAGCCACTTGCCGCATATCTACGCAGTCCAGTCCGCGCGGCCGGTCTGACCCCGCGAGGCCACTGACATGCGCGTGCATATTGCCTCGCCGCTGCTTTCCTATACCGGCCAGCAACCGGTGGTGGAAGCGCGCGGCAGCAACATCGGACAAATGCTCGAGGACCTGGATCGGCAGTTCCCGGGCATGCGCTTTCGCATCGTCGACGAGCAGGACAAGCTCCGGCCCTACATCCGGGTATTCGTCAACCGCGTGCAATGGATGCGGTTGGACGCCCCGTTGCAGGACAGCGACGAGATCCACATCCTGCAGGCGCTCGCCGGCGGCTGACCCGCACCGCCGATGATGATGGGGCCTCGATCGGGGCCGGTCGCTGCCACGTGACCCGCCCGAGCCCCACTTAAGCCTGGCTCAAATCCCAACTCCCCGCTGCCGATATCCAGACATTGAATGTCTGCTGTCCGCCTGCCGCCAGGCCGCAGACCGCACCTACCGCAGCGGCAAACCAATCAGCCAATCGGCACGCAAGGGGAGCATCACATGAGCAGTTCGATGAGAGACATCGACGAGCGCACCAACCTGACCAACAACAACCAGTTCGAACTGCTGTTGTTCCGGCTGGGCGAGGCCGAGCATTCCGGCCAGTCCGAACTGTTCGGCATCAACGTCTTCAAGGTCCGCGAAATCCTGGTGATGCCGCCGGTCACCACCGTGGTCGGCGCCGATCCGTCGATCCTCGGCATGGCCGATATCCGCGGCCAGGTGATTCCGGTGATCGACCTGCCGCGCCTGGTCGGCTGCAAGCCCGCGAATGGCCTCGGCATCTTGCTGGTGACCGAATACGCGCGCTCGACGCAAGGGTTTGCGGTCGAAGCGGTCGAGGAAATCGTGCGCCTGGAGTGGAACCAGGTGCATTCGGCCGAGGCCAGCGTGCGCACCGGCCATGTGACCAGCATTGCCAAGCTCGATGCCGGCACCGACCAGGCGCGCCTGGTGCAGGTGCTCGATGTGGAGCAGATCCTGCGCGACGTGCTGCCGTCGCGTCAGCCCGACGTGGCGCCGGATTCGGTCGGGCCGCAGCTCACGCTGCCGCCGGGTACCAAGGTGATTGCCGCGGACGACTCGGCGCTCGCGCGCGGTCTGATCGAGCAGAGCCTGAAGGCGCTCGGCGCGCCCGTGGTGATGACCAAGTCAGGCAAGGAAGCCTGGGACCTGCTCGACAGCATGGCCACTGAAGCGGCCAACAACGGCCGCTCGATCCATGACGAGGTGGCGCTGGTGCTCACCGACCTGGAAATGCCGGAGATGGACGGTTTCACGCTGACCCGCAAGATCAAGGCGGACAGTCGCCTCAAATCGCTGCCGGTGGTGATTCATTCATCGCTTTCGGGCGAGGCCAGCGAGGAACATGTGCGCAAGGTCGGCGCTAACGCCTATGTTGCCAAGTTCGTTGCGAAGGAACTGGCCGACACCATCCGCGACGTGCTGGTGCACTGAGCGTGGCATCGTTGTATCTCATGAGGCACAGAATGGCCGCCGGTGCAACCATTTCCCCACGCCGGCGGGCTGCTTAAAAATTAGGCGAGCCAGTCCTTTCCAATACCGGCGCGCCTTGTGCGGTTGTCAATAGGCCGGATATCCACTGTTCCTGTGGATAGTTTTTGCGGTGGTCCGAGCGCTCATACCAATGGATGAGGCGCCCCTGGGAAATCCCTTGGGCGCGCCGGCCCCCCACCACCGTCTGTCCGACTACTTTGGCTGGGCCACCACCGAAGGTAGGGCTTCAGCGTCTTGAAGCCATCCGGGTATTTCTTCCTGGCGTCTTCGTCCGAGACCGAGGTCGGGATGATCACGTCGTCGCCCGGCTTCCAGTTGACCGGCGTGGCCACGGCATGTTTCGCGTTGAGCTGGAGCGAATCCAGCAGGCGCAGGACTTCGTCGAAATTGCGGCCGGCACTCATCGGATACGCCAGCATCGCCTTGATCTTCTTGTCCGGTCCGATCCAGAACACCGAGCGGATGGTCGCGTTGTCCACTGCGGTGCGCGGACCGCCGCTGGCTTCGGGATGGATCATGTCATAGAGCTTGGCGACCTTCAGGTCGGCGTCGCCGATCATCGGATAGTTGACCGCATGACCCTGCGTTTCCTCGATGTCCTTGGCCCAGCGCGAATGGTCGCCGACAGGGTCGATGCTCAGGCCGATGATCTTGGTGTTGCGCTTGTCGAATTCGGGCTTGAGGCCGGCCATATAGCCGAGCTCGGTCGTGCATACGGGCGTGAAGTCCTTCGGGTGCGAGAACAGGATGGCCCAGCTGTCGCCGATCCATTCATGGAAACGGATCGGGCCCTGCGTGGTCTCGGCGGTGAAGTCGGGAGCCTCTTCGCCAATTCGAATCGCCATAATCAAACTCCTTGGTTGGGTGGTGAACGTCAATGGATGGGCAATCGCCCGCTTGCGAGGCCCCTAGTGGAACACGAGCACGGGAATCGCGCTATGCGTGAGGACCTTGTGCGTCTCGCTGCCGATGAGCATGGCCTGCAGGCCGCGCCGTCCGTGCGACGACATCACGATCAGGTCGCACTCTCGCTGCTGCGCCGTCTGCACGATCGCCTGCCACGGGTGGTCGTCCGTGGCGGTAACGGTTTCGCACGGCACGCCTTCCTGCGTGGCCGCCCGGCTCAGCGCGACCAGGAACTCGTCGGCGTGGCGCGCGGCCTCCGCGGCGAACGTTTCCCGCGTGTCCTGCAGACTGCTCAGGCGGTATGTCATCAGGTGATACTGCGGAATCACATGCAGACCGGTGACGCGGGCACCGATGCGCGCGGCAAAAGTCATGGCCCGCGCAATCATTGCGTCGGCACGGGGCGAGCCATCCGTGGGAACCAGGAAGTGCCTGAACATCATGTCCTCCGCTTGCCAGAGTCACTGGAAGCCGGCGCGCGCTGATGCCTGGCACGCCTGGCGCACGCCCCGGGTTCGCGCGGGCCAATTCAGTATAGGAACTGCCCGGTCGCGGCGACAGTATCCGAAAGGCGGTCGCCGGCAGCGAGCAGGCGCAGACATGCCGTCTGCGTCGATTAGCACGCTGTTATCATCCAATGTGCGGATTGATCATCCGATGACAACGAGGTCGCTCAATGATTGCGCTGCGCGAAGCATGGCAGGCGGGGCTCTTCCACCGCAGGAACTGGGTATCGAACATCGTCGCCGGCGCATCGTCGGCGTGGTGGCGTTGCCGCTGGCCATGGCCTTTGCGATTGCCTCCGGCGCCAAGCCGGAGCAGGGGCTGTACACCGCGATCGTGGCCGGCCTGCTGGTGTCGGCCTGCGGCGGCAGCCGGGTGCAGATCGCGGGGCCAACCGGGGCGTTCATCGTCATCCTGTCGGGCATCACTGCCAAGCACGGCATTGACGGCCTGCAGATCGCCACGCTGATGGCGGGGCTGATCCTGCTGGCCATGGGGCTGACGCGGCTCGGCAGCGTGATCCGCTTTATCCCGGCGCCAGTGATCGTGGGTTTCACAGCCGGCATCGGCGTGATCATCTTTGTCGGCCAGTGGCGCGACTTCTTCGGCTTGCCGGCCGTCACCGGCGATCATTTCCACCAGAAGCTGGTGCACCTGCTGCAGGTCCTGCCGCAGATGCACCCGGCCACCACGATGATCGCGGTGCTGAGCCTGCTGCTGGTGGTCGGCACGCCGCGCGTGCGCTGGCTGCAACGCATGCCCGGTCCGCTGGTGGCGCTGGTGGCAGCCACCGCGATCCAGGCGGTGTTCCACTTCGACGGCGTGGCCACCATCGGCAGCGCGTTCGGCGGCCTGCCGCGCGGGTTGCCCGGGCTGACGCTGCCCGAGGTCACGCTCGCGCGCGTGCTGGAACTGGCCGGGCCGGCGTTCACCATCGCCATGCTCGGCGCGATCGAGTCGCTGCTGTCGGCCGTGGTCGCGGACGGTATGGCGGGCACGCGCCATGACTCCAACCAGGAGCTGATCGGGCAGGGACTGGCCAACATCGTTTCTCCGCTGTTCGGCGGCTTTGCCGCGACCGGGGCCATTGCGCGCACGGCCACGAACATCCGCAATGGCGGCAACAGTCCGCTCGCCGGCATGACCCACGCGGTCACGCTGGTGCTGGTGGTGCTGTTCCTGGCGCCGCTGGCGGCCAACGTGCCGCTCGCGGCGCTGGCCGCGATCCTGTTCGTGGTGGCCTACAACATGAGCGAGCTGCGGCACTTCGCGCGTATGGTCCGCCGCGCGCCGCGCGCGGACGTGGCCATCCTGCTGATCACGTTCGCGCTGACGGTGCTGACCGACCTGGTGGTGGCAGTCAATATCGGCGTCATCCTGGCCATGTTCCAGTTCCTGCGGCGCATGTCGGCGTCGGTGGAGGTGTCGCGCCAGGACGCGCCCGATCTGGAGCACGAGCTGTCGCGCGATGGCGGCGTGCCGTCCGGCCTGCCGCCCGGCGTGCTGGTGTACGGCATCGACGGGCCGTTCTTCTTCGGCGCGGTGGAGAACTTCGAGCGCGCGCTGATCCAGACCCATACCGATCCGCGCGTGCTGCTGATCCGGCTGCGCCGCGTGCCGTTCATGGACATGACCGGGCTGCAGACGCTCGAAGAGGTGATCGGCAAGCTCAAGCAACGCGGCGTTGTCGTGGTGCTGTGCGAAGCCAATGCGCGCGTGCGCCAGAAACTCATGCGCGCCGGCGTGCTGGCGACGCTCGGTGAAGGCAACTACCAGGACACGCTGGCCGAAGCGGCCGAGCGCTGCGCGCGGCTCGCGCAAGAGCGATGACGGCAGCGCTCAGGCTTTGTCGGCTGGCGCCTTTTTCCGGCCGGCGGGCTTTGCCTTGGTCGCGTAGTCCACACCGTGCTGCGCAAGGTATTCACGGATCAGTTGCCGCACCACCTGCGATGGCGTCAGGTCCTGCGATGCGCACAGTGTCTCGAAAGCCTTCTTCTTGACCGGATCGATCAGGATGGTGAGGCGGGCAGTCTTGGATTCCATGGAGGGTCAGTCGCGATGCGCGGCGGCAATCGGAAACGCATTATATACAGCGGCCGGAGCGCCCCTGGCCGCCTATAGCTCTTCTTCGATCGGCAGCATCCGCAGCAGCCCCTGCCCGAGATGCTGCAGCGCGCCCATGCCCGGCTCGCTGTCATAGGTGCGCAGCAGGCCGTTCTCGCGCGTGAGCCATACCAGGTGGGACGCACTGCCCCCGGCGTCCGGCGCGAGCATCACCTTGTAGGCGACGTCCAGCAAAGCCTGGTCCAGGTCCTTGCCGAGCGCCGCGCACAGCGGCGCACTGTCGACGACCACACCCATCTCGGTATTGAGCCGGGCCGAGCGCGGGTCCAGGTTGAGCGATCCGACGAACAGCAGATGCCGGTCCACCATATAGCTCTTGGCGTGCAGGCTTGCGCGGCTCTTGCTGACCATGCTGCGGTGGGCGTGCTTGCCTTCGCGCGCCATCTCGGCATAGGCGGACGGCTTGAGCTCATACAGTTCCACGCCGGCTTCGAGCAATTCCTTGCGCCAGGGCGAATAGCCCGCATGCACGGCACTCACGTCGGTGGCAGCGTACGAGTTGGTCAGGATGCGCACCGTCACGCCGCGCTTTGTCATCTGCGCGAGCCAGGCGGCTGACTTGCGGTCCGGCACGAAATACGGCGATACCAGCGCCAGTTCCTGCTGCGCGCTGCCGAGCAGCTTCGCGAGCTTGGGGATGGCGTGGCTGGAATCGTCTTCAGGCGGCAGCGTGACCTTGGCGGCCTTGTCGGCGATGACCGTGGCATGGCCCCAGTACGCGGTGAGCTTGCCGCTTTCCAGCGCTTGGCGAGCCCGGAGGCCAGCAGGGTCTGCGAATACTCGCCGCCGCGCGCCTCGGCCACGTGCCGGTCGAGGTATTCGCGCACGGCCTGCAGTTGCGCCGCGGCGTCGTCGGGCGGCTTGACGAGCGCGCTGACGGGGTACGCGGCGGCGCCGTTCCAGTAATCATCGAATACCGCCGAGACTTCGGGCACGACCGGGCCGGCCAGCAGCAGGTCCAGGTCGGTAAAGTCGGAAGCCTTGTCGGCGGAGAAATACGCATCGCCGATATTGCGCCCGCCCACGATCGTGATCTGGTTGTCCGCCGTCATCGACTTGTTGTGCATGCGGCGGTTCAGCCGGCTGTAGTCGAGCGCCATCGCGGCCAGGCGCAGGCTGCGCGAGGCGAACGGGTTGAACAGCCGGACTTCGATGTTCGGATGATCGTCAAGCGCGGAGAGAATGCGGTCCTGGCCGGACATATGCAGGTCGTCGAGCAGCAGGCGCACGCGCACGCCGCGGTCGGCGGCGCCGATGATGTCGGCGAGCAGCGTCTTCCCGGTCAGGTCGCCATCGTAGATGTAATACTGCACGTCCAGCGTGCGCTGCGCCGCCCGGGCCAGTGCGAGGCGCGCCACCAGCGCGTCCGGGCCGTTCGCCAGCGGGTAGAAGCCCGACTGGCCCGGATGCCGGGACAGCATCGGGGCCATGGTGCGGCCCAGCGGCGTGCTGGCCGTATCCGTGACTGCGTACGAACTCACGCGCCCGTCCTGCGGCGGCAGGCTGGCGCAGCCCGCCATCAGCAGCGCGGCGGCCAGCACCACCGCAAGGCGGCGCAGCCAGCGGTGCGTCATTCGGGGGCGGTCAGGGGCGGCGGGCATGGCATCTCCTGGGCGGCGGCCAGATTCCTGTGTAGCGCGTTTTGCACGCGCGCGCCAGTCCCGCGCCGGCCTGCACTACTATCAAGGCATGTGCGACGAACCGGGCAGGAGACAGCCATGGATCAGGAAGCCTTCAATATGAGCATCCGCAAGTTCCTCAAGACCGTCGGCGTCAGTTCCCAGCGCGAGATCGAGCAGGCCGTGGCGGCCGCGCTGGCCAGCGGCGAACTGGCCGGCAACGAGATCCTGCCGGTGAAGATGACGCTGGAGCTGGGCAAGCTCAAGCTTCACGCGACCTTCGACGGCGATATCCGCCTGGCCTGATGGGCTTATGGGCTGATGGCCTAAGAGGCTGACGTAGCGGACTATTCGGGCAGCGCCAGGTCGGCGATGACGGCCGCCAGGAAGCGCGCCGCCTCGCCGCCGGTGACCACGCGGTGGTCGAAGGTCAGGCTCAGCGGAATCACGCGGTGCACCGCCGGCACGCCGCCCACCGGCACGACTTCGTCGCGGATATGGCCCGCGCCGAGGATCGCCACGGTCGGCGGTACCACGATCGGCGCCGCATAGCGGCCCGCGATCATGCCGAAGTTCGATAGCGTGATGGTGTTGCCGCGCATCTCCTCGGGCGCGATCGTGCGCGCGCGGATATCGGCGCGCATGCGGTCCAGCCCGTGGCGCAGGTCCGCGGCGTCGCGGTTTCCCACATTGCGCAGCACCGGCACGAACAGGCCTTCGGGCAGGTCGGCGGCAATGCCGACGTCGATCTTCTGCATGACGTGGCGCTTGCCGGTCTGGCCCTCGTACCAGGCATTCAGCCCCGGCTCGGCGCGGCAGCCGGCCACGAGCGCGCGCACCAGGCGATGGTGACATCGTGCCCGCCTTGCCATGCGTGGATATCGGCGTCGTCCATCACGGTCGCGGCGGCGACCTCGCTCTGCGCGCGCGCCATGTTCTGCGCCATGGCCCGGCGCACGCCGCGCAGCACCTCGCCCGGGCCGCTCTCGGCGAGCGTCGATGCCGCGCGTTCCACATCGGCAGCCGTGACCACACCGTCCGGTCCGGACGGGTTTGCCATCGCCAGGTCCACGCCGAGGCGCCGCGCCAGTGCGCGCACCGCCGGCGTTGCCTTGATGCCCGCGCCGCCTGCGCCCGCGGTGAGCGGCGTTGCGGACTCCGCCACCACATGCGAACCGACCTTCACCGCGCCCACTACCGTGCCCGCGTCGGCATCGTTGCCCGCGCCTTCGAAGCTAGCGAGCGGCGCGCCGAGGTGGACGATGTCGCCCGGCTGCGCGAACAGCTTGCCGATCGTGCCGGCGTACGGCGACGGGATCTCCACGATGGCCTTGGCCGTTTCGACCGACAGCAGCGGCTGGTCGGCGGCCACGGTGTCGCCGACCTTCACATGCCAGGTCACGATCTCGGCCTCTTGCAGGCCTTCGCCCAGGTCGGGCAGCTTGAAGACTCTCATCGTTGCGTTCCCCGAATCCTATGCCGCAAGGGCCTTGCGCACGGCATCGACAATGCGAGCCACGCTCGGCAGGTAGGTGTGCTCCAGCCGCGCGAGCGGCACCACGGTGTCAAAGCCCGTCACGCGCTGCACCGGCGCGGCGAGCGAATACAGGCCCGCATCGGCCAGTCCCGCGGCAATCTCCGCGCCGAATCCCGCCGTGCGCGGCGCCTCGTGCACGATCACGCAGCGGCTCGTGCGCGCCACGGATTCGAGGATGGTCTGCATATCGAGCGGCTTGAGCGTGGCCACGTCGATCACGGCTGCGGAGATGCCTTCCTCGGCGAGCTGATCGGCCGCGGCCAGCGTCTCCTGCAGCATCGCGCCCCAACTCACCAGCGTGATATCGCTGCCATCGCGCAGCGTGAAGCACGCATCGAGCGGCAGCGGCGCACCGTCATCGGCGACTTCCTGCCGGAACAGCCGGTACAGCCGCGTCGGCTCCAGGAAGATTACCGGGTCGGGGTCCTGGATCGCAGCGAGCAGCAGGCCATAGGCGCGCGCGGGGGACGACGGGATGACCACGCGGATGCCCGGCATATGCGCGAACATCGCTTCCGGGCTTTCCGAATGATGCTCGGGCGCGTGGATGCCTGCGCCGAACGGCGAGCGCACTACCAGCGGGCAGCCGAGCCGGTTGCGCGTACGGTGACGCATGCGCCCGGCGTGGTTGATGATGTTGTCGATGGCCGGATAGATGAAGCCCGTGAACTGGATCTCCGCCACGGGCTTGAGCCCCATCGCCGCCATGCCGATCGCGGCGCCGACAATGCCGGACTCGGCCAACGGGGTGTCGAGCACGCGCTGCGGGCCGAAGCGCGACTGCAGTCCGACCGTGGCGCGGAATACGCCGCCGTTCACGCCGATATCCTCGCCGAGCAGCAGTACATCGGGGTCGTGCTCCAGCGCGTAGCCAAGCGCCTGGTTGACGGCCTCGACCAGATTGATTTCAGCCATGGTGTGCTCGCCTCAGTTCGGGTTGGGCTGGTCATGCGGCGCGGCATAGCGCCGTGCTGTCGCCAGTTGTTCCTGCAATGCCGCCGGCATGGTGGCGTACAGGCAGTCGAACATCGCCTCCGGACCCGGCGGCGGCAACGCCAGGTAGGCTTCCACGGCCTGAGCCACCTGCTGCGAGCATTCGCGCACGAGCGCCTCTTCGCGCCCCGCGTCCCACGCGCCGAGCTTCACCAGGTGCTCGCGCAGCCTGAGCAGCGGCTCGGCCTGCCAGTGCGCCTTGACCGTGGATTCATCGCGATAGCGCGAGGCATCGTCGGCCGTGGTGTGATCGCCCAGCCGATACGTGATGGCTTCGATCAGGGCCGGTCCTTCACCGGCCCGCGCGCGCTCGATCGCCTCGCCCACGCGGTGCCGTACCGCCACCACATCGTTGCCGTCGATCTGTTCGCCGGGGATGCCCGCCGCGATCGCCTTCTGGGCAAGCGTTTGCGCAGCTGTCTGACGGCTGCGCGGCATCGAGATGGCCCACTGGTTGTTGTTGATCACGATCACGAGCGGCGCATGCCATGCGCCGGCCATGTTCATGCCCTCGTAGAAATCGCCTTTCGATGTGCCGCCGTCTCCTAGCAGGCAGACCGCCACGCGCGCCTCATTGCGCAACTGAACGGCATAGGCAACGCCCGCGGCGTGGCAGACCTGGGTGCCGATCGGCACGTTGTTGCCGAAGTCATGCGGCGCCGCCGCAAATCCGCTGCCGCGCTCGTCGCCGCCCCAGTACAGCAGGCTCTCGGTCATCGTGACGCCGCGCACAAACTGCGCAGCATGATCGCGGTACGACGGCACCAGTATGTCCTCCGCGCGCATGGCGGTGGCCACGCCCACGCCGACCGCTTCCTGCCCGAGCGCCGACGCGAACGTGCCGATCTTGCCCGTGCGCTGCATCGCAATGGCCTTGAGGTCGAACTGGCGGGTCAGCACCATCGCGCGGTACAGCGGCAGCAGCGCGTCCGGGTCGGTGGCGAGTGGCGGGAGGGGGGAAGAAGAAACCGGTGATGCGCCCGGCGGGTCCAGGTATCGTGTGTAGCCGATGTCAAAGCTCGCAACCGTGCCCATGTGGGAGGCCTCCGATGTGCGTGTCAGGGATCCTGCATGTCTTTGTGGGACGGCGGGATCGGGTCGGGGTGCTTTGAGTTTAGGGCATGAGCGCGCGTACGGGGGATGGAAAGCGGCGTTTATGTGACTCGGACCGCAGGCGACTGGCCGCGACGAGATGCATCCGCGCGCCTGCCGGAGTCGCCCTGTCATAATCGTGTTCATGCAGGCGGTGACCGGCAGGCCATCATGCCGCCATCGCGGGACCAATCAGGATTTGCAGCGGGAGCGTGCGGAAATGAAAGTCGCAGTGATGGGGGCCGGGGCAGTGGGTTGCTACTACGGCGGGATGCTGGCGCGGGCCGGTCACGAGGTGGTGCTGATCGCCCGTCCGCAGCATGTGCAAGCCGTCGAGGCGCGCGGCCTGCGGCTCGAAACGCAGTCGTTCGACGAGCAGGTCAGGGTGTCGGCCAGCACGGACGCCAGCGCGGTGCAGGGCGCGGATCTCGTGCTCTTCTGCGTGAAGTCCACCGACACGCGGAGCGCGGCGCTGGCGATGAAGCCCTCGCTCGCGCAAGGCGCGCTGGTGCTGTCGCTGCAAAACGGCGTGGAGAACGCCGACACGCTGCGCGGCCTGCTGGAACAGGAAGTGGCCGCCGCGGTGGTGTATGTCGCCACCGAAATGGCGGGACCGGGGCACGTCCGGCACCACGGACGCGGCGAGCTTGTGATCGAGCCGACCAGCCAGGGCGCGAGCCTCGCCACGACACTTGCCGCGGCCGGCGTGCCGGTCGAGACCTCGGACAACGTGCGCGGCGCGCTTTGGGCCAAGCTGATCCTGAACTGTGTGTACAACGCGCTCTCGGCCATCACGCAAATGCCCTATGGCCGGCTTGTCCGCGGCGAGGGCGTAGAGGCCGTGATGCGCGACGTGGTGGAGGAATGCCTCGCCGTCGAGCGTGCGGAGGGTGTGGAGCTGCCCGGCGATATCGCGCTCACGGTTCGCCGGATTGCCGAGACCATGCCCGGGCAGTCGTCGTCGACGGCCCAGGATCTCGCGCGCGGCAAGCGCAGCGAGATCGATCACCTCAACGGCCTGATCGTGCGGCGCGGCGATGCGCTTGGGGTCGCGGTGCCGGCCAACCGGTTGCTGCACGTCCTGGTGCGCCTGATCGAGGACAAGCAGCAGGGGGGCTGATTGCTGTCCAGGGTTGCAATCTCGCTCGCGTTCTTGCCGCGTCCATGAAGCCGGAGTAGTGTACGGCTCCGACATCCACACCGCTCGGAGCCCGCCATGACAGAGATCCATCACGCCGCCGCCGAAGGCTTTGCCGCCCAGGCCGCCACCTATGCGCGCGGCCGTCCCGAATATCCGGAAGGCATTGGCGACTGGCTGCGCGGGACGCTGGGTCTCGGTCCGGGCAAGACGGTCGTGGACCTCGGAGCGGGCACGGGCAAGTTCACCCGCCGGCTGGCCGCGACTGGCGCCGCCGTCATCGCGGTGGAGCCGGTCGACGAGATGCGCGCGCAACTGTCCGCGGCATTGCCGGCGGTGCAGGCCGTCGCCGGCACCGCCGAGGCGATTCCGTTTCCCGATGCGAGCGTCGACGCCGTCGTCTGCGCACAAGCATTCCACTGGTTTGCCAACGAGCACGCCATGGCGGAGATCCGACGCGTGCTGCGTCCGGGCGGCACGCTGGGCCTGGTGTGGAATGTGCGCGACGAAAGCATGCCGTGGGTCGCCAGGCTCACGACGATCATGACGCCATTCGAAGGCGATGCCCCCCGTTTCTACAAGGGCGACTGGAAGCGCGTGTTCCCGGCCGGGGGATTCGGGCCGCTGACGCTCCAGAGCCTGCCCTACGTGCATGAGGGCCCGCCGCAGCAGGTCATCGTCGACCGCGTCATGTCGGTGAGCTTCATCGCGTCTCTGCCGCCGGAACAGCAGGCCGGGGTACGCGCGCAGCTTCGGGCCGTGATCGACGCAGATCCGGCGCTGGCCGGCCACGCGCAGGTGGCATTTCCGTACCGGACCGAGGCCTATAGCTGCATGCGCGTGTAGCCCGGTCTGGCGTTCTACATGGTGGCTTGCCGAACCCAGAACGCGACCGGGCCGTACGGCGGCATCACGGATGCCGGTGTTGCCGGCTCCTGCGCGAGGCTGTCAAGGATGTCGCGCCACATCGCCAGAACGCGCTGTGCTCTGGGCAGCATGCGGATGGCGGCCGGCGTGGGCAACCAGTGCGGGCTGCAGACGCGGAACAACTCGGTGTCCAGCGCGGACTCCAGGCTTCGCAACTGATAGTGCAGCCGCTGCGACTGGATGCCCAGTTCAGCGGCGGCGCGGCCGGTGTGCCGATAACGCATGAGCGCGACGAATGCGCGCAGGGACAGCAGGCTGACGCGCCGATTCTTCAGGAGGTGTGCCAATGCATGGAGCCATGCCGGTTGGCCGCCAGCCTGCCGCAGGCTGGCGGTTCGCGCGGCGTGGCGCAGGGGTAAAGCGCTGATCGTAGCCACCGGCGTGGCCGACTTGGTTCGGAAACTTCCGCTGCGGTGCTGCGATTTGTCGGATGTTTCGTCCCGCTTTTCTGGGCGGGTCGCTCTGGAGGGATGGCAGGAGGGAGAAGAGGGGAGAACATCCACGGCGGGGCGGCAACCCGCCCCGCGCGTTCAGTGCATGGGCAACTGGCCCAGGGCAGTCAGTGCCAGCACGACGTCGGGCGACAGGCGGCGCTCGCTGCACGGCACGCCGGCGGTTTCCAGCGTGGTCCAGAGATCGGCGTCGCCGGTGACGATCCGCTGCCGGAGGTGGGCCAGATACGTATGCTCGGACGGGGTCAGCGGGCGCGGTGCGCTGCGCAAGTCATCCAGGATGTCGCAAAGCGAGAGGTCGGGAACGGTCATACCAATGCGAAAAGTAAAGCTGCGGCGGGGGACAACGCATGATTTTATCCATGCCATGCAGTAACCGCTTAACCAAAAGCAGGCAATAATCCTTCTAATTCAGGCATGTGGCGCGTACGCGGCCGCTAAGTGGCGCATGCTGCCGGATGATGTGCCTTAAGGCGCCTTTGCCCGGGTCTCGCGGCCGTAAAGCGTTCCATTGTTGTTGCGGAAAAACGCCACCGCTCTGAGGCATTGAGTCATACCTGTATGTCACTGCGCTGACGGTGGCCGGAATAAACCTGCGACGCGGCGCGTATATCCTATACAACAGGTATCAGGGGAGCTCGCAAGACGCCGCTGCTGGCGGCCGGGATGACTGTACAGGAGGTGACCATGGACAGTGCTGCGAGGTGGATGGCGGCCTGGATGGTCGGGCTCGGTCTTTGCACCGCCGTGCCGGCACGGGCCGACGAGGAATGGAGCACCGGACCGCCGTGTCAGGAGGTGGCAGGCCAGGTGGTGATCAACGGCCAGTGGCAGCAGGTGACCGGCCTGGCCTGTCTGCAGTCCGACGGCAGCTGGCAACTGGTGGATGGCAGCGGCGGCGGCTACTACACGACCCCCTATTACTACGACGATGGCTACCCGTGGTATTGGCGCCTGTGGCCGTTGGCTATGGCGCGGCGTTCATCTTCGTGGACCGCCATCACCACGTGCATCCGATGCACCGCGTGTACTTCCGCCAGCGCCGGCTGGGGCGGCCGCGGTTACGGTGCCATGCGACCCGGCTTCCGTGGCGGCGTGGGCAGCGGCGTGGGGCGCGGGATGGGTGGTGGCATGGGCGGTGGCATGGGTGGCGCACGCGGCGGCGGCTTTCACGGCGGCGGCATCGCTGACCGCCGGCCGCATTGACAAGGGCCGGTCCGTTCTATACGGTGGCTGCTCGTTCCGTCATCCGGCGTGCCTTGCACGCCGGTTTTCCTTTCCGCGCCAGCCATGCCACGCAAAGCCGCCCAGGTCTCCGAAGCCGACAAGCACTCCGCCGAGGGCGGGGCTGTTGCCGTGGACCGCGCGCTGTTCGTGCTGTCCGCTTTCCGGCTTGGCGATATTTCGCTCGGGCTGGCCGACCTGGCGCAGCGCTCGGGCCTCTACAAGAGCACGCTGCTGCGGCTGCTGGCATCGCTCGAGCATGCCGCGCTGGTGCAGCGGCTGCCCGACGGGCGCTACAGCCTGGGACCGGAGGTGGCACGGCTAAACGCGGTCTATGCCGCATCGTTCTCGCTGGAGGGCGTGATCATGCCGGTGCTGCGCGAGCTGGCGCAGACCACGCGCGAAAGCGCCGCGTTCCATGTCGAGCAGGGCGAGCACCGGCTGTGCCTGTACCGCGTCGATTCGCCCCAGCCGGTGCGCGACCACATCCGCGCCGGCGAACTGCTGCCGCGCGACGCGCGCGGGCGGGCGCGTGCTGCGTGCATTTGCCGGGGAAGACGGCGAGCTCTACGAACGTATCCGCCGCCAGGGCGTGATCGCGCTGGTCGGAGACCGCAGCCCCGATATCGCGGGCGTTCCGCGCCGGTATTCGGGCCTGACGGCACGCTGTCGGGCGCCTGACGCTGACCTGCCCGGCAAGCCGTTTCCGCGAGGATTTCCGTGACGATGTCCTTGGCGCGGCGCGCTCGCTGACCCACAAGCTGGGCGGTACCTTCCCCGATTTCCCCGAGATGCCGGCTGCCGCGGCCTGAACTGTGGGGCCTGAGTTCCCCCGAGGCAAGTGTTGTGGCGAGCGACCCGGCTTGTCGGGGGTGCCCCACCATGGCAGGAGCGGGATATTATTCGCGGTCGCCCCCTTTACCCGTGCCGTTATCTCGATCAGAGACCGACCGGCGGCACGCCTTATGGCCTTGATAAGGGATTTCCGTGCACCTGGACCAGCAGACCATTGCGGTCGTGATGATCGTGTTCTTTTCCAGCACGCTGGTCATTGCGGCTGGGCTGGTATTTGCGCTGCGCGCGATCGAAGCGGGGCGGCTGTGGGCATGTGGTCATGTGGTCGGCTCCGCGGCCGGCCTGGCGCTGGCTGTCAGCGCGGCGGGCGGCGCCCCGCACCTGGGCGTCGCCGGCGCGGGCGCCCTCGTGGTGGGATGGCTGCTGATCTACCGCGGCGTGCGCGTGTACTACGGCCTGCCTTCGCATGCCGGGCCGCTGGCGATGGCCGGCGCGCTGGTGCTCGGCGTGACGGCCACCTCCACCGGCCTGCCCGACGGCGTCCGGGTGCTTCAGGCGGCTGTCTATGGTGTGCTGGCCCTGATTTCGCTGGCGACGATCGGCACGCTTTTCCGTGCCGGGCGCGGACGGCGCAGCATCGGGACGCCGCTGGTGCTGGTGTCCACCCTCGTGCAACTTTCGACCCAGCTTGTCGGCGCCAGTCATGCGCTGAGCGAGGTGGGCGCGACCGGCATGACCTGATCCTGTTCTTCGCGAGCCCGGCCGGTTCGGTCTGGGCGCTGGCGCCGCTGATCGCGGGGCTGCTTGGCCTGTTCGGGTTCACAGTGATGGCGATGGAGCAGATCATCGCCAACAACGAAAGCGGCGCGCGCGTCGACGCGCTGACTGGCCTGCTCAACCGCGGCGCGCTCGACATGTCGGCGCTCGCCCTGGTGGCACGCTGGCAGCGTGACGGCCAGCCGCTGTCGTGCCTGGTGATCGATATCGACCACTTCAAGCAGGTCAACGACACCTTTGGCCACCACGCCGGCGATGCCGTGCTGCGCGAAGTCGCCCAGGCGCTCGACAACTCACGCCGCGCCTCGGACGTGGCCGGACGCTACGGCGGCGAGGAGTTCTGCATCCTGTGCCCGCATACCGACGAACACCAGGCCACCGCCCTGGCCAATCGCATCCTGCGCAAGGTCCGCGCGATCCCGCTGCCGGGGCAGGCGGAATGCTTCGCCTCGGTGAGCATCGGCGTTGCGCAGCTTCGCGGCGCGACCGGCAGCAAGGAACTGCTGTGGCGCACCTTGTTCGCGGATGCCGACCGGGCGCTGTACCAGGCCAAGGAGCAGGGTCGCGACCGTTACGTGGTGGTGTCCGCCACATTGGACGAGACGCCGGCGCCGTCGCTGGTCCGTGTGACCAGCCAGATCATGACGCCGGCGGGTTGAGCGGCGTCAGTCCCGCTGCTGCGGCACGTCGCGCTGCGGCACCCCGTCGTAGGTCCACAGGAACTGGCGCGGGATCGGCCCCTTGTTGCGGCCGCCCTGCTGCGTCTGCTCCCATGCATGCGCGAGGATGCCCACGGAGCGCGACAGGCAGAACAGCCCGCGCGCGAGCGGCGCCGGGAAACCCAGTTCCGCATAGATGACTGCCGTTGCACCGTCGATATTCATCGGCACCGGCTTGCTGCGGCCTTCCCCGAGCGCGCGTTCGACTGCGCGCGCGATGGCGGCAAAGCGACCGTTGACCACCCCTTTCTCCGCCGCCTGGTCCACCAGCGCCAGCAGGCGCGGCGCGCGCGGATCAACCGGATGGAAGCGATGGCCGAAGCCCGAAACGAACTTGCCGTGCAGATCGCGGTAGTGCTGCAGGCCGGCGCTGACCGCGTGATCCAGCGCGGCGCCCGCATCGATGCGCCGCGCGATGTCCTCGTACAGCTCCACCGCCTGTTCACCGGCGCCGCCGTGCACGTCGCCGAGTACATTGACCGCCGACGCCATCGCATTGTTCAGGCCCACGCCGCACGTGGCAGCCATGCGCGCAATGGCGATGCTGGCGCCTGCGGCCCGTGGTCGACGGCTGCCATCAGCGCGGCGTCGAGCAGCTCGCCCTGCCCGGGGTCGGGCAACTCGCCGCGCAGCATCAGCCAGATCATCTGCGCGAACGATACCCGGCCGATCAGTTGCTCGATCGGGTAGCCGCGGTAGCGGATCTCGCCGGGGCGCATGTCGATGATCTCCGTGCGCCACCAGTCCTGGGACAACTGCTGGCCGGGGTCCATGGTCTCGCTGGTCTGCCTGGTCTCGGTCATACTGCGCGCTCCTGCCTGAGGGTGTCGATTTCGGTCTCGCTGTAGCCAAGGCCGGCAAGGATCTGCTGCGTGTGCTCGCCAAGCTGCGGCGGCGGCGTGTCCACCGACGGCGCTTCGCGGTTCAGCTTGAAGCCGGTGCGCACCACGCGGATATCGCGGCCCACGCCGGGCACGTCGCAAACGTGCCGATCATGCCGCGGTCGCGCACCTGCGGCTGCGCCAGGGTTTGCGGCACGCCCAGCACTGGGCCGGCCGGTACGCCGGCTTCGTTGAGCAAGGTCCACCATTCGCTGGCGGGCTTTTCGCGAGTTCTGCTTCGAGCGCCTGCGTCAGCGCGGCGCGGTTCGCCAGGCGCGCCTGCGCGCGGCAAAGCGGTCGTCGACGATCAGGTCCGGGCGGCCAACTACGCGGCATACGGCCTCGAACTGCTCCTGCTTGTTGGCGGCGATGTTCAGCAAGCCATCGCCCGTGCGGAAAGTGCCTGACGGGCTGGCCGTGAAGTTCTCGTTGCCCATCGGCGCCGGCGCCTTGCCGGCGATCAGGTGATTCGACACGACCCAGCCCATGGTGGCGAGCGTGGCTTCGAGCATCGACACGTCGATGAAATAGCCCTCGGTGCGCTGGTGATCTGCGAGCGAGGCGGCAATGGCAAACGCCGCCGTGATGCCGCCAATGGTGTCCGACACCGGGTAGCCGACGCGGTACGGCGCGGTCTGCGCGTCGCCGGTGATGCTCATCACGCCGGACATGCCCTGGATGATCTGGTCGTACGCGGGCAGGTCCGACAACGGCCCGTCCTGGCCGAAGCCGGAGATGGCGCAGTAGATCAGGCGCGGGTTGTCCTGCTTCAGCGTCTCGAAGCCCAGGCCCAGGCGCGTCATCACGCCGGGGCGGAAATTCTCGACCACCACGTCGGCGCTCTGCACGAGCTTGCGGAACACTTCCTTGCCGCGAGCATGCTTGAGGTTGAGGGTAATCGATTGCTTGCCCGGGTTCTGCGCCAGGAACGACACGCCCATCAGGCGCTGGTTCAGCTCGGCATCGGCGCCAAGCTGGCGCGCCAGGTCGCCGGTGCCGGGCGTTTCCACCTTGATGACCTCGGCGCCCATGTGCGCGAGCTGGTGGCAGCAGAAGGGGCCGGCCAGCACATTGGTCAGGTCGAGGACGCGCACATGGCGCAACGGTTTATGCATGATGGATTTCCTGCGGAGTGCGTGGATATGCGAGGGATGGAATCAGGGAGCGACGATCACTCCACGCGCGCGCCTGATTCCCGCACTATCCCACCCCAGCGCGCGTTTTCGGACTTGATGAAGTTCGCGAGGTCCTGGGGGGAGCCGCCGCGCGGATCGCTGCCTTCCTCGCGCAGCTTGTTGATGGTGTCGGGCTGGGCCAGTGCCTTGTTGATCTCGGCATTGAGGCGCCTGACCACTTCCGCAGACGTGCCTGCCGGCGCCACCAGCGCCTTCCAGTCCTCCGCCTGGAACCCCGCATATCCGGACTCGGCCACGGTCGGCACGGCGGCGAGCAGCGGCAGGCGCTTGCCGGACGTGACGGCCAGCGCGCGGATCTTGCCGGCCTTGATCATCGGCATGGCAATCGGCGGCGTGGCGAAATAGAAGTCGGTTTGGCCGCCCAGCAAGTCGGTCAGGGCCGGCGATGCGCCCTTGTACGGTACGTGCAGCATCTTGATGCCGGCGCGGCGCGCGAACATCTCGCCGGTCAGGTGGCCCACTGTGCCGGTGCCGGCCGAGGCCATCGACAATGGCTTTGCTTTCGCCCCCGCGACGAGGTCCGCCACGGTCTTGTAGGGCGAATCGGCCCGCACGATCAGCACCACCGGCTGGGCGGACACGAGCACCACCGGGGTGAAATCCTTCACCGCGTCATACGGCATCTTCGGGTACAGCGCCGGGTTGATGGCCAGGTTCGCGGTCTGCCCCATGCCCAGTGTGTAGCCGTCGGGCTTTGCCTTGGCAACGACATCGAGTCCGATATTGCCGCCTGCGCCGGCGCGGTTCTCCACCACCACATTCCAGTGCGTGGTCATCGCTACCTTGTTGAACACCAGCCGCGACAGCACATCGGTGCCGCCCGCTGGCGGGAACGGCACCACCAGCGAACGGGTTGGCTGGGGTAGGTGTCGGCATCGGCCGGCGCGGCTGCCGCCAGGAGTGCCGGGACGGCGAGGCAAAGCAGTGCGACAAAGGGGTGACGCTTGCGGCGGTGCGGGTAAGTCATGTTGTCTCCTGGTACTATTGATATTCTATAAGACAGAACAACGATCTTACAGAAAGAACGTGCGCAGAATAGGAGCCGTTGTCGAACGTGTCAAGGCCCGGGCGCGGCAGCAATCTGCCACTACAATGCGCCCGGCCTGCGCTTGCCCATTGGCAGCCGCGGGGAAATTGCAGTGGTAGTACGGATAACGGAATCGATGATGTCAAACGCATGCGGCCTGGACTTCGGCACGTCCAACTCGACGGTGGGCTGGACCCGCCCTGGCCATCCGGCCGCGCTCCTGCCTCTGGAAGACGGCAAGCTCACGCTGCCGTCGGTGATCTTCTTTCACGCCGAGGACCCGCTGGTCAGCTATGGCCGCGCGGCGCTGGACGACTATCTGGCCGGCTACGAAGGCCGGCTGATGCGCTCGCTCAAGAGCCTGCTCGGCACGTCGATGATGGAAGACAGCACCGAGGTGATGGGGCAGGCCATGCCGTTCCGCAAGCTGCTGGCTCACTTCATCGGCGAACTGAAAGCGCGCGCCGAGCGCGCGGCAGGCGCCACGTTCACGCGTGCGGTGCTGGGCCGACCGGTGTTCTTCATCGACGAGGACCCGCAGGCCGACCGGCTGGCCGAGCAGACGCTGGCCGAGATCGCGCGCGACGCGGGTTTCCGCGACATCGAATTCCAGTACGAGCCGATTGCGGCGGCTTTCGACTATGAAGCAAAGATCGGGCAGGAGGAGCTCGTCCTGGTCGCCGATATCGGCGGCGGCACGTCCGACTTCTCGCTAGTCCGACTGTCGCCGGAACGCGCCAGACGGATCGACCGGCGCGAAGACATCCTGGCCAACGGCGGCGTGCACATCGGCGGCACCGACTTCGATCGCGCGCTGAGCCTGGCGCGCGCCATGCCGCTGCTGGGCCTTGGCAGCAAGCTGCGCAGCGGCAAGGAATGCCGTCGAGCCAGTACTTCGACTTGGCCAGCTGGCACACCATCAACCTGGTGTACACGCGCAAGGCATGGTCGATCGTCATGGACAACTATCGCGACGCGGCCGATACGGTGAAGCTTGACCGGCTGATCCGTCTGATCCGCGAACGCGCCGGCCACTGGCTGGCCATCCAGATGGAAGCGGCCAAGATCGCGCTGTCGGGCACGGACCGTACCGACGTCGACCTGCATCGCATCGAGCGGGAACTCATGCTGCCGATCACGCGTGATGAGTTCGACGAATCCATCGGCAAGCTGGTGGTGAAGACCGAACAGACAGTGAAAGACATGCTGGCCAGTGCCGGGGTGGACGCGGCGTCGGTCGACACCATTCTGTTCACTGGCGGTTCCAGCAGCGTGCCGCTGCTGCGCCAGCGGCTCGGTGAATTGCTGCCGCAGGCGCGGCGGGTGGAGGGGGATTTGTTCGGCGGGATCGGCTCGGGACTGGCGTTGGATGCGGCGCGGAAGTTGGGTGAGGGAGTTCCCTATGGCCTATTGGAGTGCGCAGAATGCACTCAGTCGCCGTCACCTTCGACCGAGATGGAATGGCAAGAAGTGTCGCGCGAGTCTCTGCGCGAGTAATACGGAAATTGCGACGGCCGGACCGATAGCACGTTGGTAGAATGCCGACATGGCCCGCCTGACTCCCCCGTTCCCGCCCAAGACCCGATGTCCCGTGCTGCTGAAGCTGTCGGTCCGCAGAACGAGGCCGAGCATCGCCTGTACGAACTTATCGAAGAAGGTCTCAACAGCGGCGAAGGAACAGAGTACGAGCGTGTGGAAGAGTTCGCAGCAGAATTCCGCGCCCGCCTGAAAAAAAATCGCACGCGCTGAATGGCATTACGCCTGAAGCTGCGTCCTGCCGCGCGCAGTGACGCTCACGCGGCGCAGGACTGGTATGACGATGCTGCGCCTGGCCTCGCCGAGGCCTTTACGGAAGAGTTGCTGAGCGTGCTGAGCTTCCTGGCCGCGCGTCCAAGTATCGGGTCCCGCCGCTACGCACACTTCCTGCCGGATGCATCGCTTCGAGTCTGGCCGCTCGATCGCTTTCCCTTTCTTGTGTTCTATCGTGTGAGTGGTGAGGTGCTCGATATTGTTCGCATACTTCACGAGCGCCGGCACATCTTTGCCGATCTCATTACGCATTGATCCTGACAGGGGCTTGCGTCTCGTGCATGCCCCAGTCGTCGCCAACGACCCGTCGCACTGCCAGTAAGCTGGCCCTTGCCACAGCCGCATCGCGTCCCAACCGCATCAGCGCTGGCAACTCCCACGGCGCTTCAACAATGCCACCACAACCGCGCCCACATCGGTGCGTCCGTCGCTCCCCATGCCGGCCAGCGCCAGCGCGGGTACGGCACGCGTGCCGGGTCGATCACGACGCGGCAGGCTGCGAACGGCAGGCCGTGGCGGCGCGCGACGCCGGCGGCAATATGAGATTCCATATCCACGACCAGCGCGCCGCTGGCATCGTGCAGGGCGGCCTTGTCGGCGAGCGTCACCACGGCAGTGTCGGACCCGGCGATGGCACCGGATACTGCGTTCGGCAGTACCTGCATCAGCGCGCGTACCCATGCCGGATCGGCCTGCGTGGACAGCCCGCTGGTTTCATCGCGCACGCTGGTTGCAATGACCACTGCGCCCGGCGCAAGCGACGGGTCCAGGCCGCCGCTACGCCGAAGCTGATGATGGCCGCGCACGTGCCGGCACTGCGTTCGATGGCCGCGCCGAGTGCTGCTCCACGCTGGCCGACCACCACTTCGCAATGCGGGCCCGCGGCGATGCGGGCTTCGAAGTCCATGCCACAGACGACCAGTACGCAAGGCTTGCTCATGGCGCGCGCATCCGGCGTGCCGCTCACAGTCCCCACGCCACGTGGCGATCGCCGCCGCGCTGCAGGTTGCGGTAGCGCGCCAGCGCCCACAGCGGGAAATAACGCGCATAGCCGTGATAGCGCAGGTAGAACACGCGCGGGAATCCCACGGCGGTGAAGCGCGGCTCGCGCCACAGGCCGTCGGCGTCCTGCGTGCGCAGCAGGTAGTCGACGCCACGCGCTACGGCGGGATGCGCGGCCTGGCCTGCAGCCATCAGCGCAAGCAGCGCCCATGCCGTTTGCGATGCCACGCTCGGTGCGCGCTCGTAGCCGCGGTATTCGAGTTTGTAGCTGTCACCGTCCTCGCCCCAGCCGCCATCGGGGTTCTGGATGGCGACGAGCCATTCGGCAGCACGCCGCACCGGCGGCGCTTCGGCGCCGAGCGCTGCGGCGTTGAGCGCGCACAACGCGCTCCAGGTGCCATAGATGTAGTTGGTACCCCAGCGCCCGAACCAGCTTCCGTCGGGCATCTGTTCGGCCAGCAGGTACTGCAGCGCACGCGCGGCCGGCTCGCTCACGTCTGGCGTGGCACCGGTCTGGCACAGCATGGACAGGCAGCGTGCCGATACGTCGGCCGTGGGCGGGTCGAGCAGGGCGCCGTGGTCGGCGAACGGGATGTTGTTCAGGTAGAGATGCGTGTTCTCGGGTTCGAACGCGCCCCATCCACCATTGCCGCTCTGCATGCCGACGATCCACTCTATCGCGCGTGCGACGGCTTCGGCGTTCGGATCGGCGCGCCCGGCATGGTCCGCATGCGCGGCGCGGTGCATCGCCGCGGCGACTACCGCGGTGTCGTCCACATCGGGATAGTGGGCATTGGCGTACTGGAATGCCCAGCCGCCTGGCCGCACATGCGGCCGGCGCACCGTCCAGTCCCCGCGCACATCGAGTACCTGCAGCGGGTGCAGCCAGTCCAGCGCGCGCTTGACCGCGGCGGTGGCGCGCGGCTCCGATGCTTCCAGCAGCGCGTGCGCGGCGAGCGCGGTATCCCAGACCGGCGACACGCACGGCTGGCAATAGGCTTCATCGCCGTGGATCACCAGCAGCTTGTCGATCGAGCGGCGCGCCACGGCGCGGTCCGGATCATCGGGCGGGATGCCGAGCACGTCGAACATCATCACCGAGTTGGCCATGGCCGGGAAAATCGCGCCCAGCCCGTGCTCGCCATTGAGCCGCTCGCGCACGAACGCCTTCGCCGCATCGATGGCGCGGCGGCGCAGGCCGCGCGGCATGACGTGTTCGGCCGTGCGCAGCAGCGCGTCGGCGCCGCGGAACAGCGCGTGCCAGCCGGCATGCTGGTGTGGTGCCCTGCTCGGCAGCCGTACGGCATCGCGCGGGCCGGCAAACAGCTCGTCGATGCCGACCTTGCGCGGGTTGCGCGCCCGCGGCCGCAGGCTGTTGAGCACCAGCAGCGGCACGATCACCGTGCGCGCCAGTACGAAACCTTGGACAGGTGAAACGGAAACCACTGCGGCAGCAGCATGATTTCCACCGGCATCATCGGCACGGCCTGCCAGGCATGACGCCGAACAGCGCGAGCAGCGTGCGCGTGAAGACGTTGCTCGCTTCCGCGCCGCCCATCGCGAGGATGGCCGCGCGGGCGCGCGCCATATGCGGGGCCTGTGGATCGTCGCCGCTCATCTTCAGCGCGAAGTAGGCCTTCACGCTGGCGCTGATGTCCGAGCGGCCTTCATGGAACAGCGGCCAGCCGCCGTCGGCATTCTGGATGCGCCGCAGGTAGCGCGCGATGCGTGCTTCCAGCGTCAGGTCCGGCGTCTCGCCAGGTAATGCACCATGAGCACGTATTCGGCCGGGATGGTGGCGTCGGCTTCCAGCTCGTAGACCCAGTGCCCGTCGGCATTCTGCTGGGCCAGCAGGGCATCGAGCGCGTGGCCGATACCGGTGTCCAGCGCGTTGGGGGCGTCCAGGGCGTCCGGTGTGGCCGGGCGCGCAGTCGCAACTGCGACTCGCGGTGCGGCAAGGACGGCCTCGTTCATCGACATGCAAACTCCTTGTGTGGCACGACGGGAAGCGTGCCTCGAAGATGGTGTTCAGGATGCCGCCGGGCGCTGTGCGCCACAGGGCGGATCCGCGGGCAACATCCTCAAACCATGGTGTGGCGCAGTACGATCCACAGCAATTGCGCACGCGGCACGCGCACGCGTGCGCGCGGCGCGCGCCAGCCCCGCGCGCGCAAGCGTGCGAGCAGGCAGTGGTAGACCTGGGACATGATGCGCGGCGAGCGCACCACGCGCGAAGGGCAGCGCGCCATGACCGCGTCGGCTTGTTCGTAATGGGCCTGCGCCTCGCGCGCGACGGCCGCGCAGGCGGCGTCGATGCCGGCATGGGCAACGACTTCCAGTGGCGTGGCGCGTTCCAGGCCCTCGACGCCCGCGGCGAGCAGGGCGGGCGCCGGCAGGTACAGGCGGCCGATGGCTGCGTCTTCGTCGATATCGCGCAGGATGTTGGTGAGCTGCAGCGCGCGCCCGAGATGATGGGCCAGCGCCAGGCCCGGCGCCTCGTCCATGCCGAATACGCGTACGGCCAGACGGCCCACGGCGCTCGCGACGCGGTCGCAGTACAGGTCCAGCGTAGCGGCGTCCGGCGCGCGGATATCGGCGACCACGTCCATGGTCATGCCGTCGATCACGTCGAGGAAATCCTGCTGGCGCAGATGGAATGCTTCAATCTGGCCCGCCAGCGACCGCAGCGCTGCCGGGGCCATGCCCGCGTAGCACAAGCCGATGTCGCGCCGCCAGGCATCCAGGCCGGTCAGGCGCTCGGCGTGCGGCGCGTCGCAGTCGGCAATGTCGTCGACCGCGCGGCAGAACGCGTAAATCTCGAACATGGCCTGCCGCTGCGCCGCGGGCAGGATGCGCATGGCTGCATGGAAGGAACTGCCCGAGGAGGCGGCCGGTGTGGCCGCACCTGCGATGGGGGCGTCTGGCGTTGCGACTTGAGTACCGGCCACGTAACTCCTCGACACGCTTTTTTGCCGTCGGGCGGCATCGGCGAACCTCTGTGCCGAGCCACGCTCACGGTGGATTGGGGGTCGGGCGATTATAGCAACAACCTCGTGACGAGCCTGCCGCCCTGGTGTGCCTCATCGGTGCGCGGGCGAGGACGCGGGGGCGCCTCCGCCGGCACCTGCGCCGCCGGGCGCATAGCGCACGTAAGGCACGCCGCGCTCAGGGCTAGCGGTGGTCTGGTCCACCACTTTTTCCACGTCCGCGACTTCGCCCAGTGCGCGCAGGAAAGATGCCTTGGCGAAGCCCGGCCGCACGCATCCCTGTACCGTCAGCCAGCGTCCGCGCACGATGATCCAGAGCGTGCTGTCCTGCCAGAGCGGCATGGTCGTGGCCAGCGTCCGCAGGCGCCGTTGCAGGCTTTCGGCGATTTCCTTGTCGTACTGGAATGCGTTGGCAAGGCGGCAGCGGCCCTCGGTCCAGCAGTGGTTGCCCTGTTCGATACGGTGGTGTGCCTCGCGGCGCCATTCGGCCTCGCTCACACGCGGGCCTGCCGGCTCCGGGCAATCCGCAATGCGGGAGGAAACCTGTACGAAGGGATCGTTGCCGTAGTTGGCAACGTCTTCGGCGCAGGCTTGTGCCAGCGGCATGAGTAGCCCCACGGCGACCAGCAGCGAGCGGATCGGGCGCGGCATCGGCCCTG
The DNA here is from genome assembly GCA_001725945.1 of Cupriavidus sp. UYMMa02A. Classification (GTDB taxonomy): domain Bacteria; phylum Pseudomonadota; class Gammaproteobacteria; order Burkholderiales; family Burkholderiaceae; genus Cupriavidus. The sequence continues at coordinate 5,940 of LRMT01000082.1, read as the reverse complement.
GAATGCAAAGAGCCCCGCATTGGCGGGGCTCTTTGCTGGCAGGCACGTGCATGGGCGCGCGCCTGCGGTGTCCAAACCGGTTCAGACCGCCTGGATCTTCGTGGCTTGTTCGCCCTTCTGGCCCATCGCCTTGACGTAGCGGACCTTCTGGCCTTCCTTCAACGACTTGAAGCCGCCGCCTTCAATCGCCGAGAAGTGCGCGAACAGATCGTTCCCGCCTGCGTCCGGGGTGATGAAGCCGAAGCCCTTGGCGTCGTTGAACCACTTAACGGTACCGGTTTCCATATCTTTTTCAACCTTGAATTTCAAATGAGCTTAATTGCCCGCTGTACATCGTGCTCAATGCAGGAACCAGGCAGGCGTTGGTGAATGCCCTGTTCCACCGCGCATTGTTTATGCCTTCCAAATGTCGGTGGTATGACAAACGAAAAACACCGCGGAACTACCAACCGAAAGGCGCTGCACATGTGAGGAAGCATTCTGACGAATTTTCCCGGCGTGTCAATCAGGCGAAGCGCTAAATCATGTTGAGAGGTTCCGACAGGAGATATTAGCGATTTCTACATCGCCGTCCTTTAGTGAATTCCCTGAGACGGCACTCGCCGGAACACCCTTTTGGGGGTTGCCGGCGTATTGACTGAGCTTCAGTTTATGCAGGAGGGCCGCTGCGGCGGGTTGCGCGTCGCAATGTCTGCCTCGTAAGGCATTATGCGGCCACGATTTTTACAATTGCTTACCCATGCTTCGCGGGGGGTATTTGGGCCGCAGTCGCGGCAATCCCGGTAACCCCGAGCGCGGAAAAAAAAAAAAATTCGCGCAGGAATGAGCCGCGCGCGATGTTGCCACCGTCGCTCATCGCGCGAACCGGGCGCGCCCCTCAGAAGCGGATAATCCACTCGCCGAGTGCGTAGCGATAGTGGTAGTTGGGGCCGTTGAAGGAGGCGCTGCGGTTATAGCCGGCGCGAATGCGCAGCGATTGTGAAGCGCGAACCGGGCTTTGCAGCCCGATCTCGAATAGCCGGGTAGGCTGGAGCGGGGCGTCGGAAACCTTTTCCCTGCCGAGACCTGCGACGAACGTTCCTGTCCAGCCCTGGTAACGCTGGCGCCAGCCGACCGCAAGCATCGACTCCGAGTAATGGTCCGGGTTGAAGTAAGCGCGGCCAACATCTTCCTGCGAGCTGTGGTAAGCGCGGAATCGCGCCTGCAGGGTCAGGCCCAGATCCAGCGAAGGCTGATAGATCAGCCGCAGGCGGCCATGATCACGACGGTTGCCGTCGGAGAAATACTGCTGACCGGCAACGCCCACCACGGTGACATGCGGGCCGATGCCTTGATCGAGGGCCACGCCGCCAAAAGTGTAGTGAACGCCCCGGTCCAGCGCGGTCTGTGTTTCCACCCAGTCGCGATTGACGAAAACCTCGAGCGAAGTACGCTTGGCCAGCGCCAGCCGGTAACCGCCATCGACGGTCGCCAGGGTGTGTCCGCCCTGGGTAAAGATGCCGCCCTCGAGAGTCCAGCCGTTCAGCGTTGCCGGGTCCAGCTTGCGGCCAAACACACTCAGCTTCTGCCCGTGGCGCGTCCAGCCGTCCTGGTTGTAGCGGTAATCACTCGCTCGCAGGCCGAACAGGTTGTCTGCGTGCGACATGCTGGGAAGGTACTCGACCGAAAGCTTCCGGATCGAGAACTTTTCCGCTGTCGTAGCTGGCCAGGAATTCCGGCCCGGCGCCTGGTCCAGTACTTTCTCTTCTTCGCCCGCTGCGGCCCTTGTGATTGTCAACGCCAGCGCGGTGCCCAGTAACACGAATGCGTAGCGCTTCACTTGGTACCCCAGGTCTTTCGAGTTTTGAAGATCTCGTCCATATAGCCCAGCACGCTCGCTGGCTGCAGCAACAGGCTGTAGAAAATCATGTAGATGCACAGGCCAAGGCGGTTGCGCCGGACCTGGAGTCCCACGTTCTCGAACATCTTTCTCTCGATGGAGAACATCAGGTAGCTCATGAGGAAGGCCAGCGGCAGGAGCGCCAGCGTCATCGGTCCTGCAATCCAGTAGCAGCCGAACATGGCCAGCACGATCCCCGGCAAAAGCCCAGTGTGAAGGCCAGGTCCAACCAGGGGTAAAGCAGGTTCCAGTAGACGAAGAAGGTCGACAGGCGGGGTGTCAGCAGGATGTCCGGATGCTGTCGGAACGCCTCCATCATGCCGCGTGCCCAGCGCTGCCGCTGGCGCACAAACTGGCGCGCGTTCTCGGGCACGTTGGTGAAGATGCAGGCATCCTCGCAGTGTCCGATCCGGTAGCCGGCCTTCAGCAAGGCCCAGGTCAGCACGATGTCTTCACCCACGCATTCCGCCCAGCCGCCCACTTCGATCAGCGCATTGCGGTCGTAGAGCGAGAATGCGCCCTGCGCGACCAGCGTGCCGTGGTACAGCGACTGCATGCGCTTGATCGCGGCAATGCCCTGGAAATAATCCCACTCCTGGCAGCGCGTGAGCCAGTTCTTGCGCGAATTGCGAACCAGGATCTTGCCAGCCACGGCACGGGTGTCGGGAGGGTCCTGGCGGTAACGCTCGACAATGCTGGTCAGCGCCTTGCGATGCAGATAGGAGTCGGCGTCCACGGTCACGACGAGCTCGTGAGATGCAAGCTTCAGCCCCTCGTTCAACGCCCTGGCCTTGCCGCCATTGCGGGGTATGTCTAGCAGGCGCAACCAGGGATATCTGGTCTCGGCTTCGCGCACGAGGCCGGCAGTGCGATCCCGTGAACCGTCGTTAATGACAATTACCTGGAGCGGAGCCGGATAATCCTGGTGCTCGATCCCGGCAAGGGTATCGAGGATCGAGCTCTCTTCGTCGTAGGCTGCGATCAGGATCGTCAACGGCGGGTAGATGTCCAGCGAGCGGCGCGCGGGGCGCCGGTCCAATGTCAGGCTTGCGATCAGGAAGGCATTCATGAAGCCGGGGACAATCGCAATGCCGCCCACCAGCAGAATGGCTGGAACCGTTCCGATCCTGGCGCCGAGTTCGGACACCCAGGTCTGGGCCAGCCACACCGAGAAGGCAGTCCAGCCGATTGCGATGCACAGTGCAATGACAAACTTGATACGCACCGGAATATAGATGCGGGACGAGGCCGCGTTTCCCACTTCCGTCATTGGATCCCGTTTTTATTTTTTTACCCGATGTACGTCACAACCGGCCTTGGCAGGCCGGGAAAAGCGTGACCCCGAAATTGTCACCTGTTGCTGCAGTGGAGCAACCGACCCCTTTTTTTCATGACCTCTGAACCCGAGTCATAACGTACTCAGTCAGAAGCGAACGCCTGGTTGGGAGGTTGCCTGCAGATTGGACGAATGCCGGGTTGCGTCGCCTTTGCGGTTGCGACCGCTAGCTGCAGCGCAGCGCAGCAGTCCGGCCACACATGGCCGCCGAGGGCCGGCGACTGGGTAGCTGGGAGGCGAGTGATTATCCGCGCAAAGCGGAAGCGGAATCAAATGCTCGCCCAATCCATTGTATTAATTTCCCAACAATACCCGGCAACCGCCGGATCAACGGCCTGCGCTGCGGAGCGCGGTCTCGCTGCACACAGTGAGCGAGCAACCCTTTGAGGTTGGCCATCTGAGCCTGCCCTGCGGCGCGGCCTTCGACTGCCGATTGCGTGTGGTGCTTTGCTCATGTCGCCGGCTGACCGGGTCGATGTCGCAATGGGCGACTTTGTGTCGATCTTGTCACAGTTATTGACAATGTGTTTCGTTCTCCTGCCCTAGCATCTGGTCTTCGTTTGGAACATGAGATTTCTCCGAACTGAAGGTAAGTTCAAATGCAGTGGCTTTTTGGTCGCATAATGTGCAAAAAGCCGCATTTTGAATGTGACCGTTAAGACGCAATGATAGCGGCGTCGGAAGAGTTGCGCATAGGCGTACGCGGCTAACATGCCCCGCCAGGCTGTCCCGCCGCAGCCTTACCGGGCCGCTGCGCTGTTGTCCGTCGATGTGATCGGCCCAGCCTGCAGGTGGTGCTGCCCGGCGTGCTCAACATCTATTTCTATCGGGACTGGCGCCGCGAAGCGCTGCTGCCGACCGGCACGTTCGTGCCGCTCAACGGTGCGCTCACCGCGCTCACGCTGCGCCCGGGACCGGCATGGTATGGCTACGGCTTCGCGGTTTCGTTGCTTGTGGGGTGGCATGGGCCCTGTACCTGCCGGACCGGAAGCTTGACCGCCTGGAGTACGAAACCTACATGCCCCAGTGAGGGGGCAGCCTTGATGGCCCTGGCATGACCGGCGGATTGGTTAACATGGCGGGGTGCGGCAGGCTTCGGCCTGGCTTGCCGCGTGCGATGTGAAGGGCCGCGCCCAACAGGGTTGATATAGCGCAACGAGCAATGCCGGCCATGCGGTCGCCATCGTGGCAATTTGCAATCGCAGCAAGCAGAAAGGTGTGAGGGATGAGGATTGCCTCGGTAGAGGATGATCCGGACCAGGCGGAGCTGGTCCGGAAAATTTGGTCGAGGCCGGATTCGAATGCGAATCCTATGCCACGGGCGCGGCCTTGCTGCGCGCGTTGCGCGAGCAGGCTTTCGACCTGCTGGTGGTGGACTGGCAATTGCCGGACACCAGCGGCGTTGAACTGGTGAGCTGGGTGCGCCAGACCTCCGGCGCCATGCCGCCGATCCTGTTCCTGACCAGCCGCACCGCCGAAGAGGACATCGTTGCCGGCCTGAATGTCGGGGCCGACGACTATATGGTCAAGCCAATCCGCGCCGGCGAGTTGCTCGCGCGCGTGCGCTCGCTGTTGCGGCGCGCATACCCCGAGCCGCGCAGGAGTCCGATGTCATCCGACGCGGCAGCTATTGCCTGGATCCGCGCGCGCGCACCATCACGCTTGGCGGCGAGCCCGTGCCCGTGTCGCCGCGCGAGTATGAGCTGGCGCACTTCCTGTTCCGCAATATGGGCCGCCTGCTGTCGCGCGACGTGGTGGAGCAGGCCGTGTGGGGACGCACCATCGGCACCGGTTCGCGCACGATCGATACGCACATGTCGCGCCTGCGCATCAAGCTGGCGCTGCGCCCGGAGAACGGCGTGCGGCTGACTTCCGTCTATTCGCACGGGTACCGGTTCGAAGAGGCCGGCGCGGGGGATGACGGCCATGCATAAGGCCGCGGCGAGTATGGCCGTGGCCCTGGCATTGTGGCTCGGGGCGGCGGCCCGGCGCAATCAGGGCCGGCCGGTGCCGAAGGCGCCGACTTCATCTACGTGGTCGAACCGGGCGACAACCTGATCACCCTCGCCGAACGCTACATGGCCAGCGCCGACGGCTGGCGCCTGCTCCAGACGCGCAACGGCGTGGCCGATCCCTACAAGCTCGCGCCGGGCACCCGCCTGCGCATCCCGCTCGACCAGATTCCCGAACAGCCCGGCGCGGCGCGCGTGGTCTTCGTCAGCGGACAGGCGCAGGCCGACGGCGAGCCGCTGCGCCCCGGCATGGCGCTGCGCGAGGCGGGCGCGCGGATCGTCACCGCCGCCGGCAGTACCGTCACGCTGGAACTGCCTGACCGCACGCGCGTGACGTTGCCGCCGGGCACCACATTGGCGGTGCGCCGTCTGCGCACGTTCCGCAAGTCCGGGCTGACCGATACCGTGATCCGCATCGAGCGCGGCCAGGCCGAGACACGCGTGGTACCGGAGGGGGGCGGCGTGGGCCGCTTCGAACTGCATACGCCGATGATGGTGACGCGTGCGGGGCACGCGCTACCGAGTGGCCGCCGATGCCATTGGCAGTCTCAGCGAGGTGCTGGAAGGCCGCGTCGGCGTGAGGCTGGCGCGTGCCGCGGCCGGGCCCGCCACTGACGAACTGGCACGCACTGCCGGCCAGTACGAACAGGTGCCAGATGCCGTGGAAGTGCTTGACCTTCTCATCGAACAGGAAGAAGCCAATGCCGGCCGTA
>LRMT01000081.1 GCA_001725945.1 Cupriavidus sp. UYMMa02A | reverse complement strand
CGGCCCAGACCAGCAGCACTGCGGGAATCAGCACCAGCAGCCACCACGGGCGCAGGAAGTGGAAGTCCGCGAGCGCGTGCATCACGGCTCCTGCGCCGCGGCCTGCTGCGGCGCGCCATGCCGGCGCGGCCGCGACAGCCACGCCGACCACAGCGCCATGATGAGCTGGTACACGAGCACCACGCCTACCGCGGCGCCGAGCGGCCACATGAACAACTCGCGCCGCGGGCGCCACGACAGGATCTTGTGGTTGTGCGGCGTGATGCGGTCGAGCGTCGCGTAGATGCTTTCCAGGCCATTCTGGTCCGCACCGAAAAAGTAGCGCCCGCCCGTCTGGGCCGCCATGCGCTGCAGCACACCGAGATCGACCCGTTGCTCGCCCTCGGCGGCCGGATCGCCGATGCCGATGGTGTGCACGGTCACATGCCGCTGCTTGGCAATATCGGCCGCGCGTTCAGGCGGCATCTTGCTGGCCGTGTCATTGCCGTCGGTCAGCACGATCAGCACTTTCTCGGGCGCCTGGCTCTGGTCGAACATCTTGATGCCGAGGCCGATGGCATCGCCCAATGCCGTGCTCGGTCCGGCCATGCCCGGCAGCAGGTCGCGGATCATGGTCTGCACGAGCGCGTGGTCCAGCGTGAACGGCGCCAGCGGATACGGCGCGTCGCCGAACACGATCAGGCCGATGCGGTCGCCGGGCCGGCGCGCCACGAAGCTGCTGACCACCTCGCGCACCGCCTGCACGCGCGGGATCAGCGCGCCGGCCGGATCGCGGAAGTCGCGCGTGTCCATCGACTGCGACAGGTCCAGCGCGAGCAGCAGGTCGCGCACCGGCTGCGTCTTTTCGATCGGCGCCTCCAGGAACTGCGGGCGCGCCAGCGCCGTCACCAGCAGCGCCCACGCAAGCGGCGCCAGGATGCGCTGGAGCCAGTTGCTGCGCGGCACCACCGCGCCCGGCGCCGGCTTCAGCCCTGCCGCGCTGGCGACCTCGCCGAAGAAAGGCAGCCGCACCGAAGGGCTTTCCTCGCGATAAGGCGGCAACAGCCACCACAGCAGCAAGGGCAGCGGCAACAGCGCGAAAAGCCACGGGTATTCAAACTGGTACATGGTGGCCGGCGATCCATTGCTGGCAAGCCGCGGCCGTGGCCGCCACCTGGCTGTCGGGCCACTGCTCGAGCGTAGCGGCATCGCGGTACTGGGCGTCGTTGACCAGCGTCGCGAGCGCGGGCACCGCCTTGCCGGCCTTGCCCGCGTGGGCCTGCAGGAACCGCGCCCACTCCGCGCCGGCCAAGCTGGCCACCTGCGCG
>LRMT01000080.1 GCA_001725945.1 Cupriavidus sp. UYMMa02A | reverse complement strand
CTTTTAAGCGCACCACGGGCCTGGATGTAGAGGCTCCGATAGATGGTCTCGTGCGACACCTGATAGTCCTTGTTGACCGCATACACGTGCTTAAGCCAACCCGCAATCTGCTCTGGCGACCACTGCATTCGAAGCTTGCTTGCCACCACCTGGGCGAGTGTCCGATTCCTGACGAGCTTACATGCCTTTGGGCGCCGTGCGCGCTCCCAGGCGAGCTGGTCAGCCTGGTTCGCCAGATAGCCCTGTCTGCCACCATTTCGCCGGACCTCGCGGCTGACAGTAGATGGAGCACGCCCTAGCCGGGCTGCTACGGATCGGATGGAGTGGCCGGCGACTACTGCGCGCGAAATCTCCTCTCGTTCGGCAAGCGTCAAGGCCAACCTGGAGCGATGTCGTTGCGTTGGCTGTATCCCGCCAGTCCTCGCGAGAACCCCTTGTATCGATGAGTGGTAGCGATCGAACAGTCGGGCAATCTGCGCAAGCGTGTCACCTTTGCGCCACCGTTCCCACATCAGTGCCTTTTGAGTCTCGGTGTAGTAGATCCGCCGTCTT
>LRMT01000079.1 GCA_001725945.1 Cupriavidus sp. UYMMa02A | reverse complement strand
AGGCGGGGCAGTTGCGGGCAATGGATATGCGTGGCCAGCAGCGTGCAGCAGCGTCGCCGCGCACGCCGATGCGGCGCCAGCAACTGTCGATCGGCGCGATGGCGGAAAGGGTGTGGTCGTCAGCGTTGTCAGCCATGGCTAGCCGGTACGAGTGTGGCGCTGCGCGCGCTGGCGCAGGCGCGCGGCGCCGGCGTGGTCGCCCTCGGTGTCGAGCAGCGCAGCCAGGTGGTGGAGGGCTTCCTGGTGGCCCGGGTCGAGGTAGATCGCACGGCGATACGCGTCGCGCGCGCGGCGTCCGGTCGGCCGCGTCATGCAGCACGCCGAGCATGCAGCAGGCATCCGCGCTCGGACCTTGAGCGGCGATCAGCGCTTCGCAGGCAGCGGTGGCTGCCTCCAGCTCACCGCGGTCGGCAAGCGCCGAGATGCTTGCGAGTGCGTCAGTGGGCGCGTCCGTGGCGGACTGCCGGCGAGCAGGTGCCTGCTGCGTAGCGCGCGCAGGCGATGCGGGGCGTGTGTGCAGTGCTGCCGGCCGCGGCCGCATGCCGGCAGGCGCTGGCGCCGGTGTTCGCGCTGATGTCGATGCGTTGCCGCCGGGCATGGACCGCCCGGTCCGCACATCGTTGGGCTGTGTCTTGCGGAAAGCAAAGGCCAGCGGCACGCCGGCGGACTGGAGCCTTTGCGCGCTCAGCAGCTCGCTTCGGCAGGTCCCACGAAGATCATGCCGTCGCTCGCGGTCAGCCGCGCCAGCGTATGCACGGCCCGCCGCTGCAAGTCGGTGTCGAAATAGATCAGCAGGTTGCGGCAGAAGACGAATCGTACGGCGCCTCGCCGGCCAGCAGGTTGGGGTCGACGATATTGCCCAGCCGAAGGCCCACCAGTCGCGCACGCGCGCGTCAAGCGCAAAACCCCCGGGCAGGGCTTGAAGTAGCGGTCGCGGAAATCCAGCGACGCGCCGCGGAAGGCGTTGCTGCCATAGACGCCGGCCCGTGCAC
>LRMT01000078.1 GCA_001725945.1 Cupriavidus sp. UYMMa02A | reverse complement strand
AAGGCGGGGCGTCACGATGCTTGCCATGCGCCTGCCCTCTCCCCCGGCCCCTCTCCCGCAAGCGGGAGAGGGGAGCAAACCGCCGGTCATTCCGACTTGGTCATCAACCTGTAGGGCGCGCGAAGTGCGGACCTACAGGTGGCATTGCGCGGGGTTCAACCCAGCGCAACATTCCAGGCGTCGTAATCGTACACCCAGTCGGCGTTGCCGCCTTCCTTGAGCCAGGCATTGCTGCGCGAGCCGATCTGGATGCGGCTTGTGCGTTCATGTCGGGCTTGCTGGTAGCGCGCCAGCGCGGCCGGGACAGCGGCATATCCATCCAGTGCCGCGTCGGCCAGGCAGCGTGCCAGCACCACGCCGTCTTCAATGGCCATGCCCGCGCCTTGCGCCATGAACGGCATCATCGGGTGGCAGGCATCGCCCATCAGCGTGACATGGCCGTCGGACCACGACGGCAGCGGGTCGCGCACGTACAGCGCGGAGATCAGCACGTCGTCGCACGCGTCCAGCAGCGCGCGCGCCTCGGGGTGGAATCCCGCATAGGCGCTGCGCAGGTCTTCCACGCGCCCTGGCGTCGTCCACGACTCGTTGCGCCAGCTTTCCTGCGCCACCGTCGCGAAGATAAAGATGTCGCGCCCGCGGTTGAGCGGAAACGTGACGATCTGCGAAGTGGGGTCCGTGCCCCACCATTTGGTGAAGGCATTGAGATTGGGCACTCCGGCGAGGCGTTCAGCGGGCACCACCGCTCGGTATGCGACGACACCGGTGAAGATCGGGCTTTCCTGGCCGAACAGCGCGGTGCGCACCATCGAGTGGATGCCATCCGCGCCAACCAGCACGTCGACCCTGTCTTCGGGGCCATCGGCAAAGCGCACGGTAATGCCGCCTTCATTGCGCTCGATCGCGACGGCCTTGTGGCCCAGCCTGACATGGGCGCCCGGCAGCGCGCCTTCCAACGCGGTCATCAGGTCGGCGCGGTGCATGGTGAGCTGCGGCGCGCCGTAGCGCTGCTCGGCTTCGTCGGACATGGGCAGGCGCGACGTTTCCTCGCCGGTGTCCCAGGTGCGGCTGATGCGATGGGTGGGGCGCGCGGCGGTTTCGCGCAAGGCGTCGCCGACACCCAGGCCGTCGAGCGCGCGCACCGCGTTCGGGGTCAGGTTGATGTCGGCGCGGCGCCGACGCGCGCAAAGCGCGGCGCCTGTTCGTACACGGTCACGTCCATGCCGAGCTTGCGCAGCGCGATCGCCGCCGCGAGGCCGCCGATGCCGGCGCCGTTGATGCCGATCTTCAGTGAAGTCATGTTGTCTGCCTGCTGTCTGCCAGTGAAGGGGGCGCCAGATGTCGACTGCTTGCAGCAATCGGCGTCCGGCAGCTCATTGTTCAAATATGAACATGATATTCATAAAAGTTTATGGGCGGAGAAGGGTAGACGTCAAGCGGGGCTGACCGATCGGAAGGAAAAACAGAGAGGATGAGAAGGAAAGGACTCCCAGGCCTCCAACGCTACCGTCTCGCGCAGCGGGAATCCAGCGTCTTTCACGTCCCTGCGGGGATGAAGTCACTGGGTTCCCGCCCTGCGCGGGAACGACAGTCGCTTAACGGAATGACAGAAGCCCGCCGAAGCGGGCTTCTGTCTGCCACATCTGCCGCCGTGCATGCGCGCGGCAAGGCAGCCGGCCCGGGGGGCGTCAGAGTCCCAGCATCAGCTTGGCGATGATGTTGCGCTGGATCTCATTGGACCCCCCATAGATCGAGGCCTTGCGGTAGTTGAAATAGCGCGGTGCCAGCACGGCCGCATAGTCAGGCCCGACGCGCGGCGAGGCTTCCCGCCCCTGGATCTCCGCCCAAGTGTCCTGCACGAACGGCAGCGCCGCAGGTCCGGCCGCTTCCACGGCCAGTTCGCTGATGGCCTGCATGGCCTCGGTGCCAAGCAGCTTGAGCATGCTCGACGCCGCCCCGATCGATTTGCCCGATTCCACGCCACTGAACAGTTTCAGTTCCACCGCCTGCAGCCCGGCCGCGCGCAAGTGAAGCTGGGCCAGCTTGCGGCGAAAGCCGGCGTCCTCGAGCAGCCGGCGGCCGTCGTCGCCGGGCTGGTCGGCGGCGATCGCGGCCACCTTCGCCAGTTGCTTGCTCAACGTAGGTCCATAAGTGCCGCCGCGCTCGAATTCGAGCAGGTACTTGGCGTACGTCCAACCCATACCCTCTTCGCCAATGCGGTTCTCCACCGGTACGCGCACATTGTCGAAGAACACCTGGTTGACTTCCTGCTGTCCGGGAACCGGGCCATCGAGCGTAGGCAGCGCGACAACCGTGATGCCCGGCGTGCGCATGTCCAACAGTACGAACGAGATGCCTTCCTGGCGGCGTGCGTCGCGGCTGGTGCGCACGAGGCAGAACATCCAGTCGGCCCATTGGGCATGGGTGGTCCAGATCTTGGAGCCGTTGAGCACGTAGTGGGCGCCGTCGCCGTCGGTGGCCAGATCGGCCCGCAGTTGCAGCGAGGCCAGGTCGGAGCCGGAATTCGGCTCGGAGTAGCCTTGGCACCACCACACATCGGATTTCAGGATGGGCGGCAGGAAGCGGGCCTTCTGCGCTGCAGTGCCATACTTCATGATCACGGGCGCGACCATCTTGAGACCCATTGGCGACACCGGCGGGCAGCCGGCCGCGGCGAGCTCGGACTGGAAGATATGGCGCTGGGTCGGTGTCCAGCCCGGGCCGCCATAGGCTTCGGGCCAGTTGGGCGCGGCCCAGCCGCGCGCGTGTAGCGCCTTCTGCCAGCGCACCTGTCCGGCCTTGTCCAGGTAGCCGTTCTTGGATTGCGCCATCATGGCGCGCAGTTCAGGGTCGAACGCCTCGGCAATCCAGGCGCGCACTTCGTTGCGGAACTGCAGGTCTTGCTCGGAGAACTCGAGATGCATCGGCGGGCCTCGCTGAAAATCGGAAAAATACGTGGATTTGGGGCCCGGCCTCAGGCTGCCGCCGGGTAGAGCAGGTCAGCGTAGCGGCCCAGATGGTGTTCGGCCGATCCGAACTGCAGGTCGATGGCAGTGACACGCTTGAAGTAATGTCCTACTGCGAGTTCTTCTGTCACGCCCATGCCCCCATGGATCTGCACCGCGGCCTGGCCGATGAAGCGGCCGGCCTGGCCTGCCTGCGTCTTGGCCGCGCAGGCCGCCAAGGCTCGCTGTTGCGACGGTGCGCTCGCCTGCATGGCGGCCACCTGGGTCAGTGCCACGGACTGCTCGAGCTGCATCGCCATGTCGGCCATGCGGTGCTGCAGCACCTGGAAACTGCCGATGGCCACGCCGAATTGCTTGCGCTGGCGGGCATAGTCGATCGTGTCCGAGAGCATACGGGCCATGGCGCCGTTCGCTTCCGCGCTCAGGGCGGCAAGGGCGGCATCGCTGAGCGGTTCAATCAACGCCAGCGCCTTCCTTCGGTGCCGATCAGGTGGCTGGCCGGTATCCTGGCCTGGTCGAACAGCACTTCGGCGGCGCGGTTGCCATCGATGGTCGGGTACTCGCGCAGCGTCACGCCCGGGGCGTTGCGCGGCACCCAGAACAGGCTGATGCCGCTGGTGTCGCGCCGTGCGCCCGAGGTGCGCGCGCTGACGACGAAATGCGTGGCGAATGGCGCGCCCACTACCGCGGACTTGTGGCCGTTGAGCAGATAGCCGGTGCCGTCGTACGTCGCGGTGGCCTGAACGTCGTGCCGGCAGTAGCGGCTGGACGGTTCGGCGTGCGCCCACGCTACGGTGGCTTCGCCGCCGATGATGGCCGGCACCCATTGTTCCGCGAGTGCCTTGTTGCCGTGCAGCAGGGCACCGCCGCCGAGCACCACGGTCGACAGGTAGGGCTCGAGCACGAGGTGGCGCCCGAACTGCTCCATCACGATCATGTGTTCGGCGGCACCTCCGCCAAGACCGCCCAGCGCTTCGGGAAATCCCGCGCCGAGGATGCCGAGCTCTCGCGCGAAGGCGCGCCAGCAGTCGGGCCGCCATCCGGCATCGGAGCGCACGGCCGCACGGCGCGCTTCGAAGTCATAATGGTCGGCCAGGTAGCGCGCGAGCGTGTCGCGCAGCATCGATTGTTCTTCGCTGAACTGGAAATCCACCTCGGCTCCTTTTTGCAAGGGATGTGCACGGAATGGGAAAGCGGGCTACAGGGCAACCCGGCAATGACGTGCTGCGCCGGCCATCTTCAGCGCAAGCCCGGCGCGCGCGCATCGTCGAATCAGACGAAGGCTTACACCGGCTCTTGCCGCACCGCCGCATTTCGGGCGAGGGTCCGTTCGTCGTTTCCGACGATGTCCGAGTCTGGCCATGCTCACCAGAATGCAACCAGCCCGGCCGTCGGCCACACGGCGGTACCCATTCGAATTCCAGGAGACCACGCCATGCATCCCCATGTCCACGCGCAGCGCACCCCAGACAAGCCGGCCGTCATCATGGGGGACGGAACCGTGGTGACCTACCGAGAACTCGATGAACGCTCCAACCAGGTGGCCCATCTCTATCGCGGCCACGGCCTGCAGCCCGGCGACCGCGTGGCCCTCCTGATCGAGAACCATCCGCGGCTGTTCGAACTGTGCTGGGGCGCCCAGCGCAGCGGCATCACCTTCATCTGCCTGAGCACACGCCTGAACGTAGCCGACGCCGCCTACATCATTCGCGATAGCGGCGCACAGATGCTCGTCGCCTCCAAGGCTCAGGGAGAGATCGCCGCAGCGCTGGTGGAGCAGGTGCCGGGCCTGAAGGGCTTCCTGATGCTGAACGGCACCTTGCCGGGCTATACCTCTTACGAGACCACGCTCGCGCAATATCCGGCCGCGCGCATCGAGGATGAAACCACGGGAGGCGACATGCTGTACTCGTCGGGCACGACCGGGCGGCCCAAGGGCGTATATGCGCCGCCAGCCAGCCCGCAAATCGACACGCCCACCTCGCTGACCACGCTGTGCCAGAAGCTGTATGGCTTCGGGCCCGACATGCGCTACCTGTCGCCGGCGCCGCTGTACCACGCGGCGCCGCTGCGCTACAACATGTCGGTGCAGGCGCTCGGCGGCACTTCGGTGGTCATGGATCATTTCGACGCGGAGCAGTTCCTGCAGCTCGTGCAGGAACACCGCATCACGCATACGCAGGTGGTGCCGACCATGTTCTCGCGCATGCTCAAGCTGCCGCCGGAATCGCGCAGCCGCTATGACGTGTCGTCGCTGCAGGTGGCCATCCACGCCGCGGCGCCGTGCCCGGTCCAGGTCAAGGAACAGATGATCGAATGGTGGGGGCCGGTCGTGTGGGAGTACTACGCCGGCACCGAAGGCAATGGCGTGACCGTGGTCAGCTCGCAGGAATGGCTGCAGCGCAAGGGTACGGTCGGGCGCGCCATGATCGGCAAGCTCCGTATCTGCGACGCGGACGGTGCGCTGCTGCCGGAGGGGGAGCCGGGCACCATCTACTTTGCCGAGGGGCGCCAGTTCGTGTACCACAACGACCCGGTCAAGACCGCGGAATCGCGCCATCCCGAGCATGCGGACTGGAGCTCGATCGGCGACATCGGCTACGTGGACGGCGACGGCTACCTCTACCTCACCGACCGCAAGGCCAACATGATCATCTCGGGCGGCGTCAACATCTACCCGCAGGAGGCCGAGAACCTGCTGATGACGCACCCGAAGGTCATGGACGTCGCCGTGATCGGCGTGCCGAACGAGGATTTCGGCGAAGAGGTCAAGGCGGTCGTGCAACCGGCCTGCATGGAGGACGCGGGGCCGGAACTGGCCGCCGAGCTGATCGCGTTCTGCCGCGACAACCTGTCCGGCATCAAGTGCCCGCGCACCGTGGACTTCGAAGCCGATCTGCCGCGCCTGCCGACCGGCAAGCTGCTCAAGCGCGTGCTGCGCGACCGCTACTGGGCTGGTCACGGCAACAACCTGGTCTGATTTTTCGACGACGAAGCGACTGCCTAAGCCTTGCTTGCCGACGCACGCGCCGGTTTACGCCATAATTCCCTGTTCATTCACAGGCACGGCCGCGCCGTCATGTCCGCCGGCCCACTGCGCAGGGTAACGCGGAACCCCGGATGCGGAGCACAAACTAGCCAATGGCGAGCAAAGAGGAGACTGCCCCGCGCGCGCGGCGCGGCGCGGCGCCGTGACGGCCGAAACTGCGGCCGCCCTGCTGACCCCCTACCAGGTCGGAGCGGTCAGCCGATCTGCGATACGGTCTGCGCGGCGGGTTTCGTGCCCGCCAGGCCTACGACGCGCCGCGACCGCGTCGCAGCACTGGGCGTCAGG
>LRMT01000077.1 GCA_001725945.1 Cupriavidus sp. UYMMa02A | reverse complement strand
TTGTCCAGAACCTCGGCGATCGATGCCTCCAGCTCCGCCCGCGTACGAATACCTACCTTGACACCGCCCACTTCCGTCTTATGCGCAATATCAGGCGACACAATCTTGACCACCAGCGGTGCGGTCATCTCGTCAAAAACACCAGCGTCTTCGACGCCGCTGACGATCACATCCTTGGACACAGAAATGCCCGCCGCCGCGAGAATGGCCTTGGCCTCTGCTTCGGACAGGGAAGCGCCCTCAGCGCTGCGCGGAAATACCTCGCGCAGCGCCGCCACGCTGTGCGAGGACGCTGAGGCGACAGCACGTTCGACGCGCGCACGGGCCAACCGGCAATTGGCCAGCATGGCCAACGCACCGGCCGCGCGCGAAGGGGACGGCAGCACGGGAATCCCGCGTCGCGAACACGGTCAGCGCCTCACCGACCTGACTGGCCGGTGCTGACGAGAAAACCACGATGGGCTTTTCGGTCGAGCGCGCCATTTCACCCAATACCTCCGCGGCAACCAGGCTGCCCGCCTTGCCGGTCGTCGCGATGTTCACGCAGACAGCATCAACATTAGGATCGGCCAGCGTGGCACGAACCGCGGTTTCCAGATTGGCACGATTGCCAGCAGAAAAATAGCCTGCGGTGAGGTCGATCGGATTGTGAACCGCGCCGATGTTGGGAATGACTCCTTGCAGCGCGGCCTGGGTCGTTTCTGTCAGCTCGCACAAAGACAAGCCCGCTGGCTCGCCGGCGTCGGCAAAGACGATCGCTGACCGCCGGACACGCCCATTACCGCCACCCCGCCGCCGGCCGGATACTTGCCGCCTTCCAGTGCCTTCAGGTAGTCAACCGCCTGGTCGATCTCCCGGATTTCCACGATGCCGCTCTGCTTGAAGGCTGCAGAGTAGTAGTCATAGCTGCTGGTCATGCTGGCGGTATGCGACGCCGCGGCGCGTGCGCCTTGCTCGGTCACACCTGCCTTCCACAGCAGCAACGGCTTGCCACTTGCCGTGGCACGTCGCCGACGTCGAGCAGCGCACGACCGTCCCGGGTGCCTTCGATATAGGCAAGGATGATCTTCGTCTCGTCGTCATCAATGAGAGCATCGATGAGCTGGACGGCATCGATGTCGCTTTCGTTGCCGGTAGCGATCACGTGCCGGAAGCCGATACCGGCCGCCTCGCATGCCAGCGCGATGCTATAGCCAAAGCCTCCGCTTTGCGTCACCAGCGAAACGGAACCTGGCTTGAGCTTCGGCTCGCGGGTAATGCTGCCAAATGCGGCGTAGACATTGGCGTGAATGTTTGCGAAGCCCAGGCAGTTCGGACCAACAATTCGCATGCCCGATCCACGCGCAATCTCCAGCATCTGACGTTCGCGCTCCACCCCTTCCGGGCCGCTTTCGCGAAGCCGCCGCTGAGGATTAGCGCGAACGGCACGCGCTTCTGTGCTGCCGTTTCCAGCACCGGCAGCACGCCCTGGCGGGAACACCGATGACGACAAGATCTACCTCCTCATCGATATCAGCCACGGACCCGTAGCACTTCAGGCCATCGAACTGCTCGTACTTCGGATTCACCGGAAAGATCTTGCCGCGGTAGCCGTTCTTGAGGAGTGCCCGCACAACCTGCGAACCCGGGCGCGCGACATCGTCGGAGACACCCACCACGGCGATAGCGCGAGGCTCGAATAGATAACTGAATTTGTTCATACCTAGTTGATCCCTTCCCGAGAGCATCGGGACAAAACTGCGCACTGATGCGCGACAAGTCTGCGACGAGCAGCCCCTGCGGGCCAGGCGCGGTGCAGCGCTCCGATAGCCCGACTTTAGTCTCAGCCGTCTGCGCAGTCAACGTTTTCGGAATCGGTTTCAATAGTTAAAACCATAATGCTGCCCCGCATGAGGTTCCACGTACCGAAACTGGTGCTGTTCATTAAAACTTATGCTACGATGCAGACATGGGTGCCAGCCTGCTCTGTGCAACCCTCAAACCAGCGCGGAGTTGTTCCGCCACCTGCGGCATACGCAAAGGAGAAATGACCATGATTTACACGCGAAGTGGCGCCGACGCCTGGCAAAACGGGATGTTGTGGTTTCCCCGGGCACAGGCAACCGGCATTGGGGAACCGTGTTCTTCGGACCGCGTTCCTCTAACGAGCGCCAACCAGGGCCGCAAGCCACGATGTCGGAACTGGACGCCAACGAAACGATCGTTCCCCATTTCCACGGCGTGACGATGTTTCAACTTTTCGTCGCCGGATCAGGCACGATTGGCAACCGCGGCCAAGTACTGCAGCCGCTTACCGTCCAGTTCAAGGACCACCACACGGCGTATGGCCCGATCGTGTCCGGTCCTCAGGGCCTTTCCTTCGTGGCGATGCGTATGTACACGGGAAATTCCGAGCCGATCTATCTCGACAAGCCGGGCTACCGCGAAAGGCTTGAGCAAAGCAAGCGGCGTCACCTGACGTCGGAGCCTGTTCGCTTCTCCACCGAACCGGTTCTCAAGTCGCGCAAGGAAGTGGCGTGGGAAACCCTGTTTGCTGATGAATCGGATGGTATGGCGGCGCAAGTAGTGCGGCTCGGCGAAGGCATGTCGGTACAAGGCCCCGACCCGCGCGCGCCGGCGGCTACTACATCTTCGTCGGCAACGGCAGCCTTATCCACGGCGAGGAAGAGCTGCCGCAGTGGTCGATGGTTGTCGTTGAGCCGACTGAAGAGAAGTTCGAGATTCGTGCCGGCGCGAAAGGCCTGGAGGCAATGGTGCTGCAGTTTCCGCTGGAGGAGCGCGCGGGTTGGTGATTTCACAGGGGGCAAGCCCCTCTGCCAACATATCTCCACCTTCGGGGATGTACGACTGAACTGAAGGCCTGTCCCGCGCTCGCGGGATTTTTTTCCCGACGGTTTCTTGTCTGCCCGGGAATGACAAAAGCCACAGTCACCCCCGAATCCTCGGAAACGACTGTGGCTTGGCGGAGTGGCACTGCCTTGCGACCAATCCGGTGGTCAACCGCGTGGCACGGCGTACGGTGCCGACTCGCTATCTCAGGCCCGACTCAGGCAGTGACGACAACTTCGTCACCGTCGACATGGAAGGTATGCGGCATATCGACGGATGCCCATTCCATATAGTTAAGCACCTCATCGAACTTAGGGTGTCCGCGGCGCAGGACTTCCGGCCGGTACCGCTTGTCCATCGCCATCGGCAGGAATGCGACGCGCAGTACCCCTTCCTTCGATACCACCGCTTTGGCGAGCAGGCTCAGCGTACAAGCCTCACCATATGGCATGAGCGGGAACTCGGGATCAAGATCCGTATGATTTCGCACCGCACCATGCGACCATGCCGGCTCTGCCCAGGACGGCGCCGGGAAGCCCTTCGTCATGGCGAAAACCCCCAGGCTGTAGAAAATTGCCTTGCCCTTGTACATCTCCACGGCTTTCGGTATGTGCGGTGCGTGCGCAACCACGAGGTCGGCACCTGCGTCGATGGCAGCGTGCGCAACGGCTACCTGATAGTCCGAGATGACCCGTGGCAGCCGAATCACGCCAGAGTGAAAGGCAAGAATGACAATGTCCGCCTCTTGCCGCAGCGCACGGATATCCTCCACCAGCATGGCCAGATCATCTGGATCCGGCTCCGTCCGAATGCCAACCGGTTGGTGCGGGCCGCGGGTTTCGTAGGAGGTCTTGATACGGATCGAAGTTACCCCGGCTTATCGGGACCAGCTTCACTGCCGGCCGCAGCAACCGACGTATAGCCGAGATACGCCACCTTCACGCCATTCTTTTCCACGATCGCTGCGCGTCGGGCTTCCTTGAGGTCCCGGCCCGCACCAGTTACCTGTATACCGCGCGAAATCAGCAACTCGCGCGTATCCAGCATGCGTCCGACCCGGCATCATAGGTATGGTTGTTCGACATGGTGACTGCGTCGAACATGCCATTGGTATAAATCTCCGCCATCTCGACGGGTTGCGCCACTTGTGGAGCGTGGTCGGCCCGGATGCCCCGGTTCGAATAGGTGCGCATGCAGTTCACAAAGCGCATATCCGCTTGCTCAAGCACCGGACGCACCAGTCCGTGTAGCTCTCTATCGGAAAGCCATCCTTCGGACCATGCGCCGGACCGCAATCACCACCGATCAACACCGTCACACTACCAGACATATCTATCTCCTCCTCAACGACACCGACGTTCCGATGATCGGAATCAATACCACTCATAAAAACCAATCTTAGCATCGGCCAGCCAGCGTGCCAAGGCGCGCCGGCCTACCGTGATCCGAAGATCGCCAGGTTCCGTGCTATTGAGCCTCTGCCTTGATGTTGGCAGCCTTGACCAGTTCGCCCCATCGCCGGAAGTCCTGCGCGACAAAGGCGGTCATTTCATCACTATTGGATCCGACCGGATCGGCGCCATTGATTTTGAAACGCTCACGCACCTCGCTGTCATTCATGATCTTGACCACAGCTTGGCTGAGCCGTTCGACTACCTCTTTTGGCATCTTTGCCGGACCGACCAGACCGTACCACCCAGAGGTCCCACCAAGATTCTTCAAGCCAGCCTCCGACAATGTCGGGACATCAGGCAACAGGCTGGATCGGCCGGTCCCCGTGACGGCGATGGCTCGCAACTTGCCGGACCGGATCGCGGGCAATGCAGCGACAACGGTAGGCAGCGACATGTCCACGTAGCCGGCCATGACGTCATTCAGTGCCGGGCCTGAACCCTTGTAAGGCACGAACGAAAACTTGACGTTAGCAGCTCGCTGCAGCAGTTCGGTGGCCAGATGACCCGGCGCTGCTTGGCCGGTTGTCGCAGACGTCAGGGGTGACTTGCGGGATCGAGCAAGATGCATCAGTTCATCCATATCGCGCACAGGCAGTTTCGGATTGACCACAATGACGTTGGGAACATTCGCCAGCAGGGAAATCGAGGTGAAATCCTTTAGCGGATCACGCGATTTCGCATAGAGGTATGGGTTGGTTGTCATCCCCATTGATGTCAGCAAAAGCGTGTAGCCATCCGGTGCCGCCGCGGCGACGCATTCGCCGCGACCATGCCATTGGCGCCCCCATGATTCTCAATGACAACTGGCTGGCCCAATGCCCGATACAATTTATCTCCGATCAGGCGTCCGATCAGGTCGGTCGATCCGCCCGGGGGAAAGCCAATCAGCAGCTTGATCGGCTTTTCGGGATAGCCCGCATGGGCCATGCTCGGCTGCATCAGTACTGCACTGGCAGCGAGCAACGGTAGTGAAATCACAAAACGGCGAATACGCTTCGCTTTCAATAATGCCATTGTCTCCATCATATTGTCCTTTTAGGTGAAAGGGCTGACGCGCCTCGTTCTGCGGCGTTTGCACAAACATGCCACGTGCCGAATGACATCGGCACGGTGTCGGGGCCTGCTCGGGCCCGCTTACATACGGTCGGTTCGCCCGCCGTCCACATGAAGCGTGTGGCCGGTGACAAAACTCGAATCGTCGCTGGCGAAGAACAGGACCGCTGCGGCGAGCTCCTCCAACCGTCCCGGCCGCTTCAACACGGCCATATTCGTGCGTACGCGGATATGCTCTGTCACCTCCTCGGCACTACGCGTGGCGCCTGTCAGTGGTGTCAGGAAAAAGCCCGGCGCCACGCAGTTGACATTGACACCGCTCGGGCCGAGTTCTCTTGCAAGCGTCTTCGTCAGTTGAATCACGGCCGCCTTGGCCGAGGCATAAGCGCGCTGGCACCTGCGGTCAACTCGCCGACATGCGGCGTGGTGCCTGTACCCAGACTCGAAGAGATGTTGACGATCTTGCCGTACTGCTGCCGTTC
Organism: Cupriavidus sp. UYMMa02A; assembly: GCA_001725945.1. GTDB lineage: Bacteria > Pseudomonadota > Gammaproteobacteria > Burkholderiales > Burkholderiaceae > Cupriavidus. The sequence goes on along the minus strand of LRMT01000077.1, from coordinate 48,012 downwards.
CATGTACGCGCCGCAGCCTGTGTGCAAAAGAACACGCCTTTCAGGTCAAGATCGAGCACCGCGTTCCAGTCCGCATCCCCGATACCGCCGAATGCGCGGTAGCGCGTGATGCCGGCGTTATTGACAAGGACGTCCAGCCGGCCCTCTGTGGCAACCACGTCTTCCATGAAATTGCGCAGGTCTTGCTGCTGGGTCACGTCAATCTTGTACCCGCGCGCCTTCCCGCCCAGACTCCGAATCTCCTCCGCGGTCTGTGCCATCGCCGATTCATTCAGGTCCACGACAATGACGATGGCCCCTTCGCTGGCAAAGCGCAAAGCGATGGCCTTGCCCAGGCCAGACGCTCCCCCCGTAACGATCGCCACCTTGTCTTTCAATCGCATCTTCACTCTCCTTGATAGAACTGAAGAAATTGTAGGTGTCGATAGCGCGGTAATGGGTCGTTGATCTTCAACGCCACATTGCAAGTCATTCAATGTCACGGTGCAAAGGCGGTACACGCATCGCCCTATGATGCTGATCACGGGCCGGCGGAAAAAGCCGGTGCTCAATTCCGAATACCATCACTGGGAGATGAACACATGCTTTGGATGATCAATTGCGTTGACAAGCCGAATTCCGCTGCACTGCGCGAGCAGTATCTGGCTACACACCGTGCTTATCTGGATGGATGGAACGACAAGATTTTCTTCTCGGGCCCACAACAGAGCGATGACGGCACCGTGTTTGTCGGCAGCTTCTTTATCATCGACGTTCCGAGCCGCACCGAGGCGCAACGTTTCATCGAGGGCGAAACGTTTCACGCCGCCGGCGTGTTTGAATCCGTCAATATCCGCCGGTTGAAGAAAGGTCGCTTCCATCCGCAGTTGGCCGGCGCAGTCTGACCGGCCAAGTGTCGACCCGCTCCAGGGCGGGTTGGCCGCCATCCTGACGGGCTGACGGCGAAGCAACCCAGTCGCCTGCCGCCGTTTCCATCCGACGTGCTTCGTTATGGGCGAAGCAGCCTCGTCAACGCCGTTACCGATTTCAGGGATTCAATCCCCTGCACGGCCTGCACCACTTCCTGTGCGGCGACAGGAAGGCCGGACAAACTTGCCAGCCGTTTGAACTTGTCGATCTGCTCTGCGGTGTCGCACGGATCTCCAGGCGTTCCGTGTGCGTCACGTGTTTCGGCATACCTCACTTCGCCATCCGTCAGATGTACTTCGAGCCGGCACGCGAATTGCCTTGGATAGACCTCGTTGGCGACAGGGTCGACCACGAGCTCGACACGCTTCATCAGTTCGGCCCGGACCGGGTCGCGAATGGCTTCCATGCTGAACGCCTTCGGATCTCCCGGATCGCCGGTCAGCGCAACCGAAGCGCAGTAAGGGATGCTGTACTGCGCGTCCATGGTGTCGGCCACCTCCTTATTGCCGTTGTATTGCACAGCAAATGCGCTTGTCGCAACGACGATCCTGGAGACCTTGACTGCTTCGACGCCACCCTGCTCCCGCATCGCCAGAAGCAACTGCACGACCCCTTGGATCCAGCCACAGATGGGATACACCTTTACCCAGACGTCATCAATGGCCCAGCTAGCACCGAGGTCGCATCCAGCAATGCGGCTTGCGCAGTGTCGCCGCTGAATGCCTCAAGCAATCCGAACTTGCCATCAACGGCCGCCGGCGGCGCGGTGAACCCGCGGCGCGCCAGCATCGCCATGCGCACCGCCGCTTCGGCAGCGCGGCCCGCGTGCATACGCTTGACCATTCCTGCTGAGCCTGCTGCGAAGTTCTTGACCCCGGATGCACAGGAGCACGCCAGGCCGACCGCGTTGCGCAACTGCTCCAACGGCAGGCGCATGGCCACGCCTGCGGCAATCGTCCCCGCGACAGGGCCAACCACACTGGTCTTGTGAAAGCCACGCTGCGAAGGATCCATGCCCAAGGCCATGCTGATGCGCGCGGTTGCCTCGTATCCTGCCACGATCCCCCGCAGGACCTGGACTCCAGAGGCTTCCACGGCTTCCGCTGCGGCGAGCACCGCAGGCACGATAACGGCCCCCGGATGAATCAGGGCCGCGGATAACAAATCGTCCAGCTCAAACCCATGCATCGCCGTTCCATTGCACAACGCGGCATGGCTGGGCGCAACGCTGTCAGCCATGCCAACGATGGTGCAGGAGCCGTGACCGCCGTCTCCCATCACCTCCGCAGTCATGATCTCGCTCCATGGCTGGCGTGATCCAAGCAGTGCGCAGCCCAACGCATCGAGCAGGCACCAACGGGCCTTCTCCATGGGCGCCTCCGGGGTTTCGGTGCCTAAGCCGTACAAAAATTCGATAAGCCGGCGCGCGTGGCCCTGCGGCCGATTTTGCGTTGCTGTGAGAGGCTGCATATTGATGTGAACGTTCCAGGTGGTCGACGAAATTAGGGGCGCACGGCCGCGTGCTATTTGGCTTCGAAATGCACGGTCTTCACGACTGCGGTCCAACGCTCAACGTCCTTGACCAGAAATGCGTTCATCTCCGCGCCAGTTGAACCGATCGGTTCGGCGCCTTCGGCGATGAAGCGCTCCCTGACATCAGGCATCTTCATGATCTTCGCAACCTCGGTACTGAGCAGCATGGCGATATCTTTTGGCATGCCGGCGGGACCTACCACCCCATACCAGCCGCCGGTGTCGTAGCCTGGCACACCTGCTTCCGCGATTGTTGGTACATCAGGCATCAGGGGTGAGCGCTTTCCCCCCGTGACGGCAAGCGCCCGCAACTTTCCGGCCCTCACCAGTGGCAAGGCAGTCGGAACCGTGGGAAACGAGATATCGACGTGACCCCCGATCAGGTCATTGATGGCCGGCCCCGAGCCCTTGTACGGAACATGATCCAGCCGTATTCCAGCCATTACTTGCAATAGCGCGCCGGACAGGTGCCCCGGCGAGCCGTTGCCTGCCGAGGCCTGTGTCAAAGGCGCCGCGCGCGCGCGGGCCAGGGCAAGAAGCTCGCCAAGGTTCTTTGCAGGAACACCAGGATAGGTGACGAGGACATTCGGAACAATGGCAAGCAGGGAAATCGGCGTGAATCCGTTAACGGGGTCGTAGTGCGCCCCCTTTGTCAGCAGAGGGTTGGTCGTCAATCCGATCGAAGACAGCATCAACGTATAGCCGTCCGGTGCCGCACTGGCGGTCGCGCCGCTCGCGATGAAGCCGTTCGCTCCGGGCCGGTTTTCGACCACCACGGGTTGTCCCAGTGCCACGGACAGCTTTTGTGCAACGATGCGTGCCGCAATATCGGTGAAACCTCCGGGCGCGAACCCGACAAGAAGCTTGACCGGCCGGTTTGGATAAGGCCGCTGGGCCGCGACCCCACCGGCTGCCGGTGCCAGCGCTAGTGCCAACGCGGCGCTCAGCAGCCTTCTTCGTGTATGGAAACGATCCATGCCTATCTCCTGGCGGGTGTCACTTGGTCAATTGCTGCAGGCGCTCTACGACGCGCTTGTTCACTAGGATGCCTTGCTTGCGCCGAAGCTCGCGTTCCCGAAAGCCACGCTCGGACGGAATGCGGATCTCCGATACCCCTGCCTGTCGCGGAAGCCCCCTGACCTTCGCCAGGAGCTCCTCCATTTCCGATTTGAATTGTTCCGCCGGCATCAGCAGTTCCGGATTGAAGGCGACGAAGAGGTAGCCGAAATCGCTCACGTCGCCATTTCGCATCCGGGCACCCGCCATCAGCCCGAGCGACTGGATCGCGAGAGAGAGGCCGTATCCCTTGTGTCCTCCGAACGGCAGCACGCCGCCTTCCAGCAACTCGCCGGCGATACGTGTGGGGGCCCCGTGTCTGTCGATGCCGACGACCTCATGGAACGCCTCGCCCAGAAACGCCTTCATGAGGAGTTCGCCAGACATGACCGAGGCAGTACCCATGTCAAAGATGAACGGATCAGCGTTGCCTGGTAGCGCAATGGCAATTGGATTGGTGCCGAGCGCCTTGCGCATGGCGCCGGGCGGCACCACGGTGGGGCTGCTGCTACCAAAGTAGATCGTAGCGAATCCTTCCCTGGCAATCTTCTCCAGGTAATAGGCATTTCGTCCGGCAAACCAGCTGTTTCTCAAACCGACGATGGCAACGCCGGACTGGCGCACCTTCTCGATGACAATCTCGACCGCGCGGTTCAGTGAAATGTAGCCCACGTTGTTGCCGCCATCGAGCAATGCTGACACCGGCGATTCCCGCACGACCGATACCGGCGTACGCGGTTTCTGCAGTTCTGCCTTTCGGCAATCACGAGAATCCGTGGCAAGCCCGCGAACTCATATCCCCACGTGGCAGCGTCTACCAGGTGTGTCGCGATCACCCCCGCCTCCTCCAGCGTGTAGCCAAGCCCGGCCAGGGCGTCCACGCCGAGCGCTTTCGCCTCGTTTACGCTCATGCGGATAGTGTCGTCGTTATCGGTATCCAGTAGCTTTTCGGTCATGGTGTCGATTCGAGTATCGATGTTGAGGGATTGCGCGGCCATCAGCTGGGCAACGCAAGTTGCTTCATTCCACGTGGAGATTTACTTTCTTGACCACCGGCCGCCATTTCGCCAGTTCGCTTGCGATAAATCGGGAAAGCTTCTCGGGGGTGCCACCGACGACCTCGTAGCCGGCTTCGGCGAGTTGCGCGCGTACCTGGGGATCAGCCAGCGTCTTGTTGAAGGCTGCATTGAGCCTGGCGATCACCTCTGGTGGGGTACCGGTAGGAACCAGCACGCCATTCCATGAACTGACGTCGAAATTCGGCACACCGGATTCCGCTATGGTTGGTACACCGGGCAGGACATTGGTACGCTTTGGCGTGGTAATGCCGATCGCACGCAGCTTGCCAGCCTTGATCTGAGGTCCCAGCACGACGGGTACACCGACCAAGGCATCGATCTCGCCGGACAGCACCGCTGTGAGGGCAGGACCGCCGCCTCGATAAGGTACGTGCAGCATGTTGGCCCCGGTCATTGACGCGAACAGTTCGCCGCCGAGGTGTCCCAGGGATCCGGGCGCGACGATGCGTAGGTCACCTGCCGCTTCTTTGACAGCGCCACGAGTTCCTGCACGTTGTGGACCGGCAGGCTGGCGTTGACCACGAGGACCTGCGGCACCATCGTCAGGAAAATCACCGGTGCGAAGTCCTCTTCGGCAAAAGGCATCTTCGGGAAGACGAGCGGGTTGATCGAATGCGTCGCCGAATATGCGAACGTCAGCGTGTACCCGTCCGGCGCCGCTTTGGCACCCGCCGCGGCACCAATGTTTCCCGCCGCCCCACCGCGGTTGTCGATCACCACGGGCTGGCCAAGAATCTGACTCAGGCGCGCATGCAGTATCCGCGCGAGCAAGTCGGCGCCTCCACCCGGAGGCCATGGGACGATCCATCGGATAGGCCGGTCCGGGTAAGGCCCCGCCGCGCCGACCGTCGTCGTCAGCGCCAGACTGCAGGCGATAGCAGCCATCATCAGCCGCCGAACCACAACTCGAAGCAGCGCCGCCCCGGCGCTGGCAGTAGACAGCAATCCAATCATTCTCTGCCACCCCATCAGTAATCTTGCTTGTCAGTGGACCTCGCGCAATCTGTTGCGCAACGCCGGCTACTTTGGAAGCAGCATGTCAACGATGACCCTGACCAGGTCGACGTAACTGCGCATGATCAGGTAAAGAAACATGCCGCCTAATACACCGGCAACCAGGAAGACCGGCGAACCGCCGGTGGCCAAGAGCAGCAGGCTGCCGCAGGGTGGGCAAAGTGCAAGCAGCAGCGCGAGAACGTTGCCATGCTTGACAATGAAATGCAGCGCGGGAAATGTCGGGGCTACCTGTTCGATTTGGGCTTGCATAGGTGGTACTCCACGATGGGGAGGGAAACAGGAGCTGTGACGCAGATACGCCACAGCGTTCGGTACATCGATTGCCGGTCGCTGGCCGACGCTTCACGCCTCGACCAGCGAGACGCAATCGCATTCGCCGCGCGCAACCCAAAGACAGTGGACCGGCTGAGCCCCCCGATATACGCCACTTGCTCACGGTCACCGCCACCTTCGATGCCACCCGTCGCACAACCGGCTGCATAGAGGTTCGCAATCGGCCTGTTCGCGGTATCCAGCACTCGCCCGTCAGCGTCTATGGCGATCCCACCCATGGTGTAGGTGATCCCTGCACACAGCTTCACCGCATAGAAGGGGGCCTTTCGGATCGGCCAGGCTCGATACCCGTCGGTGCTGCGCGTCGGTTCCAGATTGCCCGTCGAACCGCCGTCCACCGCTGCGTTGTACTGCGCCACCGTCTGCAGCAGGGTGTCAGCAGCCAGGCCCACCTGGCTTGCCAGGCCGGCAAGGTCAGCAGCGGAGTAAAGGGTGCCCCCGCTTGATACCAGCGTCGGGTTGGCAGAAATCAGATACTCGCGCCCCGGTCCGTTCCAGATGTCTGCATCGAAGATCACTGTTGCGCCTAACGGATCCGTCTGCGCCGCAATGGTGTTGGCGATCGTCACGCCCCCCAAACCCTCGTTTGCGAACCGCTTGGCGGACTGGTCAACGACGATGCCGGCGGCACAGAGGAAATCCATCATCGGGAAAGGCCACAAGTCATCGTTGTGCATGGCATCCTGCGCCAGCACATGGCCGTAGAACCTGTTGAGCCCCACCAGTTTCGCACCTGCCTCCCGAGCCATGCGCAGCCCGTCGCCGTAGCCGGTCTGTGCGTTACGCTGCTTGAGCTTCTCTGGCGCGGGGCTGATGAATTCGCGCAGCAACTCCAGGTTGGAATGGAATCCGCCGTCGCAGATCACGACTGCCCTTGCATCAATATCCATCGGGCCCCTTGTGGACTCGGCAACCAAGCCGACGCACGCACTGTCGCGCATGGTCAAACGGGTTGCACGGGCGCCGTGCAAAATCCGCCCGCCCTGCTTCTCCAGCGCACCGGTCAGCGTGCGTAGCAGGACATCACCGCCCCGACCCAGCCAGTACTCGCGCCCGCGCGTCGCAATCGGCGGCGCCAGCGTATGCTTTCGGTATGACTCATGCCCCACCTTGATAAACCGGACGCCCTGCCGCTTGAGCCATTGCGTGGCTTCACCAATGTCGCTGGCGAGCGCTTCTACCAGTTCGGCCGGTGCAGAGTCACCAGTGCGACTCGTGATGGCACGGAGAATCAGCTGCGAATCGTCTGCCACGTCCTGATGCGCCACGTGGAACGCGCCGCCTGCCATGCGCGTGTTGCACATGTAGCCCTGCTCGCCTCTTTCCAGGACCAGCGCTGTGACGCCCTGCTCCGATAAACGCACCGCCGTCGTGAGACCCGCAATCCCCGCGCCGACAACGACGACATCGGTATGGATTGAATTCATGCAAACTCCCGTTCTTGTTTCAGGTGAGATTCCCTTGCTGGCTGCCCGGATGTTCCGAAGCCAGCGGTTGACGAGCCAATTCTAGGGTCGGGATCCCGGTGAAATCGCGAGCGGGTCTTTAAGTACTTTCAACTGCAGATTGATAGTGGGAACGTGATTCTTCCAACGCCGGATCGCGGGTATCGCGACGCGCACGCACCTGGCCGCTGCCAGCTTCCGGCCGAGCACGCCGGAACCTGGCACCAAGCGGTTGCAGCAGCGCGAACCCCGACCCCGGCTCATCACTCCTGGCGCAGGTCCGGGTGAAGGCTGAGCACCTGATACAGGAAGTCCGCCATTACCCTGACCTTTCTTGGTATCTGGTTACGTTGCTGCATATAGATCGAGTAGCAGAGTTCTCCCTCGACCTGTCCGTCCAGCACGGTCTCCAGGCGTCCCGAGCGCAGATAGGGCATGACGCGATAGCGGGTGAGCAGGCCAATTCCGGCGCCGCTGAGCATCGCCTCGATGAGGCTGTCGCCGTCATTGGTCACCAGGCATGCGTGCACCTGGCTAGTCACAACCTCATCTCCGCAACGCAGCCGCCATGGCCGCACGGCGTTGGTGACCCAGCTTCGGAGATCGATCCGACGATGGTGCGCCAAGTCCTCAATGGTCATTGGTCTACCGTAGCGCTGAAGGTAGGCCGGCGACGCGCATAGGACAAATGGCGAAGCCACCACGCGTCGTGCTATCAAGGTGGTATCCGGCAGTGGGTGCGGAAGCACGCCGACGTCGATGCCTTCGGCGACGACATCGGGGAATTCTGTTCTGGACAATCAGGTCCACGGACACCCGTGGATACTTTTCGAGGAATCGTCCGAGAGCGGGGGCGATGAAGCGAGATGCCATGCCGACCGGCGCCGCAACCTTTACGGTGCCAAAGACTTCCTCAGAGGCATCGCGCATGCGCTCGACCTCATCGTCGATGGAGCGAAACGCGTCGACGCAGGTCCGGTAAAAGCTCGCGCCCTCTTCAGTAAGACTGATCTTTCGGGTACTGCGGTTCAGCAACCGGACCCCGACCCAGTCCTCAATCAGCTTGACGTGGATGCTGGCAGCCTGGGGCGTGATGCCCAGTTCACGGGCGGCACGGCTGAAGTTCCCTGTCTGCACAATGCGGATGAACGTATTGATACCGCGCACACTCTCCATGATGTATAGGTCACAATAGTGGCCTCTCCGGCGTAGAAATTCTTCTCGCGCTGCCGCCCATGGGCGGGTCTCCTGGCTTGACCATCAGTTCCGATTGCCGGAACCCGGTCTGATATTTGAAACCATGATATCATGGGCCGCGCCATACGGTTATAGGGTATTCGCCCCATCTCCCGGGCTAGATCGCCAAGGCAATACTGATGAGACTACCCGCCGCATTGATGCCGCTTGAGGGCCCCGTGTTCCGCGGCCTCTGGTTCGCATGGCTGGGCGCGAACATGACAATGTGGATGAACGACGTCGCGTCCGCCTGGCTGATGACGACGCTGACCGACAGCGCCGTCATGGTCGCACTGGTTCAGAGCGCAAGCACCCTCCGATGTTCCTCCTGGGGCTTCCCAGCGGCGCACTGGCCGACATCACCGACCGGCGCCTGTACCTTGCCTCCACGCAGTTGTGGGTCGCGACCGTTGCCCTGCTTACGGCTTCGCTGGCGTTTGCCGATGCGCTATCGGCGAAGCTGCTTCTGGCCCTGACCTTCCTTAACGGCATTGGATTGGCCATGCGCTGGCCTGTGTTCGCCGCGATCGTGCCCGAAGTCGTCACCAGGGAACAGCTACCGGCTGCGCTCGCCTTGAACGGCATCTCAATGAATCTCTCCCGCATCCTCGGGCCGACTGTGGCCGGCGCATTGCTGGCAGGAGCCGGCGCCGTATGGGTGTTCATTCTGAACGCGTTCGTTGCCGCGAGTGCGCTGACAGTGATCCTGCGCTGGCGCTCGGCCAAGCGGCCGACAACGCTGCCCGCAGAGCGATTCTTCGGCGCCATTCGCATCGGCTTGCAGCATGTGCGCGAGTCCCCGCGGATGCGAGCCGTCACATGGAGAGTCTTTCTTTTTTCTCTGCAGATGAGCGCGCTCGTAGCGCTGTTGCCCCTGGTGGCACGCCGGCTGAGCGGTGAGGGACCGGGTATGTTCACCGTTCTGCTGGCGACAATGGGGACGGGCGCCATCTCCGCTGCGCTGCTGTTGCCTCGATGGCGGGCACGCCTCGACCGGGACCAGATGGTCTTTTGGGGCTCTCTTGTTCACGCGGCGGCAAGCGCCACCGTAGCTGTTGCCCCAACAACATGGATTGTCCTTCCGTCGATGTTCATCGTGGGCATGGCGTGGATCTCGACGGCAAATACCCTGTCGACATCAGCACAACTGGCTCTGCCCGATTGGGTACGCGCGCGTGGCATGGCGGTCTATCAGATGGCGCTAATGGGCGGCACCGCTCTTGGTGCGATGCTGTTTGGCAACGTTGCTGCGAGCTTTGGCGTACAGGCCGCCATCGTATCCGCGGCGGTGGCCGGTGCGGGGCTGCTTCCGATCGTCCGACACTGGTCAGTCGGTGGCAAGGATGTGAACCTGGATCCGGTACCTGCGAATGACATGCTGGAACCCATTGCCACAGTTCACCCGCACGAAGGTCCCGTCATGGTCACGGTCGAATACCGCATCGACCCTGAACATGCAGCAGAGTTCGTTGAAGTGATGCAACTCACGCGTGCGGCCCGGTTGCGTCGGGGCGCGCTGTCATGGGGGCTCTTCCGGGACACAGCGATCCATGGGTGTTATCTCGAGTACTTTCTCCATGAGAACTGGCTCGAGCACCAGCGACGGCTCGAGCGATTTACCGCCGCAGACGCCGAACTGCGCGAGCGTCGCCTTGCGTTTCACATTGGCGAACTGCCGCCGGTTCGCAAGCGCTATGTCGGCAACCAGCGGCACCACCTTTGAACGGCAATTTGTCGGAACGCGGTCCGCAGGCACGCGCCGGGATCGGGAGGGTCACCCACGGGTCGCCGCCGTGACGGACGCCCATACGTTTGATCAATCCTTAATAGGCCTATAAGAGGCGCTAATGAGTATTTCGGTTAATAATCCGGCGTAATCGCCCTGCTCGCTCCGCTCCAACGCTGAGCGTTCCGGACTTCCGTTCGCAAAACAGAGATTCGCTATGACCATGACACGACTTCAAGTCAACGGCCAGGCCAAGGACATCAACGTACCCGACGACATGCCCTTGCTATGGGTACTGCGCGACGAGCTGGGCATGACTGGAACCAAGTTCGGGTGCGGCATGGCACTTTGCGGCGCTTGTACGGTGCATATGGACAACACGCCGGTGCGGGCCTGTATCACGCCAGTGTCCGCCGCCCACGGGCACGTGATCTCGACCATCGAAGGCGTGGAGGGCGACCGTGTAGGCCACCTGGTGCAGCAAGCCTGGGTCGAGCAAAACGTTGCCCAGTGCGGCTATTGCCAGGCCGGGCAGATCATGGCGGCCGTGGCGTTACTCAAGGCCACGCCCACTCCGACCGAGAAGCAGATCGACGAGGCTATGAGCGGCAATATCTGCCGCTGCGGCACCTATCCGCGCATTCGCGCCGCCATCAAGCTGGCGTCCAGCCGGCTGTCCGGAGGGGCCAGGTAAATGATGACCAGCTCCCAACTTTCCCGGCGCGGTTTTCTGAAAGGCAGTTTGGGCGCCCTGACACTGGCCGTCACCACGGGCGGCGTGGTCAGCACGGCGTGGCCTTCCGACACGGCGCAAAAGAAGTATGGCGCCGACTCCATGCCCGGCGGCACGGTTAGCGACCCTCTTGTCTTTGTCTCTATCGGAAGCGACGGCACGGTCACCATCGTCGCACATCGCGCGGAGATGGGAACCGGTGTGCGCACCAGCTTGCCGATGGTCGTAGCCGACGAATGGAAGCGCGCTGGGACCGCGTAAAGATTGTCCAGGCCGAGGCCAACGAAGCCCGCTACGGCAACCAGAACGTCGATGGCTCGCGCAGCATGCGCCATTTTTTTTGTGCCGATGCGCCACGTGGAGCGGCGGCCCGCCACATGCTCGAAGCTGCCGCGGCGGCCGCTGGTCAGTGCCCGTGGCCGAAGTTCGGGCCGTGCAACACGAGGTGGTCCACCAGGCCACGGGTCGTCGGCTTGGCTATGGCGAGTTGGCCGCCGACGCGGCTGAAATGCCGGTTCCCAAGGCCAATGTGCTCAGACTCAAGAGCCCAGCCGAATTCCGCTACATCGGCAAGGAGCAGGTGCGTCCGGTTGATCTGGAAGCCATTGGCAAAGGGCGTGCGACCTATGGTATGGACATGCGCCTGCCCGGCATGGTCTACGCCGTCGTGGCACGTCCACCGGTGGTGGGCGGGACGTTGCGCCGCGTAGATTCGGCCAAGGCGCTCGCGGTACCCGGGGTGCTGAAGGTAGTCGAGATCCCGGCTTCAGGGCGCGCCCGGCTTTCAGCCGCTGGGCGGCGTAGCGGTGGTTGCACGAAACACATGGTCGGCCATGCAGGGACGCGCCGCTCTGGTGATCGAATGGGATGATGGCCCCAATGGCGGCTACGATTCGACGGTCTACCGCAAGACCCTGGAAGCCGCCGCCCGGGAGCCCGGAAAGGTGGTGCGTAGCACAGGCGATACGCTGCAGGCCTGGAGCAAGGCGCTGTGGCCGAGCGCTTTTCCGCCGATTATCACGTCCCGCACCTGGCCCACGCGTCGATGGAGCCGCCAGTCGCGACCGTGCAGATCCGCGGCGTTCATGCCGAAGTCTGGACTTCTGTCCAGAACCCGACCGCGGCGCAACGGGCCGTGGCAACACGGCTAAAAATCAAGCCCGAGAACGTCAAGGTGAACGTCCTCTTGCTTGGCGGCGGCTTTGGCCGCAAGTCGAAGCCCGACTTCGTCGACGAGGCCGTCATCGTGGCGCAGGCCATGCCAGCGGGCACACCGGTCAAGCTGGTGTGGACGCGCGAGGACGACATCCACCATGATTACCTGCACACGGTCTCGGTGGAACGCCTGGAGGCAGTTCTCAGCAAGACCGGTCAGGTGCAATCCTGGCTGCACCGCAGTGCCGCACCCACGATCGCGTCGCTGTTCACCGAAGGCGCCAAGGGACAGCAGTTGTTCGAGTCCGCCATGTCGGCCATCAACATGCCCTACCGCATTCCGACGTCCGGATTGAAACCGCTGAAGTGTCCGCACATGCGCGAATCGGCTGGTTCCGGTCGGTCGCCAATATTCCGCACGCCTTCGCGGCACAGTGCTTCATCGCCGAACTGGCGCATCGCGCGGGCAAGGACCACAAACAGTTTGCACTCGAGCTGATCGGCCCTGCGCGCATCTTCGACCCGGCCACGCTGGCCGATACCTGGAACTACAGTGAATCACCGGAGCGATACCCCTTTGACACGGGACGACTGCGCGGTGTGATCGAAGCGGCTGCGAGAGGCGCGGGCTGGGGCCGCAAGCTGCCCAAGGGTCATGGACTCGGCCTGGCATTTTGCTACAGCTTCATGAGCTACACCGCCACGGTGGTCGAGGTAGCAATCGATGCCAAGGGCGAGGTACGCGTACTGGCAGTGGATATGGCGATGGACTGCGGTCCGCAGATCAACCCGGAGCGTATTCGCGCACAAATGGAAGGGGGCGCCATCATGGGCCTGAGTCTTGCACTCTTGGGGGAAATCACTTTCGAGAAGGGCCGCGTGATGCAGAGCAACTTCCACGACTACGAAGTGCTGCGCCACTACGCCGCGCCGCGGGTGATCCGTACCCATCTGGTCAACGACAACCAGGCCCTGCCGCCGGGCGGTGTGGGCGAGCCACCGGTGCCGCCCGTGGCGCCAGCGTTGTGTAATGCGATCTTTGCCGCCACGGGCAAGCGTGTGCGCAGCCTGCCGGTGCGCACGGTGGCCTGACACTCCGTGCCAGATGTAATTTCAATGCAGCGCTCTGGTCCCCATCGCTTTGATGGTTGACGGCAGCTTCGACGCTTGAGACACAAAACGTCAATGAATATGCATCAACCTTCGGCTCCCCCGACAGAGCGCACCGTGTTGTCCTTGATGACGTGCGTATTCACCGTTTTCCTGGTCACCGGCGCGGCATTGCCGACATTGCCACTGTATATCCATGATGGCCTGGGCTTCAGCAATTTCACGGTTGGAATTGTCTCCGGGGCCCAGTTCGCCGCATCACTGTTTTGTCGGCTATGGTCGGGCACGATCTCGGACCGGCGAGGTCCAAAGTTTGCGGTAACGACAGGACTCGTGATGGCAATGCTCGCCGGGCTGCTGTATCTCGGCTCTCTATTGGCCATCGCCCACGCCGGACTTGCCATCGCAATCTTGCTGTTGGGCCGCGTGCTGCTCGGCGGGGCCGAGAGTTTTATCATGATCGGTGCGCAAAGTTGGTGCCTGTCGCTTGCAGGCCCCAGCAAGGTCGGCAGAATGATCGCTTGGATCGGCACCGCAATGTTCGTGGCCCTGGCCCTGGGTGCCCCCCTCGGAAGCGTTCTTTTCGACAGCTTTGGTTTTGCATCGGTCGGTCTGGCGACCCTTTTGGGTTCAGTTGCGACCCTGCTGCTGTTGATCCCTGTCCCAGCCACCAAACCGGCGCCTCAAAGTCGCAAGGCCGCCAAACAGGTCTTGAAGGCTGTCTGGATCCCCGGTTTGGCCATGGCTTTCTCCAGTTTGGGCTACGGAATCATGACCGCATTTGCCGTACTTCTTTTCGTTCAGCGGGGCTGGCAGCGGCGTGGTTGTCCTTCACTGCTTTTGCGGCGGCCCTGATGGTGGCACGCGTCCTCTTCGGCCCGTTGCCAGACCGTCTTGGCGGCGCGCGGACCGCGATGATTTTCATCATGATCCATAGCCTCGGGCTGGCGCTCATCTGGCTTTCGCCTGATGCATGGCTGGCGTTCGTCGGATCCGCAATGGCGGGCTTCGGCTACGCGCTCGTGTACCCCAGACTCGGCATGGAAGCCGTGGCGCGGGCGCCAGCGCAAGCGCGCGGCCTCGCCATGGGGATCTATACCGCCTTCATCGACCTGGCGCTTGGCATATTCGCTCCCCTGCTTGGCCTCGTTGCCAATGCGGTCGGACTGGGCCTGATATTTCCCATCGCGGCACTGCTCGCGCTTTGTGCCGTGCCGATCGCCATGTGGCTACGCGCTCATCCGCCGACGGTGACACTGCAGGGCAATCAGACCGACTTCAAGCAAACCCCGATCAGGCACAACCAATCATAGCCTTGATCTCCAGGTACTCCTCCAGCCCGAACACTCCCATTTCGCGTCCGTTGCCGGACTGCTTGTAGCCGCCCATCGGAGCCACCACGTTTCCGCCCGCCCCATTGCAGAAGATGCGGCCCGCGCGCAGACGTTCGCCAACTGCGCGGGCCTTCTCGGGGGTGGAAGCGAACACATAGCCCCCAAGTCCGTACTTTGTGTCGTTCGCGATCTCGACGGCGTCATCCACCGTGCGATACGTGATGACCGCAATCACCGGCCCGAAGATCTCTTCCCGCGCAATGGTCATGTCGGGGCGCACATCTGCGAATACGGTCGGCTTGACGTAGTACCCGCGCTCCAGCCCCGCCGGCCGCCCGGGACCGCCGCAGATCAGCCGCGCGCCTTCGTCGATGCCTGTGCGGATATAGCCCTGGATGCGTTCGAACTGCGCTTTGTTCACCACAGGGCCCAGATTGGTGGCGGGGTCCTTCGGGTCGCCCACCACCAGTTTCCGTGCCTCGGCCGCAATCAGGTCCAGCACCTCTTCAGCCTGGCTTTCGTGAACCAATACACGGGTCGGCGCATGGCATGACTGGCCGGAGTTGGCATTGCCACGCGCAATGGTAAAGCTGGCAGCAGCCTGCAGGTCAGCGTCGGGCAAGATGATGTGGGCGGACTTGCCACCGAGTTCCTGGCAGACGCGCTTGACAGTCGCAGCCGCCGCCTGTGCCACCAAGATGCCGGCACGCGTGGATCCGGTAAATGACACCATGTCGACGTCGGCATGCGTCGAGATGGCGTTACCGACGATCGAACCGTCACCGTTCACCAGGTTGAAGACCCCACGGGGCAACTCCGCTTCGTGGAGCACTTCCGTGATCAGGATCGCGCTCACGGACGTGTATTCACTGGGCTTCACCACTACCGTACAGCCCGCGGCGATCGCCGAGGCCAACTTGGTGCAAATGGTCTGGATGGGCCAGTTCCACGGCGAAATAAGGCCACAGACTCCGATCGGCTCCCGACGGATGACGCTGGTGCCAAGCACGCGCTCGAATTCGTAATCCTCCAGCACGGCGGCACCTTGCTTGAACTGCTCCACTGCGGCACGCGCGTGGCTTACCGCGCTGAGAGGCGTTCCCATCTCCTCCGAAGCCGTGAGCATCAGATCGGCTTCGCGCCTCTGCATGACCGCGGCGATGCGTTTCAGCATGGCGACCCGCTCCGCCCTAGTTGTTGCCGAGAAAGCCGGAAAGGCCCTGCGTGCGGCTTGCACCGCGCGATCGACATCCTGATCATCGCCAAGAGCGACGCTTGCGAAAGCCTGCTCTGTGGCCGGGTTCACCAGTTCGAACGTGCTGCGCGAGCGAATGGGATCAACCCATTCACCATCGATATAAAGCTTGGTGTATTGCTTCATGTAGCGATCCCTTTTTTATGGTCAGTGAATCGTCAGTTACCCGTTTGTCAAACCGTGATCGGCAAGAATCAAGTCGGCAGCCTTCTCACCGATCATCAGACAGGTGGCGTTGATATTCCCGGAAGTGATCCGAGGCATAATCGACGCGTCCGCGACGCGCAAGCCGGAAACACCTCGAACCCGCAGCGAAGGGTCCACCACCGATGCGGCATCGCCCCCCATCCGGCACGTGCCGCAGGGGTGGTAGATGGTGTTTGCCTTCTGGCGCACGTAGTCCAGAATCTGCTCGTCATTGATAATTTCGGGTCCCGGCTGGTACTCCTCCGCAATCACGTCATCGATGGGCGCCGTGCGCAACACCTCTCGTACTGTCCGTATGGCATCGATAAAGAACCGCTTGTCGTCCTCTGTCGCTAGATGATTCGGCCGAATGGCCGGCGGACTCCCCGGTTCAGCATCCCGCAATTCGACGACGCCGCGACTGCTGGGCCAGGACTGCGTCACGGAAACCGTGAATGCGGAGAAATCGTGCGGCTGCTGCCCGATGCCAGGCACGCTGAAGGGCATCAGGAATGCCTGCGCATCTACGTGCGGCAGCCCACTCCGCGACCTGAAGAACATCCCGGCCTGCGCGGAAGCGAAGGCCAAAGGGCCGTTGCGCTGCAGCAGGAACTTCGCGCCCATCCGGGCGAGTCGCCACAGGCTGCGCAGGTCATCGTTGACAGTGATGGGCTTTCGCGTCTTGCAGATGATCCGCACCGCCAGATGGTCCTGCAAATTTTCCCGACCTCTTCTCGCGGTGCGATAACGTCAATGCCATGTGTCAGCAGGTGCGCTTGAGGACCGATCCCGGACAACATCAGCAGCTTCGGTGTGTTGATTGCGCCTGCGCATAGGACCACTTCCCGCTGCGCCCGCGCCTGCCTGAGCGTGCCGCCGGCGTCCCTGAAGGCGATACCGACCGCCCTGCCGCTATGGAACACGATGCGCTCCGCGTGGGCGCTTACCTCGACGCGAACGTTCCCGCGGCGTTGGCCGGACGAAGTGCGCCAATGGCGGAATTGGACCGCAGGCCCCGTCGCACCGTGTGGTCGTAGAGCCCGATACCGTCTTGCCTGCTGCCATTGAAGTCGTCGTTGCGTTCAAGTCCGAAGTTCACGCCGGCCGCGATGAAGTGATCGCACAGCACTGAGTGCCCCCGCGGCCGCGACACAGCCACCGGTCCTCCCTTGCCATGCAGGCTCGTATCGCCCAGGTAATGGTCCTCCGAACGCTTGAAGTAAGGAAGGACGTCTGACCAGCCCCAGCCGTCACAGCCAGAGTCGCGCCACTGCTCGAAATCGCCCGGCTGTCCGCGCACGTGGACCATGCCATTGATTGCGCCGCAGCCCCCTATTACCTTGCCCCGCGCCATGTAAAGGCGACGGTCGAACAATTGCGGAACCGGCTCCGTGTGATACGTCCAGTTGACCGCCTTGTTCATGATCGTCTTGCCAACGCCCAAGGAACGTGGATCCACGGGTTCCGGTCCCAGCCACCGGCTTCCAGCACCAGTACCGTGAACCTGCCGCCCTCGCTCAGGCGGCTCGCGACAATGGAACCTGCGCTACCTGCCCCCACAACAATGAAGTCGAAATCCAGGAATACTGTCATGGCGACGCATCAAGAGTTGTTGATCTTCACGGTCTTGCCCACCTCTTTCCACTTGAGCATCTCGGACTCGATCAGACGCCGGAAGTCCGCCGGAGACCCCGTCGCGGGCCGCATGCTGACAGTCTTGAGTTTCTGCGCCATGTCGGGCGTTGCGCGATCTTCGTGAGCGCGTCGTTCAGCCTTTTCACGATGACGGGCGACATGCCGGCGGGACCGACAAGACCGTAAAAGAGATAGGTTCCTAGGCCTCTGACTTCCGGTACATCGCTCTCATCAAGCGTCGGCACATCGGGCAACTCCGCGAGGCGCTGAGGCCCCGTGACCGCAACCGCGCGTATTCTTCCGTCCTTGGCAAAGGGCGTGGAAAACGTGGTGATTGCCATGGCGAAGTCCAGAGTACCCCCGGTCAGCTCACGGGCTACCTCCGCGTCGCTCTTGAACGGGACATGGACCATGTCAATCCTGGTCAGGAGCCGGAACTGCTCCGTCAGCAGATGATTGGAGGAACCGACACCGGCCGAACCATAGTTCAGCTTTCCCGGATGCGCCTTGGCGTAGTCAATCAGCTCGTGCACCGAATGCACAGGCAAGCTCGGCTTGACGACATACAGGGCCTCGACTTCGGCCACTCGCGAGATGAATGTGAGTTGCTTCAGCGGGTCGTAAGGCAGGTCTGTCCTGACGCCAGGCCCGCGAACAAGGCTGCTGGCACTTGTCATCCAGAGCGTGTAGCCATCGGGGGCTGCGCGGGTCAGGGGCAATGCTGCAAGCAGTTCCGAGCGCCCGGCTTGTTTTCCACAACGATGGGCGCGTTGAGGACCTCCTGCAATTTGGCGGCGTACAGGCGCGCCACAGTGTCGACGCCACCGCCAGCGGCAAAGCCAACCAGGATCCGAACCGGGCGCGAAGGGTAGTCTTGGGCTTTCACCCCCATGGCAATCGCAGAAAAGCCCACAAGGGCCAGAACTCGAAAAAGGGTTCCGACACGCATCACTGTCTCCTTGGTCGTCTTTTATCTGAAATGAGTGCAACCCGCGCCTGGTAGTCGACTGCGAGCAGCCCCACGCATGAGGCGAACGCACGGACCAGTGCCAAGCCTCCGTTGACTGATGTCGTTGGAGAATGCGAGGACATCTTAGACAGGGGTCGGCCTCTCGCTTACGGCGCGAATTTGAATCTCTTTCAAGCGGAGCTTGTAATTCAAGCGATTCGTTCGATCATCCCGACCCATTCCCGCGCCCGACTCAGGACTCCCCGGCTCCGAATGACATGATCGAAGGATCTTCTGGGCGTATTGACCGTCATCGGAAATTCGGATGACAATGTCCCGATGCTAAATCCAGTCTGGATTCAAACCTTCGCTACGGCCGCGACGGCGCGCAGTTTCACGGACGCCGGGCGCCAGCTCGGCTTGTCTCAATCGTCAGTCAGCGACCACATACGCCGGCTCGAACAAAGCGTGAACCGGCGGCTGTTCGTACGCGATACCCATTCCGTGTCGCTGACGCCTGATGGCGAGGCACTGCTCATTCATGCACGGCTGATTCTCGAATCGCTGGCACGCGCCGAGTCGCAGTTCAGCGCGCCCCGGCTACAAGGCCGTGTCCGACTGGGCACGTCCGAAGACTTGGCACAGGGGCCCCTTCCTCACTTGCTGGCAGCGTTCCGAGCGACGCACCCCGACGTCGAACTCGAGATCACGATCGCCATGACCAGCAAGCTCTACGAGGGTATTGAGGCCGGCACGCTCGATCTCATCGTCGGCAAGCGCCGCGAAGGAGAGCGCCGCGGTGTGCCGCTGTTCCGGGGGCAACTCGATTGGTTGGCGCGGCCCGGCACAGTTGTCGATGTGGATCAGCCGCTGCCGCTGATACTGGTCAACGAGCCGAGCGTAACTCGCTCAGTGGTGCTCGACACGCTGGCCGCAGCCGGCTGGCGTTGGCGCGTGGTCTGCACCAGCAGCAGTCACTCCGGCTGCATCGCAGCGGCACGCGGAGGACTCGGAATTACGGTGCGCGCACGAAATCTGACGGGTGGCGGCCTGGCCCCTCCCGTCAATCTCGACGCCTTGCCGGCGCTACCGGACATCGAGTTCATTACGTTGTCCGCGCGAAGGCTGACCAAGCCGGCTGAGACGCTCTTGCAACTGATCCGAAAGAGCGAACTGCGTGCGGCGCGGTTGGATTGACCACGGAGCCAAGGGAGAAAACAGTCTCGGGCAAACCTTATGAGTGCTGTCACGCAAACACCGCCTGTGTTCAAGCACCCTTTTACCGGGACGGTAGCGTAGCGCTTCGATAACGAGTGCCAATGCAGGGGAAATCTGGCGCCATTGTAGAGATGGTAGCCGGGAAACAGCGGCCACCAATCTTCTAACACCGGCTCCGGCTCCAGTCGACCTTGTTCAATATGCATCTGCACAAGGTCAAACGGAACGTACGCCAGACCCATTCCGTCTAGCGCAGCGCGGAGCATGAGAAAGGTATTGTTGAACACTGTCTGTCCGACAACACGCACGCTAAGCGACTGGCCGTCTTTCTCGAAATCCCACGCATACAAACCTCCATGGGTAGGAAGACGCAGATTAATGCAATCCGCCCCGGCGATGTCGTCTGGTGCCCGCCCGGCATCAAGCACTGGCACGGAGCGGAGCCGGGCACCGCCATGACACACCTGGCGGTCACCGGCACGGTTGACGGAAACAATGTCATATGGATGGAGAAGGTGACCGATGCGCAGTACAACGCCCATTGAGCGCCGCAGGGCGCGCCTTCGCGCCACTGTGCTGGCCATGGTCCTCGGCCCGGTCACAGTATTGCCCCGCAGCCAACGTACAGGAAAGCAAACAAGTGACCCAGAGTCCCGCCACTGTGTCAGACCCGTCTGAAACCCTCACCGCTCGCCAACAGGCCATCTTGCCCATTGCTGCTCTTGCGGCTGCAGGGGACCTCGCCCGTCTGAATACTGCGCTAGAACGGGGGCTGGACGCTGGCCTGTCCGTCAGCGACGCGAAAGAAGTGCTGGTCCAACTCTATGCCTATGCCGGCTTCCCCCGAAGCCTGAACGCGCTCGGAGAATTGATGAAGGTACTGGACGCTCGCAAGCAGCGCGGCGTAAGGACGCACTTGGCAGCTCGCCGCACCGCGCTATTCCGAAGGGAGAAGCCCTGCTGGCTGCCGGTACTGCAAACCAGACAAAGCTATCCGGCGCACCGGTAAAAGGCCCGCTATTCGACTTTGCGCCTTCCATTGACGAATACCTTAAGACCCACCTGTTTGGCGACATCTTCGAGCGCGATAACCTTGACTGGCAAAGCCGCGAACTTGCGACCGTAGCCATGCTATCGGCCCTCGCCGGAGCGGAGCCGCAACTGCAGGCACACATGCGCATCAGCATGAACGTCGGGGCTGCACGCCAGCCAATTGCGCCAGCTTGCACAGGTCTTGGCTGAGCGTGTGGACACGGATGCCGGGCGCGTGCCGTTGATGCTCTGGAGCGCCAGTTAGCAACGTCTTCCGGGGAAACAAAGTAACCATCGAAGCCCCATCCATAGGGACACGCCAGGTCAAACCTTTCGCAATCTTGAGCCTGTCGGGGTCATCACGCGCAAAGCGTCAACTACCAGCGAAAATGCCGGTGAAGGCTGCCGGCGGCTCGGGTAATAAAGGTAGTAGCCTGGAAACGGAGGACACCAGTCCTCCAAAACACGGACCAGCGACCGCCCTGAAGGTACGGCGCGAACTCTTCTTCGGGAAGAAACGCAACGCCCAGTCCCGCCAAAGCGGAATCCACCATGCTGGGAGACGTGTTGAAGATGAGTTGTCCATCTACCCGCACGTTCAGGTGCTGGCCGCGCCGCTCGAAGTCCCAGACATAAAGTCCCCCTGCGGACTGCATGCGCTGGTTGATGCAGTTGTGTTTAAGCAGATCACGTGGGCTCCTGGGAATCGGATGAACATCGAAGTACGCAGGCGAGGCCGCGACCGCCATACGCAACTGCGGCCCAATGGGGACCGCGATCATGTCCTTGTCAATGGTGTCGCCTAGGCGTACCCCTGCGTCAAAGCGGTCGGCAACGATGTCCCTAAAGCCATAGTTGATGTCGAACTCGACATTGATGTCGGGATACTCTCGTAGCACCGGCGTAAGTTTGGGCAGCAGCGTTGTCCGAAGGACATGCTCTCCACAAGTGATTCTCACCGTGCCGGCTGGCTTGTCCCGCATCTCGGTCAGCGCATCAAGTTCTGCTTCGATCTCGTCGAAACGATGACCGATGGCTTTCAGCAGTCGTTCACCGGCAGCGGTAAGCGACACGCTTCGTGTGGTGCGTGTGAGCAGCCGGATATCAAGCCGAGCCTCCAGGCCACTCACGGCTTGACTGAGTGCGGATTGTGTCACACCCAACAACGAGGCAGCGCGCGTGAAGCTGCCTTCGCGCGCAACTGTCACAAATGACAGGAGATCGTTGAGGTTACGTCTCATGACGCACGTTCCCATAAAGAATTGATTAGCACATCTTATATCGTTTTTAAGCATTCATTAGCTAGTCAGGACGACTTCTGTGCGAGAACATCAAGGACATGAGAAAAGTCATCAACGTTGAATATGAGCTCGCACTCCGTCACAACCGCGGGGCCTCGGAGCAACCCGCCCTGACCTCCGGCTGGCGTAATCTCTTCTGAAAGCTGCAGGTATGGCGGGCGCAGCGGCAGCGCTGCCTTTCGGTGGGCGGGCCACGACGCCGGCGCGGTCCGCGCAAGGCGGTAGCGGCGGGCCCTACACGATGAAGACTCGCAAACTTGGCGCCCTTGAGGTGTCGGAGCTTGGTTTCGGTTGCATGAGCGAGTTCTGCTCAGTTCGGGCAATGACCGCGCCGTATCTATGGCCGTGCCCGAGCCAGGCGCAAACGCGGCATTTTCCACAAACAACAGCGCATCACAAAAGAAGTCATGACTGTTCAGATAAGTGAAGCGCCTCCTGAGATCGCACTCTCCAAACACGAGGCAAACACGCAGCCCGCGTATTGGAGCGGCGTCTTTGCAATGTCGTTGTGCGTCTTCGCATTAATCGCCTCCGAATTCATGCCCGTAAGCTTGCTGACGCCAATGGCGGCAGACCTCCATGTCACCGAGGGGGCCGCCGGACAAGGCATCGCGATCTCCGGCGCGTTCGCCGTACTGACCAGCCTGTCGATAGCATGGATTGCCGGCAACATGAACCGCAAAACGCTATTGCTGACGCTGACTGGGTTGATGGCCCTGTCCGGCGCCGTGGTCGCACTGGCATCGAGCTACATGATGTACCTGGTGGGTCGTGCACTCATCGGTGTGGTCATCGGTGGCTTCTGGTCCATGTCCGCGGCAACGGCCATGCGGTTGGTCCCTCCGGCTGAGGTACCGCGGGCCCTGGCGATCTTCAATGGCGGCAACGCGCTGGCGACAGTGATCGCCGCACCGCTGGGCAGCTATCTCGGCGCCGTCATGGGCTGGCGCGGCGCCTTCTTCTGTCTGGTGCCGGTGGCGGCGATCGCGCTCGCCTGGCAATGGGCGTGCTTGCCGGCCATGAACGCTCGTGACCGTTCGACAGGCACTGGCAATGTGTTCAAGCTGCTAAAGATAAGATCCGTCGCGTTGGGCATGGCCGCATGCGGGGCGTTCTTCATGGGCCAATTCGCACTGTTCACATATGTGCGTCCCTTCCTCGAAACTGTAACGCATGCCAGCGTTTCGACGCTGTCCCTCGTCCTGCTAGTCATTGGCGTGGCCGGCTTTATCGGCACCACTCTGATTGGCACGTTCCTGAGGAAGAACCTGTACGGAACGCTTATCACTATTCCGGTTCTGATGGCCGCGATCGCCGTCATGCTGCTTTCCTTCGGAGCCTGGATCAGCCCTGTCGCGGTATTGCTGGGCGTATGGGGACTATTGGCCACTGCAGCGCCGGTGGGCTGGTGGAGCTGGATCGCCCGAGCCATGCCGACGAACGCTGAAGCCGGCGGCGGGCTCATGGTAGCGGTCATCCAGCTGGCCATTGCCCTGGGCTCGACCGCTGGGGGCGTGCTGTTCGATCACAGCGGCTACCAGAGCAGCTTCGCGGCGAGCGCCGCCGTGCTGCTATTGGCGGCCCTTCTAAGCGTCCTCGCTTCGCGCTCGAAAGCAACACTGGCCGCCTGAGCGACGCGTGGGTAAAGCGCCATGACCACGAGCAACTCCAGCTTCCGCATCGGTGGCTACCGGGCTGCCGCGATCGAAATCGAACGTCGCAGGCTCCGGGGTTTAGGATCCCTGCGCTGGCTGGGGTTGCTGCTAAGCTTACTTATGCTCGGTGCGTGCGAAGCCGGGCAGCCTTCGACCCCTGGTACGGCTGCCAATGCCAAGCGTACTGCGGCAGCATCAAGAAAACCGGAGGAATCACGGGTGTGGATGACCATCGATAATCATCGCTTCGCCATCACTCTGACGGACAGCCCAGCCGCCCGGCAGTTCGCTGCACTGCTGCCGCTGACGCTCGACATGACCGAGCTCAACGGCAACGAGAAGTACGCACAATTGCCGACAACGTTGCCCACCAATGCGAACCGCCCGGGAACGATCCACAATGGCGATCTCTTACTGTACGGGTCGGACACCGTAGTCGTATTCTATTTGACATTCCACTCGACGTACTCATATACGCCCCTTGGTAGGGTAGACGACCCCGCCGGCCTGGCTAAAGCGCTCGGCCCGCGCGGCGTCGAGTTGTATTTTCCGCGGATTAGAGCTTGCACTTGACGGTCTGCAGCGCAACGCATGACCGGCCCCCAAGAGAAAGGACAACCGCTGGGCCTGTGACGGGGATTCCCGGTGCCGAGGTCGAACATTTTCTGCTGGCGAGAAGAAAGGACATCATGACAGTCAAAGCCTACGGCGCTCAAGCGAGCGACCAACCCCTCGAATCCCTGGACATCACGCGACGCGCGGCGGGAGCACACGACGTACAGATCGATATTGCCTACTGCGGCGTATGCCATTCGGATATCCATCAGGTGCGCTCGGAATGGGCAGGCACCCTATATCCCTGCGTACCTGGCCACGAATCGTGGGCCGCGTGTCGGCAGTGGGTGCCCACGTGTCGGACTTCCGAGTAGGGGATCTGGTCGGCATCGGCTGCATTGTCGATAGCTGCAAGCATTGCGAGGACTGCGACGCTGGCCTGGAGAACTACTGCGACAACATGGTCGGTACTTATAATGGACCGACATCGGACACGCCCGGCCACACGCTGGGCGGATATTCGCAGCAGATCGTGGTGCATGAGCGATATGTGCTTCGCATCCGCCACCCGGAGGGACAACTGGCTGCCGTGGCACCGCTGCTATGCGCGGGCATCACCACGTATTCTCCGCTGCGCCATTGGAAGGTGGGGCCTGGCCACAAGGTAGGCGTGGTCGCATCGGGGGCCTGGGCCACATGGGCATCAAGCTGGCACATGCCATGGGCGCGCACGTGGTCGCTTTCACCACGTCCGAATCAAAGCGTGAAGCGGCCTTGGCCCTGGGCGCAAACGAGGTTGTGGTTTCGCGCAATGCCGACGAGATGGGGGCCCACGCAAAGAGCTTCGATTTCATCCTCAATACCGTGGCAGCGCCGCACGACTTGGATCCATTCTTCAGCTTGCTCAAGCGCGACGGTACGATGGCTCTCGTGGGTGCACCGTCCATGCCGCACCCTTCGCCACAGGTGTTCAGCCTGATCATGAAGCGCCGTAGCCTTGCTGGCTCGATGATCGGTGGCATTCCCGAGACGCAGGAGATGCTGGATTTCTGTGCAGAGCATGGCATCGTGGCAGATATCGAGATGATTCGTGCCGAGGAAATCAACGAGGCTTACGAACGCATGCTCAAGGGCGACGTGAAGTACCGGTTCGTGATCGACAACGCTTCGTTGGCGGTCTGACCTTATCAGTAGATCGAGCCTTGCCTACATCACAAACTGCCCCGCTGCTAAGCGTCTTGCGCCGCTGTAGCGGGGCCCTCGCGGGTCACAGGGAATCGGCTCACGGCGTCCATTGACTGCATCACGCCTGATCCCGTCATCTTCTCGCCTCCGGCTTTTCGCTGAAGCACATCGGTGACCATCTTGGGGGTCTTCCTACACTTCACGGCGGCGGAAGTCCTAGACACAACCATGCGTGCCTTCTTGTGCCGGCGCGACGCGCAGGGGACCGAGCGCTGGTGGCTGGAAGTTATCGGCAAGGGCAACAAACCCCGCTTGGTGCCCGCCACCGACGAACTGATCGCCGAACTGCCTCGTGACCGGCGCGCACGGGCGGGGCACTGCATCAATTTCGGGCATTCTTCGCTCTCGATGACCAGCGGCTACCTGCACAGCGAGGAGGATGCACGCCATGAAGCACGCAGGCGCTGCATCGGATCAGGTGGATCAGCGAGAATTAGCCTTTGCCCTGCCTAGGCGGATCACCACGTGCCTGTCTTGAGCGTGCTTGCGCCGGAGGCATTCTGCAATTTCACGATCGTGTAATTATCGAGCCGGAGACAGGTTTTCCTCGCTCTGCCGGCGCGATGAAAAACCTGTTCCAGGACGGTTCGCACCTGCATCGGCGGCGCGGCGGATTCCCGCTGGGTAGGCATCAGGACCCTTGCGACGGACCCTTTCGTCCGCCCGCCTCGCGGCCATGCCGGATCTTCTCCGTGTTTCCTCACGAGTCGGGCCCTGGCCGTCAGCCAAAGCCGTGCCGCGCTGGCCTGACACCGTAAAGCTGCCTGAAACCCCTCTTTCGGATTGGAAAATTTGCGGCGGCGGTGAAATCGCCGATCCTTTGCGGGCGGTGTGCCTTGCGCGAAAAGCGTAGAGCGAGGCCGCAGCACAATAAGACAATGGAGACAAAGCACATGATGCAATCACGTACCGTCGGCGACCTCAAGGTCACTCGCATTCTCGAATACGCGGGTCCGACGCACGACCCTGCTTTTCTCTTTCCCGACATTGACCGCGGCACCCTGGACGCCAACGCGAACCTGATGGCACCGCATCACTGGATACCGCACATGAACAAGCTGATCGTGACGATCCAGTTCTGGGTGGTGCATGCCGGCGACAACATCATCGTGGTCGATACCGGCGTGGGCAACTTCAAGCCGCGCGCCGGCATCGCCAGGATGAACATGCTCAATACTCTGGTGCGCGAATGGCTGATCGCAGCCGGCGCGCGCCGGAGCGGGTCACGCACGTGGTCATGACGCACCTGCACGCGGACCACGTCGGCTGGAATACTACCTGGCAGGACAACCGCTGGGTACCGACTTTCCCCAATGCCCGTTACTACCTTCCGAAAGACGATTTTGTATTCTGTGACGAAGGCCGTAACAAGGAACCGGGCGTGGTCGACGTGTTCGGCGAATCGTTCTTCGACAGCGTGATGCCGGTGGTCAACGAAGGCCTTGCTGAAATGATGATGCCCGGACAGGAGATCGCCGGGTGCCTGCAGGTCGAATCCGCGGTGGGCCACAGCCCCGGACAGGTCGTGTTCCGCGCGCGCTCCCATGGCGAGGAGGCGATCTTCTGCGGCGACATCCTGCACAGCCCGCTGCAGATCGTGCTCCCCCAAGTGAACTCCGGCTACTGCATTCGCCCGGATCTGGCGCGCAGCACACGACTCTCCTTTCTCAACCAGGCGGCCGACAGCGAGGCACTCATCCTGCCCGTGCATTTCGGGGAGCCATACTGCGGCTA
Organism: Cupriavidus sp. UYMMa02A; assembly: GCA_001725945.1. Classification (GTDB taxonomy): domain Bacteria; phylum Pseudomonadota; class Gammaproteobacteria; order Burkholderiales; family Burkholderiaceae; genus Cupriavidus. Next base: position 20,581 of record LRMT01000077.1, on the reverse strand, counting down.
TGTCAGGCGCCAGGTGCCGGCTTCGCCTTCGAACCGGCCACGTGGTAGCAATGGCACGGGGTGCCGTACCTCGATGGCCCCGCGTGCGTGCGCGCCATTCAGACATACTCCGCACTATCGCTCTCGCGCCGGCGGTTATGATCGTGGCTCAATGAGTTTGCCGCGAGATCAGCAGCATGCCGGTTCCCTTTGACATCACCGATTTCCGCCTGTTCGTCAACGTGGCGGAAACACGCAGCCTGACCCGCGGTGCCGAGCGCTCGTTCCTTTCCGTGCCCGCGGTCAGCAACCGGATCAAGAATCTGGAAGACACGCTAGGCGTGCGTTTGCTGGAGCGCTCGCCGCAGGGCGTGACGCTGACCGCGGCCGGCGAGGTCTACCTGCAGCACGCACGCGTGGTGCTGGCCGAGCTGGAGCGCCTGACAGGCAACCTGCAGCCGTTCACCACGGGCCTGAGCGGACAACTCAAGCTGGTGGCCAATACCACTGCCATCACAGAATACCTGCCGCCAGTGATCGGCGACTACCTCGCCACGCATCCGGACGTCCGCATCGAGGTACGTGAGCGCCTGAGCGACGATATCGTTCGCCTCGTGCGCGAAGGCGGCACCGATCTCGGCATTATTTCGGGCAATATCCCGACCTCAGGCCTGCAGGCCGTGCCGTTCGTCAAGAGCTCGCTGATTGTGATCGCGCCCTGAGCCACCCCCTGTTGACCGAGCCGGATATCTGGTTCGAGCAAGCGCTCGACCACGCTCGTCGCGCTGCTCGAAGGCAGTGCTTTCCAGATGTTCATGACGCGCGCGGCCGGTGCGCTGCACAAGCCAATGACCATCCGCGTACATGTCGCGAGCTATGACGCAATCTGCCGCATGGTGGCCGCGGGCGCCGGTATTGCCATCATGCCCAAGGCCGCGTTCGCGCGCCTAAAGGGAGACCAGCTGATCGGCTCCTGTAACCTGCGCGATGACTGGGCCGTGCGCACGTTCCAACTCTGTGCGCGCGATCTGGATGGTCTCTCCAGCTTTGCCCGCGAGTTCGCCAACCTGCTGATCGGTCGCTACGCCGCGGACGGCAAGAGAGGCTGACCCGTCCCCGCCGGCTTGTTCTGCCGGCAGCATTAAGCCAGCGCTAAGGCGTTTGCAGAAGTCGAAATTGTGTGCCTCCGGGCAGCATGGCAACCTTGTTTCGCCAGACAACAACGAAGGCGAGACATGATCGACAAGCTCTATGCAACAGCGCGAGATGCCGTTGACGACGTGGCCGACGGCGCCACGATCGCGATTGGGGGATTCGGGGGCGCCGGCATGCCCGACGAACTGATCGAGGCGCTGATTGAACATGGTTCCACCGACCTAACCGTCGTCAGCAACAACGCCGGAAACGGTGAAACCGGACTGGCTGCCCTCCTCAAGGCACGCCGCGTTCGCAAGCTGGTGTGCTCGTTCCCACGCAACGCGATGCCCACGTATTCGAAACCCTGTATCGCGCCGGCGAGATTGAGCTGGAAGTCGTGCCGCAGGGCACGCTGGCAGAACGCCTGCGCGCCGCCGGCAGCGGAATCGGCGCGTTCTACACGCCCACTGGCTACGGCACTCTGCTCGCGCAAGGCAAGGAGACGCGCGAGATCAATGGCCGCGGCTACGTGCTGGAGTACCCGATCCATGTCGACGTCGCGCTGATCAACGCTGCGGCAGCCGACCGCTGGGGCAACCTCATCTACAACAAGACCGCGCGTAACTTCGCGCCCGTAATGGCGATGGCCGCAAGCCAGACCATCGCTGCGGTGGCACGCGTTTGCGAACTGGGCGAACTGGATCCGGAAGCGTGGTGACGCCGGGAATCTTTGTCAGCCGCGTAGTGCTGCGCGAGAGCGCAAACACGCGCGCGGATCTCCTGCAAGCGAGCTGAAAACATGGATCAAGTCGCGAAGAACCTGCTGGCTGCGCGCGTGGCGCGCGACATCCCGAACGGGTCGTACGTGAACCTCGGCATCGGCCTACCGACCCTAGTCGCCAACCACCTTCCCCGGCATCGCGAGGTCATCCTGCACAGCGAAAACGGCGTGCTCGGCCAATGGTCGGCCGCCGAGCCTGGGCAGGAAGACTGGGATCTGATCAACGCTGGCAAGGAGCCAATCCGCGTCGAGAAAGGCGCGGCGTTCTTCCACCACGCGGATGCCTTCGGCATGATGCGCGGCGGTCATCTCGATATATGCGTGCTCGGGGCTTTCCAGATATCCGAACGGGGCGACCTGGCCAACTGGCACACCGGTGCGCCCGATGCAATTCCCGCGGTGGGGGGCGCCATGGATCTTGCCATCGGCGCTAGACGCGTGTTCGTCATGATGGATCACATGACTAAAGACGGCGCCAGCAAGCTGCGGCGGAAGTGCAACTATCCGCTGACCGGTCTCGCGTGCGTCAGCCGCGTCTACACCGAGCTAGGTACTTTCGAGATCGGCCCGCAAGGCGTGGCGGTGATCGAGATCATTGGCGACATGTCGCCGCAGGCGCTCCAGTCAGTTACTGACGTGGAACTGGATTTCACTACCCTGCGACGGCCGAGCTTGCCTAGCCCCTCAATGAAAACCCGGCCAAACTTGGTCTGTACTAAGGCGCCGGCATCACACTGACAAAGATAAGAATCAAATTTAGGAGACAACCATGTTTGCTTGGTACAAGGCCGGATCACCGCAACAGAAGAAGACATTCTGGGCCTGCTATTCCGGATGGGCGCTGGACTCCTTCGACATGCAGATGTTCAGCTTCTTGCTGCCTGCGCTGACGCTCACGTGGGGACTGACCAAGGCAGAGGTCGGCGTGCTTGGGACTGTCGCGCTGATCGTCACCGCGATGGGCGGCTGGGGCGCTGGTATTCTGAGCGATCGTTACGGGCGCGCACGCATCCTGGTGCTGGCCATCATCTGGTTCACCTTCTTCGGCGTGCTCGCCGGCTTCGCCCAGTCCTATAACCAGTTGCTAGTGGCGCGTACGCTGCAAGGGCTTGGCTTCGGCGGCGAATGGGCGGTCGGCGCTGCACTAATGGCCGAAGTCATCGACCCGAAGCACCGCGGCAAGGCCATTGGTTTCGTACAGTCCGGCTTTGCGCTGGGCTGGGCACTGGCCGTGGTCGTTGCAACAATGCTGCTGGCCTGGTTGCCCAAGGAAATGGCGTGGCGCGTGGCATTCTGGAGCGGCATTATTCCCGCCCTGATCGTGCTGTTCATCCGTCGCCACGTCAAGGACTCGTCCATGTTTGAGCGGGCACGCCAGGGCCGTGCACCGCGCGCCTCGCTGGCCTCGGTGTTCAACCGCAAATACGCCCGCTCGCTGACGCTGTCCAGCGTGTTGGTGATCGGCCTGCAGGCCGGCTGCTATGCCATCCTCGTGTGGCTGCCGTCGCTGCTGAACCAGCGTCAGGTCGCGGCAAGCTCGATGATCGTCACCGTCTTCATCATGGCTTTCGGCTCGTTTTGCGGCTTCGCGGTAACCGCGGATCTTTCCGATCGTATCGGAAGGCGCCCCACGCTTATCCTGCTTTCGGTCTGCGCATGGATCGTCACGGTCAGCTACATGCTGCTGCCGCTGAACCCAACGCTCGCTGCCATCCTCGGTTTCCTGGTCGGCTTTTCGGCAATCGGTATGTTCGCCGCATTGGGCCCTTTCCTCAGCGAACTGTTCCCTACCAATATCAGAACCACATGCATGGGCTTTGCGTACAACGTCGGCAAATCCGTTGGAGCCGGGTCGGTGGTCGGCGTCGGCGTGCTGTCCACCCATATCGGCCTGGCCAATGCCATGGGCACATTCTGCCTGGTGGCCTACGCCTTCGCGGTATTCGGCATCCTGTTGCTGCCCGAGACGCGCGGCATTGCCATCGAGAATATCGGCGAAGCGGATGCACCGAGCCAGGCAGCGACACTGGCCCAGCCGGCAAGGGCTCATCCCTGAACACTGTGCGCGACCGCCCCACTGACTGAGACACAATAAACCCACATACCAACACGAGGAGCCAACATGATTCGCTTGCTATACCTGCTGGTCAAGCCAGCCGGCATGTCCGACGAAACCTTCCGTGCGGAGTGCCTGCGCCATTACGAGATGTCGCACGACGTGCCGGGCCTGCACAAGTATGAAGTGCGCCTCGTTGCCGAGCAGCCTACCGACACCCACGTGCCATTTTTTGATATCGGCTATGTAGACGCCATCGGTGAATGCTGGTTCCAGGATGACGCTGCCTATGCCACTTATATGGCCTCGGACATCCGAAAAGCTTGGTTCGAGCACGGCAAGACCTTCATCGGCCAACTCAAGCCTTTCGCACCGCGCCCGTTACTGGCGAAGGCCTCGCAGGCTGAACGCTTGTGCAATCCCCATATTCCCTACCCAGGAGACTCCATGCTTTACTGCGTACAGATGGAAGTGAAGATCCCCGATTCGCTGCCGGCAGAACGCGCCGATGCCATCAAGCTGCTGAGAAGCCCGCGCCATTGAGATACAGAAATCCGGCAAGTGGCCACACCTGTGGCGCGTGACCGGTCGCTACGCCAACATTAGCATCTTCGATGTGGACAGCAACGACGAATTGCACGAACTGCTGTCTTCGTTACCGCTGTTCCCTTATATGTCGATTCAGGTGACACCATTGGCACGTCATCCTTCGGCCATCTGACGGCCGCGAGAAGCATTGGCGCAAGGCAGGAGGAAGATGAACCCGAGGGCGTCCCGGAGGATGCCAAACACTGCAGTGGCTTGTTACCTCGTCCGGCCGGAATCCCCAGTGCAGGGACTATCGGGCCGGCCGAGTGCCGTGTCCGCCCTCCCTGCCGAAATCCTTCCGGCGAGGAGGTTTTCTCACCGGAGCCTGATTTCAGTCGACCGATCGGATGATCCATTGATCCCCGATCGCGGCAACAATTCGTATTTCCCACTAACGATCTGATTTTTGCTAACGCTACGCATACCGAGCACCTGCAGCAGGGCATGGAAGTGGATGCACGACTCGGCGGCGTGACGGTGGAGCAGGCGCTTGCGCGCAGCAACGCGCGCACCGGCCTGGGCCGCCTGGCCGCGCCGGACGAGGTGGCAGACGCCGTGCTGTTCCTCGCCTCCCCACGCGCGAGCTATATTTCAGCCTCCATCGTGTCGGTCGATGGCGCCATAACTCCGATGGTGATCTGAAGCTGCGAAACAATCGCCGTTTACCGCAGCAAAATAAGCGCTGATACGGGCAAGCCTCGCTCGATCCGCAATTTACCGATCCCTCCAGAGGTTCGGGCCAAGCATCTCTCCGTGCCACTGGGAGCCGACTGGTTTCATCGACCACAATTGACAGGCCCGTCTGCGAGATTGGCCCAGCCAGCTGGCTTCCTCGGCCGTCGTGGAAACGACATGGATGCATTGCTTGCCGAGCACGGGGCCAGTGCCCTGCGGCTCGCTAACGCTCTCTTTGATCACGGCAAACCTGCTTGATGCATGCGAACTGTCGTTTCACGATCCTCAAAGTCAATTTCGCTCTGCGATCGCATCCAGCCGAGTGAACCCCACGTCCCCGTTTTCTTGCTGGCTCCATCGCTTGTCGGGGATTGAGTCACGCCCAGCTCGCGGCCAGCTGCCCCAAAACCGCCACAATCCGCCACGGCCAGGAACGCCTCCGCCTCGGAAAAGCTCGCCCTATTCATGTGTTTTCTGGATTTTTAATATCCGCTGCAAGATATATCCATTCCGTCTTCGGATCAATAGAATTTGCGATGCGCGGCCATGGCACACGCTTGGTTTGGATGAGAGGACGTCCCACACATGGCGGCGGCGCGCAAATGACGACAGCAATTTGAGGATCTGAAAATGAAGGCATTGCGCGTTCAGCAATATGGGCACGCCGAATCAATCGCGCTCGCCGAAGTACCCCGCCCTGAGCCGAAGCCTGGAGAGATTCGAGTCCGCATCGAAGCCAGCGGCATCTCCTTTGTTGACATGCTGGTGGCACGCGGTGGTTATCAGGTCAGGCGTACGCCCCCATTTACTCCAGGTTCCGAGTTCAGTGGCGTGGTCGACGCGGTCGGCCCAGGAGTCACGTCAGGCCTGCAGATTGGCGATCGAGTTTGCGGCACCGGGAGGGGCGCTTGGGCACAGTACCTTTGTCATGCGGCCGAGTATTTGCACCCGCTGCCTTCCACCTGCAATCTCGTCGAAGCATCTGTCGTTGTGGTTCCTTTTGGGACCGCCCTGTATGCGCTACGTGAACGCGGCAATCTTGTCGCCGGGGAGACGCTTCTGGTGCTCGGGGCGGCTGGTGGGGTCGGATATGCGGCAGTCCAACTCGGCAACGCATTGGGCGCCCGCGTCATCGCAGTTGCCTCCACCGAGGCGAAACGGCTGCATTGCGGGATGCTGCGGCCGACGAAGTCGTGGATAGCACGGGCCATTGGAAGGACGTCGCAAAGTCACTTGCGGGGCCGCGCGGCGTGGATGTCGTATTTGATCCTGTTGGCGACGCTGCTACGGACACCGCTTTCCGCACCTTGGGCTGGGGTGGTCGGCATCTGATGGTTGGTTTCGCTGGCGGCCACGTTTCCGCCTTGAAGGCCAATCTCAGCATTATCAAGGGCGCCTCGTTGATCGGCGTCGACTTCCGGCAGTTCGGTGAGCGAAATACCGAAAAGCGAATCGAACTTGAACGGGAAGTTGTCGCAATGTGGTGCGACGGTCGGGTCAAGCCCTTGGTAAATAGAACCTTGCCGCTGGAACGTTTTGCTGAAGCATCTGCGCTGGCGCAGGACCGCGCCACGGTTGGACGAGTCGTTCTTACCGTTGAATAGCCGTCCAGGCTTGAAATGACCAACACACGCTATGAGGAAGGTCTTATGGTTCCAGGTGAAGTCGTGCATATCCATCGAGAGGGGCATGTACTGGTCATGACCTTCCGGCGCGAACACAAGCGCAACGCGGTCAACCGGGCGCTTGCCGATGCACTGGATGCGGCCCTGAACCTACTCGACGACGACCCAGATCTTTATGCAGGGGTGTTGACCGGTGGCGTTGAGTGCTTTTGCGCTGGCAGCGACCTCTCGTCGCAAGGTGACTATGTCACCCCGCGTGGCGGTGAATACGGAATTATTCGCCGCCGCCGTCGCAAACCGTTGATTGCCAGCGTTGAAGGGGTTGCTTTAGGCGGCGGCATGGAAATCGCGCTCGCTTGCGACCTGGTCGTGGCTGCCACCAATGCCCGCTTTGGACTGCCGGAAGTCGTGCGCGGCGTACTTCCTACTTGTGGCGCATTGTTTCGCGCACTGCGACTTCTCCCGGCCAATATTGCTCGCGAACTGGTGCTGGGCGGCGAGCCGATGCCAGCCGATCGCGCCTACACGCTTGGCCTGGTGAACCAGCTTGCCCCCCCAGGCGGGGCCTTGGAACTGGCGGTGGCCATGGCTCAGCGCATCGCAAGGAACGCCCCACTGTCGGTGCAAGCCTCCCTCGCTGCCATGAATGACTTCCTGGCGTGCGGGGACCAAGCAGGTTGGGACGCTACTGCGAAAGCAATGGGCGCAATCAGAGGGAGTCGCGACTTGAAGAAGGAATTCTCGCCTTTTTTGAGAAGCGCGCGCCGATCTGGTCAGGCAACTGAGGGCTGTGTGGCCGCCGTTCGCGCTACACGCGTCATTGAACACAAGGCACGCAAGGATGGCCCTGATGCTATCCCGGCGGTGCGCAAATATGGTCCGTTTCAAAAGAGTCAGCAATTCCATGATCCACGAACACAACGCCACCGCATTGCATGATCTGTTGTCGCAGCGCTTCAGCTGTCGCAGCTTTCAAACAGCGGCCGTGTCCCAGGCCACGCTCGAGCGCATTTTTACGCTGGCACAGCGAACAGCATCGTGGTGTAACACCCAGCCATGGCAGATCCATATTACGCAGGGCGACGCGACCGACCGGCTCCGGGCCATCATGGAAGCACCACCTCAACCAGGCGAGCCGGGTCCGGACTTCCCCTGGCCGCGCGAGTATCGCGGCATTTACCAGTCGCGGCGACGTGATTGTGGCCTCGCATTGTACAAGAGCCTTGGCATTGCGCACGGCGACAGAGCAGCCTCGGCGCAACAAGCCAATGAGAACTTCGATTCTTTGGGGCGCCCATGTTGCAATGATCACCACCGACGAAGCGCTCGGCGTCTACGGAGCCGTGGACTGCGGCGCTTACGTGGCAAATTTCCTGCTCGCGGCCGCCAGCATGGGAGTTGCGACGATTCCGCAGGCAGCGCTCGCAGCCCGACCGCAGCGAGTTCGGGACTTTTTCGGCCTGCCGGCTGAACGTCTGGTCGTGTGCGGCATTTCCCTTGGCTATGCCGATCCGGATCATCCGGCAAACAGCTTTCGCACGGCCCGAGCAAACAGTGCGACCGCTGTGCAGTGGGAAGGTAACGTATAAGTACGAGACAATTGACCGCTTGGTGCGAGTCCTAATTTGCTGCACCATCGTAGTGGGAACGAAGTGGCGGCTTCCGACCGTAGATTCAACAGGCGTGCCTTATCAGAGCCTTGACCACTGTCTCAGTATCCTTGCCGGCGATCTTCACCGGCATCACGAACGGGGTCTGACGTTCGACGAAGAGTTGTTGGCCGAGCATGCTGAGCACCGTGCCGTCGAGATCGAGTACCTTGTTATCCGGCTTGAGCGCGAACGTCGCGATCAGTCCCTTCTCGACGACGTCCGGGGATATAGGGCTACCGCGCTGCGTCATGTCATTCGTGCAAAAGCCAGATTCCCACAGCGCGGCCAACAGGTCCTGCGCCGCATTCATCCAGTAGGTCGAAAATCGACGATCCTGGTCAGCGATCGGCGGGCGAGCTGAAACGCCAAGTCTGATTGACGGATGGCGGAATGACTGCGGCCGATTTCCGGGCCGTCCGAAAGATTGGGCGCCGGTGGGCAGAACAATTTCCGCGCCGGCCAGCGCCTGGCGCAGACGGTCGCCCCGGCGGCAGCTCAAGCGAATGATCGCTGAGCCGAAATAGTCGGAACGGTGTTAGGGGGCGTTCAGTCCTGGCGCCCGAGGCCATCCTCGACCAGCAGGTCGACCAGCTTGCGCGCAAACAGCGGCAATGCGCCGAGATCTGCAACGCATATCTGCAGCTTGCGCTCGGCCCATTCGTCGTTGAGCTGGACGATCCGCAGGGCCATCGTACCCGCGTGGCGCGCAGCTGCGCTCTCCGGCAGTACGGCGACGCGACATTCGCCTCGATCAGTCGGCAGGCGCTCTCGAAGTTGCTTACTTGAACGCGCGACCGCAACTCACGCTGCAAGTCGGCGGCGGCCCGCTTCAGGAAATTGTGGATAGCGCTCGCCTCTGGCATGTCAATGAAGTCATAGTCTAGCGTATCGATGAAATCCACGCTGATTTGCTCGGCCAGCGGGTGACTCAGTGCGGTGGCAAGTACCAGGCGGTCGCGACGGTATGGCATGACGTCTAGTCCTTCTGTACGCACATTGCCGGCAAGGATGCCGATGTCCACCATCCCCTCTTGCACCGCGCGCACGATGTCTCGGCTCAGCCGCTCCTCCATGTCGACGGTCACGTCCGGATGGTTGACGAGGTAGGTGCGCAGCACCGCGGGCAGAAACTCGGTCATCGCCGTCGTGTTGGCAAAGACTCGCACCTGGCCTTTCACCCCTGAGACGAATTCCTGGAGATCACCGCTCAACTGCTCCAGTTGGCGCAATACACGGCGCGCGTGGGCCAGCAGCATCTCTCCTGGCACGGTCGATTTCACGCCTTGGCGGCTACGGCTCAGTAGCTTGACGCCAACTTGTTCCTCTAGGTTCTAATTCGGGTACTGGCTGCGGCCACGGACAGATGCGAGCGCCGCGCACCTCCAGTCAGGCTCTGGGCCTCCATGATATGGCTGAACAGTTTCAGATCGACAAAATCAAAGCGCATCATATCTTTCCCAAGCGTCGTACCGGATCATCTCCCAAAGCAAGTACCGCGAAGGATGAGTATCGGCTCGAAGTTCTGGCCGAATCCAAATTGCCCAGATGAACATCGAGAACGACTGGATGGTCGCTTGCTAACTCACGACCCAATCGAGAGCGTCAGCTAACATGCCGGCGGTCCAACTGTCTTCAAGTCCAGTTGATGATCTAAAAGAGTGGCCCGTTCCTTTGGAACGGGCCGTGAAAGCCCGGCAGCTTTTCTTGGACTGCAACGGGATGGAGACACTTCACCATTCCATCGCACTCAAGGCGAGAGAAAGAAATATAGACAACCCATTCGAATGCAGCCAAACGACATAGCGCGCATCCTCACGCACTCAACTAGAATTTGTGACGAAGGCTCGCGACCACACCCGTCTGATTTTCGCCAAGTGTAATCGTGCTTCCGAATCCATTTAGACCAAGATTGGAATTGTTCCTGTTGCGCGCGTAGCCAAAGATCAAAGCTACGTCCGTGCGCTTAGATAGAGCATACGTCGCGGACGCCACCAAGCTCCATGGATCCTGATTCGAACGCTTGTCATTGAAGTAATACCCTGAAGCCGTGAGACGCAATGCCGGGTTGACTTGATAGCGATAGCCGAGCCAATAGACATCATTTCGTTGCGCCGGTGCGCCCGCTGTCACGCCGATGTCCCCATTGAACCAGCGATAACCGGCCAAAACTGTGGAGTCACCGAACGCAAAGCTAGTTGCGGCCGCAATGCGCCGGTTGCGTTGTCCGGAGTTTTGCGCAGCGACACCGCGTGTGCCCTGTTGCTGATCATAGACAAGGCTCACTCCTACTGGTCCTGCCGAATACTCTAGGCCGCCGCCAAAAGCAGTGTCACTCTTCACATCCCCAGGCGTTTCGGTGCCGAAAGTAGTGGTAGTACCACTGGCAACGGCCGTTCCCCGGGCAAAGCTGTATAGAGCGACGGCGGTCACCGGACCGAACACTCCCGTATACTTTACAGTGTTGTCATAGCGCGCCGCGAAACTAGGGTCCATCATCAACGCGGAATACCGAGCCGCCATGCCCACCGCATCATAATTGATCATCAGGTCAAACAACGCGTTCTGCTGGCGCCCCAGAGTGATACGCCCCAATGTGTTCTCGAGGCCAACGAAGGCCTGACGTCCAAACAGCCGCGACCCCAGGGTGGAAACACCAGAGTCCAAGTCGAAACCACTTTCCAAGACATACACTGCCTTCGTCCCGCTGCCGAGGTCCTCGACGCCGCGCAACCCCCAACGTGATCCAGACAAATTGCCAGCACTCATACGCAAGACTTTGTCACCGGCGGCGTTGGCGTGGCTGAGGTACTCAATACCGCGTCCGCGACTCCGTATAGAGTTACTGAAGATTGGGCTTCCGCGATCTGACTGGACAGAACTAGCAGAATGCTGATGCATAATTTACTTTTCAATTTGTTCTCCTCCGTTCTTATGACAACGTTCGCGCCACCCTAACTGTGATTCCTGCCCCAGCGAACGCAACTTTTAAATTCTTAGCAACCAACCTCAACCGAATCTATTGACACGGCCTTATCTCAATTCTTTACTCCTTTTTTCGAATACGTTGTATCCGTCTTTTATAAAAACCAATATTTACACGTGAGCGTTCCCCTACCAGCTCATAGCGGTATGTAGCAGTTTCTTGAACTGGAAACTCCTAACTGTCGCGCACGGATCAGCTATGGCGCCGCCCGACGGCCAGCACGGCCCCCTTGCCTTCGGCCCTTGGCGATGAGGCGCGTAATCCGGCTTCTTTCCACTACGGCCCAGCCGGCGGCAAGTGCGCATGCATCACAATGCGCCTCGTCGAAGCCGGCCCCACCGCCCGTGCGCGGGAGGCGCCTCGACAGCACCGCGCAGGCAGGCTCAGCCGAACCGGCCGCCTGACACGTGGATGACTTCGCCGCTGATGAAGCCCGCGAGCTCGGACGCAAGGAACGCCACCGTGTCCGCGACATCCGACGGCATGCCTAGCCGCTTGATCGACTGCATTTGCACAGCTTTTTCCTTGCTGATTTCGTACGTCGCCACGGCCTTGACCATCTCGGTGTCGATGAAGCCAGGCGCCACGCAGTTCACAGTGATGCCATATCTACCTTCCTCCTTTGCCAGCGCCTTGGCCATGCCAATTAAGCCGGCTTTGGCGGCAGAGTAATTGGCTTGCGTGGTATTACCAAGATAGGCCCGCGAACTAATATTGATGACCCGCCCCCAGCCCTGCTCAATCATTCTCGGCATTACGGCTTGGTAGCCAGGAAGGCCCCTTTGAGCATCACTTCGATCACGACCTCCCAGTCCTCTTCGGTCATCTTGACCAGATAGCGGTCTCGCATAAAACCGGCGTTGTTTACGAGAATGTGTACGCCGCCGAAATGGGAAATCGTCTCGGTCACCAGCCGCTCAACCTCCTCCGCCTTGGTGATGTCGGCCACCACGCAATGCGCCGCAAGCCCTCGTTCCTGTATCGCCGCAGCGGTCGCCTGAGCAGCGTCCGCATTGATGTCGGTAATGACGACCTTTGCACCTTCCGCCGCTAGGCGATGCGCCGTCGCGGCCCCCAAGCCGCGGGCCGAGCCCGTAACATAGCTACTTTATCCTGAATGCCCAAATCCATAGTTACTCCAGTTTTCGTCCGGGAAGCCACACGCTCGCTCGGCCTCATTGTTTAAATATAAGGAGAATAGAATCGATATTCAGTGAGTGTTCTCCTGGAGTGCTAGGCCTAACAGTTCAGTATGTTGATCCGTATCCCCCCACGTCGCTGCGATGCAGTTCAAGCGCTTAACGTAGCGCCCAACGGCGAGCTCCTCGGTCATCGCCACCGCACCGTGTAGTTGCACTGCCTGTTCGCTAATCCAGCGACCATTTCGGCTCACCAGCAACTTTGCGGCCGAAACCGCCCTTCTGCGTTCGCAAATATCCGACGCATTGATATTCGCAGTAGCCATCAAGGTTGCCGACCTAGACTGCTCAATGGCGGCCAGCATTTCCGTGCATCTGTGCTGAATTGCCTGAAATCGTCCGATTGGTTGACCAAATTGCTTTCGTGTACACACGTATTCGAGGGTAAACTCAAATAGCTTTGTCATGGCTCCAACAGCTTCAGCGCACAACCCTGCCAATCCAACGTCGATCGCAAACTCGAGGAGAGAGTACCCATTGTCGACTTGCCCAATGACGGCATTTTGTTCCACCGTCACGTCGTCGAAGATGACATCCGCGGACCAATGCCCGTCCATATTCGGGTAACTTTTGAAGCTCACTCCCGGGCTGGATACGTCGACCAAAAAAGTGTTAAGCCACCGCGCTCAGTATCGAGCGGCCGTACGAGCCGATACAACAAGCTTATCCGCCCCACCTCCCTGAACAACGACGTTTTTCGTCCGTTAAGCACATAAAGGCCATTGGGGGCCGGCTGCGCCCGGGTAGTGACGTGCCAGAAGTCATAACGGGCTTGCGGCTCAAGGGCAGCAAACGCTACTTGTAGAGTTCCACCTGCGATAGCTGGCAAAAGCTCGTTCTTTTGATCGTGCGTCCCGTACGCAGCAATTAGGCTGGGCATCATGACGCAAGTCGAGAGAAACGGCTCCAGAACCAGGCCCTTGCCAAAGGCTTCCATCACGATCATGGAATCCACTGGCCCTCCACCGAAACCCTGATATTGTTCAGGGATCAGCAGCGACGTAAGCCCAATATCACATAGGACCTTCCACTTCGGCGACTTGGCTTCAACTGATTCCCGTGAAAGTGCGTAGCCCTTATTAGAATCGTATTCTTCCGCAACAAATCGCTTGGCTAAATCCGCCAGCATTTGTTGCTCTTCATTCAAGGAGAAATCCATCATTTCACAACCCGATTTGTTTAGCGACGATCCCTTTGGTCACTTCTGTCGTGCCGCCATATATGCTGATTTTTCGCCAATCCAGATAATTTGCCATTAAGGTATGGATTTCAATGGCATTCGGTAACTCGATAGAGTTCTCTTCATTGAGTGCCTCGGAAATGAAAGGCAGTGCGTCGGGCCCCGCACACTCCATCAGCAGTTCGGAAGCTTTCTGCACAATAGCTGTTGCGCCAAGCTTCAGCAAAGGTATGCCGATGCGGCCACCATCTCCATTTTCCATCAGCGACAGTGTTCTTTTAATGGCCCATTGATGTGCCATCAACTCCGCCTCAACTGTGGAAACGCGCGCTCGGAAGACCGGATCCGCCAACAATGGACGGCCCCGCTTTTCTTGGTTCATCGCGACTTCCTTCAGGCGCCGCATCATGCGAGCGCAAAGACCTATATCTGCCTGATTCATGCGTTCATGCTGAAGCAGGGACTTCGCCACAGTCCAGCCTTTATTCTCGTCTCCGACGAGGTTTTCAACTGGCACTTTGACCTGGTCAAAAAACACCTCAGTGAGCTCGTCTGCGCCATTAACTTGACGGATTTGCCGGCGCGTGATCCCTGGGGTATTCATGTCTATCAGAAGAAAGGAGATGCCATCTTGGGGTCTCTCGGTCTGCGATGTTCGCACTAGTGCAAACATCCAGTCCGCCCAGTGGGACAGGGACGTCCAGGTCTTTTGGCCATTCACAACATAGTGGTCACCCTCGCGGTCGGCTCTGGTCTTCAACGATGCGAGGTCCGAACCGGCTCCCGGCTCGGAATAGCCTTGGCACCACAGCAACTCCAGCGCCCTCGTCTTTTGTAGAAAGAAGTCTTTCTGCTGCTCAGTGCCATAGTTGATCAGCACCGGTCCAATCATTCCCACATGTGCAAGCAGCCTAGGAGCTCCGCCCAGCAGGCATTCCTCTTCAAAAATAGTCCGATAGGTACCCGACCACCCCGTACCGCCGTATTCAACCGGCCAACTGGGAGCGCTCCATCCGACTGAATCAAGAATTGCGTGCCAACGCACGTAGTCTTCCTTTGCCAAATGCCTGAATGTCAAAACCTTATCTTTAATGTCCGCAGGCAAATTCTTCGTGACAAAATCACGAACTTCATTTCGAAAACTCTTCTCTTCAATCGATTCCGTTAAATTCATTGGTATTCCCCCGAAGATGGTTCAAATCGCTATCAGCTCCAGCCGACCAGCGTCATGCGATGAGATATCAGTCGACAGTCACATTCGAGCTTTTAACCACCGAACCCCACTTATCAACCTCAGCGCTCAAAAATACTCTGAATCCATCAGGAGTGTCTGATTTCGGTAAGATCCAAGAGTTTTAAAACGCTCCTTGACCTCAGCGGATTGGAGAACAACAGTTAGTGCGGAGTTAAGCCGCGCGACGATCGGCGGCGGCGTGCCCGCGGGCGCAAGAACGCCATTCCAGGCAGTTACTTCGTACCCAGGCATGCCGGATTCGGCGACCGTCGGAACGGATGGCAGCAACTTTGAGCGTGTCGGACTGGTTATGGCCAATGCCTTGAGCTTGCCAGAAGTGACAAACGGCATGGACGAAAGCATGGAGTCAATCATCACCGTGACCTCGCCGGACATTACGTCAGTGAGCGCAGGCATACTCCCCCGAAAGGGAATGGGGACCATCTTCACGTTTGCCATCCTGTTGAACAGCTCACCGGCCAAATGGACGGAACCGCCATTTCCCGCCGTAGCAAATGTGACCTTGCCAGATTTGGCGGCCTCAATGACGTCCTTGACATTTCTGAATGGCTGGCTGTTACCCGTGACGAGAAGCAGCGGCCCTTCGCTGATCGGCGAAATCGGCGCAAAGCTCTTTCTAACGTCATACCTCATGTTCGTGATAAGCGTCATGTTGATGGCATGCTGGGTCGTCGCGACCAACAACGTATATCCATCAGGCGCAGAACGCGCAACTTCGAGCGCTCCGATGTTGCCGCCGCCACCGGACTTGTTATCAATGAAAACTGGCTGCTTGATAATTTCCGCTACGCGCTGAAAAACCAACCGGGCGGCTATGTCGGTAGAACCACCCGGCGGATAGGGGACCACCACCCTGATTGGCTTGCTTGGGTATAAATCCTGCGGCTGTGCGGATGCCAAATCCATGCAGCCGAACCCACATGCCAGCACTGCGGTATGAAAAAGACTGAAAATAGTTCTGCGCCTTGCCAAAATCTCTCTCATCATTTCGAATTCAACCATTCTGTTTTTGCAGAATTTCGTGCGTGTGCTCGCCCAGTGTAGGCGGACGGCTACGATATTGCGCCGGCGTCCGAGAAAGGTTCAACGGATTTCTCACCACGCGAATGTTTTTTTGTCCATCCTGCGCAAAGTCAATGATCATCTTGGAATGAAGAACCTGGGGATCGTCAAAAACCTCATCAAAATTATTGATCGGCCCGCAAGGTATACCGGCCGATGAAAGTGCTTCGACCAGTGCGCCTCTGTCGGTGCGCGCAATGACAGGACAAATCAAAGCTTCCAGGGCTTTGCGATGGATGCTGCGCGCTTCCACGCTCGCAAACATCGGATCGCGCGACACCTCTGTCGAAAGTCCCAAGCAGGCAATGAAGTTTGCAAACTGCCCGTCATTTCCTATGGTGAGTTGAATGCTCCCGTCCCTGCATTGGTAAACATTGCTCGGCGAAATGGTGGCGTGCTCATTGCCGCTTCTTTGTGGTATTACGCCTGTCGCAAAAAAAACTTGCAGCCAAGGGTGCCAGAGCGCTCACCTGAACATCCAGTAGCGAGAGATCAATTCTCTGTCCTAGCCCGCTGGCTTGACGCTCCCAGAGCGCAATCAGAATTCCGATCGCGGCAAATTGACCCGTCATCAAGTCCACTACCGGTAGTCCAACTTTCTGTGGCCCGCCGCCTGGCGCGGCATCCTTTTCTCCAGTGACGCTCATCATTCCACCGACACCTTGTATGACGGCGTCGTATCCCGGGCGTTGTGCGTATGGACCAGTCTGTCCATAACCTGAGATGGAGCAGTAGATTATCCTAGGATTTACCTCGCGAATAGTTTCATAATCGAGGCCGTATTTCTTCAAGGTGCCCGGTATAAAATTCTCGATCAGGACATCGGATCCAGCTATTAAAGCAAGGATTTGGTCTCGATGTTCAGTAGCTGTAAAGTCGAAAGCAACTGATTTCTTCCCTCGGTTAGCCGATAAAAAGTACGCTGACACCGGCGCGTCATTCGCACCGACTGAAACAAAAGGAGGGCCCCACGCGCGGCTATCGTCTCCCATATTCGGTCTTTCGATTTTTATGACTTCAGCCCCATAGTCTGCGAGCATCTGCGTACACCACGGGCCCGCCATTACGCGCGTAAGATCTATGATTTTTATGTCGTTGAGCGGCAGCATTTTTGATACGATGGTTTTTTAGCGTGTTAGACGCAGCTAGGTATCACAAAATTCAGAGCGCTCCGACCACGTGTATTGCGGCGATTCCTTGCTTGAGAAACGGCGCAACGCCTCGCGATGAAAATCCGTGCTAGGCAACATTGCCCTCAGCATGGCTTCCTGCTCGTACACCGTGCGCCGCTCCGATTCGAACGCCCTATTCATGATTGCCTTTACGACACCTATGGTCTGCGTCGGCGCCGAATGGAATCCTTCAGCGAAGGAAATGGCGTTAGCCAATAGGTCGCCTTGGAAAATGTGATTCACTAGCCCCAATGACAACGCCTCAGCCGCCTTTACCACCCGGGCTGTGAATACCATATCCTTTGCTTTTGAAAGACCAATCAGCCTGGGCAATAGATACATACTCCCCAGATCAGGTGCCAGGCCCATCCGCGTAAATGCACAGCAGAAAGCTGCATCGGGCGAGGCCACGATGTAGTCAGCCGACAGCGCAAGCGACAGGCCGGCACCGAACGCTCCGCCTTCGACTGCGGCGATTACCGGCTTTTCTAGGTCAACGAGTTCGTCGAACCACCTGTGCATATCCCGCATCTTTTGTCGAGCCGAAAAGACATTGGCTTTCTCTGACTGTTGCTCAATCATCAGCTTAATATCACCCCCGGCGCAAAAGTGGCCGCCTCGCCCATATAGCACGACAACCTTGATTTCTGGGTTGGAGCGCACCTCCTCCACGGCGTTAGCAAATGCCTCGCGCATCTCCATACTCAACGCGTTCCGCTGGTCGGGACGGTTCATGGCAAGCACTGCTGTTGCCCCGTGTTGTTGAAGTTCGATTGCGCTCATCGGTGGGCTATTCAAAATGGTTATCGCTGGAGTATGGTTACGGCGCAATTCCCGCCTGCCCCGAGGACGTGCGCAAGACCGGTCCTGGCGCCTTAACCTGGCGCGCGCCTGCGGTCCCGCGAAGCTGCATCGCAATCTCCACGATTTGTCCCAAATGCGAGGCTCCCATTGGCTCGCCTTTGCTAATCAGCCCTCCACTCATATTGACTGGCTTTTTCCCGGTAATTTCAGTATATCCGCTGTCGATGAGCGCCCCGCCCGCGCCGTATCGCATATGCCGAGATCTTCGTAACATTCAATCTCGCAAAAGCGTCGGTATCCTGCACCTCAAAGCAGTCGATGTCTTTGGGTCCGAACCCGGCTCGTTCGTATGCGAGCGTCGACGTGACTTTTGTCGGACCAGTGTTTACCAGCGTAGCGCTCATGCTGTCGGCAGGACAACGAAAGTCCGCCGAGTATCGAGCGACTGTATGGCTCGACGCAGCGATTTTTATAGGCGGCGACGATGTTTTCAGGGTTTTGGCGCGGCTTGCGGATGCAATAACAATGGCTGCGGCACCATCGTTTGGTGCGCATATTTCAAGCCGACGAATGGGATCACATACCAAGGGCGAAGATAGTATCTCGTCGAGGCTGAATTCCCTTTGGTACATGGCATTAGGGTTATGGATGCTGTTCTTGTGGTTTTTGTACGCAACCTTGGCAATTTGCAGTTCCGTTGTACCATGGTCGAACATGTGACGTGCTGCCCGCATCGACCAATAGGACGGGTTCAGTGTCATGCCCATTTCAATTTGCCAGGGTTGGTAGAGCGCCGCGGGATCCATGAAACCTCGTGGCATTTTCTCGCAGCCTAATACAAGTGCGAGATCAACTTCGCCCGACCTGATTGCAAGGACGGCTTGTTTCACCGCTGCTCCGCCACTTGCGCAAGCAGCTTCGATATCCACGACGCTTATATTGGTGCTGCCGAGCCGCTTCAATATCCTGGCGCGACGTAGCGGGGAGATACATACGTGCGAGATAGGCAGCCTGTATGTCAGCCCATTGGACGCCGGCGTCTTTCAGAGCGTCGGATGCGGCCTTTGCACCCATTTCTTCATACCCCACGTCGTGTCGGCCGAAAGGATAAATTCCAACGCCGACGATAGCAACATCAGACATTTACTGATCCTTCGATTGAGCACGGCACGTAGGAAAAGACTATCGTTTCGTTTTCTGGGTCTTGCCGTACGTAGGGATGAAATTTAACCGGCATACCAATCTTCATTCGATCTACGTCGCCAGCGATAGGAGTTAGCACCCTCAGGCCCTCGGGAAGTTCGACCAACCCTAACCCAAACGGCGAGAATGGCTTGGGGCCTTTATATGCACCAGGAGGCATGTGCCTCGCCACCGTGAACGTCCAAATAAACCCTTTGTTGCCGAGACCAACCTGCTGCACCTCATCGCGTCCGCAGTTAGGACACAGGCTGGCCAGACCGAGGGTGGTTTCGTGGCAGTAGTTGCAGCGTGTGCCCGCCAAGCGGAGCTGGTCCAAATTGAAAAGGTCTCCGCGGAACAACCCTTCCCGTATGGCCTTTCGGCCGCGATTGGCAGGAATTGAAATGCTCAAGTTTTGTTCTTCGCTTGTCATAGCGTTGTCTTCCATATTTTCGGAAACCAAATCACCATCGGATGAAGTAGCTTTTTGCGCGACGAGTCATTTGGGTTGCGAAGGCATGCTGGCGGCGTTTCCAACGCCGTATCGACGAATGTGCACGTTGTGCAATATTGTTCCCGTGCATTTTTCTGTCTGGACTTCAGCTTAATGCGAACGCAGAGTCTGTGGGGATTCCCTGCCTTGCGCTTTGCCACCATGTGGAACTTCGGCTTGCTGCGCGGGAAAGAGTCTCGGCAAAAGTCCATCGCCGCGTGCGGCAGGAACTGGACCCTGTCGGATCGCCGGGATTTCCGCTAACAGTCGCCAGGACCATCGACGGCAACTACCAGCGACGAACAGTTCGGCATGTAATGGCAAGCGGCGCTCATTCTCACCAGGAAGGAGCCGCCCACGATGCCCCCAAGCCTTTAATGAAGTGGTTTGTCTGGTTGTCAAGGCTGGACGGCTTCTTGGCGCGCAAGGGCGATAGCGAACAGAGGTCAAGACAATCTGGAAAGGGTTGCAGCGCATAATGCACTTCGCCTCTGGCATCAAGTACACCCGGAAAATTGGTCACAAAGAGCTTGCGTGTAATGCAATGCGTACAGGTACGCAGGCGAGCAGTCTGCGCTGAAGCATCTGCCAATTCACCAAGTTCCGGGCGGACGGCGTTAACTTCGCCACGACGATGCCGCGCGGCAAGTCGAAGTTCCACATGGTGGCAAAGCGCACGGCAGGAAATCACCATGGACCCGGCGCTCGCATTAAGCTGAAGACTCGCCGCTGGTGCGCGTGCCCGAGCTGATACCGCC
>LRMT01000076.1 GCA_001725945.1 Cupriavidus sp. UYMMa02A | reverse complement strand
CGCGCCGGCGGCGGCCGCCGTTGCCAAGGCCGATGTGCAACGCGAAGCCGGCGCGGAAGTCGCGGCCGAGCCCGAGCCGCCGAAGCAGCCGGCAAGGCAGCCCGAGCCCGTCGTGCCCGAAGGCCAGCCGCTGCCTGCGACCATCGACCCGCTGATCGACTGCATCGTGCCGCTGCACCTGGAGCGCAAGGCTTCGGGCGACCGCATCCTGCCGCTGACCGGCCGGCTGCGCCGCGCCGGCACCAAGCAGATCCATATCGAAGGGCTGCGCGTGGAAGCCAATGCCTGGGAGCCGGTGACCGCCGGCCACCAGTACGAGGACCTGCAGGTTGCCGTGCAGCTCGCCAATCGCAGCGGTCCGCTCAATGCGCTGGAGTTCTCGGAGTTCGTGAACGCCGTCGAGGCACTGGCTGAGTCGCTGGACGCCTCGGCCGAACTGCCGGACATGACCGAGACCGTTGCGAACGCACGCGAGCTCGATGCTTTCGCCGCGAGCTGCGACGTGCAGCTCGGCGTCAATGTCATTTCGGACGCGCGCGTGGTCCGCCGCCTACGTGCAGAACGTGGCGACGCAGGACGGGCTGGTGCTGTCGCGCGACGGCACGCGCTTCATTCGCTACCAGGCCAATGCCGAGGGCGTGCAGCGTCCGCTGTTCGCGCTGCAGTTCGGCGACACGAACTTCCTGCGCGATGACCTGACCGTCAAGGGCGGTGGGCAGATCACGCTGTTGCTCGACGTGCCTCAGGCGGACCAGGGCGGCAAGCCATTCAGGACCGTCTGCGAATACGGCCACTCGCTGGCCCAGCGCATGGGCGCGCAACTGGTCGACGACAATATGCGGCCGCTGAGCGAGACATCGTTCGTCGCGATCTTCAACCAGCTTGAGGCGCTCTACCAGAAGCTGGAAGCCCGGGGCATGCCCGCCGGTTCGTCCGTGGCGGCGCGCTTGTTCAGCGTCTAGCCGGAGCCTGTCATGAACGCAACCCATCGCGGCGCGCAGGCTGATCCCTCCGCGCCAGCTGGCGGCTTGCCGCCCGGATCCGCTGCCGAGCGTGTGCAATGGCTGCGCGAGGAGCTTGATCGCCACAACTACCAGTATTACGTGCTGGACGCGCCGACAATTCCCGATGCCGAATACGACGCGCTGTTTACGGAACTGCAGGCGCTCGAGACCGAGCACCCGGAACTGCTGACGCCCGATTCGCCGACGCAGCGTGTTGGCGGTGCCCCGTTGTCTGCGTTCGATACGGTGCGCCACCGCGTGCCGATGCTGTCGCTCAACAACGGCTTTGCTGATGAGGACGTGGTTGGTTTCGACCGCCGCTGCGCGCAGGGACTCGGTCGCAATGTGGCGGCCGGCGCCGGGCAAGACCTGTTCAGCGCAGCAGACGCCGTCGAGTACGCGTGCGAGCTGAAGTTCGACGGCCTGGCCATGTCGCTGCGCTACGAAGACGGGCGCCTCGTGCAGGCGGCCACGCGCGGCGACGGTGAGACCGGCGAAGACGTGACCGTCAACGTGCGCACTATCAAGGCGATTCCGCTGAAGCTGCGCGGCGCAGCGCCCGCGGTGCTGGAAGTGCGCGGCGAAGTCTTCATGTACCGGCGCGATTTCGACAAGCTCAATGCGCGCCAGGCAGAGGCCGGCGAAAAGACCTTCGTCAATCCGCGCAATGCTGCCGCAGGGAGCCTGCGGCAGCTCGATCCGCGCATTACCGCAAAGCGTCCGCTGTCCTTCTTCGCGTATGGCCTTGGCGAATTGCAGGGCATCGAACGTCCGGCCACGCATAGCGCCATGCTGGACGGCTTTGCCACCATGGGCCTGCCCGTGTGCAGCGAGCGCGCGGTCGTGAAGGGCGCGCAAGGCCTGCTGGAGTTCTATCGCAACGTGGGCGAGAAGCGCGATCAGCTTCCGTACGACATCGATGGCGTGGTCTACAAAGTGAACGCGCTGGCCGAGCAGGAGCAGCTCGGCTTTGTATCGCGTGCGCCGCGCTTCGCACTGGCGCACAAGTTCCCGGCGCAGGAGATGACCACCGTCGTCGAGGACATCGAAGTGCAGGTTGGCCGCACCGGGGCGATTACGCCCGTCGCGCGCCTGCAGCCGGTGTTCGTCGGTGGCGTGACGGTGACCAATGCCACACTGCATAACGAAGACGAGGTGCGCCGCAAGGACGTGCATATCGGCGACACCGTGATCGTGCGCCGCGCCGGTGACGTGATCCCCGAAGTGGTCGCGGTGGTGCTGGAGCGACGCCCCGACGACGCCCGCGCGTTCGTAATGCCGACCGCATGCCCGGTGTGCGGTTCGCACATCGAGCGCCTCGAGGATGAGGCCATCGCACGTTGCACGGGCGGCCTGATCTGCGCGGCGCAGCGCAAGCAGGCGCTGCTGCATTTCGCGCAGCGCCGCGCCATGGACATCGAAGGCCTCGGCGATAAGGTGGTCGAGCAACTGGTCGACCAGGGCATCGTGCGCACGCCGGCCGATCTCTACAAGCTCGGTGTGGCCAAGCTCGCCGCGCTGGATCGCATGGCGGACAAGTCGGCAGGCAACCTCGTGGCGGCTATCGACGCCTCGCGCAGCACCACGTTCAACCGCTTCATCTTTTCGCTCGGTATCCGGCACGTTGGCGAAGCCACGGCCAAGGACCTGGCCCGCCATTTCGGCAAGCTGGACGGGTTGATGGTGGCCGATGAAGCGGCGCTGCTGGAAGTCAACGACGTGGGCCCCGTGGTCGCGCAGTCGATCGTCAACTTCTTCGGCGAGCCGCACAACGTCGAGGTCATCGAGCAGCTGCGCGCGGCGGGCGTACACTGGCCGGAAAGCGAACCCGTCGCGCGTGCGCCGGCGCCGCTGGCAGGCAAGACCTTCGTGCTGACCGGCACGCTGCCAACCCTGTCGCGCGAAGACGCCAAGGAAATGCTCGAAGCCGCGGGCGCAAGGTGGCCGGTTCGGTATCGAAGAAGACCGACTACGTGGTGGCCGGCGCCGAGGCCGGCAGCAAGCTGGACAAGGCCGAGGCGCTGGGCGTACCGGTGCTCGACGAGGCAGGGATGCTGGCGCTGCTGAAATCGGTCGGCGCGGGACAACCGGGGGAACAGCCATGATCCGCGAGATTCTCAAGATGGGCGACGCGCGCCTGCTGCAGGTGGCGCGGCCGGTCGAGCGCTTCAATACGCCGGAACTGCGCGCGCTTGTCGAAGACATGTTCGACACCATGGACCATGCCAACGGCGCGGGCCTGGCGGCGCCGCAGATCGGCGTGGACCTGCAGGTGGTGATCTTCGGCTTCGACCGCAATCCGCGCTATCCCGACGCGCCGAAGGTGCCTAAAACGGTGCTGATCAATCCAGTCCTTGAAATGCAGACGGACGAACTCGAAGACGGCTGGGAAGGCTGCCTGTCGGTGCCCGGTCTGCGCGGCGTGGTGCCACGTCACACCCGCCTGAAGTACAGCGGCTATGACCTGATGGGCGGCCGCATCGAACGCGTTGCCGATGGCTTTCATGCTCGCGTGGTGCAGCACGAGTGCGACCACCTGCAAGGCATCCTGTATCCGATGCGCGTGCGCGATTTCACGCGCTTTGGCTTTACGGAGGTGCTGTTCCCGGAACTGCCGCCGAACAGCGACGACTGAAGGGCGGCATGGCCACAAGACAAACGGGGCGCCAACTGGCGCCCCGTTTGTCTTGGTACGTGGCCGGCGGTGTACGCCGGCGATGCGATGCGAGCCCTCAGAACTTCTCGAACGGCCCGAGGAAGCGCCACTGCCCTGGCGGCAGGTCGCCCAGCACGATGCGGCCCATGCGCACGCGCTTGAGGCCAACCACCTCCAGCCCGACCTGTTCGCACATGCGGCGGATCTGGCGCTTGCGGCCTTCGCGCAGCACGAAGCGGAGTTGTTCCTCGTTCTGCCAGCTTACCTTGGCCGGCTTGAGGACCACGCCGTCGAGCGACAGGCCATGGCGCAGCAACTCGAGCTGGTCGGGCGGGAAGACTTCGCTGACCTTGCGCTCGACCACGCCGTCCGGCGAGTGCCATTGCACGCGGACCAGGTACTCCTTCTCGACGTTCGAGTCTTCGCCGATCAGCGCACGGGCCACGCGGCCGTCCTGCGTCAGGACGAGCAGGCCGGTCGAGTCGATATCGAGGCGGCCCGCAGGCGCCAGGCTCTTGCGCTGCCACGGCGCGAAGCGCTTGCGCGTGGGGTCTTCCGACCACTGGTTCTCCGCCGTGAACAACACGGCGGCAGGTTCGTAGCCGTCTTCGGCCTGGCCCGAGACATAGCCCATGGGCTTGTTCAGCAACACGGTGACGCGTTCGCCCTGTTCGGAGCGCGCAGCCTGCAGGATCTCGATGCTGGCATCGGGACTCACGCGCGAGCCGAGTTCGGTCACGGGCTTGCCGTCGACGAGCACCCAGCCACGCGGAATCCACTCGTCGGCTTCGCGGCGCGAGCACAGGCCCAATTCCGACATGCGCTTGGACAGGCGGACGAGGCCGTCATCATGGCCTGCTGCCGGTGCTTCGTCGCTGCTTTGGGCAGGACGATTGTCGGCGCGGGCAGGGCGCGCGCGATCGGGCGGTGTCGCTGAAGCGTCGTGCCGGCGCATCGCCTTCACGACGCGGCCGCCGCTCGGGCGCGCGGCGCTGGCGGTCATCGTCGCG
>LRMT01000075.1 GCA_001725945.1 Cupriavidus sp. UYMMa02A | reverse complement strand
CTCGCTGTCGCGCGCGACGCGCAGCGCGCACGCGAGCACGTGCAGGCAGTCGGCCGCAGCGGCACCCAATCGCCCGCCGCGGCCCGGTTGAAACGGCTCACGTCCGAATCCGGCGCCAGTTGCTCATCTGCGCGATCACGCCGTCGAGCACGACGCGAATACCACGTTCGAGCGCCTCGCCATCGGCCTGCGGCGCAGTATGGCCACCACCGACACGTGGTGCCCATGGTCTCGCCACCCCAGCGCTGCGCGCGCGCCTGCGCACCGGGCGGCACCGGCGGCGCGGACAGCGCTAGCGGGATCAGGACGCGGTTCAAGCGGACGGTACCTTCGGATGCCTTATTGCGGCAGCACTTCCACCGTCACGGCGTAGGTAGCACGGCGCGTCTTGGCAGCCTTGACCGAGGTCTTTCGTCGCGCACTTCAGCTTCCATCCAGTACATGCCCGGGGCCGGCCACTTGACGCTGAACTTGCCGTCGCGTCGGTGGTGGCGCTGATCTCCCGGAGCTGGTCGCGGTAGCGGATACCGCCCGGCACCACGGCGACCTTCAGGTTCGACGCCGGCTTGCCGTCGAGCAGCAGGCGAAAGCTGGCCGTGTCGCCGGCCACGAGGTCGTTCGGATGCGTGATCGGGGCCAGTTCCAGCCCGCGGCCGCTCGCGGCCAGGCCCTGGCTGCTCGGCTTGCCGTTGGTGACGAACGATTCGACGCGGCCTTCCGCCTGTGTCACCTGCAGATCCTGCGCGTTAGCGGGTACTTCCTTCGCGAACGCGTCAGGCGTGCCGCGCCAGCGCCTGGTCTGGCCGTTTTCCTTGTAGCTCGCGAACAGGCCCTGGTTGAGCACGGCCACGCGGTAGGTGCCGGGCTGGGTCAGATGCAGGTCGAAGGTGCTGCGGTAACGGCCGGTGTTGGCGTTCTCCGCCTTGACTGCGCTGCCGTCCGGACCGGTCACGACCAGGTTGTCCAGGCGCAGCGGCACGTGTTCGAAGTAGAACAGGTCGTTGGAGACGGCGGCATCCACGGTCACCCAGGTGTCATTGCCGGACAGCACCGTCGCCGACGGCAGCAGCCACTGGCGGTGGGCATGGGCGGCCAGCGGGGCCATGGCCGCCAGTGCCAGCACGGCCAGGCGGGTGGAAAGGCGCGATCGGAAAGTCTTCATCGTCGGTCTCCGGTTGGGATCAGTGCGTCTGTGGCATCCAGGACATCAGGGCTTCAGGTCGACGGTCACGCCGCCCAACTCGTGTTCGCCCTTCGCGCGGGCGGTCTGGGCCGATTGCGGCGGCCAGGTGAATGGCACGCGCAACAGTTCGCGGCCGCCGACTTCACGCGCGGCCTCGACCACCAGTTGGTAGCTGCCGGCCGGCAGCTTGCCCAGCGGGGCCTTGCCATCCGTGAAAGTGAGCGTATGCTCGCCCGGCGCGCGAGTCGCGCCGGAAATGCCGTCCGCCGGCATCTGCATGTCGCGGCCGGCCTTGCGCCACCACTGGCGCATGTCCTTGAGCCATTTGGTGCCTTCCTTGTTCTTGAGGTCGTACCAGACCGCAAGCGTCGACACCGGGCTCTGGTCGGCACGCTCGACCCAGACCGAAACGTATGGGCGGTGGTATTCCGCCACGTTCAGGCGCGGGATTTCCACCTTCACGTTCATGTCTGCCGCGAAGGCCGGGCCGGCCAGCGGTACGGCAGCCATGCCGGAGAGGGTGACGGTAAGCAGTCGGCGCATATCGGAGAACTCGTCAGGTAAATGCAGGAAAGATCGAAGCCGGAATCGGTCAGTGGATGAACAGGATGACCAGCAGCAGCGGCACCACCAGCCCCAGCCCCACCAGCGGCCACGTGGCCACACGGCCAGCCGCATGGAGCTTGAGCAGGAACAGGCCAGTCACGCTGAACACCAGGCAGGCAAGCGCGAACAAATCCAGGAACAGGCTCCACGCATGGCCAGTGTTGCGGCCCTTGTGCAGGTCGTTCAGGTACGAGATGACGCCACGCGTGGTCTTCTCGTATTGGGTCTCGCCGGTGTCCAGCGCCAGGCTGATCCAGGCATCGCCGCCTGGCCGGGGCAGCGACACATAGACTTCATCGGCGGACCATTCCGCCTCGCGCCCGCTCGCGTCGATATCGAGTTCATGCGACAGCCAATCAGCCAGTACCGGCGGCACCATGCTCTTGGCGTCGCGCCCGCTGCCCGAGGCGGCCGGCATGACAGATTTCAGCGCCGAAAGCAGGCTGGCCGGGGCGGTCGCTGGCGGGTCACCACGCTTGGCGAAGCTTCGATCTGGGCGGCATGATTGAGCGTGAAGCCGGTCACGGCGAACAGCAGCATCCCGATCAGGCAGATCGCGGAACTGATCCAGTGCCACTGATGGAGATGCTTGAGCCAGAAGGCCCGACGCTGCTGGCCGGATGCCGGCTC
The DNA here is from genome assembly GCA_001725945.1 of Cupriavidus sp. UYMMa02A. GTDB lineage: Bacteria > Pseudomonadota > Gammaproteobacteria > Burkholderiales > Burkholderiaceae > Cupriavidus. The sequence continues at coordinate 17,045 of LRMT01000075.1, read as the reverse complement.
GGTTTCGGTCATTGCTATGGACGGCGGAGGCAGCCGCGGAGATGTTGTGACACTTTAGTCACAACCGGGATCGCAAGCAAAAGAGTAATCGTTCTCATTCAAAATCACAACGATGCGACGCTTGCGGCGGTTTACAACGCGTTACAGCAAGGGATCGTCAGTGGGTTGAGGCGGCTTGCGCCTCCCAGACTCGATGCGCCGGGTCAGGCTTGCGGCGTCGGAAGATGATCGAGATAGCCGCCCACCACGCGCTCCAGCGCAATGAGCTTGCCGGTAAAGAAGTGATTCGCCCCGGGCACCACGACAACGGGCAATTCCTGCGGCCGGGCCCACTCGAGCACGGCGCCGAGCGTCACGCGCTCGTCCTTTTCGCCGTGCACGACCAGTGCCGTCGACGGGACCGCAGGCGTCTCATAGCTCCTGTGTCCCGGGATAGTCCCCCACGGCATGCCCGTGAGGATCAGATGCGGGCATGGCACGCCCTGGCCGTGCAGCACCTCCACCGTGCGTGCCATGACATAGGCGCCGAACGAAAATCCGGCCAGCACCAGCGGCAGTCCGGGGTACTCGTGCCGCAGGTGGTTCACCACCGCAACGGTATCCGTGGTCTCGCCGTTTCCGACATCATGTTCGCCTTCAGTCCCGCCGACGCCGCGGAAATTGGGGCGCACGGTCAGATAGCCCCTTGCGGCCAGGGCCTTCGCCAGCACGTGCGGGACCTTGTGCGTGGCGGTGCCGCCTTGCACCGGATGCGGGTGCGCAACGACGGCAATACCGCGTGCCCCGTCGCGAGGCCTGTCGACGATCAGCTCGATCTTCCCTGCCTCGCCCGCCACAAAAGTCTTGCCGGTCCCTGATTGCAATGCCATTCCCTTCCCCACCAATTGCCACGTCTGTTTGCTGGCGGGCCATGCGGCCCCAGCGGCGATGGTACAGGCTCGCGCCCTTGCCCGCGTTGGTACTGCTCGGCCAGCGAACAGCGCGAGGACCTGGCCCTGCAAACGCTTTGGCTTTGCCTCGTCACGTGCGCAATGCGCGTGCGGGCTGCTGCATTACTGCCAGGGGAAGGACATCAGCGGGGGGGGCGGTACCCGGCGGCATGCACCGGGCACACATGGGGCTACGCGAAGTCCGCGTAGCGGTCGGGGTCATCGGGCATCGTCCACTTGGTGAACTTCGCCGGTGGCTGTGGGGCGTCGGGCGCATGGTGCGCGGCGTCCTCCGCCAGCTGCGCGACCTGCGCAGCCATCGTGGAGTCTGGAACGTCGATGACTTCTTCGCCATCTTCAGACCAGCACCTGAGTTTGACCGACATGGGCATCCTCCTTCAGGTGATTCCAGGCATGCTTGCGGGCTCAGGGAGAAACCTGGAGCGCCAAGTTCTCATCCTAGGTCAGGTTCTTGACAATCCGCTGACGCCGATCGTTCCGCCGATACACGATATGGCGTCGGCGCCATCCCTAAGCCCCGCCAGCCAGCCTGCGCCGCCGGCCACGGCCACCACCAGCCATGGCGGCAGCCGCCACGACATCAGCGCCACCAGTGCAACGACGGCCAGCCCGAAATCCAGCGGCGCATGCACCGCGCTGGTCCACACCGGCTGGTATAGCGCGGCCAGCAGCAGGCCCACCACGCCGGCATTCACGCCCGCCAGCGCAGCCCGCGCGCGCCGCTGCGGCGCAGGCTTTCCCAGAACGGCAGCACGCCAATCAGGAGCAGCATGCCGGGCAGGAAGATGGCCACCAGGCACAGCAGGCCGCCGGCCCAGCCGGACGGTTCGATATGCATCGCGGCGCCCAGGAAAGCAGCGAACGTGAACAGCGGTCCCGGCATCGCCTGCACCACGCCGTAGCCGGCAAGAAACGCATCGCGGCTGACCCAGCCGGAAGGAATCACCGCCGCATCGAGCAGGGGCAGCACGACGTGGCCGCCGCCGAACACCAGCGCGCCGGCGCGGAAGAATGCATCGAACATCGGCAAGCCGCCCGCGTCCGCGTGCCGGGCCAGCAGCGGCAGGCCCGCCATCAATATGGCGAACAGCGCCAGCGCCACCAGTCCCGCGCGGTGGCTGACAGGCATCGGCAACGGGTCGTGTGCATGCTCTGTCTCCGGGCGGATCAGCACGAGGCCAGCGATCGCCGTGGCGCCAATGACCGCCACCTGGATCCAGGGCCCGGACACCGCGACAGCCAGGCACGCCGCAATGGCCATGATGGTCACGCGCAGCGCGTCTGGGCACAGGCTGCGCGCCATGCCCCAGAACGCCTGGGCCACCACTGCCACGGCGACCAGCTTGAGACCATGGAGCAGGCCCGGCGGCACGCCGTTCCCCACGCCGACAAGCCTTGCGCGAACAGGATCATCGCCAGTGCCGACGGCAGCGTGAAACCGACCCATGCCGCGAGCGCCCCGGCATATCCGGCACGGGACAGCCCCAGCGAGAGGCCCACCTGGCTGCTGGCCGGGCCAGGCAGGAACTGGCACAGGCCGACGAGGTCCGCGTACGCGCGTTCGCTCATCCAGTGCCTGCGCGTAACGAACTCGTCTCGGAAGTACGCCAGATGGGCCACCGGACCGCCGAACGACGTCAGTCCCAGCCGCAGGAACGCGAGGAAAACAGTCAGGACACCATGATCATGCGTACCGCTGCTGCGTTCGCTACGGTCTTCTGCATCGGGTTGCATCATCGGGTTGCGTGGCGTCTCTGCCATGTGTGACTCCTTCTCCGGGCCGGTTGTGAGCTGGTCATAGGGCGGCTATGTGGCCGACGACGGGTCGCTCGCTATCCGTCGGCGGCGGACCGATGCCGATTCTATGCGACACCCGTGCTCGCCTCGTGACGACGGCGCCACTTTTTCCTGGACGGCATAAACCCTACCGTTTTCATGGGCGGTATTACCCCAATCAAGTTAGTCAAAAGGGAGGTCGATATGGCGGTGACGGACGCCAAAAGTCCGAATACACCGAGCATATGTGGAGGAAATAAGTCAATGCTGCAAAACATGAGTCTGAGGAAGAAACTCTTGCTGCCACTAGTGCTGAGCTGGGTATGCCTGCTCGGCATCACGCTGTGGAATGCATGGGAGATGCGCGCGCTGCGCCTGGAGGAGCGCCGCCTGGACCTGGCGCACGTGACCGACACCGCGGTGTCGGTGGTGGCCGAATATGAAGCGCTGGCCAGGGCCGGCAAGCTGCCGATGGAAGCAGCCAAACAGCAGGCGCTGGATCGCGTGCGCGCGATGCGCTTCGGCAGCGACGGCTACTTCACGCTGATGCGCTCCGACACCGAGGTGCTGATGCATCCGTTCAAGACCGAGATGAACGGCAAGAAGATGGAGGACACGAAGGACCCCAACGGCACCTACCTGTTCCGCGACATCGCGACCATCGGCAAGGGGCCCGGCAAGGGCTTCGTCCAGTACCTGTGGCCCAAGCCCGGCGCGAGGCGCCGCAGCCCAAGCTCAGCTACGTGGCCAACTTCCGCCCGTGGGACTGGAACTTCATCGCCAGCCTGTACCTGGATGACATCGAGTCGGCGTTCCGCGCGTCGCTGCTCAAGGCCTTGGCCTGCTGCTCGGCGTGGGTGCGTTGATGACCGTGGTCATGCTGCGCGTGGCCGGCAGCCTGCAGAAGCAGCTCGGCGGCGAGCCTGCCCTGACATCGCAGATCGCCACGCGCATCGCCGAAGGCAACCTGTCCACCAGGGTCGAAGTGCGCCCGGGCGATGAGCACAGCGTGCTGTTCGCGATGCAGCAGATGCAATCGCGCCTGACCGGCGCGATCGGCAGCATCCGCGGCTCGGCCGACTCGATCGCCGGCGCGGCCAAGCAGATTTCCGCCGGCAATTCCGACCTGTCGCGCCGCAGCGAGGAACAGGCAGCCTCGCTGGAGGAAACCGCGGCCAGCATGGAGCAGCTCACCAGCACCGTGCGCCAGAGCGCCGACAATGCGCGCCAGGCCAGCCGCCTGGCCGAAGGCGCGTCGGAGATCGCCGTGCGGGGCGGCAGCATCGTCAGCCAGGTCGTGACGACCATGGGCGACATCAAGCACGCGTCGGGCAAGGTGGTCGACATCATCGCCGTGATCGAGGGCATTGCCTTCCAGACCAATATCCTGGCGCTGAATGCCGCGGTGGAAGCCGCGCGCGCCGGCGAGCAGGGCCGCGGTTTTGCCGTGGTGGCCGGCGAGGTGCGCACGCTGGCGCAGCGCAGCGCCACGGCAGCCAAGGAGATCAAGGCATTGATCGGCAATTCGGCGCAGCGCGTGGAAGACGGCGCGGTGCTCGTCGAGGACGCGGGCAAGGCGATGGAGGAGATCGTCGAAGCGGTCAAGCGCGTCACCGACCTGATGGGCGAGATGCGGGCCGCCACCGAAGAGCAGACCGGCGGCATCGAGCAGGTCAACCAGGCGGTGTCGCAGATGGACCAGATGGCGCAGCAGAACGCCGCGCTGGTGGAAGAAGCCGCCGCCGCCGCGGCGTCGCTGGAAGACCAGGCGGCGCCCTGCACCACGCGGTGGGACAGTTCCGGCTCGCCGGCGGCTGAGCGGCTGGCCAGCTCGCGCGGCCATGCTACCTGCCATGGCGCGTGTATCATGGATCGCAGCAGCGCCGGCGAACCGCGCCCGCAGCGATCCCTTCCACCGCAGGAGCAGATCATGATGGCATTCCTTGGCACCGTGTTCGTTGGCCTCATCGTGGGACTGATCGCCCGGGCCATCAAGCCCGGCGACGACAAGATGGGCTGGGTCATGACGATCCTGCTGGGCATTCTGGGCTCGGTGGCAGCCGGGTTCGTGGGCCGCGGGCTGGGCTGGTACCAGCCGGGCCAGCCCGCCGGCTGGATCGCGTCGGTGATCGGCGCGATCGTGCTGCTCGTGCTCTACGGCATGGTACGCCGCAAGGGCTGATCGACCTTCACGACGTCGGCCGACGCGGTGGCGCCGTCTGGCGGGGGCGCCTGGGCCTCGGTCCGCGGCAGGCGGATCTCCTGCGGCCAGTCACGGCAGCGCAGCAGCGCCTGGTCACCACCGGGCGTCGTCATGGACGCCACCTGCGGCGCCAGGTAGCGTAGCACCCGCACCGCCAGCGCGCTGGTGAAGCTGTAGCGCGCGGCATAAGGCTCGCTCACGTTGAGGGTCACGGTGCCAAAGAAGCGCTCGCCGAGCGTGAATACGAAGGTGGCCGAACGATTGACCGAACGTGACGAGATCAGCCGCCCGCCGGGGCCATAGGTTTGAAAGCGCTGGTCGCCGGTACCGGTCTTGCCGGCGATGGGAATCGGCGCGCCACCCTTGCCCGGCGCCACGAATGCGCCGGCAATCGACTTGGCCGTGCCGCGTTCGACCACGTCCAGCATCGAACGCCGCACGAGCTCCGTGATTTCCGGTGCCAGCAGGCGCTTGCCCGGCTCGGGTTGCAGCACGTAGCGGCTCTCATAGGGGGTATTGGCGGCGAAGTCCAGGCTGCGCACGGTCGCGGTCTGCGTCGCCATGCCGCCGCTCAGGATGATGCCCGCCAGTTCCGCGAGCGCGGCCGGGCGGTCGCCGGACGCGCCGATCGCGGTGGCATAGGAAGGCGTCAGCGAATCGAACGGATAGCCGAGCCGCTGCCAGCGCTTCGCGATGCGCTGGAAGGCCTCCTGCTCCAGCAGCGTGCGGATGCGGTTGTCCTGCCCGTACTTGCTGTGCGAGCGGAACAGCCACCGGTACACGTACTGGCGCTCATCCTTGCTGTCGCGCAGGATCTGCGACAGCGTCGCGTCGGGGTTCTGACCATGTACTCGACCATCCACAGTTCGAGCGGATGGACGCGCGACAGGTAGCCGCGGTCATTGAGGTTGAACTTGTCGTGGCCGTACTTGCGGTACAGCGCCGGCAGGTCCTCGCCGGCGAGCTGCTTCGACGTCATGTGCGCGCGCATGATGCGCTCGAGCTATCCTCGTCGAGGTCCGGACGCGCGCTGAGCAGCGTCACCGACATGCGCACCGCCGTATAGTGCGGCGTGCTCACGCGCACGCGGCTCAGCAGCGTCGCCAGGCGCTGGTCGGCGTCCTTGCCGCGGTAGCGCTGGTAGAAGCCGGTCATGTAGCGCTGCCCTCCTGGTCGGCAAAGCGCTCCAGGTAGACGCGCCGTTCAGGCGAGTTGCGGTCTTCGAAGATGTCGCTCATGTCCACGTTGCCGTGGAACAGCTCATAGCGCACGATGTCGCGCATCATGCGGATGAACACCAGGTTGACCGAATGCTGGAAGCCCACGCGCACGGTCATGATGCGCTCGCCTTCCCAGCGCTCGAAGTTGGTGAAGCTCTGCAGCCCGCCGCCGGTATAGAAGCCCTCGCCGGGGCTGCCCGAATACTTGCGTTCCATGGCGGCGTCCAGCATGGCCGCCAGCGCGCGGTCCTGCGGTGTGCGCGCCTTGGACAGGTAATCGATCGTCCAGTGGCTCAGCGCGTCCTGCCTGGCCAACTTCACGCGGGCCAGTTCTTCCTTGCTCATACCGGCATAGCGCGCGTGCAATTCGCTGATGATCTCCAGGTATGTCACCAAGGTGCGCAGCTTGGCCGTCGAACCGAGATTCAGCCGCGCACCGCTGTTGATGTCGAACGGCCGATCGATGTTGTCCGCCTGCACACGCACCACGCTGGCATTGCCCACGCGCTCGAACAGCGTGAAGCTTGCCATCAGCTTGGACGGATCGTCCTGCTCGCGCAGCAGGTTGTGGCCGTACAGCCCCATGGCGTGCGCGACGTTCTTGTCGCTCATGCGCAGGAGCGTATCCGTGACGATGCGCTGGGCTTCACGGTTGATGGTACTGTCCGCGGTCAGGTCCAGGCGGTCCATGTCGTAGCGGCTGTCCACGCCGGTCAGGCGCCCGATATCGGCGCGCACGCGGTTGACCGCCTTGCGCGTGACGAAGGGCTGCTGTTCCGGTCTGGCCGGCGGCGCGGCCTTGTCCAGCGGCTGCTGCAGCGCGGCATCGCGGAGCTCTGGCGTGATGATGCCGTTGGCAGCCAGCAGGCGCAGGTAGCTGCCGGTGAGCGCGTCGAGGTTGGTGTCGTCGCGCCGCAGGTGATAGGACGGGCGGCGCTGCGAAATGACCAGCGACAACGCGCGCTTGAAGGCCTGCGCCTGTCGGGCGGTCGGCGCGCGCGCGTCCATCTGCTTCATCAGGAGATTGACCTCGCCGAAGTCCTCGCCATACCACACCCACAGCGCGTCGCCGATGCCATTGACTTCGCCAAAGCCCACCCGCGCGGACAGCGGCACGGTATTGAGGTAATCCACCACAATGCGCTCGCGCGCGCGCTGGGTATCGGGCCCGTCCATGTAGGCGCGCAGCGAAGCCGATGCCATCTGGCGGAATTTTTCGGGAACGGACTGCGTGCGGCCTTCCGGCGAGTGACGGTACTTCTCGATCTGCGTGGCGAGCGTACTGCCGCCAGGCGACTCATGCGAGCTGTCGGCAAACCGGATCGCGCGGTCGATCACCGCGCGCGACAGGCGCTTCCAGTCCAGCGCCGGGTTCATGCTCGGGTACTCGGGATTGAGCAGCCCCTGGTTCTCGACGAACAGCAGCGCGCTGACCAGGACCGGCGGTACGGCGGCAAAGTCCTCGTACTGCCGCTGCGGGTAACGCTCGAACGCCAGCGTCATGCCATTGCAGTCGCGCAGCACCAGGCCAGCCTGGTTCTTCTCACGATAGGGCGGGAAGATGCCCTGATCCATCAGGCGGATCATTTCGGGCGACATGCGCGCCTGTTCCGCGGGCACGTAGCCGCGCTTGCCAAGCCGCTGCGCAAACAGCGGCAGCCGGCCATAACCCATGCGGTCATCGTACGGTCCCGAATGCGGGAAGCGGATGCTGTCGCTGCGCCCGGCTGTACCTCGTAAGTCAGCTGGCTGGCAAAGCGGCCAAGATAGCGCGCCTGCCATTGCGAATTGCGCACTTCATTGGAAACGAGGCTATAAACGACATACCCGCCCCCACAGAGGGCGACTGCCAAGCCAGCGAAGATCCAGCCACGTCGTGCCACGTTTTGGCCATCCCGTTCTTCTACCGTCACTCTCGGCGCGGTCTTCACGCCGGTCCCGAGTGCAAAGGCGGCGGGCCGCTATCGGGAACCCGCCTTAACTGAATATTAGTAGGAACAGGCGCGCAGCGGTGTAGGAGCATGGCGCGTTGCGCGACTGTTGCCACAAAGCATCGCCAGCTCCAGGCCAAGCATCGTCCACTTGCACGTCGGTGTCAGGCGGATGGCGTCCCGGCGACGCGTACCGGCCGGCCGCGAACGGGTAGTTCGGATCGTTGTAGCCATGCGTCGACGCGTGGCCTGGCGTGACCAGTGCGTCGACCATCGCTTCTTCCTCCGGCGAAATGATCACGTTCATCGCGCCAAAGTAGTCTTCGAACTGGGCCAGCGTGCGCGGGCCGGCAATCACCGAGGTGATGATCGGGTTGGCCAGCACCCATGCCGTGGCGAACTGCCCTGGCGTCAGGCCGCGCGCCTCGGCATGCACCTTCAGTTGCTGCGCGATGACGAGAGATTCTTCGCGGAACTCGGTCTGCATCATGCGGCGGTCGGCGCGGCCCGCGCGCGTGTCGCTGGCGGGCGCTGGCCGGGCTGATACTTGCCGGTCAGCACACCGCGCGCGACCGGACTGTACGGCACCACACCAAGGCCATAGTGTTCGCATGCGGGCAGGATCTCCACTTCCGGCATGCGGTTGAGCAGGTTGTAGTACGGCTGGCAGACCACCGGGCGCGGCACGCCGAGCTGGTCGCACAGCCGTGCGATCTCGGCAATGCGCCAGCCGCGGAAATTCGACACGGCCCAGTAGCGGATCTTGCCGGCACGCACGAGGTCTCCCATCGCTCGCACCGCCTCTTCTAGGTTTTCACCGGCGTAATCGCGGTGCAGGTAGAGGATATCGAGATAGTCGGTGGCGAGTCGGCGCAGGCTCTCCTCTGCTTCGCGCAGGATCCACACGCGCGAGTAGTGCGAATGGTTGGGGCCCGGCTGCATGGGATTGCCAAGCTTGGTGGCAAGGACCCAGCCATGCCTGTCACCCATCAAGAGGCGTCCGACCATCTGCTCGGACTCGCCCTTGCTGTAGACGTCCGCAGTGTCGATGAAGTTCACGCCATGCTCGCGCGCGCTGCCGACAATGCGCGCCGCTTCGGCTTCGTCGGTCTGGTCGGCGAACATCATGGTGCCCAGGCACAGCCTGGAACCTTGAGGTTGCTGGCGCCGAGGCGGCGGTATGGCATGTCGGGCGTGGCGATTGCAGGCATGAAGGGTTTCCTGTTTGCGCGGACAAGTGTCCGTAATGTTGAGATTCGCGGCAGCGCGGCCGGTCTTGCATTTTGCCGCGATTGTGCAATTCGCGCAGACCCCGAGACCAATGCCCATGCACAACAATCGTGCCGTCGATGCGCTGTGCCGATCGTATCGGCAAAACCGATGGTCGCCGTATATCGCGCATGCGTTGTCATCGGTCATAAGTGGTGTGACATACAGTCCTTACACATTCTTACAGCAGACAAGCCAGGTCTTGCATAGCCTTGAAAACGCTCCGGGCAGCAAAGTCGCAGCGCAACATGTCCGGGCTCAATGGCGTTCGCGCCTCGCTCTTCCGCTCGCATGACTCACTACGGTGATGACGCGGGCAAACCCAGGACCGGCTCACCCGGTCGGTAGTAAGCCCGTTCCGTGCCCATGCAGGCCGCGGAACGCGGTGCATAAGAAACAGTTTGGGGGATGACGATCCAGCTGACGCGCAGGCCCCAGGGCCGCGCGCGGATAGCGTTCGCCTACGCTGCTGCGATGCCATCGCAGCAGCGGCGGGGAAGTTTTATGTGCGTGAGGATGCCATGGACAAGATGGACAAGAAGCCCGACCCACGACCCATGCTGCCGGCCAGGTTGCGGCGGCCCCCGGCAAAGCCTGAAGAACCCCTGGTTCGCCAACGAGTCGCGAAATCGGGCTGCGCCCGCTGTGGCAGCTGGCTCCGCGCGTGGCCAGCTACGGCATGGTGGCCTTCATCATATGGATCATTCTCTCCGTGATGTTCCCGCCGGTGTTCAATCGCTCGTCCGAACGCGCCGTGGTCAACAGCCCCGTGAACCTCGTCACTACGCCGGTGGAAGGCGTTGTCACGCACCAGGCCGTTGCCGTCGGCGGCGCGTTCTCGGCCGGGCAGCCGCTGGTGACGCTGCAGAATTCCAACCTGGACCGCGCGCTGCTGATGGAACTGACCGGCAAGCGGCTCGACAACCAGACGCGCCTGGAAGCCGCCCGGGCCAAGCTGGCTTCGAACCAGACCCTGCTCGCTTCGACCACGCAGGAAATCCAGCGATACCAATCGGCGGCACAGCGCGAGCACGCCGCGCGCATCAAGGGCATTGAAGCGAAGCTGGCCGTCGCGCGCCAGCAGATCGACCAGCAGGAAGACGTGGTCAACCGCAACCAGGCCATGCAATGGGCCGGGGCGGTCAGTCAGGCCTATACCGACGCTTCGCGCAACCAGCTCACGGTGCTGTCCGGGCAGCGCGATGCCGTCCAGGCGGAGCTGGACAGCGCGCGCGGCAGCAGCGAAGCCGCGCGCAGCAAGGTCTACATGAGCAGCGCGGACGGTGCCGTCGGCGCGCTGGTGCAGCGCCAGGACGAACTGCGCGCCAGCATTGCGCAGCTGCAGTCCGAGATCACCCAGCTCCAGGAGTATGGAGAGTCCGTCGACAAGATGGTCAGCACCGAACAGGACCGGCTGGAGCGCGTGTCCAACCTGGAGATCAAGGCCTATACCGGCGGCGTGGTTGAAGACGTGCTGGCACCGCCGGGCACGCGTGTCGCCGCGGGCGCCACGCTGATGCGCACGACCACTTGCAGCCAGCCACGCGTGGTCGCGGTGTTCCCGCGCAGCCTGAGCAAGGACCTGCTGCCGGGCGCGCGCCTCACGGTCAAGGTGGATGGCGTACCCACGCCGGTCCCGGGCTCGGTGGCTGAAGTCCTGCCGCGCGCGCCGGACGGCGACCAGGCACGCTACTTCGTTCCGTTCCCGCCGATCGAGAAGAACGAGGTGTACCTGATCGCCCGCCTCGACAAGCCGCTGCCAGACCTGCCCGCAGCCGGCACGCACCAGACCGACCACTGCGCGCTGGGCCACTGGGCGAAGGTCAGCCTGGACCGCTCCTGGCTGCGCAGCCTGATCTGAGACGATCAACCAGGGTAGCACCAGCGCCCGCAGGATGGAGTTCACCGTGCAGCGTTATCCGATTCCATGTCTTCCTGCCTGCAGTCCGGCTCGCCCTGGCATCCGCCACGGCCGGCTGCTGGCAGCAGCGCTGCTCGCCTGCGCTGCATTGAGCACGGCAACCATGGCAGCGCCTCCCGATCCTGCCGACCCGCCCGCACGCGAGCAGCTGTTACGCGACAGCTGCAAGACGCTGGCCGGGCGCGTGGCCGCCGTGCCGGGCAAGGGCCCGGTCATGCTCGGCAGCTACGAACCCGCCCCGGGCGGCGAGCCCCTGCCACCGCCTCTGCAGCAATCGGCCTTTGTCTATGACAACGCGCTGGCCGGCGTCGCGCTGATCGCGTGCGGCCAGCGCGACGCCGCGCGCCGCATTGCGGATGGCGTGGTGGCCGGCGTCACGCGTGACCGGCATTACCACGATGGCCGCGTGCGCAACGCCTATCGCGCCGGGTCGGTGCCGGACGGACCGGTGCCGATGCCCGGATGGTGGGATGCGCCGAGCAAGCGCTGGTTCGAGGACGCCTACCAGGTCGGCACCGCAACAGGCAACGTCGCCTGGGCAGCGCTACTGCTGCTCGCCACGTACGAGTCCACGCATGAGCGCCGCTACCTCGACACCGCCGCCACGCTGATGACGTGGGTCGACAAGCAAACCTTCGGCAACGAAAGCCCGGCTGGCTACACCGGCGGCTTCTTCGGCCACGAGCCCACGCCTCGGCGCCAGGGCTGGAAATCGACCGAGCACAACGTCGATGCCTATGCCGCGTTCCGCTGGCTCGCACTGCGCACCAATGACACGCGCTGGACTGCCGCCGCGCAGCGCGCGCGGCGTTTCGTCGATGCAATGTGGCAGCCCGGCGAAGGCCGCTTCGCCATCGGCACGCGCGACGACGGCCGCACGCTCAATGGCGGGCCGTCGGCACTCGATGCCTCGCTGTGGCCGCTGATCGCGGTGCCCGAGTCGGCGGCGTCATGGCGGCGCGCGCTGGACTGGGCGCGCGCGCACCACACGGTGGGTGGCGGCTATGGCTTCAAGGCGCAGCCCGACGGCGTATGGACCGAAGGCACGGGCCAGGCCGCGCTGGTGCTTCGTGCCAGCGGCCGCGACGAGGAGACGCGATCCCTGTGGCCACTGCTGCTGGCGCAACGCGCACCATCCGGGATGCTGTTTGCCACGCCGCAACAACGCATCAGCACCGGCCTTTCGATCGGCCCGGATTCGACCACCGAAGACTTCTACTACTTCCACCTGCCACACCTTGGCGCGACCGCCTGGGCCGTGCTGGCAGCGGCCGGCTGGAACCCGTTCCAGCCCGGCGGCGCCTGCGCGGCCTGCAAGCCAGGCACCGCGCAAGCGCAGGAACCACCCAACGGTCCACCGAACGACACCCACAGGGAGTGACGATGTTCGCCTACTTTCTTGAAAACCGCATGCTGGTGGAGATCAATGCCGGCGCCCTCCTGATTGCGGTGCTGTGCCTGCGCGGCGACCGCCACCGCGCACCGACCGGTGGATGTTCGGCGCTGCCGCGGCGGTCCTGCTGGTCGTCTACTACGTGTGGCGCTTCTCGCAGACGCTGCCCGAATGGCGCATGGATTTCGCGAGCCTGTGGGCGCATGTGTTCTTCGGCTTCGAGACCCTGACCATCGCCTATACGCTGATTTCCATTGTCACGCTGACCCGCACGTCGGATCACAGTGCCGCCGCCGACGCCGGCGAGGCCAGGCTGCGGGGCAACCGCCGCGCGCCGGCGGTCGACATCTTCATCGCCACCTACAACGAAGGCCTGGAGGTGCTCGAGAAGACCATCGTCTCGGCACTGGCGATCGACTACCCGAACTTCCGCGTATGGGTGCTCGACGACACACGTCGTGACTGGCTGAAGGCCTATTGCGCGCGTGTCGGCGCCAACTACGCGACGCGGCCCGACAACACTCACGCCAAGGCCGGCAACCTCAACAACGGGCTGCGGCACAGTGCCGCGCATCCCGACGGCGGCGCGCCGTTCATCATGGTGCTCGACGCCGACTTCGCGCCCAACCGCAACATCCTGCTGCGCATCGTCGGCCTGTTCGACGATCCACGGGTGGGCGTGGTGCAGACGCCGCAGTTCTACTACAACGCGGACCCCATCCAGTACAACCTGCGCTCGACCGAATGCTGGGTCGACGAGCAACGTGCCTTCTTCGACATCATGCAGCCGGCCAAGGATGCCTGGGGGACGGCATTCTGCATCGGCACCTCGTTCGTGGTGCGCCGCGAGGCGCTGGACGCGATCGGCGGCTTCCCGACCGGCACCGTCACCGAGGATATCCACCTGACTTACCGGCTCATGCCGCACGGCTACATCACGCGCTGGCTCAATGAGCGGCTGAGCGTCGGCCTGTCCGCGGAAGGCCTGCCCGAGTACATCAGCCAGCGCAGCCGCTGGGGCCTGGGCACGATCCAGGTGGCGCTGACCGCCGACGGACGCTGCGCGGGCGCGGCTACACAGGCCTGGAGCGCCTGCACTACGTGCACGGGCTGCTGCACTGGATCAGCCGGCCGTTCACGCTGATGCTGCTGGCCGGGCCGCTGCTGTACTGGTACTTCGACGTGCCAACGCTATATGGCGATCCGCTGCAGTTCCTGGCCTACGGCGTGCCTGCGCTGCTGCTGTACTGGGCCTACAGCATCTGGGTGACCGGTTCGCGTGCAATGCCGATCTTCACCGAGGTGACGCAGATCGTTGCGGCGCTGGCGGTCAGCGCGACATTGGCCAGCGCGGTGCTCAAGCCCTTTGGCCGGCCGTTCAAGGTGACCAACAAGGGACTCGACCGTTCGAAACTGGTCGTGCACGGCAGGTTCGCCGTGCTGTATGGCGCGCTGTTCGTGCTGACCGGCATGGGACTGGCACGCGCGTGGCGGCCGACGCTGACGCGCAGGGCGTGGCGTTCAACGTCGGATGGACCATCGTGTCGATGGTGCTTTACCTGGCGTCGCTGCTGGTCTGCTTCGAGCTGCCGCGGCCGCGCAAGGAAGAGCGCTTTCCGTACCAGGCACGCGCCCTGCTTCGGCTGCACGGCACGGATGGCACCGCACGCGAGTTCGCCGGCGTCACGCGCGACCTCTCCTGCAACGGGGCCGCGCTGCTGTGCGCGAATGCCGCAGCCGTACCGAACGGTGCCGAGGGTGCGTTCTGGCTGGCGCCATTGGGCTGGGTGCCGTGCCGCGTCGCCCGCACGCGCAAGGGACTCATTGGCGTGGCGCTGCGGCCTGACATGGCGGCCCGGCACCGGCTGATCCGGCTGCTCTTCAGCGAGCCCGCCCACAACATTGCATACGAAGGCAGGCCACGCGTCGCCATCGCGCAACTGCTGCGCCGCGCCTTTGCCGGTTGACCACGGACGAGCAATATGAAATCACAACAAGTACGAACCTTCCTTCCCCTGCGGCACATCGTGGCGGCCATTCCCCTTGCGCTCACGGCGTGCACGCTGGAGCCCACCTACCAGCGGCCCGAGCAGCCGGTGCCCAATGCCTGGCCCACGGGTCCGGCTTACGTCCAGGGCACAGGCGCGCAGGCGCAGTCCCAGACGCAGGCGCAGGCGCAGGCGCAGGCGCAGACCCAGACTCCTGCGGCCAGCCTCGGATGGGAAGACTTCTTCACTGATCCGGCCCTGCGCCGGCTGATCGAACTTTCGCTGCAGAACAACCGCGACCTGCGCATGGCGACGCTGGCCATCGACCAGGCGCGCGCGCAGTACCGCATCCAGCGCGCGGCGCAGTTCCCGGCCATCGACGCCAACGCGGGCATGGTCGCGTCGCGCGTGCGGGCTCGCTGCGCGCGCCCGGACAGCCATCGGTCCTTCATGCGTATACGGCCGGCGTCGGCTTCAATGCCTTTGAACTCGACGTATTCGGCCGCGTGCGCAGCCTCAAGCATGAAGCGCTGGAGCAGTACCTGGCCGTGCAGGAGGTGCGGCGCAGCGCGCAGATCAGCCTGGTGGCGGAAGTCGCCAGCGCGTACCTGACGCTGCAGGCGGACAGGGAACTGCTGAAGATCTCTCAGGACACGCTGAAAATCCAGCAGGACGCCGTGCAGATGGTCGAGCGCAGCAAGAAGGCCGGAGGCATGGCGCAGATCGACATGCATCGCGCGCAGACGCAGCTCGAAACGGCGCGCGTGGGCGTGGAGCAGTACACACGGCAGGTCGCACAGGACGAGAATGCGCTGGCGGTGCTGGTGGGCACGCAACTGCCGGCGGATTTGCCGCCGCCACAGCCATTCGCGAACACCTCGTTCGTCGCCGAGCTGCGGCTGGCCTGCCGTCGGCGCTGCTGGAACAAAGGCCTGACATCATGGCAGCCGAACACCAGCTCAAAGCCGCCAACGCCAATATCGGCGCAGCCCGGGCAGCCTTCTTCCCGAGCATCTCGCTGACGGCGGCGATCGGCGTGGCCAGCACCGCGCTGTCGGGGCTGTTCTCAGGCGGCATGGCGTGGGCGTTTGCGCCTTCGATCACCATGCCGATCTTCAACGCAGGGCCAACCAGGCCAGGCTCGACGCGTCCCAGGTACAGAAGGACATCACGTCGCCGCCTACGAGAAGACCATTCAGCAGGCCTTCCGCGAGGTCGCCGACGGCCTCGCGCGCGCGGCACCTATGACCGCGAAGCCGCAGCGCAGGAAGCGCTCGCGCGCGAGATCAGCGAGACGCGCAGGTTGTCGGAAATGCGCTTCCGCAATGGCGTCGATGACTACTTCCCGGTCTTCGACGCGCAGCGCCAGCTCTACTCGGCGCAGCAGACGCTGGTCACCATCCGCCTCGCGCGTCTGACGAGCCGCGTGGATCTCTACAAGGCACTGGGCGGAGGCTGGTCCCAGCGCACGGCGACGGCGGATGCGTCGAGCCCGCGAGCTCCGCAATCGACAGCGGCGGCCAGTCGGTCTGCCGGCGCGCCGGGCGCGGCCGGAACGGCTTCCCGTTGAAGGCTCACGCATGGAAATGCAAAGCGGGCACCGCGCTGTTGGCCGGTGCCCGCTGTGATAGTCGTCTGCGCCGCTATCTCACGCCATCTCAATAGCGCGGCGCTGTGGTCGACGTGCCACCCGAGGTAGCGCCACTGGATGTGGCCCCGCCTGACGACGTAGCTGGCGCCGTACTTCGCGGATGGCTGCCAGTGTTGTCTGTGACGGAGCCCGAACCTGTCACCGTACCACCGCCCGCGCCCGAGCCGGAGGCCGTACCGGTCGCGCTGCAGCCTGCCAGCGAGCCGAAGGTGGCCGCAACCATCATGCAAATCAGTATCTTCTTGCTCATGTTTTCCTCCATCGAACCGTTCCGACCGGGCGGCAAGCCCGAGCCCAGCCCGGTACGCCATTCATTCCGATCCTGGACCGGAAAAGGCAACTGCCATACCAACGCGGAATCTGCCTGAAAATGCGGCATATGTGCGCTTCGATTTACCTCTGCGGGTTCAGTTATGCTCGGGAAAGCCACGTAAGAACTGCCTTTGATGTAGAAAATTCAGCAACTGCGAGGTGGCACGCTCGCCAAGGCGGGCGCGATGCAAAATTTCCCTTCTGCGGACGCGGTATATCCCTTGCTTTCGGGTACGACACCGCGCCGTTGTTGCCAATGACGCATGCCCACTCCATGACCTCTTTCCGATTCCTGCGCGGCGCCGCATGGCTGGCCATCGCCGCCGCCGTCGCATGGGTCGCGCGGCCCGCGCTCACGACCGCCTGGTATGCCACGCGGCTGGCCACGATGCAGCGCCGGAGGCGCTGCCGGTGCCGGTAGCCGGCGTACG
>LRMT01000074.1 GCA_001725945.1 Cupriavidus sp. UYMMa02A | reverse complement strand
CCTCGAGTTCGACCTGCCCGCCTGGCGGCCGGCCTGCAGCGCGCTGTTGGCGCGAAGGCGTAGCCGTCCATCGCGGAGTTGTCGTGGGCGGGTACGTCGATCGGTGAAACGATGTCCTCGGCCAGCACGCGGTCCAGCGCGCTGCGGCGGCACGACTCAACGCCGCGCACGGCTCGACCACTTCGCCGATGATGCGATTGGCCTGCGCCACGGGCAGGGCGGTGGGATCGTAGTCGGACAGGCAGGAAATGACGGATTGCAGGGATGGCATGGTGGATACGCGCCGTTAGCCGGCTTCGTGCGTGCGCAGTTCGTCGAGGGTGTTGATATTGGCAAAGGCGCCGGCGTCGTCGAACAGGACTTCTGCCAGCCGGTGCGAGGCCGCCCAGGTTTCGATCTTGCGCCCACCACCATTCAGGTAGGCCAGCAGGTCGTCCAGCATGCTGACCGGCATCAGGCAGAAGACCGGCTGGACCTGTCGGCGGCCGTCCGCGTCGACCGTGACCGGGATCGCCAGCTCGGCGCCTTCGGCTTCGATGGCATGGGCAAGCCGCTGCACGAGGTCGTCCGGCAGGAACGGCGAATCGCACGGTGCGGTGACCATCCAGCCCGTCTGGCATTGCTCCAGCCCGGCCAGCATGCCAGCCAGCGGACCGGCAAAGTCGGGCACCGAGTCGGTCACCACCGGCACGCCGAACGATTCATACGCCGACAGGTTCCGGTTGGCATTGATCATCAGCGCGCCGGTCTGCGGCGTCAGCCGCATCATCGTATGCATGGCCATGGGCGTGCCGTGCAACGGTTGCAGCCCCTTGTCGGTGCCGCCCATGCGGCTGCCCCTGCCGCCGGCGAGGATCAGGCCAGTGATGTCGTCGCGTGCAATCATCGGAAGGATGGAATTCGGCGGGTCATCCGCCGATATAAGACATTTCGATCTTGCGTTCGGCACGGGCCTGGCGGACCGCGGGGTTGCTGCGCTGCTCGGAGTAGTTGTCGGTGCGGCCCTGCCATACCTGCGCAATGGCATTCGAAACCTGCAGGTCGCTGTAGCCACCGCGCAGCAGCGCGCGCAGGTCGTAGCCCTCGGTCGCGAACAGGCACAGATACAGGCGGCCTTCGGTCGACAGCCGGATGCGGCTGCAATCGCCGCAGAAGGCGTGGGTCACGCTGGAGATCACGCCGATCTCGCCGCCGCCATCGCGATAGCGCCAGCGCTCGGCGGTTTCGCCGGAGTAGTTGGCCTGCACCGGCGCCAGCGGAAAGACTTCATCGATGCGGCGCACCACTTCGGCGGACGGCAGCACTTCGTCCATTTGCCAGTGATTGCTGGCGCCGACATCCATGAACTCGATGTAGCGCACGATGATGCCGCTGCCGCGGAAGTGGCGGGCCATCGGCACGATCTCGGCATCATTGGTACCGCGCTTGACCACCATGTTGACCTTGATCGGCGCGAGCCCCACGGCCTGCGCGGTCTCGATGCCATGCAGCACGTCGGCGACGGCAAAGTCCACGTCGTTCATGCGGCGGAAGGTGGCGTCGTCCATGGCGTCAAGACTTACGCTCACACGGCTCAGGCCGGCATCGCGCAGCGACTGTGCCTTGCGCGCGAGCAGCGATGCGTTGGTTGTCAGTGTCAGGTCCAGCGGCTTGCCCGAAACGGTCTCGATGCGCGCCAGCATTTCCACGAGCTTCTCGATATTCTTGCGCAGCAGCGGTTCGCCGCCCGTCAGGCGGATCTTCTCGACGCCGAGGCTGACGAACAGGCGCGCCGTGCGTTCGATTTCCTCGAAGCTCAGCAGTTCCGAATGGGGCAGGAAGGTGTAGTCCTTGTCGAAGATTCCTTCGGCATGCAGTACACGCAGCGGAAATTGCAGCGGTCTGTCACCGAGATGCGCAGGTCATGCAGCGGGCGCGCCCGGGTATCGGCGACCAGCCGGAAGGCTCGAGCAGCGTTTCAGGGATGCTGGGCGTCATCGAGCGGTAGCGATGATCGCGCAGATCGAAGATCGGAATGACGGTTTCGGTCATGGCCTGTGGGTGGGCGATGCTTCCGGAGAGCAGGGCTCAGGGGAATCGGATGCATTCTGGTGCCATTCTAGCCGAGGCGGGCGGCCGGCATCCGGATTGTCCATGCATGAAAAAGGGGACGGCCAGGCCGTCCCCTTTCATTCCTGCTGGCGGAAGATGTGCTTACTGCTTCTCACCCTGTTCGACCGCGCGGGCGCCAGTCTCGACGAGGATCATCGGACCTTCCGGCAGCGGCGGCAGCGGCTTGCGCTCGCGCGGCACGCGCGGTGCAGGGCACGACGCGCGCGGCAGCTTCCTGCGCGGCGCGCAGCTCGCGCTGTCCGTGCCGACCCACTGCAGGCCGGCCGTAGCCAGCATCGGCTGCAGGCCTTCCAGCGACACGGCTGACGGAGCGGCGGCAGGCGCTGCCGCTACTGCCGGCGCGGCCGGGATTGCGGGAGCCGCTACCGGCGTTTCGACCGGGGCGGGCTCGACCGCGGCCTGGACGACCGGTGTAGCCGGCTCGGCGTGCGGGGCCGGTACCGGCTCGGCAGCGGCTACCGGCTGAACGGCAGCAGGTGCCGGTGCCGGTGCAGGTGCAGGTGCAGCTTCGAACACCGGTGCTTCGGCAACCACCGGGGCCGGCGCTTGCATCACAACCGGTTCAACCGCGGCTTCGGTCGCCGCTTCAGTCGCGGCAACCGCGACGGCCTCTACAGTTTCCACGGCCTTGGCCGGAGCCGGTGTGTCGGCGGTCACGGCGACAGCTTCAGCCTCGCGCACTTCGGCCACCGGAGCGGCCGGAGCGGCCGGAGCGGCCGGAGCGGCCGGAGCCGGTGCGGCAACAGCCTCGGCTGCCACGGCTTGTTCCGCCTCGGCACCGATATCGGCGGACGCGCCGTCTTCAGCGTCATCCTGGTTGCCTTGCGCCGAGTCGTCACGCTCGCGGCGATAGCGGTTACGGCCGCGGCGGTTGCGGCGACGGCGTTCCTCGCCTTCGCCACCTTCGGTTGCGGCTTCCGCGCCTTCCGGCAGTTCCATGCCCGGTACGGCGGGTTGCGTGTCTTCGAACACGGCCTGCGGCAGGCTTGCGGCGGCCTGGATGGCGGCTACTGCTTCAGCCGGAGCGGCTTCGCCGGCTTCGGCTTCACGCGCATCACCGCGATCGCGCTGGCGTTCACGCTGGCGTTCACGGCGCTCCTGGTTGCGGTCGCGACGGCCTTCCTGGCGGGCTTCGGCGCGTTCGCCCTGCGCGCCTTGCGTGCCTTCCGGCTGGCGGGCCAGTGCCGGAGTCGGCTGTGCATCGCCCTGGCGCGGCTGGCG
>LRMT01000073.1 GCA_001725945.1 Cupriavidus sp. UYMMa02A | reverse complement strand
ATAGTGGTCGTTGCGGCCGTTGAGCTGCAGCTGGTGCCTGCCGACGCGGCCATCATAGCCGCCGAACACCGAGAAGACATTGCGCGAGGGCGCGCCGTACGAGTTGGAATCCAGTTCCTGCTGCAGGTAGTCGGTGCCGAACAGCAGCGTGTGCGTCGCGGCCAGCGCGTACTCGTTCTGCCAGTTGAACTGGCGGTTGCGCGTGTTGAAGGTGCCGTTGTTCGCGCCATTCAGGAAGTTCTCGCTGCGGTCCTCGCTCTGCGCCAGCTTGAAATGCGTGGCCCAGTCCGGCAGCACTTTGCCGTTGACGAAGGCCGACACGGTGTAGAGGTCGCTGTTGGAGCGGTTGTCGTCGGTGGGCCGGCCGAAACTGTTGTCGTATGACAGCTTGCTCTTCGAGTAGTAGCCGGCCATGCCCGCATCCCAGTCCGGCGTGAAGCGATGCTTCACCTGCGCCGATACGCTCTGGTTCTCGTACGGGTTGTCGTTCGGGTTGGCGCGCGGCGCCTGCTTCGTATTGATCGACGAAAAGCCGTCGGTCTTGAACGCGGAGCCGGTCACGTTGAACGAGGTGTCGCCGATCTGGCCGCCATAGCCGGCCGTACCCTGGCGCGTATTGTTGCTGCCATATTCGACCTGCGCGTTCGCCGCGGGCGCCTGGCCTGCTCCGCTCTTGGTAAAGATCTGCACCACGCCGCCGATGCGTCCGAGCCGTACAGCGCCGACACGTTGCCGCGCACCACTTCGATATGGTCGATCTGATCGGGCAGGATATTGGCGAGCTGGGCCGTGCCGCTGCTCACCGAGGACACGCGCACGCCGTCGATCAGGATCAGCGTCTGGTTGGAGTTGGCGCCGCGCATGAACAGCGAGGTATTCGAGCCCATGCCGCCATTGGCGGTCAGTTCCACGCCGGCCTGGTTGCGCAGCAGCGTGCGCAGGTCCGGCGCTTGCGAGTTGACGATGTCTTCCTGCGTGACCACCGTGGTATGGGGCAGCGCCTCGGTCAGCGGCTGCGCGGTGCGCGTCGAGGTGACCACCACCGGCGCGAGTTGTGCAAGTTGTGCAAGTTGCGCTGGGGCCGCGTCGGCGGCGGACTGGGACCCGGCGGCAGTCTCACTCTGGGCCAGGGCGGGATTCAGGACAAGCGAAGACAGCGCGGCCAATACGGCGGCCACGGACGGACGCACCGTCGGCAGCGCCGGACGGTTCGACCTGTAGAGCGATGAACGCATGATGCAGGAATGGATAGGACGGCCGGGCCCGTTCCCCCGCGGGCCAGATGGCGATGAGGCGTGCCGCGCATGGGCGGCAGCCCGCGTTCAGGCCGGTATCCGGGCTGACGGCTCCGGACTGGCCGCCTTCCCGAACGTATGACGTAAGGTTCAGTGGCGATTGGCCAGCCTTGCGACGCCATGTGGACAGGCATCGCGGCCGCTTACCGTTGCGGGGGCAGCACAGGTTGGCCTGGCCGAGCAGTCTGTCGGCCGCGGCTCCCTGTTTCCCGTTGAACTGCCACCCTGCCGTGGGCGGGATGGCGAGCACCTGGAACGAGCGCGAGTGTAGGCAGTTTCCCTAGTCGAGTCAATGCGGGCCCGGATCGCACTGGAACGCACTTGACGGCGCACAAAGCCCGCGCAAATCGCCTGCAAACGCCGTTTTCGGCGCAGAAGCGTGCAACTTCCGCGCGCCATGGCGGTCACACCCGCCTTGCCTCTCATTGTGCGCGACGACGCTTCGGCTAGAATCCCGATACCTGACACCTTTCACTATGACAGGCCCTATGCTTAACGAACTCGAACAGCTGGCCGCCAAGATCGGACGCGTGCTGCATCATGCGGACACCCTGGCGGCGGAGAACCAGCGGCTGCGTGACGAAATCACGCGCCTGCAGGGCGAAGCCGCACAGTTGCGCAGCGAGCGCGAAGCCATGGCCGCCGATCGCGAGCTGCTCAATATCAAGATCGAGGAAGCGCAACTGCGCATCCAGTCCATCCTGGACAAGCTGCCCACCGCGAGCGATTCGCGCCAGCTCGACCTGCTGGACGAAGGCGCCGGGTCTTCGGCCCCGGAAAACGCTGCGCACAAGGCCTCCGGAGAACACGCATGAGCAACAAGCAAGTCGAAGTGAACATTGCGGGCCAGCCCTACCGCTTCGCGATCGCGCCCGAGAACGAGGCCGCGCTGCTCGACGCCGTGGCACTGGTGGACACGCAGATGAACAAGCTGCGCAACAACGCCTCGGCCAAGGGCGTGGAGCGCGTGGCCGTGATGGCGGCGATCACCATTGCTTCGGACCTGCTGGCCCTGCAGCGCAAGCAGCAGTCGGACGGTGCGATCCCGGTGGACGCCATCCGCGCGCGCATTCGCGAGCTCAACGAGCGCGCCGACGAGGCCCTGCGGCAATACGCGCACGTCGGCACGGGCGCACCGGCGCAGCAGGGCTGAGCGACGATTGCGGCGATGTGCGCTGGATGCCGCGCTGTCATGCAAAATGTAACGACGCGGTCCGGCGGACTTGGTATGAAACAAGACGAGGTGTATAGTGTAGCCAGACTGCACAAGGCACCACAGACGTGCAGCAAAATGGCCGGGTTATCGCGCCTGGCCGCCGTTCTCATCCCATCCTAGTTAGAAACGGCAAACGTCTGACATCCCGCCCGCGGACCCGGTTTCTGGTCACGTCGGGATGCTCGGAGCGTCAGACGTTTGACAGTTTCCCTGCCTGGTTCGCGAGGGTCATAAACTCCTTGAACCGATATGCATCGCATGGTGCGGGATCATGTCGTATGGGCGAGCGCGTCACAGCATTCATAGTCCGGGCCTGGCTTGGACTCCCTGAATGGGTGATGTACCCGAAGTACGACTTCCGCAGCCACTCTGAACCTCACTTGGGTTCAGGATGCCGACCCAACGGCCGAGGCGGGGACCCCTCAAAAGGCGGTGGTTTTACAGACCACCGCCTTTTTTCTTGCCGGGCGCTGCCACGTCCCGCGGGCAGCGCGTGTTGCCAACGCATGCACCCCCGAGTGCCATGAGCCGACTGCCATGAGCCGCGCCGAAAACAGCCGCACAGAAAAAGCGCCCGCACGTGCCCGCCAGTACTGGCTGATGAAGTCCGAACCGGACGAAGCCAGCATCGATACCCTCGCAAAAGAAGGGACATTGCCGTGGACCGGCGTGCGCAACTACCAGGCGCGCAATTTCATGCGTGACGTCATGCGCATCGGCGACGGCGTGCTGTTCTATCATTCTTCGTGCCCCGAGCCCGGCATTGCGGGACTCGCCGAGGTCTGTTCGCAGCCCTATCCCGACCCGACCCAGTTCGATGCGAAGAGCCACTACTACGACGCCGCGTCGAAGCCCGATGAACCGCGCTGGCAGCTCGTCGACGTCAAGTACGTGCGCAAGAGCGCGCTGATCCCGCTGGCCGAACTGCGCGCGCATGAGGAACTGGCCGACATGGTCGTCCTGCGGCGCGGCAACCGCCTGTCGATCACGCCGGTCACGCCGGCCGAATGGCGCTTCATCACCACGCGTCTGATGGGCTGATGGACTGTTCCGCGGCCGCCCCGGCGGCATGCGCATCCACAAGTACAACCACAAGCGACACGCCGCTTTCCGCTTTCCTTTCCCATGAGCCTTGCCCTGATTCCCGCCCTGCTCGCGCTGGCGCCTTTACCGGCTTCTGCGCCGGCCTGCTCGGCGTGGGCGGCGGCATGATGATGGTGCCCTTCCTCACGCTGCTGTTCACGAGTCTCGGCTTTGCCGGTGAAGCCATCGTGCACATGGCCATCGCCACGTCGATGGGCACCATCCTGTTCACCTCGCTGTCGTCGGTGCGCGCCCACCACAAGCGCGGCGCGGTGCGCTGGCCGATCGTGCTGGCGCTGGCGCCCGGCATCCTGCTCGGCGGCATGATCGGCGGCGGCAAGGTGTTCTCGGCGCTGAAGACAAGCTGGCTGTCGCTGGCGTTCGCGTGCTTCGTCGGCTTTTCGGCATTGCAGATGCTGCGCAGCCGGCGCCCTGTGCCGAGCCGGCAACTGCCGGCAGCGCCAGGCATGGTGGGCGCGGGCTCGGTGATCGGCTTCCTGTCCAGCCTGGTCGGGGCCGGCGGCGCCTTTGTCTCGGTGCCGTTCATGACCTGGTGCAACGTACCGATCCACAACGCGGTGGCTACCTCGGCCGCGCTGGGCTTCCCGATCGCGGTGGCCAGCGTGATCGGCTACATCTGGAGCGGCTGGCAGCAGCCGGGCCTGCCAGCCTGGTCGCTTGGCTATATCTACCTGCCTGCGCTGCTTGCCATTGCGGTGGCCAGCGTGCTGACCGCGCCGCTGGGCGCGCGCACGGCGCACAGCATGGACGTGGGGCAGCTCAGGAAGGCCTTTGCGGTATTGCTGCTGTCCCTGGCCAGCTACATGTTCTGGAAGGCCTGGAAGTCGTTCTGAACCACGTTGCAGCGGACCCGGGCGGCGGCATGCGCGCGGGCCGCGCCGGGAACGTTTGCGGGCAGACTGCGTCTCATACCCATCACTTTGACCGGGAGAAAAAGATGAAACAACTGCTTGCCGCCACCCTGCTCGGCACCTCCGCGCTGGCTGCATCCGCACAGGGCATGCCGGGCCATGCCGAAGTGCCTGCCGGCGTGCTGTCGCTGTCGGCGCAGGCCGTGACCGAAGTGCCGACCGACGTCGTGCACCTCACGCTGGCGGCGGAGCAGGAAGGCGCGGAGCCGGGCGCGATCTCTTCCGCGCTGTCGACCCGCACGCAGGCCGTGATCAGCCAGGCCAAGCGCACGCCGGGCGTGCAGGCCGAGTCGGCGGCTTCACGATCCGCCCGAGTACCGACCGCAACGGCCGCATCAGCACCTGGCGCGGCCGCTCGGAAGTCATCCTGCAATCGCGCGATTTTGCCGCCGTGTCGAAGCTGGCCGGCGAACTGGCCAACCAGATGCAAGTGCAGGGCATTGCGTTCTCGCTGTCGCGCGAAGCGCGCCACGCCGCGGAAGGCAAGCTCACCGACCAGGCCGTCAGCGCGTTCCGAGACAAGGCGCAGGCGACGTCGAAGCTGTTCGGCTACAGCAGCTATACGATCCGCGAGGTAAATGTGAACGAGAGCGGCGTGGTGCCGCCGATGCCGCGCATGTACGGCGCGGCCAAGGCGATGATGGCTGATGCCGCGGCGCCAGTGCCTGTCGAGGGCGGCAAGACGCAGGTCACCGTGTCGGTGAATGGGTCGGTGCAGATGCTGAAGTAGAACGCTTCGCTTCCGCGGGCGTGGTTGCTCCCCTCTCCCGCCTGCGGGGAGAGGGGCGTGGGGGGAGAGGGCAGGCGCATGGCAAGCACCATAGCGCCTCACTTCGTGGAGACTCCTGCCCTCTCCCCCGCCCCTCTCCCATAAATGGGAGAGGGGAGCAACCCTCGTAATTCTTGAGTCGTCTGCAACTCCACGGCGGCCGCTGCCGCCGGCAATAGGGTGCAATCACAGCACCGCGAACTGCTCCCGCAACACATTCTTCTGCACCTTCCCCATCGTATTGCGCGGCAGCTCTTCCACCACGTGCACGCGCTTGGGGACCTTGAAGTTGGCGATGCGATCCTTGAGCGTGCCGATCAGCGCGGTCTCGTCGAGGTCCGCACCGGGCTTCTTCACCACCACCGCCACCACGGCTTCGCCGAAGTCAGCATGCGGCACGCCGATCACCGCGCTTTCGGCCACGCCCGGCATCTCGTCGATAAAGCTCTCGATTTCCTTCGGGTAGACGTTGTAGCCGCCCGAGATGATCAGGTCCTTGCTGCGGCCGACGATGGTCACGTAGTTGTCCGGCACCGGGCGCTCACCCGCCTGGCTGACGATCGCGCCACCAAAACGGCCCACGTCGCCGGTCTTGAACCAGCCGTCCGCGGTGAATTCTTCCTTCGTCTTCTCCGGCATGCGCCAGTAGCCCTTGAACACGTTCGGGCCCGTGACCTCGATATTGCCGATCTCGCCGATGGCGCTCGGCTTGCCGTCGCCATCGACCACGCGCACCGACACGCCGGGCAGCGGCATGCCGACCGTACCGCCGATACGCTCGCCGAGCGCGCTGTCGTACGGGTTCGAGACCAGCATCACGGTCTCGCTCATGCCGTAGCGCTCGAGGATCGTGTGGCCCGTGCGCTTGCGGAATTCCTCGAAGGTTTCGAGCAGCAGCGGCGCCGAGCCCGACACGAACAGGCGCATGCGGCGGCAGCTATCGTCGTCGAAGCGCGGCTCCTGCAGCATGCGCACGTAGTATGTCGGCACCCCCATCATCACGGTCGAGCGCGGCAGGAATTTCAGCACCTGCGCCATGTCGAGCTTCGGCGTCCAGATCATCTTGCGCCGGCGAGCAGCGCGCCGTGCGAAGCCACGAACAGGCCGTGCACGTGGAAGATCGGCAGCATGTGCAGCAGCACGTCGTCGCTGCGCCAGCCCCAGTACTGATGCAGCGTCTGCGCATTGGACGACAGGTTGCCGTGCGTGAGCATCGCGCCCTTGCTGCGGCCCGTGGTGCCGGAGGTATAGAGGATGGCTGCGAGGTCGTCTTCAGCGCGCTGCACGGTCTCGAACGTATCGGGCCGGGCCGCGGCGCGCGACAGCAGCGAGCCGGAACGGTCTTCGTCGAGCGTGAAGACGTAGCTGGTGCCGTGCCGGAACGCGACCTTCGATACCCAGCCGAAATTCTTGCTGCTGCACACCACCACCGACGGCTCGGCGTTGCCGATGAAGTAGTCGATCTCCGCTTCCTGGTACGCCGTGTTCAGCGGCAGGTAGACATAGCCGGCGCGCAGCGTGGCCAGGTACAGGAACAGCGCCTCGGGCGATTTCTCCACCTGCACGGCGACGCGTGCGCCTTCCGGCAGGCCCAGACCGGTCAGCAGGTTGGCCAGCTTGGCGGTGGCGCGATCGAGATCATCCCAGCTGTAGTACAGCCCATCGTGCGTTTCGATGCAGCAGGCGGTGCGGTCGGCGGGAAAGCGGGTTTCGAACAGTGCAAACAGGTTGGCGTTCATGGTGCGGATAAAGACAAGGACTTCCGGAATCCGGACGCGGGTGGGCGATGGACGATTGTAATGCGGGAACCTGGCCGAAAAATACGCTAGTTCCCTTCGAATTGCGGCGGGCGGCGCGCCAGGAAAGCTGCGACGCCTTCGGCATGATCGCCGCCTCCGGCATAAGCGAAATGCGCGCTCAGCTCCGCGGAGGTCAAGGGCTGTGGCTGCGGCGACAGGCGCCGGATCGTGGCCTTGTTGATGCGCGCCGCGACCGGCGCTCCGGCAGCAATGCGGCGCACCGTGCCATCGACTTCCGCCGCCAGTCCGTCGGCGGGCACCACGCGCGTCAGCAGCCCCTTCTCGCGCGCCTCGGCAGCGTCGAAGACGCGGCCTTCCAGCAGGATCTCGAGCGCGACCGCACGGCCCGCCAGCGCGAGCAGGCCCTGCAGTTCGCCAGGCGCCATCGGAAAGCCGAGCCGGTTGATCGGCACGCCGAAGCGGCTGTTGTCCGCCGCGATGCGCAGGTCGCAATGGCAGGCAATCTCGAGCCCGCCGCCGACACACACGCCTTCGATCATCGCCACGGTCGGGTGCAGGCAACCGGCAATGGCCTGCAGCGCCGGAGCGATGATTTCCATGTGATAGCGGAGCACCGCGGCTTCATCGCCGCGCACGAGCGGAAATTCGGCGATGTCGGCACCGGCGGCAAAATTGCCGTCAGCGCCGCGCACCACCACGCAGCGCAGCGAGGTATCGGCCGACAGCCGCGTAAAGCCGTCGGCCAGCGCCTGCCACATCTGCGCCGATATCGCGTTGAGCTTGCCCGCATGCGACAGCGTGACGGTGGCCGTGGCGCCCTCGACGGCGAACAGGACTGTGCCGCTCATCGCTCAGTCGATCGTCGCGCCGGACTGCTGCACCACTTGCGCCCAGCGCTTGATTTCGCTGCGCTGGAACTGCGCGAACTGCTCCTGCGTGAACTGCGGCGTTTCCGAGCCGTTGCTGAGCCAGATCTGCTTGAGCTCCGGCGTGTTCAGGGCCTTCTCGGTCTCGGTGTACAGGCGGTCGACGATTTCCTTCGGCGTGCCCTTGGGCACCCACATCGCGTACCAGGTCGACACCTCGAAGTTCGGCACGCCCGCCTCGGCCGCCGTGGGCACGTTCGGGAATGCCGGCGAACGCTTCGCCGATGCCACGGCAAGCGCCTTGATGCGGCCCGCGCGAATATGTTGCGCCGATGAACCAAGCCCGTCGAACATCATGTCCACCTGGCCGGCGATCAGGTCCGACAGCGCGGGCCCCGCGCCCTTGTACGGGATATGCGTGATGAAGGTCTTGGTCTGCAGCTTGAACAGTTCACCGGCCAGATGATGCGAAGAACCGTTGCCCGCCGAGCCGTAATTCAGCTTGCCCGGGTTCTTGCGCGCATAGTCGAGCAGTTCCTGCAGCGTATTGGCGTGGACCCGCGTCGGGTTTACCACCACGACCTGCGGCGGCTGGGCGATCACGGTGACGGGGATGAAGTCCTTCTCGATGTCGTAGTCGAGCTTCTTGTAGAACGACGGTGCGATCGCGTGATGCGCGCCGCCGATAAAGACGGTGTAGCCGTCAGGCGCGGCCTTGGCCGCCAGGCTGGCACCGACCGTGCCACCGGCGCCGCCGCGGTTGTCGATGACGAACTGCTTGCCGATCTGCTTGGAGAGCTGGGCAGTCAGCGGGCGGGCGAAGGCATCGGTACCGCCGCCTGCAGGAAACGGCACGATCACGGTAATCGGCTTGGACGGCCAGGTGTCCGCAAGTGCAGACGGCATCTGCCACGCCATGCCTGCGGCAAGGCCTGCGACGAGGGCGGTGGCGCGCGCGCATGCGGCCAGGCTGAACTGACGACGATTCATCTTCACTGTGTCCTCTTTCTCTCGAAGTGGAAAGTTGATCCCGATACTGCCTGGTAAACCCCGATAAAATGCCGCCCCCGTTGTCAGGGACTGGCGGCACCTCGGCATGCTTTTTCGTGACCTGACCGGAGTCACAACATCACAACAGCTTCCCAACGGAACGGCTGATGCGCGGGTTGCCTTCGCCAAGGCGCGTTAGATTGTCATCCAGTGCCTCGGGCGCGTAAAGGTAATTCACCATCATGCCGCATGATTGTGCGCGGCCTTTTCGCGACATGTCTGCCCCCCAATTCAGCCGTTCCACGCAGGCACCATTGCCAAGGTGGAAGCGCGCCACGGGGTCGGCCGGCAAGGACTGGCTGCGCTCGCGCACCAGGTAGTGGGCCGCGAGCGAGAGCGCGGTGTCACGCACCACGGTGTCCTGCGAATCGGCCGGCAGTGCTTCCAGCCAGCCTGCGCCATTGGCCGGCGCGGCCCGTGCCGCTCCTGCCAGCGCGCCAGTCGCTTCTCGCCGAGCGCGCCCGCCACGGCAGTCCCGTCCTGTTTGCGCAGCCAGTCGGCAAACCCCGGAATGGGCGACAGCGTGGCGAACTGCCTGACCTTCGGAAACTCGCGCTGCAGTTCCTCGATCACGCGCTTGAGCAGGAAGTTGCCGAAACTCACGCCGCGCAGCCCGGCCTGCGTGTTGGAGATCGAATAGAAGATCGCCCACTTCACGCGGCGCAGATCCTCCAGCGGCGCGGCTTCGTCGAGCAGGGTCTGCACATTGGCGGCCATCTCCGGCACGAAGGCCACTTCCACGAAAATCAGCGGCTCGCGCGGGATGCGCGGATGGAAGAACGCGTAGCAGCGCCGGTCGGAATCGAGGCGGTTGCGCAGGTCCGTCCATGACGAAATCTCGTGCACGGCTTCATAGCGGATCAGCTTTTCGAGCAGCGACGCGGGCGAATCCCAGGTGATTGGCTGCAGTTCGAGCAGGCCGACATCGAACCAGTTGGAGAACAGCGCCTCCAGGTCCTCGTCCAGCACGCGCAGGCCCGGAATGCGCCGCTGCCAGCGCAGCATGTCGGCGCGCAGGCGGATCAGGAAATGCAGCCCGCAGGCACTGCCGCCGCTCTGGCCGTGCAGGGCGGCCAGGCGCTTGAAGAAGCGGATGCGCGCATTCGACAAGGCCTGGCTCAGTCCCGAGCCGCCGCGTGCCGATTTGCCGGACTTGTCGGCGGCCGCTGCGCCCTCTTCCGCACCTGTGCTGCCAGCGACTTCTGCCAGCACTTCCAGCATGCCGCTGCGCACGCCGTCGTCGGCGGCTTCGTACTCCGCCTGCCAGGCCTGCGCGGCGGCGTTGGCGTTGCTGTCCGTCAGCCGCGCGTCAAGGCATTGCCGCAACTGTTCCCGCTGGCGCCGCGCCACGCGCGCGGGCAAAGGCGCAGGCTCGGCATTCCTTGACGGTGCCGGGGACGCCTCGGCGTCGCCCTTGCGGCCCCACCAGCGGCCGATCCTGGAAAACAGGGTGGGACCTGACGGTTCGCTGACGCCCAGCGGGGCGCTGATCTTCTGGTCGCCGGAGTCGAGGGAGCTCATGGGGTACCTGCCTTGGTGCATGATGAAACGGAAGAAACCGGTGAAACGTTCGGGAACTCCTGCAGCACGGCCGCTGCGGCCTGGGCGGTCCGATCCAGCGCCGTGAGCGCGGCACGCTGGCGCAGCAGATGGGTCTTCATCAGCGCTTCGGCGCCTTCCGGGTCATGCGCCTTGAGCGCCGAGAAGATGCCCAGGTGTTCCGCGCAGGATTCATGGATACGCCCGGGCAGCTTCAGGCTCTTGTGCCGCGACAACCGCAGCACCTTGCGCAGATCGCTGATCAGCCCCGAGAGCCAGCGGTTGCCGGCCAGCCGCTGGATGGCTTCGTGGATCTGGAAGTTGGTTTCGTAGTAGGCGTCGATATCGCCGGCGCTGGCATGCCGCGCGAGCTCGGCGTGCAGTCCTTCGAGCGCCTCCAGATCCTGCGCGGTGGCGTTACACGCCGCCTCGTACGCGCAGCGCCCTTCGAGCAGCGCCATCAGCGGGAAAATCTCGTCGAGATCGCGCTCGGACAGCTCATTGACGAAGCAGCCGCGCCTGGGCTCTAGCCGGACCAGGCCTCGGCGGCCAGCACCTTGAGCGCTTCACGCATCGGCGTGCGCGAAATGCCGAGCTGCGTGGCCAGGGTGCTCTCGTCGATCCATGCGCCCGGGACCAACGCGTGCGCGTCGATCATGCCGCGCAGTCGGTCTGCCACTTCGAGGTACAGCGCCTGCTGGACGATACGCATGGGCCTCCGCCAGATCCGGTTGGGCTGTCACCGGAACGTGTACCGGCAACCCCATAATTCATAATTATGAATAACTGGAAGTCGCAAGCAAGGCATTTCGATGTTGCGGCGCGCAACGCAAGTGTTACTTACGGGGCAAATGCGATGGAATCTGGCTGGAGGTGCGGCAGGCGGATGCTAGCCTCCCTGCCAGCATCCGCCCGCGCATGAAAGAACAGCTGCGGACTATGTCATCGCCGGTCGCTGCCTGGATGGCATCGTCCTGCGTGGGTCATTGACTTCTGACGCTGACCCGGCGCCCCCCTGATGGCGCACACTAGCGTGTGCGCAGATTTTCCCGTCTGCCGTCGTTTGTCACTCGGTGCCCCCCGTCCCACAGGTCCTCCCCGGCGCCGTGTCCGGCGGGCTTCGGCATGGCCCGCTCTCTTGTAACAGAGGAGATAGCGAGTATCGTGCCATGAAAGATAACTCGTTGTTTTTATTGACGTTGATAATGAGCGACTTGTTACAAAACCGCATTGGTGTAACAGAATGTTTCTCGGATGTTACGAGCAATGTCGCATCCGCGGCATACATGGAATTTCCTTGTTGGCCTGCGGACATTGGTATTTGTGGCGAATTTGCCAGTTTTGGCCATAGCCGTATTGGGAATAAGGCACAATCGGCTCGTGCAAAATGGTTGCGCCGATGAAACAACGCGGCACCGGCCGCCTTACGACCAGACGGGAGTTCAAACGATGCAAACCGGCAATTCCAGCGCATTTCCCGCTCACCCCGAAACGCCTGACGGCGGGCCGGTCCTGGCGACACCCTCGACCGCGCCCACGCCCTTGCGGCTCACCTTCACCGGCACGGGGTCGGAGTATTTCCGGATCTGGATCGTGAACACCCTGCTGACGATCGTCACCTTTGGGATCTATTCCGCCTGGGCCAAGGTCCGCACGCTGCAGTACTTCTATCGCAATACCAGCCTGGACGACGCCACCTTCGACTACCACGGCAAACCAGCGGCCATCCTCAAGGGGCGCGCCATTGTGTTCGGGCTGGCATTCGCCTTCCAGCTTGGCGGCAAGGTGTCGCCCGTGCTGGCAATCGTGCTCGCCCTGGCGCTGGCCGCAGTGTTCCCGCTGCTGCTGGTCCGCTCGCTGCGTTTCCGCATGGCGAACTCCAGCTATCGCGGGCTGCGCTTTGCGTTCACCGGCGGCGATGCCGAGGCGTACAAGGTGTTCGTGCTGTGGCCGCTGCTCACGGTGTTCACGCTCGGTGCGCTCGCGCCGCTGGCGCACCAGCGCCTGAAGCGCTACCAGCACAACCACACGCGTTTCGGCACGGCGCCGTTTGCATTCGATGCGGCCGCAGGCTCGTTCTATGGCGTGTACCTGCGCACATTCGCCATGACGATCGTGCTCGTGCTTGTTGCCATGGTCGGCGGCATGGCCCTGGGCGTCAGCGCCGGTTCCGGCCGCGGCGCCGCGGTCTTTGCAGGCCTGCTTGGCACACTCGGCATGTACGTCGCGCTGCTGGCCGTCGGCCCGTACTTCACGCCGCGCTGCAGAACCTGGTGTGGAACCACACCACGCTCGCCCCGCACAGTTTCGCAGCGAAGTGAAGGCCAGCCGCCTGTTCTATATTTTCCTGACGAACATGGTTGGCGTCGCATTGACGCTGGGTCTGTTCCTGCCGTTTGCGCGGGTCAGGTCCGTCCGCTACCGCGTGGAATGCATGACGCTGATGGCACGCGCGCCGCTGGATGCCTTCGTCGCGGGCCAGGCGGAGAACGTGGGCGCGCTCGGTGATGCCGCGGCAGACTGGTACGACATCGACATCGCGCTCTGAGCGTGCGTCCGTCGCAATGGCCGAATTGACTCACCGATGAAAGTGCGCCGATGATTCCTGTCACCTACTTCGATGGCCGCTCGTCGCGCGCACACCAGGCCACGCTCGCCGTCGATGCCGGTCAGGCCGTGTTGCGCGATGCCGATGGCGCGGAACTGCGGCGCGCGGCGCTGTCGTCGCTGCGGGTATCGGAACGGGTGCGGCGCGCGCCGCGGCTGGTCACGTTCGCGGACGGCGCGTTCTGCCAGGTCAGCGACCACGCCGCATTCGACCGGCTGCTTGCCGACACGGGACATCACGAAGGCTGGGTGGTAAAGGCGCAGAACAGCTGGCGCATGGCGGGCATGGCCGTGGCCGCACTGGTCGCGGTGCTCGTGCTTGGCTACTACGTGCTGCTGCCATGGAGCGCGGCCCACATGGCGAGGGCGGTCCCCTCCGCGCTGGAGGCGCAACTGGGCCGCGCAACGCTGGCCAGCCTCGACAACGGCCTGGTCGAACCTACGCGCCTGCCGCCGGCCGAACAGGCCCGTATCCGCACAGGCTTCGCGTCACTGAAGCTGCCGGCCGATCCCGGCCATGACTACCAGATCGTGTTCCGCCGCGGCGGCGCCTGGGCGCCAACGCACTGGCGTTGCCGGGCGGCACCATCGTGGTGACGGACGAACTGGTGTCGCTGGCCGGCACGGGCCCTGGCATGCTGGGCGTGCTCGCACACGAGGCCGGGCACATTGCGCAGCGCCACGGTCTGCAGCAGATCATCCAGGCGTCGGCGGTCGGCGCGCTCGCGGCCTACATGTTCGGAGATTTCTCGTCGGTGCTGGCCGGTGTTCCGGCTGCCATGCTGACGCTGCGCTATTCACGCGAGCACGAACGCGAGGCCGATGCCTATGCCATCGACATCATGCAGCGCAACCGGCTGCCACCGTCGGCGCTCGCCGATGTCCTGCTCGCGCTGCAGGGCCAGAACCGCAGCGCGGACAAGAACAAACCGGCGCCAGGCGCCAATGCGGAAGAGCCCGCGCTGGACGATTTCCTCTCCACGCATCCGCACACGCGCGAACGGATCGAGGCCCTGCGCGCGGCAGGCTCCTGACGGCGGGCGGCGGCGAGCAGCGGACGTCAGGTACCCGAGTCCCCCACCGGCTGTTCCTCGGCGGGCCGCGCCCGGCGGCGATAGGCCCACACCACCATCGCGATCCCGATCAGGATCATCGGCAGGCTCAGCCACTGGCCCATCGACATGCGCAGCGCCAGCAGGCCCAGGAAGCTGTCCGGCTCGCGCGCGAACTCGGCGGCAAAGCGGAAGGCACCGTAGCCGATCAGGAAGACGCCCGACACCGCGCCCATCGGCCGCGGCTTGCGCGCGAACAGCCACAAGATGATGAACAGCGCGACGCCCTCCCCAGCAAACTGGTAGAGCTGCGACGGATGGCGAGGAATATTGTCGCCGGCCTGCGGGAAAATCATGCCCCACGGCAGGTCCGTGGGACGGCCCCATAGTTCGCCGTTGATAAAGTTGCCGATGCGGCCGGCGGCAAGCCCGCAAGGAATCATCGGCGCAATGAAATCGGTGACTTCGAGCCAGTGCCGCTTGCGCAGCCGCGCGAACAGCCACATCGCGACCAGCACGCCGAGAAAGCCGCCATGGAAGGCCATGCCGCCCTCCCACACCTTGAAGATCTCCAGCGGATGCGCGAGGTAGTACGACGGCTTGTAGAACAGCACGTAGCCGAGCCGTCCGCCCAGTATCACGCCCAGCACGCCGAAGAACAGCATGTCGTCGAGGTCGCGCGCGGCCCAGCCGTTTGCGTCATATGCGGCTGACGGATGCGCAGACGCCCGAACCACAGGAACATGATGAACCCGGCGAGGTACATCAGACCGTACCAGCGGATGGCAAGCGGGCCGAGGTGAATGGCAACCGGATCGAATTGGGGATGAATCAGCATGGTGAGGTGGGTGGAGGTTATAAAGGCCCGGCCGTGTCGGATACCACAGATCCCGCAGCGGCCAGCCCGCTCGCAATGTCGATCAGTGAACGCAGTGCCGGCGCGACGCCGGCAGCGCCCTCGCGCCAGAGCAGTCCGGTCTCGATCTGCGGTCCAGCCTCGCGCAACGCGAGGTACGACACGCCGGTGCGGCGAAGGTTGCAGAGCGAGGCCGGCACCAGCGCCACCCCCATGCCCGCAGACACCAGGCTCACGATGGTCTGCATCTGGATGGCTTCCTGCGCGATCACCGGCGACAAGCCGTCGCGCGCATAGTAGCCCGTAATGATGTCATAAAACACCGGCGCACTTCGACGCGGGAAGATGATCAGCGGTTCGTGCGCGGCATCGCGCAGCGAGACCTTGCCGTCTTCAGGCACCACGCCGTGCGCGGGGCGCCAGCGTCTGGCACCGCCAGTACCAGCGGTTCGCGCACCAGCGGCAGGTACGACAGGCCGTGCGGCATCGCCGGCAACTGCGGTCGGATCACCAGCCCGGCATCGATGCTGCCTTCGCCGAGCGCCTCGAGCTGGACATCGCTGGTGGCCTCGCGCAACTGAAGCTGGACCTCCGGATGCTGTGCCCGGAACCGTCGCAGCAGATCGGGCAGGATGCCGTAATCGGCCGTGCTGACGAAGGCCAGCGCGAGCGAACCGATCTCCCCGCGCGCGAGCCGTTGGGCAAGCCCCGGCAACGCTGCGGCGTCCGCAAGCACGCGGCGGACCTCAGGCAGCCACTGCTGGCCGGCGGGGGTCAGCATGACCGATCGGCGCGTGCGCGCGAACAGCTGCACGCCGATCTCCTCCTCCAGCGCCTGGATCTGCTGCGAAAGCGGCGGCTGCGTCATGGCCAGCCGCGTAGCAGCCCGCCCGAAATGCAACTCTTCCGCCACCGTGACGAAATACCGCAACTGGCGCAGATCCAAAGGCGCTCCTGATATGTTTTTCGACTCAATAAAGGTCAAATAATATATTTGACACACCAAAACGCAAGCCGCATTCTTTGCCCACAGCATCGCCAGCACGCGGCTACGCGGCCGAAAAACATCCCCCGGAGACACGACCATGGCATTCAACAAACGCTCCCGCAACATCACGCAAGGCGTGGCGCGTTCCCCGAACCGCTCGATGTACTACGCGCTCGGCTACCACAAGGAAGACTTCGACAAGCCGATGGTCGGCATCGCCAACGGCCATTCGACGATCACGCCATGCAACGCCGGCCTCCAGCGCCTGGCCGATGCCGCGATCGACGCCGTGAAGGCCTCCGGCGCCAACCCGCAGGTATTCGGCACGCCGACGATCTCGGACGGCATGTCGATGGGCACCGAAGGCATGAAGTACTCGCTGATCTCGCGCGAGGTCATTGCCGACTGCATCGAGACGGCCGCGCAGGGCCAGTGGATGGACGGCGTGGTCGTGATCGGCGGCTGCGACAAGAACATGCCGGGCGGCATGATGGCGCTGGCGCGCACCAATGTCCCGGGCATCTATGTCTATGGCGGCACCATCCGGCCCGGCAACTGGAAGGGCAAGGACCTGACCATCGTGTCGTCGTTCGAAGCCGTGGGCGAATTCACCGCCGGCCGCATGAGCGAGGAGGACTTCGAGGGCGTGGAAAGGAACGCCTGCCCGTCCACCGGCTCCTGCGGCGGCATGTACACCGCCAACACGATGAGTTCCTCGTTCGAGCGCTCGGCATGTCGCTGCTGTATTCGTCGACGATGGCGAACCCCGACCAGGAGAAGGTCGACAGCGCGGCCGAATCAGGCCGGGTGCTGGTCGAGGCGATCAAGAAGGACATCAAGCCGCGCGACATCATCACGCGCAAGTCGATCGAGAACGCGGTCAGCCTGATCATGGCCACCGGCGGCTCGACCAACGCGGTGCTGCATTACCTGCCATCGCCCACTCGGCTGAAGTCGAATGGACCATCGACGACTTCGAGCGCATCCGCCGCAAGGTGCCGGTGATCTGCAACCTGAAGCCGTCGGGCCAGTATGTGGCGACCGACCTGCACAAGGCTGGCGGCATCCCGCAGGTCATGAAGATCCTGCTGAACGCCGGGCTGCTGCATGGCGACTGCCTGACCATCACGGGCCGCACGCTGGCCGAGGAACTGGAGAATGTGCCCGACCAGCCGCGGGCCGACCAGGATGTGATCATGCCGATCGAGAAGGCGCTCTATGCGGAGGGTCATCTGGCCATTCTGAAGGGCAACCTTGCCGAGGAAGGCGCGGTGGCCAAGATCACCGGGCTCAAGAACCCGGTCATCACCGGCCCGGCCCGCGTGTTCGAGGACGAGCAGAGCGCCATGGATGCCATCCTGGCCGACAAGATCCATGCTGGCGATGTGCTCGTGCTGCGCTATCTCGGACCGAAGGGCGGACCGGGGGATGCCGGAGATGCTGGCGCCGACCTCGGCCATCATCGGCAAGGGGCTGGGCGAATCGGTGGGTTTCATCACCGATGGGCGCTTCTCGGGTGGCACCTGGGGGATGGTGGTCGGCCACGTCGCGCCGGAAGCGTACGTCGGAGGCAATATCGCGCTCGTGCAGGAAGGGGATTCGATCACGATCGATGCGCACAAGCTGGTGTTGCAGGTGAATGTGTCGGATGAAGAGCTGGCTCGCCGCCGGGCTGGATGGAAGCAGCCTGCGGCGCGCTATACGCGGGGGGTGCTGGCAAAGTTTGCCAGGTTGGCGTCGACGGCTAGCAAGGGGGCGGTGACGGATTGAGGGGAAAAAGCCTGGGGCATACGCAGGCCTCTGGTCGCACGCAAGGTCGGACTTCCAGCCTGTTGTCTCCCCTCTCCCGCCTGCGGGAGAGGGGCCGGGGGAGAGGGCAGGCGCATGGCAAGCACCGTGGCCCTTCACTCGTGGACACCCGGCCCTCTCCCCGCCCCTCTCCCATAAAGGGAGAGGGGAGACAACATACGCCGTTTTGACGTTGTCAGCAGCTAGCGAACTTGGGGATGGACATAAGCCTTCGGATTCGACTCTTCAAATACCCCCCGGATCCCTCTCAATCTCCTCCAACGTAGCATCCAGCCACTCGACCAGCCGCGCCTCCAGCGCCTGCGTCAACTCGGACGCGAGCTGCGCTGTCAGCGGCGCCAGCCTTGCACGCAGCGTGGCCTCGGTATGCGCTTCAACCACCTGCGGCCACTCGGTTCGGAACCGCATCATGACGCGCGTCAGCAACTCGGTGCGCACCGCGCGCAAGTCGTCTTCGCCGGGCGCATCGGACAGGTAGCGGCTGCCCACGGCAGGGTCCTTCGGCGCAGTCACCGGCAAGGTGGTGTCGTCATCCTCGAGCTCATCGGTCAGGACCGGGATCGCCAGCGCATCGGGCTCGCCGGTGTTGCCGACATGGGTGACCACGCCCGAATCGGTCATGCCAGCCGTGTCGATGACACCGTCTTCGGACCGCGCCTCGGCGGCGTCCGGCGTGGCATCCGGAAACTCCACCACCTCGGTCAGCAGCGGAATGCTGTCGTTCGGCCCCAGCCGCGGAATTACCCGCGAGGTCGTGCGTTCGCTCATGCCAAGTCTCCCCGTGGCTGGCTGAGGTCGTGGTGCGTGAGCGGATAGCCACGCTCACGGTAGAAGCGATAACGCTCGCGCCCGGCGTCGCGGTCGTCGGCGCCGGCACCGACGACTTCGATCAGGCGCTCGAAGCTGGCGAACTGCGCCGGCGCCTGCGCATCCAGGTTGATCAGCAGTTGATGGTGCGGCACGCCGTCGAGGCTGCCGGCCAGCACGATCGGCGTGACGGCCGCGTTGGGATTGTCCGCGCCGCAATGCGGCAGGAAATCCAGCGGCGAGAACGTCCACAACCGCGCGTCGAGGTCCGCCAACTGCGCCGGTTGGCCATGCACCACCACCTTCTGGCCCGCGCTGTACGCCTTTCGGACCAGGCGGCAAACATAGCCCAGCTTGTCCGGCACGTTGCTGTGGAAATCGATGCGCGTCATGACTGCCTGCCCCTTTGCGCCGCTCAGGCGGCCCGGTCCATCAGGAACTGCGCCAGCAGCGGCACCGGCCTGCCGGTGGCGCCCTTGGCCGCACCGCTCTTCCAGGCCGTGCCCGCGATATCCAGGTGGGCCCAGTCGTACTTCTCGGTGAAGCGCGCCAGGAAGCAGGCCGCGGTCACGCTGCCGGCCGGGCGGCCGCCGATATTGGCCATGTCGGCGAAGTTGGACTTGAGCTGGTCCTGGTACTCGTCGTCCAGCGGCATGCGCCAGGCGGTGTCCATGGACTTGCGGCCGGCCTGCAGCAATTGGTCGGCCAGCGCATCGCTGCGCGCGTACAGGCCGGTGTTGATGTGGCCAAGCGCGATGATGCAGGCGCCGGTCAGCGTCGCGACATCGATCACGGCAGCCGGCTTGAAGCGCTCGACATAGGTCAGCGCGTCGCACAGGATCAGGCGGCCTTCAGCGTCGGTGTTCAGGACCTCGATGGTCTGGCCCGACATGCTGGTCACCACGTCGCCGGGCTTGGTGGCCACGCCGCTGGGCATGTTCTCGCAGGTCGGCACCACGGCGATCACATTGAGCTTCAGGCCCATCTCGGCCACGGCCTGCAGCGTGCCCAGCACCGAGGCAGCGCCGCACATGTCGTACTTCATTTCGTCCATGCCCTCGCCCGGCTTGAGCGAGATGCCGCCGGTATCGAAGGTGATGCCCTTGCCCACCAGCACCACCGGTGCCTGCTTGCGCCCGCGCCATCGTAGCGCAGCACGATGAACTGCGGCGGCTCGACGCTGCCCTTGGTCACGGCCAGGAACGAGCCCATGTTCAGCGCCTCGATCTGCTTGCGGCCGAGCACTTCCACCTTGAGCTTGTGGCGCTTGGCAATGGCGCGCGCGTGTTGGCCAGGTAGGTCGGGGTGCAGATATTGGACGGCAGGTTGCCGAGGTCGCGGGTCAGTTCCATGCCATTGGCGACGGCCGTGCCGCGCACCACGGCCTGGGTCGCGGCCTTGCGTCGTTGCTGTCCACGGCCAGCACCACCTTGCGCAGCGCCGGCTTGTCGGCGGCGGCGCCCTTGCCGTTGGCGCGCTTGAGGCCCGGATGACGCTCCAGCAGGCGGTAGCCCGCATCGCGCACGAGCGTGATGGTGGTGATGACGGCCCAGCCGATGTCGCGCTGCTGCGGAGGCTGCTGCGACAGGCACCAAAGCGCCGAGGCGGCGCGCGTGGCCGACAAGGCACGCACGGCCGTGCGAACGGCTTCGGTAAAGGCCTTGTCGTTGAAGTCCGCTTCCTTGCCCAGACCGACCAGCAGCACGCGGGCGGCGCCGACGCCGGCCACTTCGTGCAGCGTCAGCTGCGTGCCGCGCTTGCCTTCGAAGTCGCCTTGTTTCAGCAACCGTGCGACCAAGCCCTTGGTTGCCACGTCGAGGGCCTTGGCCACGCCCGCCAGATTCTGTCCTTCGAACACGCCGACCACCAGGCAGTCAGTCTTGGTTGCCAGGAAACCATTTTGGCCGGCTTTGCTCCAATCCAGGGCTTTTGTGCTAAATTCCATCGCGCTTCCTTCAGGGGCTCGTAGACACGAAAGCCTCCATTATCCGCGATTTTTATCCGCGACCTGCCGCTGCCGATTCGCCCCGCCTGCAGCCCGCTGCCCTGCGAGGCACTTCGCGCACGGCACTTCGCCCGCGCCGGCCGCAGTCCGGAACCGACACCGCATGATCTTTCAACAAGCCCTGCGACGCGAGCTCGCCTACACCGCCGGCGCGGTGTTCCTGGTGATGCTGACCTTCATGCTCACGTCGCTTGTGATCCGAATCCTGGGCCTGGCCGCCAATGGCAAGGCCAGCCCCAACGACGTGCTGATCCTGATCGGCCTGGCCACGATCGGCTACCTGTCCATCCTGCTCTCGGCCACGCTGTTCATCTCGACGCTGATCGTGCTCACGCGCTGGTACAAGGACTCCGAGATGGTGGTCTGGTTCTCGGCCGGCATCTCGCTGCGCGACCTGGTCAAGCCCGTGCTGCAGTTCGCCGCGCCGTTCATCCTGCTTGCGCTGTTGCTGGGCATTTTCGCGTGGCCGTGGGCCAACCAGCAGAGCGCGCTGTTCCGCGACCGCTTCGAGCAGCGCGGCGTGCTGTCGATGATTGCCGCAGGGCGCTTCATTGAGCCTTCCAACGGCAATTACGTGCTGTTCATCGAAGGCATCGACGGCAACATGAAGTACGCGCGCAACGTGTTCGTCGCCAATGCCGAGGCCAACAAGGTCGGGGTCGCGCTGGCTCACCAGGGGACGTTCGAGACCATGCCCAACGGCGACCGCCTGGTGGTGATGGAAAACGGCCGCCGCTATGCCGGCACGCCGGGCCAGGTCGACTACCGCATCGTCGAATTCGAACGCTACGCGGTCAAGGTGGATAATAAGCCACCTGAAAGCCAGAACGACCAGCCGCCCAAGAGCCGCGACACCATCGACCTGTTGCGCAACCCCACGCGCGAGAACCTCGGCGAGCTGCTCTGGCGCATTTCGCTGCCGATCCTTGCCTTCAATTTCGTGATGATCGCCATTCCGCTGGCCTACGTGAACCCGCGCCTCGGACGCTACACGCCGCTGGTGTTCGCGGTGCTGATCTACCTGACCTACAGCAACATGATCAACCTGGCCCAGTCGTGGGTGCGTTCGGGCTCGCTCCCGTTCTGGCTGGCCTGGTGGCCGATCCACCTGTTCGTGTTCCTGGCGTCGCTGATGATGTTCCGCTACCGGCAGAATCGCAGCCTGGGCGGCTGGCGCGCCGTGTTCGGACGCCGGCCGGCGCCGGCCAAGGGAGGCACGGCATGAGGGTGCTGCGCGTCTATGAGCGCTACTTCGCGCGCCAGGTCTATGGGGTGTTCATCTTCATCCTGTTCGCGGTGCTGTCGCTGTTCGTCTTCTTCGACCTGCTCAACGAGCTGGAGAGCGTCGCCGGCAAGTACACCTCGCTGATCGCCTTTTTGCACGTCCTGCTGCAGCGCCGACGCGGGTCTATGAGGTACTGCCGATCGCGGTGCTGATCAGCGCGATCTACGTCTTCTCGCAGCTGGCCAGCCAGTCGGAATTCACGATTTTCCGGGTGGCGGGGCTGAATACGCGACAGGCGCTG
This sequence comes from Cupriavidus sp. UYMMa02A, assembly GCA_001725945.1. Lineage (GTDB taxonomy): Bacteria > Pseudomonadota > Gammaproteobacteria > Burkholderiales > Burkholderiaceae > Cupriavidus. The sequence goes on along the minus strand of LRMT01000073.1, from coordinate 54,952 downwards.
TTTTCGCTGTTCAAGCTGGCGGTACCGCTGGCGCTCATTACCTTCATCTTCGGCGAGTTCATCGGCCCCCGGGCCGAGCAGTTCGCGCAGAAAGTCAAGCTAGAAGCCATCGGTGCCACGGTATCGTCGGGCTTCCGTTCCGGCGTCTGGGTCAAGGACCGCGACAAGGATCCGAACGGCGGCGGCGAGATCACCCGCTTCGTCAATGTGGCCGGGCTGCGGCCGGACCAGACCATCACGGGCATCACGGTCTACGAGTTCGACGACAAGTACCGCCTGCGGGTCATCCGCGTGGTCAAGGAAGGCCGCTACCAGGGTGCTCAGTCGTGGCTGCTGAATGATGTCAACGAGACCCGCTTTTCCGACCTGGGCAAGCCGGGCAATGCCCCGCGCGACGGACTGGCGCCGGAGTTCCGCGCCGAGCAGGTGCGCTTCCCCAGTGTCACCATGCACTCCGAGCTGACCCCGCAGATCCTGTCCGTGCTGCTGGTCACGCCCGAACGCATGTCTACGCTGGACCTGTTCCGCTATATCCGGCATCTGCGCGACAACAAGCAGGACACGCAGCGCTACGAGATCGCCTTCTGGAAGAAGGTGGTCTACCCGCTGACCCTGTTCGTCATGATGGCCCTGGCCCTGCCCTTCGCCTACCTGCACGCGCGTGCCGGCGCGGTGGGTGTCAAGGTGTTCGGCGGGATCATGCTGGGACTGTCGTTCCACCTGTCCAATACGCTGTTCTCGCACGTGGGGCTGCTGCATACGTGGCCGCCGATCGTGTCGGCGCTCGTGCCCGGCACGCTGTACCTGCTGCTGGCGCTGACGGCGCTGCGCTGGGTCGATCGTCACTGACGCAAGGACCGCCGCCATGCCGTCGCCCGCCAACCCGCCCGGTCGCCAGGCACTCGTGCTGTTTGCGCATGGCGCGCGCGACGTGCGCTGGCGTGAACCGTTCGATCGTCTGGTGCAGAAACTCGCTTCGGCGCTGCCTGACACGCCTGTGCGGCTCGCCTTCCTGGAACTGATGTCACCGCAGCTCCCCGAGGCGCTTGCCGAACTGGCCGTCGCCGGCGTCGCGGATGTCACCGTGGTGCCGGTGTTCTTCGGACAGGGCGGCCATCTGCGGCGCGACCTGCCGGCGCTGGTCGATACCTGCAGGCAGCAGTATCCGACACTGTCGATTCGCTGCGCAGCGGCGGTCGGCGAAGCCGAGAGCGTACTCGACGCGATTGCCGGTTACTGCGCGGCATCGCTCTGCACCACCGAGCCAGGCGGCACCTGAACGAAAAAACCGGGCATTTGCCCGGTTTCTCCATTGTCTGGCGGCGCTACCCTCAGGCCGCTCTTGCCGCGACCGTCAACGCTACATCGCCCCTCACAGGCTCCGTCGCACGCGCGGCCAGCGCCTCGCCGATCATCAGCAAGCTCGGATGCATGGGGTCGATCCAGCTCGCTGCCTCGCCCGCCGCCATCTGCCGCAGCGTGAAGGCATGGCTGCGCTGGCTGGGCGTGCTGACAGCTTCCACCACCCATGCCGGCGTCGACGGCGCCTTGCCATGGGCGATCAGTTGCGCCGCGATGGCCGCAGCCTGGTCGCGCCCCATGTAGTAGACCAGCGTGTCGGCGCGCACATCGGCTTCGATGTCCGCTGCCGCAGCCGGCACTTCCGTGCCGTCCGCAGCCTTGGCCTGCGTGGCGAACGCGACGCTGCGCGACACCCCGCGCTTCGTCAACGGCTTGGCGATGGCTGATGCGGCTGCCAGCGCGGCGGTAATGCCCGGCACCACCTCGTACGCGATGCCCGCCGCTTCCAGCGCCTGCAGTTCCTCGTCGGCGCGGCCGAACAGCATCGGATCGCCGCCCTTGAGGCGCACCACCCGTTCGTGCTTGGTCGCCATGTCGACGATCTGGCGGTTGATGAACAGCTGCGCCGTCGAGCGCTTGCCGCAGCGCTTGCCGACTTCCACCAGCTTCGCCTGCGGGCACCAGGCCAGCATCTCCGGCGATACCAGTGCATCATGCAGCACGACCTGGGCTTCGCCCAACAATCGTGCACCGCGCACTGTAATGAGGTCTGCCGCACCGGGGCCTGCCCCGATCAGGTAGACCTTGCCAGTCGCCTTGCCTGCCTTATCCATCATCTGCCCCTTGCCCTTGCCTTGCGCGTGACTATGTGTCGTGACGCTCAGGAGTATGCACGGATCATGCCCGCGGCCACCGTGTGGTTGGTCGCCTCGTCGATCAGCACGAATGCGCCGGTCGCCGGGTTGTCACCGTACGCATCGCACACGATCGGCTTCTGCAGCGAGAGCTGCACCGAGCCGATGTCGTTCAGGCGGATGTCGTGACGACCGGTCTCGTGCGACAGCGTGTGCACGTCGAGCACGCGGTCCACCGACGACACGCGCGCGAACACGCTGGCCGTGGTGTGCTTGAGCACGTACTTGCGCGCCGGGTTCAGCGCTTCGTCGTCAAACCAGCACAGGTCGGCCTGCAGCTTCTTGGCCGGCGCGGTGGCGGCATCGGCGGCGACGAACATGTCACCGCGTGATACATCGACGTCCTCGGACAGGCGCACAGTGACCGTGTCGCCGACATTGGCGGATTCGGCGGCGCCATTGGGCGTCAGCACTTCGGCCACCACGGCCTCGCGGTTGGCGGGCAGCACACGCAGCTTCTGGCCCACGCGCACGGTGCCGGCTTCGATGCGGCCGGCATAACCGCGGAAGTCGTCCGACTGCGAACCGTCCTGGCGGATCACCAGCTGCACCGGGAAGCGCAGCGCGGCGTCATCCTCGGGCGCGGCTTCTTCCACCGGCAGCTCTTCCAGCAGCGGCAGCAGCGGCTCGCCTTGGTACCAGGGCATGGCATCGCTCTCGTGCACGATGTTGTCGCCGCGCAGCGCCGACACCGGCACGTAGCGCACGTCCTTCAGGCCGAGCTGGGCGGCCAGTTCGGTGTAGGCGGTGCGGATCTCGTTGAAGCGTTGTTCGCTGAAGTCGACCAGGTCCATCTTGTTGACGGCCACGATCACGTGCCGGATCTCCAGCAGCTTCAGGATCGCCGAGTGGCGCTTGGTCTGCGCCAGCAGCTCGGCACGGCCGCCGGTGACCGTGACACGCGTGGCATCGACCAGCACGATGGCCGCGTCCGCGGTCGAGGCGCCCGTGACCATGTTGCGCGTGTACTGCTCGTGGCCCGGCGTATCGGCGATGATGAACTTGCGGCGCGCGTCGAGAAATAGCGGTACGCCACGTCGATCGTGATGCCCTGCTCGCGCTCGGCTTCCAGGCCGTCGGTCAGCAGCGAGAAGTCGATCTGCTCGCCGGCGGTGCGCTTGTTCTTGGCGTTGGCCAGCGCGGTCAGCTGGTCGGACAGCACGGCCTTGCTGTCGAACAGCAGGCGGCCGATCAGCGTGCTCTTGCCGTCGTCGACGGAACCCGCGGTGATGAAACGCAGCAGGCCCTGGTGGGTAGATTGGTGAGTCATGTCTGAATCCTTGGCTGCGTCGGGCTTAGAAATAGCCTTCCTTCTTGCGGCGCTCCATCGACGCCTCGCTGGTCTGGTCGTCCATGCGCGTGGCGCCGCGCTCGGTGATCTCGGTCACGGCCGTTTCGGCAATGATCGCTTCCGGCGAATCCGCCGTGCTGGCCACCGGGCAAGTGCAGCTGATGTCGCCCACGGTGCGGAAGCGGACCGACAGTACCTCGCTGACGTCGCCGTCCTGCTTCGGCGTGATCGGCGTCACCGGCACCAGCAGGCCATTCTTGCGCACCACTTCGCGCTGGTGCGTGTAGTAGATCGGCGGCAGCGCCAGCTTTTCGCGGGCGATGTACTGCCACACGTCGAGCTCGGTCCAGTTCGAGATCGGGAACACGCGCATCTGCTCGCCCTGCGCCATGCGGGCGTGTACAGGCTCCACAGCTCGGGGCGCTGGGCCTTCGGGTCCCATTGGCCGAACTCGTCGCGGAACGAGAAGATGCGCTCCTTGGCGCGGGCCTTCTCTTCGTCGCGGCGGGCACCGCCCATCAGCGCGTCGTACTGGTTGGCCTCGATGGTTTCCAGCAGCGTCACGGCCTGCGCCGCGTTGCGCGAATCGGTTTCCTTGCGCAGGCGCACGGTGCCGCGCTTGATGGAATCTTCGACGTGGCCCACCACCAGGCGTGCGCCGAGTTCGGCCACGCGCTGGTCGCGGAACGCGATCACTTCCGGGTAGTTGTGGCCGGTATCGATGTGCACCAGCGGGAACGGCAGCTCGGTCTTGCGGTCGCCCAGGCGGAAGGCCTTCAATGCCAGGTGCAGCATGACGATCGAATCCTTGCCGCCCGAGAACAGCAGCGCCGGGTTGCGGCACTCGGCCACCACCTCGCGGATGATGTAGATCGACTCGGCCTCCAGACGGTCGAGGTGGTCGTTCTGTACCTGCAGCAAATGGGCCACGCTGCTGGTGGCGCTTGCGATGTCGTTCATGATGCCCATGTCGTTCGGCCTCGAATGCTTTGATGCGTCAATGCTTGATGTTCTGTTCGTGGAGCCCGCACTCTTTCGAGTCCTTGCTCTCCCACCACCAGCGCCCGGCGCGCACGTCCTCGCCCGCGCGCACCGCACGCGTACAAGGTTCGCAGCCAATGCTCGGGTAGCCCTTGGCATGCAGCGCGTTCACCGGCACGTTGTGGCGCTTCAGGTACGCCCACACCTCGGCCTCGGTCCAGTCCGCGAGCGGATTGAACTTCGGGATGCCGCGGGCTTCGTCCATTTCCTCGTACGGCAGCTCGGCGCGCGTGACAGCCTGCTCGCGCCGCTGGCCGGTCATCCAGGCGTCCGCGTGCGACAGCGCGCGATTGAGCGGCTCGACCTTGCGGATGCCGCAGCAGTCCTTGCGCACGTCGACGCTGTCGTAGAACCCGTTCAGTCCGTGCTTTTTCAGGTAGTTCTCGACGGCTTCGGAGTCCGGCGTGAACTGCTCGATGGTGTAGCCGTAATGTGCCTTCACGTTGTCGAGCACGGCCAGTGTTTCGGCATGCAGGCGCCCGGTGTTCAGCGTGAACACCCGGATGCCCGCGCGCACGGCCTGCGTGCCGCGCAGGATCGCGTCGGTCAGCACCATGTCCTCGGCAGCGAGGCTGGTGGCGAAGCGCGCGCGGAAGAATCGCCCGGCAATCCCGGCCAGGCGGGCCGCCAGATCGCTCTCCTTCTCTTCCAGCGCCGCCAGGCTGCCCGTGTACTCGGGCGTGGTCCACAGCGCAGGGCGCAGCGACGATACCGGCGCACCGGCATCCACCACCGCGATGTCGCTCAGTGCGGCGCTCATGCCGATTCCCTTGCGCCGACCTCGGCGCGCGCGCGGCGGAACAGCGGCAGCGGCTCGTCGACCGAGGCCTGGTACGTCACGGTGAACTCGGTGAAGCCCTTGATCGCGTCGTCGATGTTCTTGTCGGCGCGCACCGCGAAGGTGTCGAAGCCGCAGCGCTTCATGAAGTTGAGCTGGTCGCGCAGCACGTCGCCGATGGCGCGCAGCTGGCCCTTCCATTGGTAGCGCGTGCGCAGCAGGTAGGCCGTGGAAAAACCGCGGCCATCGCGGAACACCGGGAAGTCCACCGCGACCACGGCCACGCCGTCGAACAGCGCCTGGGCATCGCCGGGCTCGTCTTCGGGAGCGAGCCACACGCCGGTGCGCTCGCGCGCGCGGCCGGCCAGCAGGCCTCATGCGACTTCCACACCGTCAGCGGGAACAGGACGGCGTCCTGGCTCTGCACCGCGGCGGTGATCTGCTCATCGGTCAGCGGCTGGCCTTCTGCGCCGCGCAGCACGGTCCAGTTGTCTTCGACGATGACCGGGGTGACCGCGTCGGCGGTACGTTGCAGTTGAATGATCTTTGCCATGTGTATTTCTCCGGTCCTCAGGCTTCGGCGCGCTCGCGCGGCTGCTTGTCGGCGTACACGCGTTCCTTGAACGGAGTGATGCCGATCCGGTTCACGGTTTCGATGAAGCGTTCGTCTTCGATGCGGTTGGCCACGAAGGTCTCGATGATGCGCGAGATCACGTCCGGCATTTCCTCTGCGCTGAACGACGGTCCGATGACCTTGCCCAGCGCGGTGCTGTTGCCTTGCGCACCGCCCAGCGTGACCTGGTACCACTCGGACCCGTCCTTGTCGACGCCGAGGATGCCGATGTTGCCGACGTGGTGATGGCCGCAGGCGTTGATGCAGCCCGAGATGTTCAGCGACACTTCGCCCAGGTCGTGGACGAAGTCCAGATTGTCGAAGCGCTCCTGAATGGCCAGCGCGATCGGAATCGACTTGGCATTGGCCAGCGAGCAGAAGTCGCCACCCGGGCAGGCGATGATGTCGGTCAGCAGGCCGATGTTGGCGGTGGCCAGGCCAGCCTTCTTCGCGAGCTGCCACAGGTCGTACAGGTCGTGCTTCTTCACGTCCGGCAGCACCAGGTTCTGCTCGTGCGCGACGCGCAGCTCGCCGAAGCCGAAGCGGTCAGCCAGGTCGGCCACAGCTTCCATCTGCTCGGCCGTGGCATCGCCCGGGGGCGAGACCGGACCCGGCTTCGTCGACAGCGTCACGGCGGCGTAGCCCGCCACCTTGTGGCCGTGCACGCTCCGGCTGACCCAGCGCGCGAAGGCCTTGTCTTCGAGCAGGTGCTTCTCGTACGAAGCATCGGTGTCGGCCAGCTTTTCATAGGCCGGCGCCGTGAAGTACTGTGCCACGCGGTCGAACTCGTCTTGCGTCAGCGTGCCGGGACCGTCCTTGCTGTACTGCCATTCCTCTTCGACTTCCTGCGCGAATTTCTCGGCGCCGATGGCCTTGACCAGGATCTTGATGCGCGCCTTGTACTTGTTGTCGCGGCGGCCATAGCGGTTGTACACGCGGATCGCGGACTCGACGTAGGTCAGCATGTGCTGCCACGGCAGGTCGTCCTTGATGATCGTGCCGAGGATCGGGGTACGGCCCAGGCCGCCGCGCCGGCCAGCACGCGGATGCGGGTCTCGCCGGCGTCATTCTTGTACACGTAGATGCCGATGTCATGCATCTGCACCACGGCGCGGTCGTCCTTCGACGCCGAGATCGCAATCTTGAACTTGCGCGGCAGGAACGCGAATTCCGGCTGGAACGTGCTCCACTGGCGCAGCAGTTCGGCCAGCACGCGCGGGTCGACCGCCTCGTCCGGCGCCACGCCGGCGAAGTGGTCGGTCGTGATGTTGCGCACGCAGTTGCCCGAAGTCTGGATGCCGTGCATCTCGACGCTGGCGAGTTCGGCCAGCACGTCGGGCACGCGCTCGAGTTCCATCCAGTTGTACTGGATGTTCTGGCGCGTGGAGAAGTGGCCGTAGCCGCGGTCGTACTCGCGCGCGATATGGGCCAGCTTGCGCAGCTGCTTCGCAGCCAGCAGGCCGTACGGAATCGCCACGCGCAGCATGTAGGCGTGGCGCTGCATGTACAGGCCGTTCTGCAAGCGCAGCGGCAGGAATTCTTCCTCGGTCAGCTCGTCCGACAGGCGGCGGCGCACCTGGTCACGGAACTGGGCGACGCGCTCGTTGACGATGCGCTGGTCATATTGGTCGTACTGATACATGGCGGGGTCCGTTCAGTATTCGTTGAATTAGGAGACGAGCTTGATGGCGACCAGGGTCAGCGTGGTGGCCAGGGCCGCGCGCACCAGGCGCTCGGGCAGTGCGCGGGAGAGCTGCGCACCCAGCCAGATGCCGGGGATCGAGCCCACCAGCAGCGCCAGCAGCAGGTTCCAGTCGACGGTGCCGAGCCACACGTGGCCCAGCCCGGCCAGCGCCGTCAGCGGGACGGCGTAGGCGATATCGGTGCCGGCCACTTCGGCCGGCTTCATATGGGGATACAGCAGCAGGATCAGCGTGGCGCCAACCGCGCCGGCGCCGATCGACGACACCGTGACCAGCACGCCGATCACGGCACCGACCGCCACAGTGGCCAGCACCTGCGCGCGGCCGTGCAGCTGGAAGCGCGGGTTGCGCTCGAGCCAGGCCAGCATCTGCTTGCGGAACAGCAGCGACAATACGGTCAGCAGCACCGACACGCCGATCGTCACGCGGATCGCATGCAGCCACTGGGCATTCAGTTCGCCGGCGTTCTTCAGAACCAGAATGGCTGCCACGGCAGCCGGCAGGCTGCCGATGCACAGGCGGCGCACGACCTGCCACTGCACATGCCCGTGGGCACGGTGTGCGAGCGTGCCGAAACCCTTGGTAACGGCCGCGAAGGCCAGGTCCGTCCCGACTGCGGTCGCCGGCGAGAAGCCGAACAGTAGCGTCAGCAGCGGCGTCATGAGCGAGCCCCCGCCCACGCCGGTCAGACCGACGAGAACGCCTACCAGCAGACCGGAAACGGTATAGGCAAGGGACATTGGGGAGGCTCGGCTGGGCCGTTCCGTCTTGCCGGCGCCACTTTAAGGGTGGCACTACGGGCGCAATACGGGCAGGCCGTTCATTAACAAAGTTCGAGAATCGTAATAAACTGGCCTCATACCTCAAACTAATAAGAAGTTGTTTGTTTATACGATTGAAGTTATATGAACCTGCACCAGTTTCGCTTTGTGCGTGAAGCGGTACGTCAGAACTACAATCTGACGGAGGCCGCAAAAGCGCTTTATACATCACAGCCCGGTGTGTCCAAGGCCATCATCGAGCTGGAAGAAGAGCTGGGCGTCGATATCTTCACGCGCCACGGAAAGCGCATCCGCAGCCTGACGGAGCCTGGGCGGCGCATCCTCAGCTCGGTGGAGAAGATCCTGCAGGAAGTGGAAAGCCTGAAGCGTGTCGGCATGGACTATGCGGCACAGGACCAGGGCAATTTCACGATCGCGACCACGCACACCCAGGCGCGATACGCGCTGCCGCGCGTGATCAGCGAGTTCACCAAGCGCTATCCGAAGGTGCGGCTGTCGATCCAGCAGGGCAATCCGTCGCAGATCGCCGACATGCTGCTCCATGACCAGGCAGACATCGGCATCGCTACCGAAGGCATCACCAACGAAAAACCCTGGTCTCGCTGCCCGGCTACCAGTGGCAACACGTGGTGATTACGCCACCTGACCATCCACTACTGAAAAAAGAGCACCTGGCCCTGGAGGACCTGAAAGGCTACCCCCTCATCACCTATGACCCGAACTTCGCCGGTCGACCCAAGATCGACAAGGCGTTCGCGCTGCGCCACCTGGAGCCTGACATCATCCTGGAAGCCATTGATGCGGACGTGATCAAGACGTACGTGGAGATCGGCCTTGGCATCGGCATTGTCGCGGGCCTGGCCTACGACGCCGAGCGCGACCGCAACCTGCGCGGCATTCCGGCAGGTCACCTGTTCGGCACCAATGTGACGCATCTGGCAGTCAAGCAGGGCGCCTACCTGCGCAGCTTCGTCTATACCTTCATCGAACTCTTCTCACCCACGCTGAATCGCAAGCTGGTGGAGCAGGCCATGTCGGGCGAGCACGAGGTTTACGAACTCTGAGCCCCCTGGGGCACCCGCCCTTCCTTCCATATATGCAGGACACTTTTATGCACGTTTTCCTGGCACACCCGTGCCGCCCGCAACCGGAGGCCCGCCCGTGAGCGAACTGCCGCAGATTTACTGGACCGAGGACGGCGTCGAACACAGCGCTCGCTGGCGCTCGGAAGCCGGCCTGCCGCCGCCGCGCCGCGTTGTCGTGGCCGATGACACGACGTCGGCCGACACCGCCTACCGCCTCGCTTGCGAAGGCACCGCCCTGCTGTGGCGCGGCGACTTCCAGAATGCTCGCCAGCTGCTGCAGGCCATGGCCCGGCGCACCGAGCGCAAGCCCAAGAAGAAGAGCCGTCCCGGCCACAAGCCGGCCGCGGCCGAGTCCGCGACCGAGGCGTTCCACCAGCACCGGCTGGCCCAGTCCCAGCGCGCGCGTACGCTGGGCATGCTGCTGCTGCCCTTCGAGGCCGGCCACGCCGTGCCACTGCGCCGCGCTCCGGACGTCAGCCAGGCTTGCGAGCAGGTCTACGGCAGCGCCGGCGAACCCTATGTGGCGTCGATGCGCGAACTGCTGGGCATGATCGGCGCCTATGAGTGGCGCCGCAAGGGCGTGGAAATTCCCGCGCTGGATGCGCGCATCCACCCGCGGTACGGCGTGTTCTCGCCGGTGCGCGGCGAGTACGTGGATCTCGTCGCCAACGAGCCGCTGCCGGCGAAGACGCTCGCGTTCGACATCGGCACGGGCACTGGCGTGCTGTCCGCCGTGCTGGCCAGGCGCGGCGTGCGGCGCGTGGTGGCGACCGACATGGACGAGCGCGCCCTCGCCTGCGCGCGGGACAACATTGCGCGCCTCGGCTACGACAAGCAGGTGGAAGTCATCGCCGCCGACCTCTTCCCCGAGGCCGCGCACCGCTGATCGTCTGCAACCCGCCATGGGTGCCGGCGCGGCCGTCTTCGCCAATCGAGCAGGCCGTGTATGACCCGGACAGCGCGATGCTGCGCGGCTTCCTGGCTGGACTGGCCGCCCATCTGGAGCCGGATGGTGAAGGCTGGCTGCTTCTGTCCGACTTTGCCGAGCATCTCGGCCTGCGCACGCGCGCCGAGCTGGAGGGCTGGATCGACGCCGCCGGTCTGAAGGTACTGGGCCGCTCGGACATCCGCCCGCGCCATCCGCGCGCGGCGGACGCCGCTGACCCGTTGCACGCGGCGCGGCAGGCGGAAGTGACGTCGCTCTGGCGGTTGGGCGCAAAGTAACCTCGGACCGGCGATTGAATGCCGGTTTCGGGCCACTCCGCTATGCTTTCCGATTGCCGGCTCCCCTCTCCCGCTAGCGGGAGAGGGAAGAAACAAAAACAAATAGAAGAACACGAACCAAGAGGAGAACCATGCCCAACCCGCTGCGCCGCGTGCTCGTCATCGCCTGCGCCTCTGCCACCGCACTGTTTGCCAGTGCCGCGCTTGCCGACATCCGCGTCGGCATCGACGTATCGACCACCGGCCCCGCCGCGTCGATCGGCATTCCGTCGAAGAACACCGTGCTGATGTGGCCGCAGACACTGGGCGGGCAAAAGGCGCACTACGTGCTGCTCGACGACGGCTCCGACCCCGCCGCCGCGGTGCGCAATGTGCGCAAGCTGATTTCAGAGGAGAAGGTCGACGTGATCGTCGGTCCCAACATCACGCCCAACGCCATCGCCGCGCTCGATGCGATCGCCGAGAACGAAACGCCGATGGTCGCGCTGGCCGCTTCCGCCGCGATCATCGAGCCGCTGACCGACGCACGCCGGCGCTGGGCGTTCAAGATGCCGCAGAACGACTCGCACATGGCCACGGTGCTGACCGAACACATGAGCAACCATGGTGTGAAGACGGTCGGCTTCATCGGCTTTGCCGACACCTACGGCGAAAGCTGGTGGCGTGAGTTCTCACGCCTGGCGGAAGTGCGCAAGCTGAAGGTGGTCGGCAATGAACGCTTCGGCCGCAACGATACCTCGGTGACCGGGCAAGTCCTCAAGCTGATGTCGGCCAATCCGGATGCGATCCTGATCGCGGGCTCGGGCACGCCCGCGGTGCTGCCGCAGAAGACGCTGGCCGAACGCGGCTACAAGGGCAGGATCTACCAGACCCACGGCATTGCCACGTGGGACTTCCTGCGCGTCGGCGGCAAGGATGTCGAAGGCACGCTGTTCCCGACCGGCCCGGTGGTGGTGGCGCGCCAGCTTCCCGCCACCCACCCGGTGCGCAAGGTCGCGCTGGACTTCGTCACCCGCTATGAAGCGAAATATGGCGCCGACAGCGTGACGCAGTTCGCCGGCGATGCGTGGGGCGCATGGCAATTGCTCGACGATGCCTCGCGGCGCGCGCTGAAGACCGGCGCGCAGCCCGGCACGCGCGCGTTCCGCAACGCGCTGCGCGATGCCATCGAAGCCACCTCCAACCTCACCGTGCCTAACGGCGTGCTGAACCTGAACGCGAAAGACCATCAGGGCTTCGACCAGCGTTCGCGCGTGATGGGAACCGTCCGCAACGGCAAATTCGCCTACGCGGGCGACGAGTAGCAACCGGCGCCGGCCCCGGCCGGCCAGAACAGGAAACACCGCATGACCGCTTCCACTTCCGACTCCTCCGCACGCACCGTCGCCTTCATCGGCCTGGGCGCCATGGGCTCGCACATGTCCGGCACCTGCTGGCCGCGGGCCACACGGTGCGCGCCTTCGTGCGCCGTCCCGAGGCGGCCGAGTCCGCCCGCGCGCTCGGCGCCGAACCGTTCTTCACGCCCGCCGAAGCCGCGCGCGGCGCGAGCGTGGTGTTCACCAACGTGACCTCGTCCGAGGACGTGCGCGAGGTGCTGCTCGGCGAGAACGGCGTGATCCACGGCGCCGCGCCCGGCACCGTCTGCGTGGACCACAGCACGATCTCGCCGATCGTCACGCGCGAAATCGCCACGGCGCTGGCCGCACGCGGCATCGACGCGCTCGATTGCCCGGTGTCTGGCGGCACGGCCGGCGCCGAGGCTGGCACGCTGACCATCATGGTCGGCGGCAAGCCTGAAGTGCTCGAAAGCGTGCGCCCGCTGCTCGCGTTGCTCGGCAAGGCCATCACCTACATCGGCGGAAACGGCGCCGGACAGGTGGCCAAGCTGTGCAACCAGATCGTGCAGGTGGTCAATATCGAGGGCATCGCGGAGGCCATGCATTTTGCCGCCGCACAGCAGGTCGACACCGCGCGCGTGCTCGCGGCGATCTCCACTGGCTTCGCCGGCAGCCGCATGCTGGACCTGATGGGCCCCAAGATGGTCGCGCGCGACTTCGCCGCCGGCATCGAGGCGCGGCTGCACGACAAGGACTTCGGGCTCGCACGCGATATCGCGCAGGAAGTCGGCCTGAAGCTGCCGGCCATGCAGGCGACTTCGGCTCAGCTCCAGGCGCTGATGGAGAACGGCTGGGGCAAGGACGATACGTCGTCCTTGCTGCGCGTGCTGGAAGGCTGAGCGCGGACTAAGTCCTGACGCCCGTCAGTGTCAGGACAGCCCGCAGCAGCGTGCTGTCGGGGTTGGCCAGGTCATCCATCACATTGAAGTGATGCGCCCCCGGCAGCGGCACATCCTGCGCCGCATTGGCCGGCCACGCGGCGCGGATCAATGCGTTCTGGCGGTGGTACTCGGCGGCTTCCAGTTCGCCCACGGCCGTGACCAGCGGCGCGTTGCTCGCGGGCTGCATGTACGCTGGAGAAAGGCGGGCCACGTCCGCCTCGGACAGGCGCAGGTCGCGCTGCAGGAAATCGGCGCGCCGAAGCGGCTCCAGGTCGTACAGGCCGCTGATCGACAGGCCGCCCTTGACGAGGTCATCCGGCAGGTCCGGTCCCACCTGTGGCCACAGCGCCGCCATCAGCATGGCCACCAGGTGGCCGCCGACCGAATGGCCCGCCACGAAGATGCGCGAGTGGTCGTGCCCGAGCCGCTCCGATTGCCGGTAGAGCCACGCCACGCTGCCCACGACCTGGCGCACGATGGCCGGCACCGTCACCGACGGGCACAGCGAATAGTTCACGACCGCCACCGACACGCCGAGCCGCGGCAGCTCGCTGGCCACGAAGCTGTGGTCGCGCTTGTCCAGCGCGCGGAAGTAGCCGCCGTGCACGAACACCAGCAGCGGCGGACGTTCGCCGCTGCCCGGGAAGTAGTCGAGCCGCTCGTCCTGTGCATGGGTCGAACCCGGCGCGGCGTAGCTCAGGTCCTCCTGATAACCGCCACGCGCGCGCACCTGCGCCGACAGCGTCGCCCAGCGCGCCATGTGCTCCGCGTTATCAGGCACGCGGGCGCGGTTGTTGTATTCTCGCTCGTAGAAAGCCGGGTCCTGCGAAGGCAACCGGGCCAGGCTGGCTAGTGCGGATTGTGCGGGCATGGCGGACTCGACGTGATGGCAAACCTTGCCATCCTAACCCTTGCCTGCCCCGCGCGGATATCCGTACCAACACCACTCACCGGACGCGCCACATGGTCGTCAAACGCAGTCTCCGGGCCGGCCGGGACGACCAGCTCGGGCCGCCCTCCCCCGATGCGGAGGCTGGCGCGGGGCGCTGCCCGCTCTGTGGCCGGAAGCTCGTCGAGGGCTCGAGCACGGACCTGCACCACCCGGTTCCGCGCAGCCACGGTGGCCGCGAGACCGTGCCGATGCACCGCGTCTGCCACCAGAAGATCCATTCGGTCTTCACCGAAGCCGAACTGGCAGGCCGCTTCCACGACTGGGAAGCGCTGCGGCGCCACCCGGCCATGGTCGACTTCATCCGCTGGATCGCCCGCAAGCCGCCCGAATACTACGACCGCAGCCGTCACACCAACGACGCCGGGGACGCTGAGGGGGCCAAATGGTTGTCGGCAGAGGGGATTTCCGGCATAATTCGCGGCTCAGCGCGGTGCCCTGCTCAACCCGCTGTGGTATGCCGGGGCCTTTGCGATCGGCTTTCTGGCCGGCCGGGCCGGCGACAAGGTGAGCCTCGGCTTCGTCGCCGAGACCGAGGACCAGGTCGAACAACATCTGAGTGGCCATCTCGGACAATTGCCCGCGGTGGATGGCCGCTCGCGCGTCATCCTCGAACAGATGCCGCGACGACGAGATCCGCCACCGGGACGCCGCGCGCGCTGCGGGTGGCCTGCCGCTGCCCGCGCCCGTGCGTGCACTGATGCGCGGTGCCTCGCGCGTGATGACCACCGCGGCCTACCGCATCTGAGCGGCTCGCCGGCAGGCCCCCGCGTGGGGGCCGCCCGGGGCGGCCATGTCTTGCAAATGTTGTATCCTTCCCCACGGTTGCGGGCCGGTCTTTCCCGCGCCGCCGGCAGTCCCTCCCCAGCAGTTCTCAGGTGGTTTCTCTGCTTTGCTCCCTAAGATCTTCATTTCATTAAGGATTCACCTGAACGGTGCGTGAGGTGTGCGCGCTAAGTCTTTGTTCTGATTCGAAAATTCCGGTTTGTTGCCCGCAACGAGCCTTGACCCGCCAAATTGCTTCCTCTAAAGTGGGAAATAGTGTGAGGAAGTGTATTTTTGTGTGAAATTGAGTCCTGCCCGTGGGATCATCCACAGGTCGGGAACTGAGCGATTCACGCACGTGCCGGCCAGCCAGAAGCCGGTCGGGACCGGGGGGCAAGCTTGTTTCAGGGAGCATCGGCGCTCTCGCTGGATGCCAAGGGGCGGATGTCCATTCCGTCGCGGCACCGGGAAGCGCTGCAACAGCAGGCCGAGGGCCGGGTGACGCTGACCAAGCACCCGGATGGCTGCCTGCTGCTGTTTCCCAGGCCCGAGTGGGAAAATTTCCGGCAACGGATTGCAGCGCTGCCGATGGATGCGCACTGGTGGAAGCGCATTTTCCTGGGCAACGCCGCCGACGTGGACATGGACGGCGCAGGCCGCGTGCTGATTGCACCGGAACTGCGCAGTGCCGCCATGCTCGACAAGGAAGTCATGCTGCTCGGCATGGGCAGTCATTTTGAAGTCTGGGATGCCGCGACATACGCCGCCAAGGAACAGCAGGCGATGGCGCAAGGCATGCCGGAAGCATTGAAGAATTTCTCTTTCTGACAAGGTCATGAGCCCTACCGGATCCCCGGCAACCCCCGCCCTGCACCATCGCACCGTGCTGCTGGACGAGGCCGTCGAGGCATTGGTCTGGAGGCCGGACGGCGCCTACGTGGACGGCACCTTCGGCAGGGGAGGGCACAGCCGGGCGATTCTGGCCCGGCTGGGGCCAGACGGGGCCCTGGTCGCGTTCGACAAGGACCCAGCAGCAATCGCAGAAGCGGGCACCATCCAGGATGCCCGCTTCTCCATTGAGCACGCGAGCTTTGCAGCCATGGGCGAGCGCCTGGCCGGGCGCGGCCATGTGGCTGGCGTGCTGCTCGACCTGGGGATCAGCTCGCCCCAGATCGATGAGGCGGCGAGGGGGTTTTCCTTTCGTTTCGAGGGCCCGCTGGACATGCGCATGGACACCACGCGCGGCATCACTGCCGCCCAGTGGCTGGCGCAGGCGGAAGAGCAGGACATTGCCAGGGTGATACGAGACTATGGGGAAGAACGGTTTGCTGTACAGATTGCAAAGGCGATTGTTGCTCGCCGGCGCGAACCCGGCGATGGCGGACCTCTCGCCACTACTGCCGACCTTGCCGCGCTCGTGGCGAAAGCCGTCAAAACACGCGAGAAGGGTCAGGACCCTGCGACCCGCACCTTTCAGGCTCTACGGATTCACGTCAATCAAGAGCTTGAGGACCTCGAAAGAGGGCTGAAGGCTGCCTATGAACTGCTGCAGGTAGGGGGCCGCCTCGTGGTGATCAGCTTCCATTCGCTGGAGGACCGCATCGTCAAGCGGTTCATGGCGGCGCACGCCCGTCCCCAGCAAGATGCCGATCCCGCACTGCGCCGCGCGCCGCTGCGCGCGGCCGACCTGCCGCAGCCCACGCTGCGCCTGCTGGGCCGCGTCAAGCCTGGCGCCCAGGAGATTGCCGACAACCCGCCGCGCGCGCGCTCGGCCGTGATGCGCGCGGCCGGAAAAGCTGGCGCCGGCCGCACCGGTCCGGGGGGCGCGCCGTCATGAACCGACTGACCTTCTTCCTGCTCGCCGCGCTGATCTCTGGCGCTCTCGCTGGTCAGCGCACAGCACCAGGCGCGCACGCTGTTCGTCGCGCTGGAACGTGCGCAGTCCGAGGAAAAGCAGCTCGACGTCGACTGGTCGCGGCTGCAGTACCAGCAAAGCGCGCTCGGCAAGAGCGCGCGCATTGCCGAAGCGGCGCGCACGCAACTGCGCATGGCACCCGTCATGGCGGGCAGAACCCAATACCTGCCGGGCATCGTGCTGCCGCAGGCGGCAGCGGCGCCCGCGGCCGGCGCCTCCGCCCCCGCCGCCCTGCCGGGGAGGAACGTCCATGACCATGGCACGCAGCGGCGCCGCCTCGCGCAATCGCCCGAACAACTCGCGTCCGCGCACCGGGCAGTTCTCGGCCAGCCCCGTGCTGGGCCTGCGCCTGCCGATGTGGCGTTCCAAGTTCGTGGTGTTCCTGATGTTCGCGGCGTTCGTGGCGCTGGCCGTGCGTGCGCTGTGGATCCAGGGGCCTGGCAACCAGTTC
Source organism: Cupriavidus sp. UYMMa02A (assembly GCA_001725945.1). Taxonomy (GTDB): domain Bacteria; phylum Pseudomonadota; class Gammaproteobacteria; order Burkholderiales; family Burkholderiaceae; genus Cupriavidus. The sequence goes on along the minus strand of LRMT01000073.1, from coordinate 37,861 downwards.
TATGAGGCGGAAGGCAAGAAGCGCTTCCAGCGTACGCTCGAGCTGCCGGCGACGCGCGGCAAGATCCTGGACCGCAACGGCCTGGTGCTCGCCACCAGCCTGCCGGTCAAGGCGATCTGGGCCGTGCCCGAAGACGTGCCCAACCAGGTCGAGGCCGCCAAGATCCGCCAGCTCGCGAAGCTGCTCGACATGTCCGAGAAGGACCTGGGCCGCAAGCTGTCGGAAGACAAGAGCTTTGTCTACCTGAAGCGCCAGGTCCAGCCGGACGTGGCGGAGAAGATCGCGGCGCTCAAGATCGAGGGTGTCCACCAGACCCGCGAATACAAGCGCTTCTACCCGGAAGGCGAGGCGATGGCGCACATCGTCGGCTTCACCAACGTCGAGGACCGCGGCCAGGAAGGCGTGGAGCTCGCCCGCGAGGCCGGCCTGGCCGGGCGCGCCGGTGCGCGCCAGGTGATCAAGGACCGCCTGGGCCGCGTGGTCGAGGACGTCGGCATCATCAAGACGCCGCGCGACGGCGCGGACATGCAGCTGTCGATCGACGCCAAGATCCAGTACCTGGCCTACAACGAGTTGAAGGCCGTGGTCGAGCGCAGCAAGGCCAAGGCGGCCAGCGCGGTGGTGCTCGACGCCCAGACCGGCGAAGTGCTGGCACTGGCCAACTGGCCGACCTACAACCCGAACGACCGCAGCCGCCTGTCGGGCGAGCAGTTGCGCAATCGCGTGCTGACCGACACCTTCGAACCGGGTTCGATGATGAAGCCGATCTCCATCGGCCTCGCGTTGCAGCTCAAGCGCGTGACGCCGTCAACGGTCGTCATCACCACCGGCAAGTACAACTTCGAAGGCGCCACCATCACCGACACCCACAACTACGGTGCGCTGACCGTGGGCGGCGTGATCCAGAAGTCGAGCAATATCGGCACGACCAAGATCGCGATGATGATGAAGCCGCAGGAAATGTGGGACATGTTCACGAGCGTCGGCCTTGGCCAGGCGCCCAAGATCGGCTTCCCCGGCGCCGTGGCCGGGCGCGTGCGCCCGTACAAGAGCTGGCGCCCGATCGAGCAGGCCACCATGTCGTATGGCTACGGCCTGTCGGTGTCGCTGTTCCAGATGGCGCATGCGTACACGATCTTCGCGCATGACGGCGAGATCATCCCGGTGTCGATGTTCCGCACCAATGGCCCCGCCACCGGCGAGCGCATCCTGTCGCCGCAGGTGGCCCGCGACGTGCGCGCCATGCTCGAAACCGTGACCGCGCCGGGCGGCACCGCGCCGGAAGCGCAGGTGATGGGCTACCGCGTCGGCGGCAAGACCGGCACCGCGTACAAGCATGAAGGCCGCGGCTACAACCGCAGCAAGTACCGCGCGTCGTTCATCGGCCTGGCGCCGATGTCGAATCCGCGCGTGATCGTGGCCGTCAGCGTGGACGAGCCGACCGCCGGCAGCCACTACGGCGGCGCCGTGGCCGGCCCGGTCTTTGCCGCCATCACCGGCGGCACGCTGCGCGCATTGAATGTCCAGCCCGATTCGCCGATCCGCCAGCTCGTGGTCAGCGACAAGGTGCAGGAAAGCGAACCGTGGAGCTCGACGCAATGACGGCCAAGCCGCTGCTCCCGCTCGAAGTCACCGCACAGGCCAGCGACGCGCTGGCCTGGCTGCGTACCAAGGTGCCGGCCAGTGCCCAGCTGACCGGCGACACGCGCCGCCTGGCGCGCGGCGATGTCTTCCTGGCTTACGTGCTGGGCAACGAACGTCTGTCCACCGACGGCCGCCCGCATATCGCGCAGGCCATTGCCGCCGGTGCCGGCGCCATCCTCTATGAAGCCGACGGGTTCGACTGGACCTTCGGCGATGCCGTGCCGCACCTCGCGCTGAACAGCCTGCACCAGCTCGCCGGCCCGATCGCCGCCGGCTGGTACGGCAATCCGGCGCGCGGGATGGCGGTGACCGGCATCACCGGTACCAATGGCAAGACCTCGTGCAGCCAGTGGCTCGCGCGCCTGCTGCAGGCCGCCGGCACGCCGTGCGCGACCATCGGCACGCTCGGCACCGGCTTCCCCGATGCGCTCCAGCCGACCGGCTTCACCACGCCCGATGCCGTGCAACTGCAGGCCAGCCTGGCCAACCTGCATGATGCCGGCGCGCGCGCGGTGGCGATGGAAGTGTCCTCCCACGGCCTCGAACAGGAGCGCGTGGCGGGTACGCATTTCTCGGTCGCGGTGCTGACCAACCTGACGCAGGACCACCTCGACTACCATGCACCATGCCGAGTACGAGGCCGCCAAGGCGCGCCTGTTCCGCTGGGACGGCCTTCGCACCGCCGTGGTCAACCGCGACGACGCGATGGGGCGGCGCCTGCTGGCGTCCAACGGCGCGGCCATCCAGGCGCCGCATGTGATCGAGTACGGCATCGACGGTCCGGCGCGTGCGTCGGTCAGCGGCGCGCGCGGGCAATGGCTGCGCGCTACCGGGGTGCGCGCGACGGCGACCGGGACCGCATTCCATATCGATGGCAGCTTCGGCAGCGCCGACGTCGCCACGCCGTTGATCGGCGCGTTCAACGTCAGCAACCTGCTCGCGGTGCTCGGCGCGGCGCTGGCCAATGGTGTCGCGTGGAACGCTGCGCTGGCCGCGCTGCGCGCGCTCGCGCCCGTGGAAGGCCGCATGGAGCTGTTCGGTGCGCACGCGGGCCAGGACGGTCCACTGGCCGTGGTCGACTACGCGCACACGCCCGACGCGCTCGAGAAGACGCTCGAAGCGCTGCGTCCGGTCGCGCAGGCGCGCAATGGCCGCCTCTGGTGTGTGTTCGGCTGCGGCGGCGACCGCGATCCGATCAAGCGCCCGCTGATGGGCGGCGTGGCCGAGCGCCTTGCCGACGAGGTCGTGCTGACCAGCGACAACCCGCGCAGCGAGGATCCGCAGGACATCCTCGATGCCATTGCCGATGGCATGGCCGACCGCGCGCGGGGTCGCCAGATCGAGGACCGCGCCGCCGCGATCCTCTATGCCATCAAACACGCGGCCGGTGCCGATGTGGTGCTGGTGGCCGGCAAGGGCCATGAGGCCACGCAGGAAATCCATGGCCGCAAGCGGCCGTTCTCGGACCGCGAGCATGTACGCCTGGCCCTCGCCGCGCGGGGGGTATCGGCATGAGCGATTCCATGATGACGAATTTGCAGGAAGCCGCCGGCTGGATTGCCGGCGCGCGTGTCTTGGGCGACGGCACCCGGGGGTTTGCCCGCGTGCATACGGACAGCCGCACGGTCGAGCCGGGCGACCTGTTCGTCGCGCTCCAGGGCGAGCGCTTCGATGCGCATGATTTCATTGCCGACGTGGTGGCGCGCGGCGCCGCAGCCGTGCTGGTGAGCCGCGAAGTCGATGCCGCCGTGCCGGCCATCGTTGCGCCGGATACCCGCGTTGCGCTTGGCGAGCTCGGGGCCGGCTGGCGCCGCCAGTTCACGCTGCCGGCGGTAGCGGTCACGGGCAGCAATGGCAAGACCACCGTCAAGGAAATGATCGCGGCGATCTTCGCCACGGCGGTGGGTGAAGACCAGCGCCTGGCAACCGGCGGCAACCTGAACAACGACATCGGCCTGCCGCTGACGGTGCTGCGCCTGCGCGCGGCGCACCGGCTTGCGGTGCTTGAACTCGGCATGAACCATCCGGGCGAGACGGTCTATCTGGCAGGCATTGCCCAGCCGACCGTGGCGGTCATCACCAACGCCCAGCGCGAGCACCAGGAATTCATGGTCAGCGTGGAAGCAGTGGCCCACGAGCACGCAGCGGCCATCGCCGCATTGCCTGCCGATGGCGTGGCCGTATTCCCGCTCGACGAGGAAAGCGGCGGCCAGCATGCCGCCATCTGGCGCGCGGCGGCCGGCGAGCGCAGCGTGCTGAGCTTTGGCACCACGCCCGATGCGGACGTGCATGCCACGGTGGCGCTGGTCGATGGCGTGCAGGTGATGCAGATTCGCGCGCCGGGCCATGCCTTCGAGGTTCATCTCGGCCTGCTCGGCACGCACAACGTCCGCAACGCGCTCGCGGCTACCGCGTGCGCGCTGGCTGCCCGCGTGCACGTGCCGGCCATCCAGGAAGGCCTGGCCGCATTCAAGGCGGTCAAGGGCCGGCTGCAGGTCAAGCACACGCCGGGCGGCACCGTGGTGATCGACGACACCTACAACGCCAACCCCGATTCCATGCGCGCCGCGATCGACGTGCTGGCCGGGTTTGCCGCGCCGCGCCTGCTGGTGCTCGGCGACATGGGCGAGGTGGGCGACCAGGGGCCGGCCTTCCATGTGGAGATCGGCGCCTATGCGCAGGCGCGCGGCATCGAGGCGTTGTGGGCGACGGGCGAACTGGCCACGCACGCCGTGCAGGCATTCGGTGCGCAGGGCAGGCATTTCGGCCGGGCGGAGGATCTCGCGCGGGCGCTGGAGGAAGACGCAGGGGGCATGGTGGCCAGGCTGGCGCCGTGCTGGTGAAGGGATCGCGCTTCATGCGCATGGAACGGATCGTGGATGCGCTGGTCGCAGACACTTCCGCCCACTAGATAAGTACACACGATGTTATTGGCTCTGGCCCAGTGGCTGCAAAACGATTTCAGCTTCCTACGGGTCGTCAACTACCTGACCTTCCGCGCGGTGATGGCCAACCTCACCGCGCTCGTGATCGGCCTCGCAGCCGGTCCGTGGGTCATCCGCAAGCTGACCGAACTGAAGGTCGGCCAGGCCGTGCGCACCATCGGCCCGCAGACCCATCTGGTCAAGTCCGGCACGCCGACCATGGGCGGCGTGCTGGTGCTCGTCTCGATCGCCATCTCCACGGTGCTGTGGTGCGACTGGGGCAACCGCTTTATCTGGGTGGTGATGCTGGTTACGCTTGGCTACGGCGCCATCGGCTGGGTCGATGATTACCGCAAGGTGGTCTATCGCGACCCGCGCGGCATGTCGAGCCGCGAGAAGTTTTTCTGGCAGACGCTGATCGGCCTGGTCGCGGCGGTCTATCTGGCGTTCTCGGTGTCCGAGAGCAGCAATGTGCGGGTCTGGGACTTGTTCCTGAGCTGGGTCGAGGGCGGGCTGTCGCTGGACATGCCGTACAAGTCCAACCTGATCGTGCCCTTCTTCAAGGAAGTCAGCTATCCGCTCGGCGTGGCCGGCTTCATCGTGCTGACCTACCTGGTGATCGTCGGCTCCAGCAACGCGGTGAACCTGACCGACGGCCTGGACGGCTGGTGATCATGCCCGTGGTGCTGGTCGGCAGCGGGCTGGGCGTGTTCGCCTACGTGATGGGCAGCTCGGTCTACAGCAAGTACCTGCTGTTCCCGCACATTCCCGGCGCGGGCGAGTTGCTGATCTTCTGCTCGGCGATGGCGGGCGCAGGCCTGGCCTTCCTCTGGTTCAACGCGCACCCGGCGCAGGTGTTCATGGGCGATGTGGGCGCACTGGCGCTTGGCGGCGCGCTCGGCACCGTGGCCGTGATCGTGCGCCAGGAGATCGTGCTGTTCGTGATGGGCGGCATCTTCGTGGTCGAAACGCTGTCGGTGATGCTGCAGGTCACGTGGTTCAAGATCACCAAGCGGCGTTATGGCGAAGGGCGGCGGCTCTTCCGCATGGCGCCGCTGCACCACCATTTCGAGCTGAGCGGCTGGAAGGAAACGCAGGTCACCGTGCGCTTCTGGATCATCACCATGCTGCTGGTGCTGATCGGGCTGTCGACGCTGAAGCTGCGCTGATTTCGGCGCTTTTATATAGACAACAGGATTACTGAACTCAAAAGGCAGGAATACGAAGTGTTTGGCGAGCTGCAAAAACCTCATGTGCTGGTACTGGGCCTCGGCGAATCGGGGCTGGCCATGGCGCGCTGGTGTGGCCTGAATGGCTGCGCCGTGCGCGTGGCCGACACGCGCGAGCCCCCGCCAACCTTGTCTTCCTGCAGGCCGAACTGACGTCGGCCGAGTTCGTGGGCGGCCCGTTCGCCGAAAGCCTGCTCGACGGCATCGGCCTGGTGGCGATCAGCCCGGGCCTGTCGCCGCTGGAGGCCGACACCGGCGCGCTGCTCGCCGCGGCACGCCAGCGCGGCATCCCGGTGTGGGGCGAGATCGAACTGTTCGCGCGCGCGCTCGCGCATCTGCAGGCCGAGTCCGGCTATGCGCCGAAGGTGCTGGCGATCACCGGTACCAACGGCAAGACCACCACCACGGCGCTGACTGGCCGGCTGGTCGAGCGCGCCGGCAAGAGCGTCGCGGTGGCCGGCAATATCAGCCCGTCGGCGCTGGACAAGCTGTCGGCCTGCATCGCCTCGGCCACGTTGCCCGCTGTCTGGGTGCTGGAGCTGTCGAGCTTCCAGCTCGAAACCACCCACACGCTGGCGCCGCATGCGGCAACGGTGCTCAACGTCACGCAGGATCACCTCGACTGGCATGGCTCGATGGAATCCTATGCCGCGTCCAAGGCGCGCATCTTCGGCCCGGCCGGTACGGCATGCGTACAGGTACTGAACCGCAATGACCGCCTGACCATGGACATGGCCCGACCGGGCACCGCGCCGGTGACGTTCGGCACCGACCTGCCCGAGCAGCCCGGCAGCTACGGCGTGCTGCGCGAGGGCGGCATGCCCTGGCTGGTGCTGGCCGAACCCGACACGGAAGCGGAAGGGGAGGGCAAGCCGCGCCGCCGCAAGGCCGATGCCGCCCCGCAGGAAGCCGTGCCGGTGCGGCACAAGCGCCTGATGCCGGCCGACGCGCTGCATATCCGCGGCATGCATAACGCGACCAACGCCATGGCGGCGCTCGCCCTGTGCCGTGCCATCGACCTGCCGCTCAACGCGGTGCTGCATGGCCTGCGCGAATACCGTGGCGAGCCGCACCGCGTGGAGTGGGTCGCCACCATCGACGACGTCGAGTATTTCGATGACAGCAAGGGCACCAACGTGGGCGCCACGGTGGCCGCGCTGTCGGGCCTGGACAAGCGCGTCGTGCTGATCGCCGGCGGCGAAGGCAAGGGGCAGGATTTCTCGCCGCTGGCCGCGCCAGTGGCGCAGTACGCGCGGGCGGTCGTGCTGATCGGCCGTGCGCGGGCGAGCTGCGCGATGCGCTGCAGGGCAGCGCGCGTCGCTGGTCGACGCTGCCACGCTCGAAGAAGCCGTGACCAAGGCGGCGGAACTGGCCGAGAGCGGAGACGTCGTGCTGCTGTCGCCGGCCTGCGCCAGCCTGGACATGTTCCGTAACTACGTGCACCGCGCCGAAGTGTTCCGCTCGGCGGTGGAAGAACTGGCCCTGTCGCGGGGGATCATGCCATGAGTGACTCGCAGGTCAAGCGCAGCGGTTTCATCGGCGCCACCATCGGCAACGCCTGGGGTGGCCTGCGCGATGCGGTATCCGGCGTCAAGCCGACCCGCTCGCGCATGATGGAGTACGACCAGCCCCTGCTGTGGGTGGCGATCGTGCTGCTCGCGCTCGGCCTGGTGATGGTCTACTCGGCCTCAATCGCGCTGCCGGATTCGCCGCGCTACGCCAATTATCGTGAAAGCCACTTCCTCGTCCGGCACGCGTTCGCCCTGCTGATCGGGCTGTCGGTCGGGCTGGCGGCGTTCCAGATCCCGGTCAAGGTTTGGGACCGTTACGCACCCAAGCTGTTCATCTTGGCGCTGTTGCTGCTGGTGATCGTGCTGGTGCCGTTTATCGGCAAGGGCGTGAATGGCGCGCGCCGGTGGATTCCGCTCGGCATCATGAACTTCCAGCCGTCGGAGCTGATGAAGCTCGCGGTGGTGCTGTACGCCGCCAACTACACCGTACGCAAGCAGGAGTGGATGCAGACCGTGGCCAAGGGCTTCCTGCCGATGGGCGTGGCCGTGGTGGTGGTCGGCATGCTGCTGCTGCTCGAACCCGACATGGGCGCGTTCCTCGTGATCGCCGCCGTGGCCATGGGCATCCTGTTTCTCGGCGGCATCAACGGCAAGCTGTTCGCGGGGCTGGTCGCGTGGCGGTCGGCGCGTTCGCGCTGCTGATCACCGCATCGCCGTGGCGGCGCGAACGGATCTTCGCGTACCTGAATCCGTGGGAAGAGAGCAACGCGCTTGGCAAGGCCTACCAGCTTACGCACTCGCTGATTGCCTTCGGGCGTGGCGAATGGACCGGCGTGGGACTGGGCGGCAGCATCGAGAAGCTGCACTACCTGCCCGAAGCGCACACCGACTTCATCCTCGCCGTGATTGGCGAGGAATTCGGCTATGTGGGCGTGCTGGTCGTGATCATCCTGTTCTACTGGCTGGTGCGCCGCTCGTTCAATATCGGTCGCACCGCGCTGCAGCTCGATCGCACGTTTGCCGGCCTCGTGGCCAAGGGCATCGGCGTGTGGGTCGGCTGGCAGACCTTCATCAATATGGGCGTGAACCTGGGCCTGCTGCCGACCAAGGGGCTGACGCTGCCGCTGGTCAGCTATGGCGGCTCGGGGATCCTGATGAACTGCGTGGCTCTCGCGATTCTTCTGCGGATCGACTATGAAAACCGGGTCATGATGCGCGGGGGCAAGGTATGACGCAGCCGCGCACCCTGCTCGTCATGGCCGGCGGCACCGGGGGACACGTGTTCCCGGGGCTGGCGGTCGCGCACGCGCTGCGCGAGCAGGGCTGGAAGGTGGTCTGGCTAGGCAATCGCACCGGCATGGAGGCCACGCTGGTGCCGAAGCACGACATCCCGATGGAGTTCATCCAGTTCGGCGGGCTCCGTGGCAAGGGGCTGGTAACCAAGTTCCTGCTGCCGCTGAACCTGCTGCGCGCGTTCTGGCAGAGCCTCGGCGCGCTGCGCCGCGTGCGTCCGAGCGTAGTGCTGGGCATGGGCGGCTATATCACGTTCCCGGCGGGCATGATGGCCTCGCTGATCGGACGGCCGCTGGTGCTGCACGAGCAGAACTCCATCGCAGGACTGGCCAACAAGGTGCTGGCCAAGGTGGCGGACCGCGTGCTGTGCGCATTCCCGGACACGCTGCCCGGCAGCGAGTGGACCGGCAATCCGGTGCGCGAAGAACTCGCGCAGATGGCGCAGCCCGAGGCGCGCTACGACCAGCGCAGCGGCCCGCTGAACATACTGGTGGTCGGCGGCAGCCTGGCGCCGCGGCGCTCAACGAAGTCGTGCCGAAGGCCATCGCCATGCTGCCCGACGCGCAGCGTCCGATGGTTATCCACCAGGCCGGCGCAAAGCAGATCGACACACTTCGTGCGAACTATGCCGCCGCTCAGGTGTCTGCACAGACCTTGCCCTTTATCGATGACATGGCGAAGGCCTATGCCGACGCGACCTGGTGATCTGCCGCGCAGGCGCAATGACGGTTTCGGAAGTGGCGGCTGCTGGCGTGGCCGCGCTGTTCGTGCCGTTCCCGCACGCAGTGGACGATCACCAGACGACCAATGCGGAATTCCTGTCGAAGCAGGGCGCAGCCCTGCTGGTGCAGCAAAAAGAACTGACGGCGGACGGGCTGGCGAAGACCATCGCCGGCCTGAACCGGCCGCAACTGAAGGACATGGCGCGCATGGCGCGCGGACTGGCCAAGCCTGAGGCGACCCGGCGCGTAGCCGAGGTGTGCAGCCAGATGGCCAGGGACTGAAGCCCAATACATGTAGTGACTCAATGAAGCATATCGTCAAAAACATCCACTTCGTAGGCATCGGCGGCGCGGCATGAGCGGCATCGCGGAGGTCCTGCTGAACCTGGGCTACAAGGTCTCGGGTTCCGATGTGGGCAACAACGCCGCGACACGGCGCCTGGCCTCGCTGGGCGCCACGGTCATGCACGGGCATGACGCGGCCAATATCACGGGCGCAACGCCGTGGTGGTTTCGACCGCCGTGAGCGGTGACAACCCCGAAGTGCTGGCTGCCCGCAGCAAGCGCATCCCGGTGGTGCCGCGCGCCGTCATGCTGGCCGAACTGATGCGCCTGAAGCAGGGCGTGGCCATTGCCGGCACGCACGGCAAGACCACCACCACGAGCCTGGTGGCTTCGGTGCTGGCCGAAGGGGGGCTCGACCCGACCTTCGTGATCGGCGGCCGCCTGAACTCGGCCGGCGCCAATGCGCGCCTGGGCACGGGCGACTTCATCGTGGCCGAGGCGGACGAATCCGACGCCTCGTTCCTCAACCTGTTCCCGGTCATCGAAGTCATCACGAACATCGATGCCGACCACATGGACACCTACGGGCACGACTTTGCCCGGCTCAAGCAGGCGTTCATCGAATTCACGCAGCGCCTGCCGTTCTACGGCATCGCCGTGCTGTGCGTGGATGATCCCAACGTGCGCGAGATCCTGCCCTTCGTGTCCAAGCCGGTGGTGCGCTACGGCTTTGCCGAGGATGCGCAGATTCGCGCCGTGGACGCGCGCGCGGTCGACGGCCAGATGCACTTCACCGTGCAACGTCAGCTCAATGGCCATGTCGAGCCGCCGCTGGAGATCGTGCTGAACCTGCCGGGCCTGCACAACGTGCAGAACGCACTGGCGGCGATCGCCATCGCGACCGAGCTCGAAGTGCCCGACGCCGCCATCGTCAAGGCGCTGCGCGAGTTCCACGGCGTCGGACGCCGCTTTCAGCGCTACGGCGAAGTGGCCACGGCGGACGGCACCGGCACCTTCACGCTGGTCGACGACTACGGCCACCACCCGGTGGAGATGGCGGCAACGCTGGCCGCCGCACGCGGTGCGTTCCCGGGCCGCCGCCTGGTGCTGGCGTTCCAGCCGCACCGGTTCACGCGTACGCGCGATTGTTTCGAGGATTTCGTCAAGGTGCTCGGCACCGTTGACGCACTGTTGCTGGCCGAGGTCTATGCCGCCGGCGAAGCGCCGATCGTCGCGGCCGATGGCCGCGCGCTGACCCGGGCCCTGCGTGTGGCGGCCAAGGTCGAACCTGTCTTCGTGGAGCAGATGGAAGAGATGCCGCAGGCCATCATGAATGCCGCCCGGCCTGGCGATGTGGTCGTGACCATGGGAGCCGGCTCGATCGGCGCGGTGCCGGGACAGGTGGTCTCGCACCGGCAGCCGCTGCAGGCGGGAGGTGCGGCATGAGCTTCGTCGCCAATCCCAAGATCGACCCGAAATCGCTGGGCAAGGTCGGCGTGCTGTTTGGCGGCCGTTCGGCCGAGCGCGAGATCTCGCTGCTGTCGGGTAACGGCGTGCTGGCCGCGCTGCTGTCGCGCGGCGTGGATGCGCATGCCTTCGATCCGGGCAAGCAGGGCGTGGCCGAACTGGCCGCGGCCGGCTTTGACCGCGTCTTCATCGCGCTGCACGGCCGCTACGGCGAGGACGGCACCATGCAGGGCCTGCTCGAGCAGCTCGGCGTGCCTTACACCGGCAGCGGCGTGCTGGCCTCGGCGCTGGCCATGGACAAGCAGGCCACCAAGCGCCTGTGGATGACACATGACCTGTCCACGCCGCGCTTTGCCATGCTGCAAGCCGATACGGATTTCGACGCGGTGGTGGCCGACCTGGGCCTGCCGCTGATCGTCAAGCCGGCGCGCGAAGGCTCGTCGATCGGCCTGAGCAAGGTCACCGACGCGTCGCAGATGCGCGAAGCCTCGAGAAGGCCGCGGCGCTCGATAACGACGTCATCGCCGAGACGTTTGTAGACGGTGCCGAGCTGACCTGCCCCATCGTTGGGGAGGGCGCCACGGCCGAAGCGCTGCCTGTGATCCGCATTGTTGCGCCGGATTCCAACTACGACTATCAAAATAAGTACTTTACTGACGATACCCAATATCTGTGTCCGTCAGGCTTGAGCGCCGAAGTCGAGCGCGAAGTGCAGCAACTGGCGGTGCAGGCCTACCGCGTGCTGGGCTGCCGTGGCTGGGCGCGCGCGGACGTGATGCTGCGCGCCGATGGCAAGCCTTTCCTGCTTGAAATGAATACCTCTCCGGGCATGACCGGCCATTCGCTCGTGCCGATGGCCGCGCGCGCGGCCGGCATCAGCTATGAGGACTTCGTCATGCAGGTGGTGGCCGCCGCGACGCTGGACCTGCATCCGAACGAACACTGGAAACCCGAATAACCCTGGCAAGACTGAACCGGACGACCCTGCACCATGTGGCATAACGCTCGCCTGCTCAACCTGATCGCCTCCGCGCTCTACGCGCTGGTGGCGCTGATGGCGCTCGCGGCCGGTTTGCTGTGGCTGGCGCAGCGGCCGGTGTTTGCGATCACCCATGTCGTCGTGGGCCCGATGGACGGCGGCGCGCTGCGCCACGTCAACGCGCCGAGCGTGCGGGCCAATGCGGTGGGCAAGCTGACCGGCAACTTCTTCACGCTGGACCTGAACGCCGCGCGCAGGTGTTCGAGTCCGTGCCCTGGGTGCGGCGCGCGAGCGTGCGGCGCGAATGGCCGAACGGGCTGGCCGTGGAAGTCGAGGAACACGAGGCGCTGGGAACCTGGGGCAACGCCGATAGCGGCAGGCTGATCAATACCTATGGCGAAGTGTTCGTTGCCAACACCGCCGAGGCCGAGGAAGACGCCCAGCTGCTTGCACTGGATGGCCCGCCCGACAGCGAAGGCGACGTGATCGAGAAGCTCGAGGTCATGCGCGAGTGGTTCAAGCCGCTCAAGGCCGAGCCGCTGTCGGTGGCGCTGTCCGGGCGCTATGCCTGGCGCACGAAGCTTTCCAACGGCATGGTGGTCGAGCTTGGCCGCGAGCAGAACGACGAGGAACGCGCGGCGATGGAGCAGCGCGTGAAGCGCTTCGTCGCCGCGTGGCCCCAGGTCACCGAGCAGTGGGGCAAGCAGATCGACTACGCGGACCTGCGCTACCCGAACGGTTCGCGATCCGCACGGCCAACGCCCGCTTCCTGACCGACGCGCAGGCTGCGGCGGCCGCGAAGGCCAAGGCGGCAGGCACGGGAACAACAGCAACTGGTACTTCCAACAACAATCCGACGCGACTGAAGAGCAAGAACGCGGAGAAAACCCGATGAGCAAGGAATACAAGGACCTGTTGGTCGGTCTCGATATCGGCACCTCGAAGGTGGCGGCCGTGGTGGCGGAACTGCGCCCCGACGGCAGCTATGAGGTGATCGGGATGGGCCAGTCGGAGTCCAAGGGTCTGAAGAAAGGGTCGTGGTCAATATCGAGGCCACCGTGCAGTCGATCCAGAAGGCGCTTGAAGAGGCCGAACTGATGGCCGACTGCAAGATTGCCGAAGTGTTCACCGGCATTGCCGGCAGCCATATCCGCAGCTTCAATTCCAGCGGCATGGTGGCGATCAAGGACAAGGAGGTCACGCAGACCGACGTGGCGCGCGTGATCGAGACGGCCAAGGCGGTCAATATCCCGACCGACCAGCAAATCCTGCACATCCTGACGCAGGAATTCATCATCGACGGCCAGGAAGACGTGCGCGAGCCGATCGGCATGAGCGGCATCCGGCTCGAAGTGAAGGTGCATATCGTCACCGGCGCGGTCAGTGCGGCGCAGAACATCGTCAAATGCGTGCGCCGCTGCGGCCTGGAAGTGCACGACCTGATCCTGCAGCCGCTGGCCTCGAGCCTGGCGGTGCTGACCGAGGACGAGAAGGAACTGGGCGTGGTGCTGGTCGATATCGGCGGCGGCACCACGGACATCGCCATTTTCAGCGAAGGCGCGATCCGCCATACGGCCGTGATCCCCATTGCCGGAGACCAGATCACCAACGACATCGCCATGGCGCTGCGCACGCCGACGCCCGATGCCGAGGACATCAAGGTGCAGTACGGCATCGCCAAGCAGGCCATTGCCGATCCGGAGGACATGATCGAGGTGCCCGGCGTGGGCGACCGCGGCACGCGCACGCTGTCGCGCCAGGCGCTGGCGGCGGTGATCGAGCCGCGCATCGAGGAACTGTTTTCGCTCGTGCACCAGGTGGTGCGCGAATCGGGCTATGAGGAGCTGCTGTCGTCCGGCGTGGTGATCACGGGCGGCACGGCGATGATGCCCGGCATGGTGGAGCTTGGCGAGGACATCTTCCTGAAGCCGGTTCGTGTCGGCGTGCCCGAGTACCGCGGCAACCTGCACGAGGTGGTGAAGAGCCCGCGCTATGCCACGGTGATGGGGCTGCTGCTCGAAGGTCGCGTGCAGCGCATGCGTGGACGAAAGGTTGCGGTGCAGAGCGGCTCGGTCAAGCAGGTGTGGGGCCGCATGAAGGAATGGTTTGTCGGCAACTTCTGACGTGAAGCTTGTCTGACGGAAGGAACGTCGCGCTGTCTTTGTCGTTCGTGTCTACCAGGGCAGGGATGGCGCGTGAAGTGAACAATTTTTTTTAATCGGTTTCTTGTTCAGGAACCAGCGGTTGCGGCGGGGAGGCTGCAACGTCTGGGGACTGATTTTTCTCGGAGGCAGTGATGGACTTTGACATGATCGAAACGGAAGTGATGGACGGCACCATCATCAAAGTGGTGGGCGTGGGCGGCGCGGGCGGTAATGCCGTGCAGCACATGATCAGCCGCGGCGTGCAGGGCGTAGAGTTCATTTGCATGAACACCGATGCGCAGGCCCTGAAGCGTTCCACCGCTTCGCGCGTGCTGCAACTCGGCAATACGGGCCTGGGCGCTGGCGCCAAGCCGGAAGTCGGCCGCGGTTGCGCGGATCAGGCCCGCGAGCAGATCGCGGACGCCTGCGCGGCGCGCACATGGTCTTCATCACTGCCGGCATGGGCGGCGGCACCGGTACGGGTGCTGCACCGATCGTTGCGCAGGTGGCCAAGGAAATGGGCATCCTGACCGTGGGTGTGGTCAGCAAGCCGTTCGACTTCGAAGGCGCACGCCGCGCCAAGGTGGCCGAACACGGCTCGAGCGAGCTGGAAAGCTCGGTCGACTCGCTGATCGTGGTGCTCAACGAGAAGCTCTTCGAAGTCATGGGCGATGATGCCGAGATGGACAAGTGCTTCCAGTGCGCCGACGACGTGCTGCACAACGCGGTGGCCGGCATTGCCGAAATCATCAACGTTGACGGCCTGGTGAACGTCGACTTTGAAGACGTGAAGACCGTGATGGGCGAGCAGGGCAAGGCCATGATGGGCACGGCTACCGTGTCCGGCGTGGACCGCGCCCGCCTGGCCGCCGAGCAGGCAGTCGCCAGCCCGCTGCTGGAAGGCGTGGACCTGTCCGGCGCGCGCGGCGTGCTGGTCAACATCACTGCCAGCCGCTCGCTCAAGCTGTCGGAAACCAAGGAAGTCATGAACACCATCCGCAGCTACGCCGCGGAAGATGCAACCGTGATCTTCGGTACGGTGTACGACGATGCGATGGGCGATGCCCTGCGCGTGACGGTGGTGGCGACGGGCCTGGGCCGTTCGGCCAAGAAGCAGCAGCCGATGACCCTGCTCAAGACCGGCACCGACAACATCCCGGTGCAGATGATGTCGGGCATGGCGGCCGCGGCCACGCACCACAGCTCGCCAGACTACAGCGGCCTGGATACCCCGGCCGTGTGGCGCAGCTCGCGTGAATCGGCGTCGGCCCACGTGGCGGCGCTGCAGGAAAAGGGTGTGGATACGTACGATATCCCGGCCTTCCTGCGCAAGCAGGCAGACTGAGCCGGGGCGGCCGGATCGAGCATTGCAGGGCCGGTCCCTGACGGATCGCATGTCCTTGTCGCGAAGCACGCAGCGCTCCCTATCCGCGCGTGCCTTGCATGGACGGTGTGAATCGCCTGGGCTGCCGGTGATGCCGCGTCCGCGCTGAACCGCCTCCGTTCACATCCTGTCGCCGGGACGGGTGGCCGCTGGCCGCCTCCCCGGACTGGTTTCCCGCCCTTCCCGGTCGGGATGTGCCGCGTCCGCGCGGCGCGCTTTGCAGGCGCGCGCGCGGACTTTTTGTAGCAAGCTGTTTCGAATTGCCACCGGATGTCATTCGGCTTGGACGACCGGGTCCAGGCGCCTATGATTGCCGGCAGGCTTCACCCTCCTTGGATAGGAATCCCACCATGATCGCTGTCGGACAACGCGTCCCGGACGCCACGCTGCAGGAATTCTTCGATACGCAGAGCGAGGGCTGCTCGCTCGGTCCCAATGCCTTCCGCGTCGCCGAGCTCGTCAAGGGTCGCAAGATCGTGGTCTTTGCGTTGCCCGGCGCGTTCACGCCGACCTGCTCCGCCAAGCATGTGCCCGGCTACGTGGCCGAAGCGCAGGCGCTGCGGGGTGCCGGTGTGGATGAGGTCTGGTGCGTCTCCGTCAACGACGCATTCGTGATGGGCGCCTGGGGCCGCGAACAGCACACTGCGGACAAGGTGCGCATGATGGCCGACGGAAGCGCAGAATGGACCCGTGCGCTGGGCCTGGACCAGGACCTTTCCGCGCGCGGCATGGGCGTGCGCTCCAAGCGCTACGCCATGGTGCTGGAAGACGGCGTGGTGACTCACCTGCAAGTGGAGGCACCGGGCGAATTCAAGGTCAGCAGCGCGGAAGCGATGCTCGAGGCGTTGCGCGGCTGATACAAATTTGCAATTTTGTGTGCCTCAAACGCCACTCAATGTGAATGTGATAACACACCGAAACAAACTGTCTTAGCGGGATTTCCCTAGCAGTGGTAAAATCACTTAATCGAATAAAAAACCTGATAGGTTTTAATAATTACTGAGGCCGCCATGCTCAAACAGCGCACCATCAAGTCCTTGGTGAAGACGGTCGGCATCGGTCTGCACTCGGGTCGCAAAGTGACGCTGACCCTGCGGCCGGCACCGGCTGACACCGGTATTGTCTTTACCCGCGTGGACCTGCCCGAAGCCGTCGAAATTCCCGTGGCCGCTAGCGCCATCGGCGACACGCGTCTGGCGTCGGTGCTGCAAAAGGATGGTGCGCGCGTTTCCACCGTTGAGCACCTGATGTCGGCCTGCGCCGGCCTTGGTATCGACAACCTCTATGTCGACGTCGACGCCGAGGAGATCCCGATCATGGACGGCAGCGCGGCATCGTTCGTGTTTCTGCTGCAGTCGGCGGGCATCGAAGAGCAGAACGCCGCCAAGCGTTTCATCCGCGTGAAGAAAGCCGTGGAAGTGCGCGAGGGCGACAAGCTTGCGCGCCTGGAGCCGTTCTTTGGCTTCAAACTGTCGTTCACGATCGATTTCCGCCATCCGGCGGTCGACAAGACCGGCCAGAACTTCGTGATCGATTTTGCCGATACCAGCTACGTGCGTGAAATCGCGCGGGCGCGCACGTTTGGCTTTGCACATGAAGTCGAAGCGCTGCGCGAGATGGGGCTGGCTCGCGGCGGCAGCCTGGACAATGCGATCGTGCTGGATGAGCATCGGATGCTCAACAACGAAGAACTGCGCTATGGCGACGAGTTCGTGCGTCACAAGATCCTGGACGCAATTGGTGACCTGTACGTGGTCGGTCATCCGCTGATCGGCGCCTATGTCGCGCACAAGTCGGGCCACGGCATGAACAACCAATTGCTGCGCGCGCTGCTGGCGGACCAGGAAGCCTATGAATGGTGACTTTCGACCGTGTGGAAGACGCGCCCGCTGCGTTCCTCCCGCAGGTGCAGCCCGCGTTTGCCTGATTGCGGCGAGCGTTGGAAAGTAAAACCGGCCTTCAGGCCGGTTTTTACTTTCGTGATCACTACCGGTGATGCGACAGCAGGGTCTTCAATGCATCCTGTAGCGGTGACGGTGGCAGGCTGCGCGCGAGGTCGTCCAGGCTCGAAAGCCCGGCGGCGGTCATCCGCCCGCTCGTGCGCGGCCGTGCCACGGGACCGGTATCCCAGTCGCTGTGGCGCGTCGCGTCAGGTTGTACCCGTACCCGGATCGCGGAAACCTGCGAGCCCCGCTCCTGCAGGCGGGACAGCAAGGTCGGTACCACCTGGCGCACACGCGCCGCCGCCGCGCCATGCGCGGCCAGCAACAGCAGTACCTGTTCCTGCTGCGGTCCGCGGCCGTCGCGCTTGACCCCGGCAACGGCAATGCCGTTGCGCATGGTCGGCGGCAGCAGCGACAGCACCTCCGCCTCCAGCGACGCGAGCTCCCGCGCGGTCTGCATCAGCGCGGAAACCGGGCCGGCCTTGGCCAGCCAGTCGTTGAGAGGCTTGGCCGCGGGTGTCTGCAGGGCGTAGTGGGTGAACAGGCGCATCAATGTATTCTAGCAAGCTGGCTCTTCCTCCCGGCGGCGGCACAGGCATTTGCGCGCCATGTGGATGCTTGCCACGCAAGCCATGCAATCCGAATGGCACATCCGACGTCCGGCGATTGAACCTTCCCGTTCCGTCCCGATCTCCCAATAAATCAACGTCCCGCCGGGGCTCGCGGGCTTTGGCAATGCGGCCGCTCCAGTCCCGGCCGTGACCCCGGCACATGATAAACTCGGCGTTTTGCGCCAATCTATCCATGCCTGGCACGGCTGGGGCCGCCGCACGCGGGTCGCGGTCCGGACCGCGCAGGTGAAAGCACTCGATGATCACGGGCCTTCTCAAGAAAGTCTTCGGCAGCCGTAATGAACGGCTGATCAAACAATACCTCCGCACGGTGGCGCAGATCAACGCGCTCGAGCCCAAGTTCGAGAAGCTTTCGGACGACGAGCTGCGCGGCATGACCGAGACCTTCCGGCAGCGCCACGCCGGCGGCGAGTCGCTCGAGGCGCTGCTGCCCGAGGCCTTTGCCGTGTGCCGCGAGGCCAGCAAGCGCGTCATGAAGATGCGCCACTTTGACGTCCAGATGATCGGCGGCATGGTGCTCAACGACAACAAGATCGCCGAAATGCGCACCGGCGAAGGCAAGACGCTGACCGCGACGCTGGCCGTGTACCTCAATGCCATCACCGGCAAGGGCGTGCACGTGGTGACCGTCAACGACTACCTGGCCCAGCGCGATGCCGAGTGGATGGGGCGCCTGTACAACTTCCTGGGCCTGTCGGTGGGTGTGAACCTGTCGCAGATGGCGCATGACGAGAAGCAGGCCGCGTACAACGCCGACATCACTTACGGCACCAACAACGAGTTCGGCTTCGACTACCTGCGCGACAATATGGTCTACGACCCGTCGCAGCGCGTGCAGCGTCCGCTGAACTACGCGATCGTCGATGAAGTGGACTCGATCCTGATCGACGAGGCGCGCACGCCGCTGATCATCTCGGGCCAGGCGGAGAACCACACCGACCTCTACCAGCGCATGAACGGCATCCCGAGGCTGCTCGAGCGTCAGATCGGCGAGGAAAAGGCCGACGGCACGGGCGTGGAGAAGCCGGGTGACTACTACGTGGACGAGAAGGGCCACCAGGTCTACCTGACCGAGGCCGGCCACGAGAAGGCCGAAGAGATCCTGGCGCAGCAAGGCCTGATCGGCGAGGGCGAGTCGCTCTACGCGCCGCAGAACATCACGCTGATGCACCACCTGTACGCGGCCCTGCGCGCGCAGAGCCTGTTCCATCGCGACCAGCACTACGTGGTGCAGAACGACGAAGTCGTCATCGTCGACGAATTCACCGGCCGCCTGATGACGGGCCGCCGCTGGTCCGACGGCCTGCACCAGGCCGTGGAAGCCAAGGAAGGCGTGACCGTCCAGCAGGAAAACCAGACGCTGGCGACGATCACCTTCCAGAACTACTTCCGCATGTACACCAAGCTGGCCGGCATGACCGGCACGGCGGATACGGAAGCCTACGAATTCCAGGAGATCTACGGCCTGGAAGTGGTGGTGATCCCGACCAACCGCGCGGCCCAGCGCAAGGACCTGCAGGACCAGATCTACAAGACGTCGAAGGAGCGCTACGACGCGGTCGTGCGCGACATCCGCGACTGCTACGAGCGTGGCCAGCCGGTGCTGGTCGGCACGACCTCGATCGAGACCTCCGAATACCTGTCCGACCTGCTCGGCAAGGAAAAGCTGCCGCACCAGGTGCTCAACGCCAAGCAGCACGCCCGCGAGGCCGAGATCGTGGCCCAGGCCGGCCGTCCGCAGATGATCACCATCGCCACCAACATGGCGGGCCGCGGTACCGACATCGTGCTCGGCGGCAATGTGGAGAAGCAGGCAGGCTTCATCGAGGTCGACCCGAACCTGTCCGACGCCGACAAGGCCGCGCGCATCCAGCAGCTCAAGGACGAATGGCAGTCGCTGCACGAGCAGGTCAAGGCCGCGGCGGCCTGCATATCGTCGGCACCGAGCGCCATGAATCGCGCCGTATCGACAACCAGCTGCGCGGCCGTGCCGGCCGCCAGGGCGATCCGGGTTCGTCGCGCTTCTACCTGTCGCTGGACGACCAGCTGCTGCGTATCTTCGCCGGCGCCGTGTGCGTTCCATCATGGAACGCCTGAAGATGCCCGAAGGCGAGCCGATCGAAGCCGGTATCGTCACGCGCTCGATCGAGTCGGCGCAGCGCAAAGTCGAAGGCCGCAACTTCGACATCCGCAAGCAACTGCTGCAGTACGACGACGTCGCCAACGATCAGCGCAAGGAAATCTACAAGCTGCGCAACGACGTGCTCGAAGCGAACGACGTCGGTGAAATGGTCAAGAACCTGCGCGAGAGCGTGCTGATCGAGCTGTTCCGCGAGCACGTGGCGGCCGACACCATGGAAGAGCAGTGGGACATCGCCGGCCTGGAAACGCGCCTGCGCGAGGACTGGGGCCTGGAGCTGCCGCTGGCCAAGACCATCGAGGGCGCGCAGAGCATCGAGGACGAAGCGCTGCTCGACATGATCCTGAAGGCGGCCGAGGAGCGTTACGAGGGCAAGGTGGCAATGGTGGGCCGCGAATCCTTTGCCGGCTTCGAGCGCTCGGTCATGCTGCAGAGCATCGACTCGCACTGGCGCGAGCACCTGGCCGCGCTGGACCACCTGCGCCAGGGTATCCACCTGCGCGGCTATGCGCAGAAGGACCCGAAGCAGGAATACAAGCGCGAGTCGTTCGAACTGTTCGCGCGCCTGCTCGACGTGATCAAGAACGAAGTCACGCGCGTGACGTTCAACGTCCAGATCCAGTCGCCGGAAGAGCTGGAGCAGGCTTCGGAGCAGATCGAGGAAGGCCTGTCGCACCTGGAGAACGTCCAGTACAAGCACGACGAGTTCGCCGAGGGCCGCGAGCCTGTGGAGGACGTGCCGTCGCCGCGTACGGGTGCTGCGGTGGCCGCCGAAATGGCGCTGGCCGGCATGCCCAAGGTGGGACGCAACGATCCTTGCCCATGCGGTTCGGGCAAGAAATTCAAGCAGTGCCACGGCAAGCTGAGCTGATCCCCGCGCCAGCCGCGCCATGCACGACTGCCCTTGCCGCTGCGGCGCAAGGGGCGAAGAGGTAACGACATGCCCGCGCCAAGCGGGCATGTTCGTCTGACGACTGAACAGACAGACAAAGCTGGACCACAGCACAACAGGACAGGAGCCGATATGCCCGTCAATCTTCCGCTGCCGCAGGCAGAAAACCTGAAACCCGTTGCCGGCGTCGAGCTCGGCTGGGCCGAGGCCGGCATCCGCAAGGCCAACCGCAAGGACGTGCTCGTGGTGCGCGTGGCTGAAGGCAGCACCGTGGCCGGCGTCTTCACGCGCAACCGCTTCTGCGCCGCGCCGGTGCAGGTTTGCCGAGAGAACCTGGCCGGCGGGCAGGGCATCCGCGCGCTGGTGATCAACACCGGCAACGCCAATGCCGGTACCGGCGAGACCGGCCTGGCCAATGCGCGGGCGACATGCGACGCGCTCGCGGGCCAGCTCGGCATCGCTGCGAATCAGGTGCTGCCGTTCTCGACCGGCGTGATCCTCGAGCAGTTGCCGATGGACCGCCTGCTGGCCGGCCTGGCTCCGGCCATCGCCAATGCAAAGGCCGATAACTGGCTGGCCGCCGCCGAAGCGATCATGACCACCGACACGCAGCCCAAGGCGGCGTCGCGCACGGTGCAGATCGACGGCAAGACCGTCACGCTGAGCGGCATCAGCAAGGGCGCGGGCATGATCCGCCCGAACATGGCGACCATGCTCGGCTTCATCGCGACCGACGCGGCCGTGGCCCAGCCGGTGCTGCAGGCGCTTGTGTCGCACGCGGCGGACCACTCGTTCAACAGCATCACCATTGACGGCGATACGTCGACCAACGACTCGTTCGTGCTGATCGCCACGGGCAAGTCGGGCGCCGCCATCGACCGCGCCGATGGCCCGGCCTTCGAAGCGCTGCGCGCGGCTGTCACGAGCCTGGCGCAGGAACTCGCGCAGATGATCGTGCGCGACGGCGAAGGCGCCACCAAGCTGATGGCCATCCGCGTGGAAGGCGGCAAGGATGTGGCCGAGTGCCGCCAGATCGCTTATGCCGTGGCCCACTCGCCGCTGGTGAAGACCGCGTTCTACGCCTCGGACCCCAACCTGGGCCGTATCCTGGCCGCGGTCGGCTACGCCGGCGTGGACGACCTCGATGTCGACCGCGTCAACCTGTGGCTCGACGACGTCTGGGTCGCGCGCGACGGTGGCCGCAACCCCGACTATCGTGAAGAGGACGGCCAGCGCGTGATGAAGCAGGCCGAGATCACCGTGCGCATCGCGCTGGGCCGCGGCAACGCCGAGGCCACGGTGTGGACCTGCGACCTGTCGCACGACTACGTGTCGATCAACGCCGACTACCGTTCTTAAGCCCCGCTTGTTTGCTCCCCTCTCCCGCTTGCGGAAGAGGGGCCGGGGGGAGAGGGCCGGCGCTTCAATATGCGTGGTGCCTGGATAAACCACCCCTCTCCCCAACCCTCTCCCGCTGAGGGAGAGGGGGCTAAAACAATCGGTACAAGTTCATTCTCATTGCCTCAAGCGCCACTTGCCCCACTGCCATGTCTGACCTCGCCTCCCGCCTCGACAACTTCCTCTCCCGACTCGAACAGTGGCTGCCGCCGCAACTGACGGAAGCGGACTGGCAGGAGGCGGTAGCGTTCCGCTGGCGCAAGCGGCAAAGCCTGTTCGGCAATATCGGCTACCTGCAGCCGGTGCGCCAGCTGCCGCCGATCCACCTGGACGACCTTAAGAACATCGAGCGCCAGAAGGACGCCATCGTCGGCAATACGCGCCAGTTCGTGAACAAGCTGCCGGCCAACAACGTGCTGCTGACCGGCGCGCGCGGCACCGGCAAGTCGTCGCTGATCAAGGCTTGCCTCAATGCCTTCGTCAAGGACGGCCTGCGGCTGGTGGAAGTGGACAAGAGCGACCTCGGCGACCTTGGCGATATCGTCGAGCAGGTTGCGCAGCGCCCCGAGCGCTTTGTGATTTCTGCGACGACTCTCGTTCGAGGAAGGCGAGTCGGGCTACAAGGCGCTCAAGTCGGCGCTCGACGGCTCGGTGGCCGCGCAGTCGGACAATGTGCTGGTGTACGCGACGTCCAATCGCCGCCACCTGCTGCCCGAGTACATGAAGGACAACGAGAGCTACCGCCACACCGACGACGGCGAGATCCATCCCGGCGAAGTGGTCGAGGAAAAGATTTCGCTGTCCGAGCGCTTTGGCCTGTGGCTATCGTTCTACCCGCCGAAGCAGGACGAGTACCTGTCGATCGTCGGCCATTGGCTGAAGCACTTTGGCTGCACCGACGAGGACATTGCCGCCGCGCGCGGCGATGCGCTGGTGTGGGCGCTTGAGCGCGGCTCGCGTTCGGGCCGCGTGGCGTGGCAGTTTGCGCGCGATTGGGGCGGCAAGCACGGCAAGCCGTTCATCGCGGACGTGGAGGGCGCATGACGCAGGCGCAAGACAATGCGGTGCCGCGCAAGGTGACCGAAGTGGCCGTAGGCGTGCTGGTGCAGCCCGACGGCCGCTTCCTGCTCGCACAGCGCCCCGGCGGCAAGCCGTACGAGGGCTACTGGGAGTTTCCGGGCGGCAAGCTGGAAGCCGGCGAGACCGTGGAAGCCGCGCTCGCGCGCGAGCTGCACGAGGAGCTGGGCCTGGACATCACCGAGTGCGTGCGCTGGCACGTGCTCGAACACGATTACCCGCACGCCTACGTGCGGCTGCATTTCTGCAAGGTCACGGCCTGGCGCGGCGACCCGGTCGGCCGCGAAGGCCAGGCTTTCTCGTGGCAGACGGTACCCGTGACGGTGGAACCGCTGCTGCCGGCTACCATCCCGGTGGTCCAATGGCTGGGCGAAGAATCCCGGCCTGCCTGACAAATCGAGCTTTACCCGCGCCCCTGCGGCCGCGCGCCCGTGATCGCGCCGACATAACAACAGCAAGAAAGGAACCCGTATGCTGCGTGCTGACCGCGTTGCCGACGATATTTCCCTGCCTGAGCTGACCCTGCGCGGCATCATCCTGGGGGCGCTGATCACGGTGGTGTTCACCGCCTCCAATATCTACCTGGGTCTCAAGGTCGGGCTGACCTTCTCCTCGGCGATTCCGGCGGCCGTCATCTCGATGGCGGTACTGCGCCTGTTCCCGGGCGCCAATATCCTCGAAAACAATATGGTGCAGACGCAGGCCTCGGCCGCGGGCACCCTGTCGTCGATCATCTTCGTGCTGCCGGGCCTGGTAATGCTGGGCCACTGGCAGGGCTTTCCGTTCTGGCAGACGCTGTCGATCTGCGCGGCGGGCGGCATGCTCGGCGTGCTGTTCAGCATTCCGCTGCGCCACGCGATGGTGGTGCAGAGCGAACTGCCGTACCCGGAAGGCGTCGCCGCCGCGGAGATCCTGCGCGTGGGCAGCGCTGGTCAGGATGCGGCAACGGGCGCGAAGAAGCAGGGCACCGGCCTGGCCGACCTGATGGCCGGCGGCCTCGTGGCGGGTGTGTTCAGCTTCGCCGCGGGCGGTTTGCGCTTGCTGGCGGAGGGCGCCAACCTGTGGCTCGCGGCCGGGGCATCGGTGGTGCGGTTCTCAATGGGCTTCTCGCTGGCGCTGGTCGGCGCCGGCTACCTCGTCGGCATCGTCGGCGGGCTGGCCATGCTGCTCGGCCTGCTGCTGACGTGGGGGATCGCCGTGCCGTGGCTGACCGCCATCACGCCACGCCCGGAAGGCGCCACGCTGCAGGCGTTTGGCACCATGGTGTGGAGCACGCAGGTGCGCTTCATCGGCGCGGGCACGATCGGCATCGCGGCGATCTGGACGCTGATCACGCTGGCGAAGCCGATGCTCGACGGCATCCGTGCCTCGCTTGGCGCGATCAAGAGCGCCGGAGCGGCCGGCGGCGCGGGCATGCCGCGTACGCAGCAGGACATGCCGGTGCGCTGGATCGGCATCCTTGCCGTCGTCCTGGCGGTGGTGCTGGCGATAACCTTTGGCTATTTCATGATGCCGGCGCCGCTTGATGGGGGCGCTCGCTGGCGGCTGGTCGGCTGCGCGGTGCTGTTCGCGTTCGTGTTCGGTTTTCTGGTGGCGGCAGCTGCGGCTACATGGCCGGCCTCGTGGGCTCGTCCGCGAGCCCGATCTCGGGCATCGGCATCATTGCGGTGATCCTGGTATCGCTGCTGATCCTGGTGATCGGCACGGCCGATGGTTTGCTCGATACGCCCGAAGGCAGCAAGTTCGCCATTGCGCTGGCCATCTTCACGACCTCCGCCGTGCTGGCCGTGGCAACCATCTCCAACGACAACCTGCAGGACCTCAAGACCGGCTGGCTCGTGGGCGCGACGCGTGGCGCCAGCAGGTCGCGCTGCTGATCGGCTGCGCGGTCGGTGCGGCGGTGATCCCGCCCGTGCTGGAGCTGCTCTACAACGCCTATGGGTTTGCCGGTGCGCTGCCGCGTGCCGGCATGGATCCGGGGCAGGCGCTGGCGGCTCCGCAGGCCACGCTGATGACGGCCATTGCCACGGGCATTTTTACGCACAAGCTTAACTGGAACATGATCGTGATCGGCATCGCCCTGGGCGTGGTGCTGATCGTGATCGACGAGATCCTGCGCCGCCGGGCCGGTCCCGCGCGCTTGCCGGTGCTGGCCGTGGGCATCGGCATCTACCTGCCGCCCACGATCAGCTCGGCGCTGGTCGTGGGTGCGGTGCTCGCGTGGTTCCTGCTGCGCGCCGAGCGCCGCCGCGCCACCGCGCGTGGCGACGACGTCAAGCTGGCGCTCGAACATGCCGAGCGCCGCGGCACGCTGCTGGCATCGGGGCTGATTGTCGGGGAAAGCCTGATCGGGGTGCTGCTGGCCGCCGTGATCGGCCTGTCAGGCAAGGATGCGCCGCTGGCCGTGGTGGGCGAGGGCTTTGCCGGCACGGCCGAATGGCTCGGGCTGGCGGTGTTCGTGCTGGTGTGTGTCGGGTTCTACCGCCGCGTGCTGGCGGCGGCGCACTGAGCTGACTGGGCGGGAAGAGGACGACTCAGTCGTCCTCGTCTTCAGGCAGGTCCGGTGAAGGTGTTTCGCCAGGCTTGCTGCCGATCACGTACTTCTCGGACGCCCACGCGCCCAGGTCGATCTGCTTGCAGCGCTCGGAGCAGAACGGGCGGAACTTGTTCTCGGGGATCCATTCCACCTTGGTACCGCAGGTGGGGCATTTGACGACGGCAGGCATGACTTCAGAAATTGCAGAGCTTGAGCAGGAAGGGAATGTCGGCGTCGACCGCACGGGGGCGCAGGTCGCCATCCTGCTGCGTAAAGCGCACCCATAGCATGTACTTGTTGGCGCTCATCTCGGGGATGAAGGCCAGCAGCGAATCGTCCAGGTGCACCTGCATAAGCTGGTAGCTGCGGCCCGACAGCATCTGCTGATAGCTGCCGCCGGTGGCGATCACCTTGCCGCTCTGGCCCGATTCGCGCAGCAGGCGCAGCACGGTGGACGTACCGGCACGCAAGGCCACAAGCGGCCGTGCCCATTTCAGGATGTCGGCGCGGCGTTCTTCGGCCGGCCGGTGCTGCCAGGCATAGTACGCCGGCAAATCGAATTCGCAGGTGCCGCCAGGAATGATGGCCCGGCTGCGGATGCTGGTCAGCCACTCATTGTCGGTCAGCAACTGGCCCGCCTTGCCGACGGTCTGGTTGAGCATGGCAATGCCTTGCTCGATCTCGCCGATGATGGCATCCAGCGCTTGCTGGTCGATCTGCGGATTGACGCGCAGCGCGGTCAGCGCCTGGCGCTGGCGCTCGAGTTCCTTGATCAGGTCGGTCTTGAGGTCGGCGCGGCCGGCGACGTCGATGATCTCGAACAGCGTGGTCAGCGCGACATGGTGCTGCAGTGGATGTTCCTGGCCGAGGAAGTAATCCAGGCGATCGAACAGGTCTTCCAGGCGCAGGAGTGTCCTGATGCGTTCGTTGAAAGGATATTCGTACAGGATCAAGTGCTATGTCCGTGCTGCGCGTGGCGGCGCTCCTGGTGGAGCGTCCCGGTGCGGGCGTGGCCCGGGGAACGTCAGGAATGCGTGGAAGGCTTGGCTCTTCGCGCATTTCGCGTCATGTTCCAGCGCATTCTATGCGAGACGGGCTGCGAGGACAATGCAATGTGCACGATGCGGCGTGCCCGCACGCGCAACCAGTGCCTGCGCGTGCCCCGCTTCAGTCCCGCGTGACGCCGGCGGCAGACAGCGCGCGATAGGTCCGGTCGAGCTGGTCTACCTGCGCAGTGAGCGCCTCGACCGGCCCATCGTTGTCGATCACATCATGTGCTACAGCCAGCCGCTGCGCACGCGTGGCCTGCTTGGCCATGATGGCCAGCACCTGCTCGCGGCTGAAGCCGTTGCGCGACATGACACGTGCGATCTGCGTGACCTCGCTGCAGTCCACCACCAGCACGCGCCCCACGCAGTTGAGCCACGCGCCCGATTCGACCAGCAGCGGCACCACGTAGATCAGGTAAGGGTGCTCGCCGGTGTCCGCAATTGCCGCTGCGCGCGCCGTGGTCAGTTCGCGGATCAGCGGATGGGTGATGCCTTCGAGCCTCGTCTTGGCGGCGGGGTCGGCAAAGACCAGGGCGCGCATGGCATCGCGGTCCATGGCGCCGTCGGGGCGCAGGCACTGCGGGCCGAAAGCCTCGACCAGCGCGGGGATGGCCTGCCCGCCCGGCGCGGTGATCTCGTGGGCCAGCAGGTCAGTGTCGATGATGGCGGCGCGCGCGCGGCGAACATGTCGGCCACGCGGGTCTTGCCGCTGCCGATGCCGCCAGTCAGTCCGATCTCCAGCATGTCAGGTTCCGTGGGTGCAATGCCCCCAACGATACCAGCTTGGTCGCCTCTGGCCCCCTGGGCGCCGCTCAGGGCATGAACAGCAGCGGCAGCACGGCCGGGCCGAAGAACAGGACCAGCACGCCCGCGCCAGCAATGAAGGGCCCGAACGGAAATGGCGTGTCGCGGTTCTGCCGGCGCAGCGCGATATTAGCCACGCCAAAGACCACGCCGACCACCGAAGACAGCAGCACCAGCGACGGCAAGGCCTGCCAGCCGAACCAGCGCCGCCCAGCGCGGCCATCAGCTTGAAGTCGCCATAGCCCATGCCTTCCTTGCCGCGCACGAGCTTGAACAGCCAGTAGGCGCTCCAGAGCAGCAGGTAGCCGGCCACGGCGCCGATCACGGCGTCCGCCAGTGGCACGAACACGCCGCCGAGGTTCAGCAGCAGCCCCAGCCACACCAGCGGCAGCGTGATCTGGTCGGGCAGCAACTGCGTATCGGCATCGATCATCGTCAGCGCCAGCAGTGCCCACAGCAGCACCAGCGCGGCCACGCCCTGCCAGGTCGCGCCGAAGTGCCACGCCGCGAGCGCGCTGAGCACGCCGCTGGCCAGTTCCACCAGTGGGTAGCGCATGCCGATCGGCACCTTGCAGGCCGAGCAGCGCCCGCGCAGGAACAGGTAGCTGATGACCGGAATGTTCTCCCAGGCCGCAATCGCATGGCCGCAGTGCGGACAGGCCGAGCGCGGCACCATCAGGTCGTAGCGGTCAGGGTAGGGCAGAGGGTCGCCGCGCAGCTCGGCGATGTAGTTGGCCTCGTCGTACTCCATCATGCGCGGCAACCGGTGGATGACCACGTTGAGGAAGCTGCCCACCAGCAGGCCAAGCACCGCGGCTGCCGCTACGAGAAATGCGGGCGGGAGCGCGGCCAGCGCCGGCAGCGCAAAGTCGCCACCGACCGGGAAAACCGGATTCATCAGTTACACCACCTGTCCCAGCTTGAAGATCGGCAGGTACATTGCCACCACCATGCCGCCAATCAGCACGCCGAGCACCACGATGATCAGCGGCTCGATCAGGCTCGAGATGGCCGCCACGGCGTCATCGACTTCGCGTTCATAGAATTCCGCGACCTTGAGCAGCATATTGTCGAGCGCACCCGACTCCTCGCCGATCTGGGTCATCTGCAGCACCATGTTGTCGAACACGTGCGTGGCCTGCATGGCGTTGGTCAGGCTGGTACCGATGCGCACCGACTGTTCAATCTCGCGCGTGGCGTCGTAGTAGACCCAGTTGCCGGCGGCGCCCGCCACGGATTCCATCGACTCCACCAGCGGCGTGCCGGCGGCGAACATGGTGGCCAGCGTGCGCGTCCAGCGGGCGATCACGGCCTTGCGGAACAGGCTGCCGAAGATCGGCAGCTTCAGCATCACGCGGTCGGTGCTGCGCTGTACCTTTTCCGATTTCTTCAGGGCTCGCAGGTAGAAGGCAATGGCGCCCACCGGTATGCCGATGACGAGGTACCAGTACGTGACGAAGAAGTCCGAGATCGCGATCACGACCAGCGTCGGGGCCGGCAGGTTCGCCCCGAAGCTCGAGAACACGCCCTTGAAGGCCGGGATCACGAACAGCATCAGGATCACCGTCACGGCAAAGGCCACGGTCAGCACCGCGATCGGGTAGATCATCGCGGACTTGATCTGGCTCTTCAGCGCGATGGTCTTTTCCATGTAGAGCGACAGGCGCTCCAGCAGGGAATCGAGGATACCGCCCTGTTCGCCGGCGTCGATCAGGTTGCAGTACAGCGTGTCGAAATAGCGCGGGTGGCGGCGGAAGGCCGCCGCCATGCTGCTGCCGGACTCGATGTCGAAGCGGATGTCGGACAGCAGTTGCGTGAAATTCGGATTGGCGTGGCCGCGAGCGATGATATCGATCGACTGCAGCAGCGGAATGCCCGCTTTCAGCATGGTCGACAGCTGGCGCGTGAAATAGGCGATGTCCTTCTGGGTGATCGTCTTGCCGCGCGCGCCTTGCGCTTCTTCAGCTTGACCACCGTGAGGCCCTGCTTGCGCAGCGCCGCGGTGACTTCGGCCTGGTTCTCGGCTCGCTGTTCCCCGGTGAACGTCTTGCCCTTGCGGTCCTTGCCTTCCCACTCAAAGATGTACTGCGTGGGTGCTTTACGTCCTGCTTTCGCGCGGGACGGCACTGCCGCCCGTGTGCCCGCAGCTGGTGCGCGCGTTGCCATGGTTGACCCCCGACATCAATCGATTGTTGTTTTACGTATTGGTTGTGGCCAGCACTTCTTCGAGTGACGTGACCCCTTGCTTGACCTTCAGCAAGCCGGATTCCCGCAACGATAGCACGCCGTCGCGGCGGGCCTGTTCGGCAATCTGCAGCGCCGTGCCGTGCGACAGAATGATCTGCTGCATCGCTTCGGTGATCGGCATGACCTGGTAAATGCCGCAGCGTCCCTTGTAGCCGCTGCCGTTGCAGCGCTCGCAGCCGACCGGATGGTACGGTTGCCAGCTGCCGTCGAGCTGGTGTTCCTTGAAGCCCGCGTCGAGCAGCGCCTCGCGCGGGATCGTGCCCTGCCGCTTGCACGTGCACAGGCGGCGGGCCAGGCGCTGCGCGGTAATCAGCAGCACGCTGGAAGCGATGTTGAACGGCGCCACACCCATGTTCATCAGGCGCGTGAGCGTGGTCGGCGCGTCGTTGGTGTGCAGCGTGGACAGCACCAGGTGGCCGGTCTGCGCGGCCTTGATCGAGATATCGGCGGTTTCCAGGTCGCGGATTTCGCCGACCATGATGATGTCCGGATCCTGCCGCAGGAACGAGCGCAGCGCCGCGGCAAAGGTCAGGCCGGCCTTGTCGTTGACGTTGACCTGGTTGATGCCGGGGAGCTGGATTTCGGCCGGGTCCTCGGCTGTCGAGATATTGATGTCGCCCTGGTTCAGCAGGTTCAGGAACGTGTAGAGCGACACGGTCTTGCCGCTGCCGGTCGGGCCGGTGACCAGGATCATGCCGTAGGGGCGCTTGATCGTCTCGAGCAGCAGCGCTTTCTGCTCGGGCTCGTAGCCGAGCTGGTCGATGTCCAGCTTGTCGGAGGACGACTCCAGGATACGCATCACGATCTTCTCGCCGAAGAGCGTGGGCAGCGTCGACACGCGGAAGTCGATCGCCTTCTCGACGACTTCCTTGGAATCCTTGCCCTGCGGCAGCGCGATCAGCAGCTTCATGCGGCCGTCCTGCGGCACGCGCTTTTCCGAGATGTCCAGGCGCGACAGCACCTTGATGCGGGTCGCGATCTTGTCGCGGATATCCAGCGGCGGGCGTGCGACCTCGTGCAGCACGCCGTCCACGCGGAAGCGGATGCGGTAGAAGGTCTCGAACGGCTCGAAGTGCAAGTCCGACGCGCCGCGGTGAAAGGCTTCGGTCAGCAGCTTGTGCAGGAAGCGCACGACCGGTGCGTCGTCGATGTCGTTGGCGGTGCGGTTGCGCTGCGCGGCCGCGGCCGCCGGGTCGTACTCGATCAGCTTGCGCGCGGTGGGCGTGCCGGGCGCGATGTCCTTGAGCGTGCCCAGCGCTTCGCCGGCGGAGCGCACATGCTTCATCAGCTTGTCGTGCTCCACCACCACGGTATCGAGCGGCAGGTTGTATTTCTGCTTGATGGCGTCCAGCCCGGACTGGTTGGATGGGTCCGACATCGCCACCACCAGGCGGTTCTCGCGCCGGCCCAGCGGCAACAGGCGATGCGCATGGAATTCGCGGTTGCCGGCCAGCGCCGACGGCACCTTGTTCAGGTTGTACTGTGCCAGGTCGAGCAGCGGCAACTGGTACTTGTCGGCCGCGAACAGCGCGACGTCGTGCGCGCTCATGGTGCCGGTGCCAACGATTTCGTCGATCAGCTGCGTCTTCTTTTCGCGCGCCGACTGTTCCAACTGGGCGAGCAGCGCGGGCGCGATACGACGGCTCTGTGCAAGGGCGAGACCAAGTGTCATGGCAGGAACCAGGTGGTGCGATGCGCCCGCAGGCGACGATCGGGGCCATGGGCCCCGGATCGGCGCAGTTTGCCGCCGGGGTCACTTTTTGTAAAGGCGATAAATGGACGGTGTCGGCATTTGTGCGACACAGACGCAACCCTACTTGCGCGGGGAGTGCGCGGGCGGTGTGAAGGGAGATGCGGAAGGCCGCGATGGCGGCGGCGCGGAAAACAAAAAGCCGCACATTGCTGTGCGGCTTCTTGCTGGCCGGGAACTGCACGGCCATGAATTCTGGTCGGGGTGAGAGGATTCGAACCTCCGGCCTCTACGTCCCGAACGTAGCGCTCTACCAGGCTAAGCTACACCCCGAATTCTTACTTTGCTGCTAACTCGTTGCCTTGTTGCTAACACGTTAGCGTCAGCAGCAAAGAACGTAACTCTAACAGCGTTTCTCCCGGAAGGGAAGGGGCTGGCGGCAATTTCAGGACTGCCGCTGCAGCGAGAACTCACACAGCGCGACCAGCGTGTCTTTCAGTTCCGACGGCGGAAATTGCTGCGCGGCCTTCTCCGCAGCCTCGGCTTCGCGCCGCGCGGCTTCGAAGGTGACCTCGAGCGCGCCGCTTGCATGAATGGCCGAGAACACCGCGTCGAAATGCTCGGTGCCGCCTTGCACGATGGCCTCGCGTGCCAGCGCACGCTGTTCCGCCGTGCCGTGTTCGAGCAGGTGCAGCAGGGGCAGCGTGGGCTTGCCTTCGCGCAGGTCGTCGCCGGCGTTCTTGCCCATCTGCTCGGCGCTGGCGGTGTAGTCCAGCATGTCGTCGACAAGCTGGAACGCGGTGCCGATGCGACGGCCGTACTCAGCCGCGGCTTCTTCCATGGCGGCGTCCGCGCCGGCCAGCACGGCGCCAAGCTGGGCCGACGCCTCGAACAGCTTGGCGGTCTTGTAGCGGATCACCTGCAGGTAGCGTTCGATGGTGACGTCGGGGTCGTGCATGTTCAGCAACTGCAGCACTTCGCCTTCGGCGATCACGTTGGTGGCGTTGGAGAGAATCTCCATGATGCGCATGCTGCCCGCATCGACCATCATCTGGACGCGCGCGAATAGAGGAAGTCGCCGACCAGGACGCTGGCCGCATTGCCGAACACTGCGTTGGCGGTCTCGCGGCCGCGGCGCAGCTCGGACTCGTCGACCACGTCGTCATGCAGCAGCGTGGCGGTGTGGATGAACTCCACCACCGCGGCCAGTTCATGGTGGCGGTGGCCGTCGTAGCCGAAGGCGCGCGCCGACAGCAGCAGGATCACCGGGCGCAGGCGCTTGCCGCCGGCACTGATGATGTATTCGCCGATCTGCTCGATCAGGGGGACTTCGGAAGACAGCCGTTGACGGATGACCGCATCGACCGCGCGCATGTCTGCAGCGACCGGGGCAAGCAAGGCAGTGGCGGAAGGCTGGGTCAAGATGATCACCGTTACGCAAAACCGCACGATTATATGCGATGGCAACGTCGTTCACGCCATTGCCTGTCCCCGTTCGGGGGATGTCGGCGGCCGTCGGCCTATAATCCGGACATGAACAAGCCCCTGTCTCGCCGCCACGTCCGCCGCACAGCATGGTGGGTGGCGTTTGCCGCACTGGCGGGCTTCCTGCTGGCCGATCTGACCTGATCCTCGCCCGCGCAGATGTGCGCAAGGCGACGCCAGATAGGCTATGTACCTGTTTTCTTTGCGTTTTTCCGCAGCCTCGTTTACAATACGCGGTTTCCTCCGGTTGCTTTGCCCGTTTTTCGGCAGCTGACCGGCGGGAGATAACCGGGCCTCACAGTCGCGCAAGCGCTCCCGTGCAGGTCATCGGCGTTTTATTCACATCCGAGAGGTTCGACAATGTACGCGGTCGTAAAAACCGGCGGCAAGCAATACAAGGTTGCTGCTGGCGAAAAACTTAAAGTAGAACAGATACCGGCAGACATTGGCGCAGAAATCACGCTCGACCAGGTGCTCGCAGTGGGCGCCGGCGACCAAATCAAGTTTGGTACGCCGCTGGTGAGCGGGGCTTCCGTCAAAGCTACCGTTATCTCCCAAGGTCGTCACGACAAGGTGAAGATCTTCAAGATGCGCCGTCGCAAGCACTACCAGAAGCGTCAGGGCCATCGTCAGAATTACACCGAGCTGCGCATCGAAGCGATCAACGCCTGATCATTCGAACGTAACCCGGTAAAGCGACAGGAGTAAGACATGGCACAGAAAAAAGGCGGCGGTTCCACGCGGAACGGCCGTGATTCCGAATCGAAGCGTCTGGGCGTGAAGGTGTTTGGTGGCCAGGCCATCACGCCGGCGGCATCATCATCCGCCAACGCGGCACGCGCGTGCACGCCGGTGACAACGTGGGCGTGGGCAAGGACCACACCCTGTTTGCACTGGTCGACGGCCACGTGCAATTCGCCGTCAAGGGCCCTGCCAAGAAGCAGCACGTCAGCGTCGTTCCGGCGGCTGATAACAGCCTTTGCAGCAAGAAGGCCCCGCAATGCTTGCGGGGCTTTTTCATTTCTGGCGACAATACAAGTTGCCAACGCCGGTCGGTAGCCCGGTCCACCACGGAAAACCAACATGAAGTTCATCGACGAAGCCCGAATCGAAGCCATCGCCGGCAACGGCGGCAATGGCAGCGCCTCGTTCCGGCGCGAGAAGTTTGTGCCCTTCGGTGGTCCCGATGGCGGCGACGCGGCCGGGGCGGCAGCGTGTTCGCCGTAGCGGACCGCAATATCAATACGCTGATCGACTTCCGCTACGCCAGGAAGCACGTGGCCAGGAACGGCGAGAATGGCCGTGGCGCTGACTGCTACGGTGCCGCCGGCGAGGACGTCACGCTGCGGATGCCGGTCGGCACGCTGATCACCGACATGGATACTGGCGAGCTGATCGCGACCTGACCGAGCATGGCCAGAAGGTCTGCCTGGCCGAGGGCGGCATGGGCGGCTGGGGCAACCTGCACTTCAAGTCCAGTACCAACCGCGCGCCGCGCCAGCAGGTCGACGGCAAGCCGGGCGAGCGCCGCATGCTCAAGCTCGAGCTCAAGGTGCTGGCCGACGTCGGCCTGCTGGGCATGCCCAATGCGGGCAAGTCGACGTTCATCTCGCATATTTCCACGCGCGCCCGAAGGTGGCGGATTATCCGTTCACCACGCTGCACCCGAACCTGGGCGTGGTGCGCGTCGATCACGAACAGTCGTTCGTGGTGGCTGACATTCCGGGCCTGATCGAAGGCGCGGCCGAGCGCCGGCCTGGGCCACCAGTTCCTGCGCCACCTGCAGCGCACGGGCCTGCTGCTGCATATCGTCGACCTGGCTCCGTTCGATGAGGCGGTGGATCCGGTGGCGGAAGCCAAGGCTATCGTCAACGAGCTCAAGAAGTACGACGAAACGCTGTACGAGAAGCCGCGCTGGCTGGTGCTCAACAAGCTCGACGTGGTGCCCGAGGAAGAGCGCGCCACGCGTGCGAAGGACTTCATCAAGCGCTACAAGTGGAAGGGCCCGGTCTTCCAGATTTCCGCGCTCACCGGCGAAGGCTGCCGCGAACTCATCTACGCGATCAAGGACCATCTGGCCGCGATCAAGGCCGAAGAGGCCGCCGCGCTGGCCGAGCCCGATATCCGGCTCGACGAACGCCTGCACAACGTCGACCACGACGGGCAAGAGCAGTAAGCGCGTTTTTCTCCCTCGCCCATGCGGGGCGAGGGATCACCATTGGGGATGCAAAAGCCCCCGGAGACAGGACTCTCGCCATGCAATCGGTCATTGCCCAGGCAAAACGTATCGTCGTGAAGGTTGGCTCCAGCCTGGTGACCAACGACGGCAAGGGGTTGGACTACGATGCCATCGCGCGCTGGGCGGCGCAGATCGCCAAGCTGCGTTCGATCGGCAAGGAGGTGGTGCTGGTCAGTTCCGGCGCCATTGCCGAAGGCATGCAGCGCCTGGCTGGGTGCGACGGCCGCGTGAAATCCACGAACTGCAGGCCGCCGCCGCCGTGGGCCAGATGGGTCTGGCGCAAGTGTACGAGAGCCAGTTCGGCCGCTACGGCATCCGCACCGCGCAGGTGCTGCTCACCCACGCCGATCTGGCCGACCGCGAGCGCTACCTGAATGCGCGTTCCACACTGCTCACGCTGCTGTCGCTGGGCGTGGTGCCGATCATCAACGAGAACGACACCGTGGTCACCGACGAAATCAAGTTCGGCGACAACGACACGCTCGGCGCGCTTGTGACCAACCTGATCGAGGCGATGCGCTGGTCATCCTGACCGATCAGCGCGGGCTCTATACCGCCGATCCGCGCAAGGACCCGAATGCCGAGTTCGTCGACGAGGCGCTGGCAGGCACGCCGGAACTCGAGCAGATGGCGGGTGGCGCGGGCACATCGATCGGCCGCGGTGGCATGCTGACCAAGATCCTGGCGGCCAAGCGGGCGGCCAAGTCCGGTGCGCACACGACCATTGCCTCGGGGCGTGAGGCCAACGTGCTGGAGCGTTTGGCTGCTGGCGAGGCCATTGGCACACAGTTGCTGGC
This sequence comes from Cupriavidus sp. UYMMa02A, assembly GCA_001725945.1. GTDB lineage: Bacteria > Pseudomonadota > Gammaproteobacteria > Burkholderiales > Burkholderiaceae > Cupriavidus. The sequence goes on along the minus strand of LRMT01000073.1, from coordinate 1,350 downwards.
GCCGACCGGCCGCCTGACGGCTCGCAAGCAGTGGATGGCGGATCACTTGCAGCTGCGCGGCCGTGTGGTGATCGATGCTGGCGCGGTGGAAAAGCTGACCAGCGGCGGCAAGTCGCTGCTGCCGATCGGCGTGGTCGAAGTGCAGGGCGAGTTCGCGCGCGGCGAAGTGGTTGCCTGTGTCGGCGCGGACGGGCGCGAAGTGGCACGCGGTATCACCAATTATTCGAGCGCCGAAGCCCGGCTGATCGCGCGCAAGCCGTCGTCAGAGATCGAGTCGGTGCTCGGTCACCTGAACGAGCCCGAACTGATCCACCGGGACAACCTCGTGCTGGTCTGAATCGGCGTCACGACACAAAACGAAAAGGGCGATGCTGAGGCATCGCCCTTTTTGTATTCCACCTGTTGGCCTTCAGCGTTTGTGCGGGGCGCTGTCTTTCAGGTCGCGGACCATTTTCTCCGGCGTGCCCGCCACGGTGCGCCCTTCACAGAAGAAGTCGGTCGCCAGCGTGGCCGCGTAGGCGTTGCGCGCCGAGTTCTGCATGCGGATCCAGCTGTCGCGCGTCTCGCCGCGGTTGACTTCCCATTCCTTGGCACCCATCGGCAGCGTCGCGTAGATCCGGCGCTCGAACGCGTCGCAGCGCAGGCCTTCAAAGTTCACATTGCGCGCGCCGGTCGAACTGCTGATCACGACAGTGAAGCGCACCACCTTGTCGTTGCCGACCGAGACCGACTTGCCGTCCACCTCGAACGTGAGGTTGCCGGTGCCGTTGACCGAGAACGGGATCAGGTTTGCATCCTGTGGCAGCGCCGGCAGGATGGCCTCTTCCTCCTTGAAGGTCTTCGGCTCGAACGGGTTGATCCACTTGGATTCTTCTTCGGGCATTTGCTTGCCGGTGGTCTTGCAGCCCGCCAGCGCCAGGCAGGCGGCGGCAAGCAACAGGCCGGCAGCGGTCAGGCCGCCGCGGCGGCCCAGGCCGGTAACACGATTCATCAGCTCCGTCGGTTGGGAGCGGCGTAGCCGGCAAACTGGTGACCTGGGGGCACCTCGCCCGAGATGGTGGTCAGCATCCGAAGACCGCGTGCCAGACCCCGAGAAGGAAAAGGACCCGACCAAGCGCAACGCCATGGAGCGCACGCTCGAGTACATGAACCTGCAGCCCAACGTGCCGATGGAAAGCATCAACGTGACAAGGTGTTCATCGGTTCCTGCACCAACAGCCGCATCGAGGACATGCGCGCCGCCGCGTGGGTGGTGCAGAAGCTGGGCCGCAAGGTCGCGTCCAACGTGAAGCTGGCGATGGTGGTGCCGGGCTCGGGCCTGGTCAAGGAGCAGGCCGAGCGCGAAGGGCT
>LRMT01000072.1 GCA_001725945.1 Cupriavidus sp. UYMMa02A | reverse complement strand
TCGCGGTGCGCATGAGTGTGTCGAGTAATTTGTCCAGGACGATCTCGCCGGACACAGCTTGCGACACGGCAATCACGGTGGCGAGGTCCAGGTGTTCGACCGGCGCCCCGATCGTCGTCGTTGGTGCGGGTGCTCGCTCTTCCCCCCTGAGGTGCGGATACAACGCATCGAGTTGCCGCACCTTGCCGTCGCGCCCCAGCGAAGATAGCCGTGGCGGGCATCCTGCATATAGACACGGGCGATCTTTTCAAAGCCACGTGCAGCATAGAACTGAGCGGCCAATTCGTTGACCAGCGCCTGAATATGGATGAAATCATTGTCCCGCGCAGTGCGGATGGAGCGCTCATAGTGTTCCATGGCGTCAACGTCGCGACCATCGAGTCGGGCGATTTCGGCACCAACCAAGGTGGCGCGGGCTGCGAAATTCTCGGGACACTGCCCGGCCCACGTCATGAGCTGGCGATGGTGGTCTGCCAATGCCTCCTGGTGCCGGGACCGTTCCGGAGCAGCGGTCTTGTCACAGGATGCAGCCCGCGCCAGTGCAGCGTAGAAATGGTATTCCGCCTGCTCGAAGAATGAAGGGGATGTCCAAACCAGGCCCTCGGCTCTGTCCCCCGCCATGATGGCTGTTACATGGTCGCCGGCGAGATAGCGTGCCTGTAGTTTGCGAATCCAGTACCAGCAGGTAGCGAGCGTGGAGGCCGGCGCTGCATCCAGATAGCGCTCAAATTGTGCCTCGTCGAACTCGGTGTCATTGAAGGAGCCGAAGTTCAGGGTTAGCCCGCGCAATGTCCTGGCCAACTGAAGTTGGGGCGTAACCCGGTCGACCGCGAGACCGAACCCCGCCCGCCTCGCGAAGTCGATCGTGGTCGCGGCCTCGTGCTGGACCTCGGCCAGCGGATCGCCGCAGGCGAGGTAATGCGTGATTAGGTTGTTGCGCGCGAAGGCGGCGTAGGTGAGGTCGCCGAGCCTATCTGCCACGTCGACCGCGCGCCGGATCAGGCTGCGCGCGTCGCGGATCGGGCGGGTCCATTGCATCACGTGACCGCCGAACACCTGGTAAACGCGCGCCTGGTACCGGTCCATACCGCGCTGCTCGACCAAGTCCAGGCCGAGCCGGCCGAAGCGGTATGCTGTCTTGTAGTCGCCGTAATGCGGCCCCAGGATCATGCCGAGCCATGCATAGGCAAGTGACGACGCGTCGCTGTTGCCGAACGCAAGGCTGAGGTTCGTCATCCGTCCAATGATCAGGATGGCCAAGTTGAGATCGGTGTACCAGGCGGGCGGCATGAGCGCGTTGAGAACGTCCATCGTCCCACATGCGATCGCATCGCTCATCAGCGGCAGATCGAGCAGCGCCTCGATGGGGCGATCGCCAAGATTTCGCCACATTCGCTCGTATTCCTGGACAACGTCCTCTTTCGTCGGGTGCGCCGAATATTCGACGCCAGCGCGAAGCAGGTAATCGAGGCCCACCTCGACGGCGCGCTCTCGTTGACCGAGCGCCAGAAAGAGCTGCAGCCGGAGTTGCGTGATGGCTGCGAGATCGGGGAGGCTTTCGGTTCGGCACAGTAGCGCAGAAAGACGCGCCTCGGCCTTGTCGGAGGCCCCGGTGAGAAACTCGCATTCGGCAAGGTGGAAGGTGAGCGCAAAAGCGAATCTGGGTCGGCGCTGCCAGGCGTCGTCCTGCATGAAGCTCGCACCGGCTGTGAGATAGGCCAGTGCCGAGGCGTAGGCTGTGGAGGCTTTGGCTCGCTGGCCAGCGAGCAGGTTAAGCTCGGCCACTCGCTCCCGCTCTTCGACGGCCGTTATTAGACCGGCGCCGCGGTTGAGTTGGCCGACGATCTCGAAGACACGCTCCCCGATTGCCTCTGCAGGCGTGCCCGCTACCAGGCGCCGGCCGAGAGCGAGGTGCGCCGCTGGCCGCAAGATTTCGGGAATTAGCGCATAGGCAGCTTCCTGGATACGATCGTGCAGGAATCGGTAGGTACCGGGCAGGCGCGACACCAGTCCAGCGCGCACCGCCGGCCACAGCGCTGCATCCAGCACCGCTTCGCCGCCATCTTGCACCATGGCGAGAATCTCGATCGCCGCTTCGTTGCCGAGACACGCCAGTTGCTTCAAGGTGTCCCGGGTCGCGGCAGGAAGGCGCCTGAGCTTTCCTAGCATGAGCTCCGCGACATTGTCGGTAAAGCCTTTGGCCCGAATCTTCTCGAGGTCCCACGACCAGCGCGCGCCACGATGATCGAAAATGAGCAGCCCCTCTTCGGTCAGGGCGGTGAGAAACTGGATGGCGAAAAAGGGGTTACCGCCAGTCTTCTCCTGCACCAGTCGGGCCAGAGGTGCGGCGTCCCCAGGTGCGCAATGCAAGGCATCGACGATGAGTCTGCTTACATCGTCGAACCCAAGGGGGGAAAGTGTGATGTCATTTACCCGCCCCCCGGCCTGGCGGATTGCCGGCAATCGCAGTAGCAACGGATGTCCGGGCTTGACGTCGTCATTCCGATAGGCTCCGATAAGCAGCACGTGGCGTACCTCCGGCTGGGTCGCCAGATACTCGAGCAGATCGAGTGTTGCCGCGTCCAGCCACTGCAGGTCGTCGAGAAAGAGTGCCAGCGGATGCGCGGGTTGGGCAAAGACGGCAAGCAGGCGCTGGAAAACCATCTGGAATCGGTGCTGCTCGTCGCGCGGCGGCAGCTCCGGCACCGGCGCCTGCGGCCCCAGAATCAGCCCGAGTTCGGGTATGAGCGGCACCATGAGGCCGCCATTCGGGCCCAGCGCCTCCGCCAGTGCGGCGCGCCAGGGTGCCATGTCGGCCTCGCTCTTGCCCAGTAGCGGGCGGACCAGATTCTGGAAAGCCTGAGCCAACGTCGCATATGGGACGTCTCGCTTATACTGATCGAACTTGCCCGAGGCAAAGAGGCCATTCCTGAGAGCCAGTGCGCTGCGCAACGCAAGCACGGCCGAGGTCTTCCCTATACCAGCGTAGCCGGAGACCAGCACAATCTCCGGCGTGCCCTGGGTCACCACCCTATCGAAGGCAGCGAGCAAGGTTTCAATCTCGCGCTCCCGCCCATAGAGCCGCTCGGAAATCAATGGGCGATCAGGCAGGTCGTGCTCGCCGAGCGGGAAGGTGTCAATGCTTCCCCGGCTTTCCCATTCGACCGAACTGCGCCGTAGATCGGCCTCCAGCCCCGCTGCGGTCTGGTAGCGCTCCTCCGCTGTCTTGGAGAGCAGCTTCATCACCATGGCGGAAAGCAGGGCCGGGATCGACGGTACCCGTTCCGCCGGCGGCACTGGCTGTCGGGCGAGATGGCTGTGCAACAGGTCCATCGGGTCGTCGGTGGCGAACGGCAGCACGCCCGTGAGCATTTGATAGAGCGTGACGCCGAGCGAATAGAGGTCGCTTCGCGCGTCGATTGACCGGTTCATGCGTCCAGTCTGCTCGGGGGCCATGTAGGCCAGCGTGCCGGCGATCTCTTCCGGTGGCGCCAGTGCCTGTCGCTCGCGCGACTGGCGCGAGGCAATGCCGAAGCCCGTGAGCCGGGCCTCGATTGGGGCATCGTTCACCAGGATATGGACCGGTTTGATGTCCTTGTGTATGAGACCCCGCTGGTGGAACTGGTCCAAGGCCGCGGTGATGCTGATGGCCAGGCGCAAGAAACGGCCGACCTCCATGGGGGTGCCCAGCAGCCTGGCAAGCGGCTCGCCACCAGGGTCGTCAAGCAGTAAAACAGTCCGGCCATGCTCCCGCACAAGCTCCAGCGGTCTTACTGCCCAACTGCCGTCCAGTTCGTCCTTCAAGTCGTATTCGTGCGCGAGGCGCGCGAGGCTAGTGGGGCGCGGGTGATCGGCTGCGTGCCACACAGCTAGTACAGCCTTTGGCACGCCATCTCGGCCGGGGAGCCAACCTCTACCGACAACGCGATCGCCATCTTCCCATACGACCGGGAAGCTGACACCTCTCTCATGGCCGAAGTAAAACAATGGGTTCATCTGCCGTGTTCCGCTCTCAAGTCGATAGATAACTGCATTTGATGTTTCGGGGCGCTGGGGGAGTCAGATAAATTGCCGTACGGGTGATCCGGTGAAGGGGACCAAACAACGGAATTTTGCCACGTGGATGCCTATCTATGACGGGCTTCATTTATCTGCCTAGGATCACATCCAGGCATGACTGCCTTGTGCAAATGCACCAGCAACTGAGTCAGGTCACATAACGAAGTTTGCTATCAGTCCCAAGAACATTGCCAGTTCACGGGTGTTCGCAGATATCTGTAGCTTGGTTAGAATTGCCCAGATTTCCTGGAGTTTCAATGGCGGCGCCGGCTCATCGTTTTGATCAGGGCCGATAGGCAAGTTGTAGCGTTGTTGCCGGAACTGCTGCAGTGAAAATGTTTAAAAATGGGCGCTCCCCACGGCGCGTACCGACATTCCTATGTAAACGTACTATCTCTACTGCACTTCACGGTAGCGGTACCGCTACCGAGCCCGATCTCGTAAGCCTCGCCCTCCCATGTGGAGGACTTTTTCGTCTATCGTCCGTGCGCGGGAAGATCGAAATCTGCATGAGCGGTCATCGGACTTAGAGCTCCGGTACCAACGTTACGGCCCCGTTCCTGTATTCTTCTGCAACTCGTTGGAATGCAGACGCAACGGAGCCATCCCCGCGTCATCGATATCACACTTGTCGGCGGCGTAGCGACGAAGCCTGTCCCCGCCAACTCAGCGGTGAATAAAGTCCGACAACGCCATCAAGGACCACGGTTTTTCGAGTGAACTGGGACGACACAAGAATATTCCTCGCTCTGCAGCGAGAGCGGACACTGCGGCGGGCTGCCCGGGTTGCCGGCGTAGACCAGGCGACGGTAGGCCGCCGACTGGCGGCGCTAGAACATGCCTTGGGCGCCACGCTGTTTCTCCGGACTTCCGAAGGCTACGTGCTGACCCCGGCCGAGAAAATGCACTGCGATCCGCGGAGCAAATGGAGAAATCCGCCAATGCGTTGATTCGCCAGGCGCAGGGCGCAGACAGTAGGCTGGCAGGCGAGGTCAAGGTCACCACTACGGATTCCCTTGCGCTGCAATTTGTGATTCCTGCAATGGCTCGGTTGCACGCGGCGCATCCGGAAGTCAGTGTGATCCTAAATACTTCCACGCAGATGCTGAACCTGGCACGCCGGGAGGCCGATATTGCGATACGCAACATGAAGCCGGAGAACCCTGACCTGATTGCCAGGCGGTTGGCTCACTGGACGGTGGGCTTGTTCGCCTCGCCGGCTTACATTGCCGAGCGCGGCGAGCCAACGCGGAATGAAGCTTTCGTGGGACATGATCTGGTAATGTACCAGCCTTATCTGAGCAGCAATGCTGCTCCAACTCTGGTCGGAGAGCCCATCCATGCGGGGCGACTTGTCAGCGCCGTAAATTCCAGCCTGATGCTGAGGACGATGATCAAGGCCGGCATGGCCATTGGCGAGGTCCCGGTGCCGCTGGCGGAGCGCGACGGGCTGCAGCGCATCTGGCCGGAGAGAGCGCGTGCAGGGCACTATGAGGTCTGGCTGGTCACCCATCAGGATCTCCGGCACACCGCCCGCGTCCGGGCCATGATCGATACGATCGTGGAAGAGTTCCAGGAACCGCACGACTAAGCCCTGCGTCCGCACGCTGCATAAATGCATGGGCGGCGTTGCAATTTTCCGCATCGGCGGCAGCGCGAGCGTTCCTAAACTCGTATGCACGGCAGACCGGACAGACCGGCTGCGCTTCTACGGTGCATACCCAATGACCACGCTTTCCCCTTCGACATTCAACGCTGTTTCGCCGCCGCGCACGCGGCGGTACATCTTCGCCGGATTCTCAGCCAGTCTCGTCAGTATCGGACTAGCCCGCTTCGCCTACACGCCGCTGCTGCCCGCACTGATCGACGCGGGGTGGTTTTCAGCTTCAAACGTTGTCTTTCTCGCTGCCGCGAACCTTGCCGGCTATCTGTTGGGCGCGCTCGCCGGCCATCCGCTTGCCCGGCGCTTGTCGAGCGTTTCCGCATTGCGGTTGATGATGGTGGTCGTGACGCTGGCATTCGTGGCTTGCGCCTGGCCGCTGTCGGTATCCTGGTACTTTGCCTGGAGTCTCGCGTCGGGCGTGGCCGGTGGCGCCATCATGGTGCTGGCGCCGGGAGCGATCCTGCCTCATGTGCCCCGGGACCGTCGCGGCATCGCCAGCGGTGCTATCTTTCTCGGCATCGGGGTTGGCATTGCGGGTTCGGGAACGATCGTGCCGCTGCTGCTGCAATCCGGCCTGCGTACGACGTGGCTCGGGCTGGCCCTCATTGCCGCGGTATTGATGGCGACTACCTGGTCAGCGTGGCCCGGCGGACATGCTGTTGCAGTGGCTGACCATGGTGCGCAACGGGCAGATTCAACGGCCGGCGTTGACCGTGGCGTCCTGCTGCTCTACGCGCAATACGGTCTGATGGCTATGGCCCTGGTCCCCACCATGGTCTTCCTCGTTGACTTCGTTGCCCGGGGACTGGGAGCGGGCGCCCATGCCGGCGCGCTGTTCTGGGTACTCTATGGCGGCGGCGCGATTGTCGGTCCGCCGGTCTACGGTTGGCTTGCGGATCATCTCGGTGCCCGACGGGCCGCTCCGGTTGACTTTGATTGCCCAGGCCATAGCCGTTGGCGTGATGGCATACGCTTCGTGCATCCTCGGCCTCGCGATGGCGACGGCGATCATCGGAACATTCCCGCCCGGCATCGTTCCCCTCGCGCTGGCCCGGCTACATAAACGTATTCCTGACCATCATCGGCAAAGTCGCGCGTGGAGCCGGGCGACCATCAGCTTCGCCACTTGCCAGGCGATTGCAGGCTATGCGTACTCCACGGTATTTGCGGCCAGCGGTGGCGCCCATCGGCTGCTTTTCGAGATCGCTTCAGGCTTCTTGCTGCTGGCGCTCGGTTCGGAGCTTGTCATTTCCGAAGCATGGCTCGGGCGTTCCCGGCGGCCTTCGATCTAGCCCTCATGCCGGCTGCGCGGGGACGGAGAACCCGTATCCGCCGTCGCGTGGTGCCGCAAAGACACTAGGCGACAACGTGCTTATGCATCGATGAACGCCAACAGGTCCTCATTGACCTGGCTTGCATGAGTTGCAATCAACCCATGGGATGCGCCGGCGTACACTTTCAACGCCGCATTCGCGATCAGTGCGGCGGCCGGGCGCGAAGACATCTCTACAGGCACATTCTGGTCGTCATCGCCATGCAGTAGCAGAGTGGGGACGCCGAGCTGCTTCATATCTTCCGTGAAGTCGACCTCAGAGAACTCGCGAACACAGGCGTACTGCGCCAGGATGCCGCCACTCATGCCCTGCGCCCAGAACGCGTCGATCACGCTTTGGGACGGCGCCGCCTGCGGCCTGTTGAACCCGTAGAATGGCATAGCAAGGTCCTTGAAGAACTGCGACCGGTTTTCGGCCAGCGCCTCGCGGATGCCGTCGAAGATTTCCAGGGGAACGCCAGCCGGATTGGTCTCGGTCCTGGCCATTAGCGGAACGGGTGCGGCGATCAGTACCGCCTTTGCGACGCGTGCGGTGCCGTGCCGGCTGACATAGCGCGCGATCTCGCCGCCACCGATGGAGTGTCCTACCAATGTCGCATTTTCCAGATCGAGCGTGTTCATCAGCGCGGCAAGATCATCGGCGTACGTGTCGATATCGTTGCCGTTGGACGGCTGATCCGACGCCCGTGTCCGCGACGATCGTGCGCGATGACGCGAAACCCGTTTTGCACCAGGGCGATCATTTGTGCATCCCAGGCGTCCGAGTTCGACGGCCAGCCGTGAGAGAGTACGACCGGGCGGCCAGAGCCCCAGTCCTTGTAGAAGAGCCTGGTACCGTCAGCGGTGGTGATGTATGGCATGTTTGCTTGGCTTGTGGAACGTTTGACGTGCGGACACGTGGAAGCGCAGCGACGACAAAGTGGCCACTGCGCTCGAGAGGAACTGCAGAAGAAGGAATCAGAAGGGCCTGCGCTGGTCACAGTCGGACCAGGGGAAATTTCGGGGCAGGCTGTACGGAGGAGTTACTTGCCGCCGTCTTGGCCGGCATTTCCTTCGTAGTTGAGTGGCACCCACTCAAACCGATCGCCGTTACGCCGCAGGTGGCCGAGGCCAGGGAAGGCGATATGAGCCGCCGCAATCATCGAGCGGTCTCGCACGACATCGTCAAATATCTGCCTGCGCGCCTCCCAGGCGGCGCCGCGATCGCTGTCATACTTCACGGTCGTCTCTGGCTCTCGGAGCTGCAGCGCCGCCACGTGGACAATATCGCCCCAGATGATCAGCGTTTGTCCGTTTCGCTTGACTACATAGGAAACGTGTCCGGGGGTGTGGCCGGGGGTCTGGATCGCCGTGATGCCCGGCACGACTTCGGTGTCTCCGGCAAACGGCTCGAAGCGATGCGCCGCCTGGTAAGGCGCGGCGGCCGCGATGGCGTCGTCAAAGAACGGTGCAAGGAAACCAGGCGCCTTCGCCTTGTTCGCTGCGTTCAGCCAGTAGTCGGCTTCAGTACGATTTGTGCGCAGGACTGCGTTCGGAAACAGCATCTTCCCGTTGGAGCTGACCCCGCCGATATGGTCCTCATGCATGTGTGTGAGGTAGATCTCATCGACCTGCTCCGGGCGATATCCCGCTGCGCGAAGGTGCTCGATCAGGTGGCCACAGCATGCGCCGTAGAGCGACCCCGCCCCGGCATCGATCAGCACGAGCTTGGAGCCCGTATTGACGAGGAACGCGTTAATGGAGCCCTGGACCGGCGGCTTCAAGAAGTCCTGTTCCAGATATTCCTGGATTTGTCGTTTCGGCATTCCGTCCACAACGGTATCGATGGGAAAAGGATGCGTGCCATCGAGGAGAGCGGTCACTTCATAGTCCCCGACCATCGTCCGGTAATAGCCTGGCCCTTGCGTTTGTACATGAGGCGCAGCGGCCAGGGCGACGGGGCTGACGGGCGAGGCGAGAATCGCGATGCCGAGCGCCAGAGAGGAAGCGAGACGAGAGAGAGCAGGCTTGATGCGTTTCATTTGCTGGAGGTGAGGGTGAATGACACGAGATGCGGCATAACGCCAGTTCAGCCCGAGCGACGGAAGTTCCGAGCGAGTATAGGGAGGCGCCGGCGTCGCGGGTGCAGCACTTTGCAAGCAAAGTGACGCGAAATTGCATCACCATGCTTGCTGTATCGCTCGGCATCCCGATGCCGACGATCGTGCCGCAGAGATCAGTTCTCAGCGATAGCAAGGCGAGGGTATGATCCCCCTTGCCACTTACATACGCTGCTCGGGGTTGCCCAGCGTCCACTCCCACGGGCGCACCTCTACGCGGTCGAACAGGTCTGCGCAAACGTAGGGGTCCTGACTGACGAATGCGAAGACATCCTCGATACAATCCGCCTCCACTACGAGCAGTGTGCCGTTCATGCCCTCCCCGTCCGCGTCGAGGGTGGGTCCGCCAAGCCTGACGAATACGCCGTGGGATGTCGCTTCCCTAAGTTATGCGCGGTGCGCGGGTCGGACGCGCTTACGCACATCGCCCATCGCCGGCTTGTCGGTCGCAAACACCGCGAAATGCCGCCTCATCGGACAGCCTCCGCAGGACAGCCAAGCGCGTTACCCGTGGGACGATTGCCGCGGATGACTTCAGTCAGCATGGCGCTTCCATCAGGCGGGGGGAGCGCCAAGCCACGCGCGGTACAGCAATTCACCAATCGCCTGGCGTTTGATTGGTCGAGGATTGGCGTAGGGATTACTGCAGGCCAGGTCCGCCGCCTCGGCGATGCCGTCCTCGGGCATCCCCAACTCAGCGAGCCCAGTGGGCAGGCATAGCGTGCGATTGAGAGCATAGAGCAGCGGCCCTGCCTGGAACGCTTCCTCGCCGCCGAGTGCGCACGCGACACGCTTCAATGCGTCGGGTGCGGCTTCGTGGTTATAGTGCGCCGTATGCGGCAGCATCGCGACGTGCGTCTGCGCATGGGGAAGATTGAACGTGCCGCCCAGTGTGTGGCATAACTTGTGATGCAGGGACATGCCCACCGATCCGAGGCAGGTCCCCGCGAGCCACGCCCCGTACAGTGCGAGGCTGCGCGTCTCGGCGTCATCGGGCTGCCGGACAATGCCGGGCAAGGCCTTGGATAGTACGCGGATGGCTTCCTCGGCCATCAGACTCACGACCGGATTCGCGTCTTCCGCGTACAGGGCTTCGACGGCATGTGCGATGGCATTGACGCCGGACGCTGCGGAAATTGACTGGGGCAGGCTCAGGGTAAGCGACGGATCATAGACAATGGTTCGTGGCAACACGCGTGGATCCCGTCCCGTACGCTTTAGCCGCCCCTCAGTGAGGCCGTAGATCGGCGTCATCTCGGAACCGGAATAGGTCGTCGGCACAGCGATGACGGGCAGCCCGGTCGTCAATGCAATCGCCTTGCCCAGACCAATGGTTGACCCACCTCCCACTGCGACGCAGCAGTCCGCACCGAGCGCCGCCGCCGCCTCGCGCGCGGCGCCAGCCACCTCGACCGGTACGTGCATGACGGCATTCGCATGGATGCCTGCTGCCCGCTCACCCAGAACAGACGCAATGCGGATGGCCAACTCGCGCTGGTCGGGGGAAGCCAGAACCAGTGCTCTCCTGGCCCCTAGCCGATCGACTTCGGCAGGCAGTTGCGCGAGCGCCCCCCAATCGAACACCACGCGGGCTGGCGTGCCATGGTAGACAAAACCTTTCATGCAGCCTCAGCGCCGGAAATGCGGCGGTACATTGCCGTCGACATTGACCCATACCGAGCGCGCTTCCGTGTAGTCGTGCATCGCCTCATAGCCCATCTCGCGCCCGTAGCCCGACTGTCCAACCCCGCCGAACGGGCTGCCAGGGTTGACGCGCTTGTAGCAGTTGATCCAGCACATGCCTGCCTCCATGGCCGCAGCGGTGCGATGCGCGCGCGACAGGTCCCGGGTCCACAGGCCGCTACCCAGTCCATAGCTGGTGCTGTTGGCGATCCGCAGGGCTTCCTCATCGCTGCCGAACCGCAGGACAGTGACGAACGGGCCAAAGACCTCTTCCTGCGCGATCCGATCCTGTGGAGTCCTGGCCTCGACCACCGTCGGCCGTACGTAATAGCCCTCCGCCAGTGAGGCATCGCGCGGCGCGGACCCGCCTGCCAGCACGCGACCGCCTTGCTCACGGGCGACATCGACATAAGCCTTCACCCGTTCAAGATGCTGTAGCGAGGTGAGAGGCCCCATTTCAGTGGATTCGTCGAGCGGATTGCCGATCCGGATCGAATCAGCAAGCGTAACGAACCGGTCGAGGAACTCATCGGCGATGCGTTCGTGCAGCACCAACCGGGAACCGGCAATGCACGCCTGTCCCTGATTGTGGAAGATCGCCCACGCCGCCCCGTTGATCGCCGCGTCGAGGTTGGCATCGTCGAAGACAATGTTCGCGCCCTTGCCGCCCAGCTCGAGCTGGACACGCTTCAGATTGCCCTGCGACGCTTCCACGATACGGCGCCCGGTGGCGGTCGAGCCGGTAAAGGCAATCTTGCCAATCCTCGGATGCTCGGCCAGGCGCTGCCCGGCCGTGTGGCCGTATCCCGGCACAATGTTGACGACTCCCGCGGGGAAGCCCACTTCGGCCATCAGTTCGACGATTCTCAGGGTCGAAAGCGGAGTGATTTCCGAGGGTTTCAGAACGACTGTGTTCCCTGCCGCCAGGGCGGGTCCCATTTTCCAACTAGTGAACATCAGTGGAAAATTCCAGGGAACGATTTGGCCCACCACGCCGATGGGTGCGCGTTGTACGTAATTCAGGAAGCCCGTCTCGACGGGAATCACCGATCCTTGCAGCTTGTCCGCCATGCCGCCGAAATAGCGAAAGCAGGCCGCCGTGCGCGGCACATCCAGTGCGCGCGAATCTCTGATCGGATGGCCCGTATCCAGCGATTCGAGCTGCGCCAGGCTTTCCGCGTTGGCTTCGATGGCATCCGCAAGCCGCAGCAACAGACGTCCGCGTTCTGCGGCGGCCATGCCGGACCACCGTGGAAATGCTCGTTCCGCGGCGGCGACCGCGAGATCGACATCGGTGGCAGTCGCAGCGGCAACTTTTGTAATCAGAGATCCGTCATGGGGGTTCAGCACGTCGATCGTACCGCCTTCGGCGGCGTTGGTGAAACGGCCGTTGATGAACAGTTGGTTCTGCATGCAACATCCTCATTGGAAACGGGATTGCCCCTGTTGTCGTACACAGGGGAAACGGGTCGCGGTCGCCGGGCCTTCCTTGCATGGGAGAGTGGGCGACGCTCGTTCGGATCGAGAACGGAAGACTCTCTTCCAGATGAGACCTGCCAGCCGCCATTTCCCATTGGTTGCGGCCAATCACGTGGTCTACCGTCCTCGCTTGCTTCGCTCGAACTTTATGACCACGGACGCGCCGCGACAACGGCCAGCGCGGCGATGACGGCATTCGCGTTTCTCGAATAATCCGCAGGATGTTGCAGAGGAATGTACTTCCGAGGCGGCGTCAGCGAATCCAGCCGCGCTCGATGAGGGGGACGTCCCACTTCGGTTGGGGGCCCAGCCATTCGGCGAGGAACTCTACCAGCACGCGCACTTTCAAGGCCTGTCGTTGGGTCTCCGGGTAGACCGCAGCGAAGCTCAGGGGCGACAGGTCATACTCGGAAAGAATCGGCACGAGGGAGCCGTCAAGCAGCGCGGCGCTGGCGACCAGGGTCGGCAGGCACACCACAGCCGCACCTGTGACGGCGTAGTCGCGCAGCAAATGGACGGAGTTCGAGCGTATCATCCCCGGAATTTCCATCTCGAAGGTTTCATCGCCGCGCGTCATCGTCCAGCGATTGCGCGACGGATAGCCGGAATAGAGCGCCGTGTTGTGTTGCAGCAAGTCGCGCGGATGCTGCGGCGTGCCATGCGCTTCAACATAGGCAGGAGCCGCGCAGAAAAGCCTGCGCACCGGAAACAGTCGCCGTTCGATCAGGGACTCGGATATGGGCGGGAAGATCTGAAACGCGACGTCAAAGCCTTCCTCGATAGGGTCGACGACCCGGTCATTGATGATGACATCCAACTGGATTGCCGGATAACGACGCTGAACTCCGCCAGTGGCGCGCCGAAATGGCCAAGGGCAAAGCCGGGAAGGATCTGGATACGCAGCTTGCCGGTGGGCGTTGCGCGTAGCCCGCGCATTTGGTCGGTCAGGTCGTTCACTCGCCCGACAACGTCAGCGCACTCCCGATAGAAAGCTTCCCCAACGTCGGACAGCCTTACGTGCCGCGTACTTCGGTGAAACAGGGGCGCATCCACGAATTTCTCCAATTGCTGGATGCGGTTGGTGATGACCGACCCCGTAACACCGAGCTGCCGTGCCGCCTCCGCGAAGCTGCTGGCCTCTGCCACGCGTACGAAAGCTTCGATGCTCAGAAATCGATCCACTGCGTCCCCTTGGTCCCGGTAATTGTTCGTAAATCGCGAATGGCGCAGTCGCCTTTTACACGATTGTAGCGGCGGCGAGCAGTCTCCAGAATGCAGGGCGACCGGATTGGCCGCATGGCGGGATGACGCTATGCCGGAAGTTTCTTTGTTCGCCTTGTCGCCGCCTGGTGACGGCCAGCCGCCGGTTGATGATTGTCTGATAACAATTCGCCGGGTTGACCGGCTTAAGGAGACTCCATATGGCCCCGGACCATGCGCTCGATGTCCAGAGGTTCATTGACGCCCAACGCTTTTCGCCGCTTCAATGGCTGGTGTTTGTGCTGTGCTTTCTTGTCATGGTGCTCGACGGCTATGACACTGTCGCGATGGGCTTTATCGCACCGTCCCTGGTGCAGGTGTGGGGCATCAGTCGATCCGCATTAGGTCCGGTCATGAGCGCTGCGCTGATCGGCGTCGCGATTGGCGCGCTCCTGACGGGGCCTATTGCCGACCGCTACGGTCGCCGGCGGTTGCTCATTCTGTCGGTACTGTGGTTCGGCGGATGGACCTTGTTGTCGGCTCGCGCGCAAACCATCGGCGAACTGACGGCCCTGCGCTTCATGACCGGCCTGAGCCTGGGCGCAGCGATGCCCAACGCGGTGACCTTGATGTCCGAATACGCGCCAGCGCGGGTGCGCAGTCTGGCCATCAACGCCATGTTTTCGGGATTCTCGTTCGGGCTCATGGGCGGGGGCGTGGTCGCGGCATGGCTGATCCCGGCCGCAGGCTGGCACAGCGTCCTGGTCGCCGGCGGTGTCGGTCCCCTTCTGCTGGCCCTGCCTCTGGCGTTGTGGTTGCCCGAGTCCGTGCTGTTCCTGGCCGGGCGCGCCGACTGTGTCGCGCGAGCCTGGGCCATTCTCGAGCGCATCGGCCCCAACGCCACGTCGGGGGGCGCTGCGTTCATCGCGCCCGCGCCATCGGGGAATGCTGTGCGAGGAAAGGCGGCACTCCTGCTCACACTTTCGCCGCGCTATCGCTGGCTGACCTGATGCTATGGGTTGCCTATTTCATGGCCTTGCTGACCTGGTACCTCTTGGCTGGCTGAATGCCAATGCTGTTCCAGGACGGAGGCTTCAGCGCCAGGGACGCCGCATTGATCGCATCCATTCTGCCGCTCGGCGGCGTGCTCGGCAATCTGTTTGCCGGATGGCTGATGGATCGATGGACGCCTCACCGCACCATCATCGCCGCCTTCCTAATGACCGGCATCCTGGCGGTTATTGCCGGCCAGTGTGTTGGCCAGCCAAGCCTGCTAGGGATTCTCTTATTTGCGTGCGGTGTCGCGGTCACCGCCCCGGTCACATCGATGGCGTCGTACGCCTCGATGCTGTATCCGACGGAATCCCGCGCCACGGGCGTGCCTGGATGTTAGGGATTGGCCGGTTCGGCGGCGTCGCAAGCGCCTTCGTGGGGGCGACGTTACTGGGATTCGGATTGCGAATCAGTGCAGTCTTCACGCTGCTGGTGGTGCCATCGCTGGTCGGTGCACTGTCCTTGTGGGCGATACAGCGCGGCGAGAGGCGGCGCGCCATGCACTGGCAGCGGGTAGAAGAAGTGATCAATGAACTTTGAACTCTGGGTGCTACCGGCGTCCCCGTGCTAGGTCAACAAGTGCATAGCACCGGCGCCTTGTGGCGCGATGTGGCGCGAACAGGTGGCTGCCTCACGGCCGGCAGGCTGATGCGAAAACGCATTCCGCAGGAGGAAAGTTGCATGTATTTCGCGGGCGACGACAACCCTATACTGCCCTTTCCGATCGGGCTCGGCTCGACCCCGATCCTTATTTGGAGTTTGCATGAAAGCGATAGGATTCCACTCATTCGGCGCCCCCGAGGTCCTTCAACTGACGGACGCAGCGCATCCGGAGGTTCGGCCGAATGACTTGCTTGTCCGCAACTATGCCGCCGGCGTCAATCGCGCGGATATCATCCAGCGCCATGGCGGCTATGGGCGCGCCTATTTCGGCGACTCCGATGTCATGGGCCTGGAAATCGCCGGTGAAGTGATAGGCATCGGCAGCCAAGTCCAGGGTTTTCGCCCGGGCGACCGTGTCATGGGTATCGTCGGAGGCGGCGGATACGCCGAACTGGTCCGTATCGACCATCGCATGGCAATGCCTGTCCCCAAGCGATTTCCCTACGCCGAAGCGGCTGCGATCCCCGAGGTGTTCGTGACGGCCCACGAGGCGCTATTCCATTTGGCCGCGTTGCAAGCCGGCGAGCGGGTACTGATCCATGCGGCGGCCAGCGGTGTGGGTACCGCCGCCGTGCAACTAGCGGCCGCCGCAGGCGCCAAAGTATTCGTGACCGCCAGCGGCGGCAAGCTGCCTCAATTGCGAGACCTGGGCGCGGATGTGCTGATCGACTATAAACGGCAGGACTTCTCTTCCGCCGTCACGGAAGCGACTGGCGGGGAAGGGGTCAATGTCATCGTGGATTTCGTTGGCGCGCCGTACTTTGAGCGCAATATCCATGCGCTGGCCAATGGGGGGCGGTTAATACAGGTGGGCATGCTCGGGGGAAGCACCGATGCCAGGGTGCCACTGGAGCGAATTCTGTACGGCCATCTGAAAGTCATGGGCACGGTCATGAAGTCGCGCACGCCGGACGAGAAGCGGGCAATGATAAGGCGCTTCAGGGATCGCTGGCTGGCTCGCTTCGAGGACGGCAGTATCCGGCCGGTCATCGATAGTGTTTTCCCCCTCGCCAAGCTGGCGAGGCGCATCGCCGGATGGAATCCAATGAGAGCGTGGGCAAAATCATCCTGGACATCAGCCATGGGGCTCAGTGAACGCGTAGCAGCCATGCGGAAATAGAACTCCATCATGTCTGACGATGAACTCCCGCCAGCCGGCGCCGCGCTGGTCCGCAGTAGTTGATGAGGTCACATATACCTGGCCCTGGCGACGGCGACATCATGATTCTCGACAATTTGCAGGTCTGGCATGGTCGAAGTCCCTACGAGGGTCCGCGCGACGTACAGGTGGCCTTGTTGGCTTGACCTTGACCCAATTCCTCACTCGAGAATTCCAGCGTCAAGGGGCTGCCTATGGGAATGACGCGGGGGATTCTGGCGACCGTGGTCACCAATACCGCACCAACTGACCTCAGGGGCACGGCGTTCGGTGTGTCTAGCTAGCGGGCTGGCGCTGCTGATTGCGAGCGCATTGGCCGGATGGCTGTGGGGCAGATTCGGAGCCGCCTTTACGTTGTACGGTGGAGCAATATTCAGCGGTGTGACTATCTGCCTGATTCTCACTGCGAAATTCGTCCGACGACGGTAAAGGTAGTCGGGCTCTCGTCAGTCTTGGGTGACCGACGCGATGATTCGCATGGCCCTGCAGCCGCTATGCTCGGCCCGAGCGCCCGATGCCATCGCCGAGGTCGCGCCAGAAGCGATAGATGCCGATTGCAACTGCTCAAATGGCTGACCCTGGTTGGTCCGGCAGGCCGAACGATATGCGGAATTACTTGGAGTGAGACTTCGGTGACGCGCAGGTCTTTACACCAAGAATGCTGTAGGCAGGGCAGACGCTTACGATGCCTGTCAGGAGTGGCAGGACGCCAATCCAGCCCCAGACGCCAACACGTCCGGTTGCAGCCAGGCCAATCAAGACCAGACCAACGACAATTCGTAGGACCCGGTCGATGGTTCCAACATTTGCTTGCATGGCAGACTCCTTGCCAGAAAAAACATGCGGACTAGAAACTCGACGGACTAGGCTCTTCAGTTCATCTGGCTGATACCAGGACCATTTGGTAAGTTTGGTCTGTTATCGGAGGCGCGGTCATGATGTGGCGCAATCTCGCGCGACATGCCGACGCGGCGTGCGTCCGGCAGGGGCTAGCGTGCATCTCTGGGCTTGTCACCCTTGGGCCAGTCTTTCAATCGAGCGGCATAATCGGGCCGTGGCTTCTCCGTGAAGTAGGCAGCTACATCGACGGCGTCTTGCTCGGACAGCGTTCCGCCTTGGCCCAGTGGCATGTTGTGTTTCACGAACGCGGCAGCGGTGTACATGCGCGCCATTCCCGCACCCACGTTGAAAGAGTCCTTACCCCAGACCGGTGGGAAGATGTAGCCACCGTGAGGATTCTTCGTACCTTGACCTTCGGCACCATGACAGGACGCGCATTGCGCGGTGTAGATGCTCTTGCCGTGGACCGGGTTGGGCTTCAGTGACGTATCAATCTTCTCGAACCCTCTGCCAGTCACATTCGTGCCGGTCGGGACGCCTGTGGACAGCCACTTCATATAGGCCATGATGGCATTCATTTCTGCGGAGTCGAATGCCAGCGGCTTACCGTTCATGGAGCGCTGGAAGCAGTCGTTAATGCGTTCCTGCAGCGAGATGATTTTTCCACTGCGCGAGCGGTACTCCGGAAAGGCGCCGGCCAGCCCCACCCAAGGCGATGCATAAGCAGTGGTCCCGGCATTCAGGTGGCAGCTCGTGCAATTCAGGCCATTACCGACATTCTTGGGTAGTTGCCTCGGCATCGGAAGGGCCTGCCGATCAGCAGTAGCATCGCGGAGTCCGCGGTGAACCAGGTCGTCAGCCTTCGCATGGCTAAGAAGCGACAGATGCGCTGGACGGACGAAGGGGCGCACTGCATGGTGCAGGTCAGGGTCGCGGTTTGAACGGAGAGCTCTCTCCCGACCGCATTTTGGCGCTCAAGATCGCCGCCTCGCGTCGAGGCAAATGCAGCGGGCCAGCCTCACCGGAGTGGCACCGACCAAAGAACAGAATCATCATCTCTGCCGCAAGTCAGAGCGCCTGAGGAAAGCCGCCTCCCCATCTTTTGCACGCTCTCGAATCGTTGACGACTTTCCTTCGTTCTACGTCAACGGCATGATCTACATCCGCGGCACGCCGTCGGACTACGAACGCTGGGCTGAGGCCGGTTGCGATGGATGGGGATGGGAAGACGTGCTGCCGCCAGCAGGGCATGTTTGGGCTCGCGGGGGGGGCGCCACAAGTTTTGAGGGGAGGCTATAGGATCGCGCAAATGCCGGAGCACCGTTTCCGGCATTCGCCGTCTGAGGCGGCCGGATTGTCGGGCCCGGCACTCTCACTTCACGGGAGTCAGGATCGGTGCGCCCTTATTCTTGATCAGTAACACGACAAACCTGGCCGGTTGTGTAGAACTCGCATTACGCCCGACGGTATGGATGTCATTGGGGCCTTCGTGGAAGGTATCCCCGGGCTTGAGTGTTACCTCCTTGCCACCCTTGAGGGCCATGACAATGCTCCCTTCGAGCACGTAGACAAAGGCGTGCGCATCGTGCCGATGCACGGGGTCGACCGAGCCAGGCGGATATTCCACGATGATCATCTCAACTTCCTTGCCCGGGTACTCAGGCAACGGTTCCGTCCGCACGGGCGTGACCTTCGCTTCCGTTGCGGCCACCACCGGCTGCGCCGCCATCAGGCACGACAGCATCAGCGC
Organism: Cupriavidus sp. UYMMa02A; assembly: GCA_001725945.1. GTDB lineage: Bacteria > Pseudomonadota > Gammaproteobacteria > Burkholderiales > Burkholderiaceae > Cupriavidus. Next base: position 59,931 of record LRMT01000072.1, on the reverse strand, counting down.
TGCCGCAAACGAGACAATTGCTTTCATGGCATTACTCGCTATTCGCGTGTGACAGCCACTGCTCGAGGCTGATGCGACCGATACGCGCGTCGCCGAGCGGTACGAGCGACATTTCCTCGACCTGGCCGCCATAGTACAGGGCGTTGCGGTCGGTCACGACCGAGCGGGCGTCGCCAGTCGACTTCAGATAGTGCGCAACGATCTCCGCGAAGGGGGCGCGGTCCGGGCCGGCAATCTCGATCGTGCCGTTCCGCGGTGCGTCCAACGCGACTTGCGCGAGGATTGCCGCGACGTCTTGTGAAGCGATCGGTTGAAACAGCCCGTCGCCGATGCGTACGGTGGTCCCGTCCGTGCCAAAATCCGCGATACCGCCGAGGAACTCCATGAACTGGGTGGCGCGCACGATCGTGTATGGCACGCCGGCAGCTTCGATCGCCTCTTCCTGCGCGACTTTGGCCGCGAAATATGCATTCCCCGGCATGCGGTCGGTGCCGACGATCGACAGCGCGACGTGATGGCGCACGCCCGCGGCCACTTCGGCCTTGCCGAGATTGCGCGCGGAAGTGCGGAAGAAATCGAGTACAGCCTGCGGTTCCCACGATGGTGCGTTCGCCACATCCACGACGACGTCTGCGTCCGCGAGCGCCTGGTTCAATCCTTCGCCCGTCACGCTGTTCACGCCGGTACGCGGAGAGGCCGCGACCGCCGTATGGCCAGCCTCGGCGAGCAACGCGACAAGTTGGGAACCGATCAGGCCCGAACCACCGATTACAACGATCTTCATGGTTGATTCTCCAGATGGGGTAGTGAGTGCGCGGTGCGCCTGGCGGGGCGGCATCCCATGCAGGTGCAGGTGCCTGTCGCTGTCGCATCGTGTGAGGCCATTGTGGGACAATCATGCCCTAGGGATAAGGGCCAAGAATTGTCGAAATGACTAGGCCAAGTCCTTTATGCTTTATGCCCACATTGCCAGCGAACGCATCATGACCGCACGGACTTTCCCATTGGCCCTCGACATCGATCGCCAGAACCGCTCCCCAATCTATATGCAGATTTGCGAGCGGTTCAGGACGGCGATTGCGGCTGGGCACCTGCGTCCCGGCGATCGGGTGCCCGCGCTTCGGGGGCTCGCCACGCAATTGAATACGGCCCGGGGGACGGTCGAAATGGCCTATACCATCCTTGTCGATGAGGGCTACCTGCAGATGCGCGGTGCGGCGGGGACGTTCGTATCCGCCTCGCTGCCGGCTGCGGTGATGCATTCGGCACGCGGGCAGGATCGCCAGGATCTCCACGCCACGGAGCACGGCGCGTCCGCCGTGTCAGATGCATCGCACATTCGGCAGCCGGCAGCGAGTCAGCCGGCAATCGCGGTGGCGATGAGCGGGGAGCCGAAGCCCCTGCAACCCGGGCTGCCGGCGCTCGACGCGTTTCCACGCAAGCTCTGGAACCGGCTTGTCTCGCGCTGCGCGCGCAGCGGTGAACGCGCGATGCTTGCCTACCCGGACCCCGTTGGTTATCGGGCGCTGCGCGAACATATCGCCACCTACCTTGGCTTGTCGCGGGGTGTAGCGTGTTTGCCAGATCAGGTATTCATTACCGCTGGCTACCGCGCGACGCTCGAACTCGTCTTGCGCAGTCTCGCGAGCCCCAGCGACCGCTTGTGGTTCGAAGATCCCGGCTATCTGCTCGCGCGCGGCTTTCTGGCCGAAGCCGGCGTCCAGCTCGTACCGGTGCCGATCGATAGCGAAGGCATCGATGTCGAACGCGGCATCGCGCTGGACCCGCTGGCGCGTTTTGCACTGGTTACGCCATCGCATCAGGCCCCGCTCGGGCACACACTGTCGCTCGCCAGGCGCATGGCGCTGCTGGATTGGGCGGGGCAGGGGTCTCGCTGGATCATCGAAGACGACTACGACAGCGAATTCCGTTATGTGGGCCGGCCTCTGCCGGCATTGAAAAGCCTCGACAAGAACGACAGCGTGATCTATTGCGGCACGTTCAGCAAGGTGATGTTTCCCGGACTGCGGCTAGCGTATGCCGTGGTGCCGGAGCGCGCTGTCGAACGCGTCGGGCGTGTGGCCTGCAGCATGAACGCAGGTTCACCGATGCTATTGCAGGCGGCCGTGGCGGACTTCATCGAACAGGGGCATTTTGCACGGCACATAAAGCGGATGCGTGCGTTGTACGGACAACGGCGCACGCTGATCGCGCACGCGCTGGAGCAGGCGTCGGGGAGCGCCTGATTGTCGCTTTGCCGCATGGCGGCATCCAGTTCGCGGTCCAGTTTGCCGAAGGCCCCGATGGTCCCGTCGACGACGTGGCATTTGCCTCGCGCGCACGCGATGCGGGGCTCGCGGTGTTGCCACTGTCGATCTGGTATGCGAACGGACGCACGCGCCGCACGCCACGCGGCCTGGTAATGGGCTTCGCGAACGTCACGGATACGAGGGAGGCGTCTCGTCTCGCGCGAACATTGCACGGGTGCTTCGACAGCTAAGCCGGCGCGGAGCTGAAAAAGCGCACCGACACCGCGCTGCCGGGCGTCGGCGTGAACTCCGCATCGCTGAACACGCGCGCCACGCCGTCGGCATCCCCCAGTTGCACGAGCGCCGGGCGCCAGTGCGGGGTGCCCATTTGAGCGCGAACCGCGCCGGCGTATTGCCCTACTGGCGGCAGGCAGATGCCCTGCGGGAGGCGGATCTCCGCCGCGCCACTGGCTTGCGCCTGCGTCTCGGCGACTACCATGGCGCGGATTTCATGTGGACGCTCGAGCAACGCCGCCGCGGCGCGCACGTCGCCACTCTGGATCAGGCGGCGGGCTTCCGTTGACGAACAGCGTACATTGGCGCCGGTTGCATTGGTGGCATGCAGCTGCACGGGCTCGACGGCATAACCATGCGCCGTGCCAAGCTGGCCAGGTAATCGACGTCGCCCTGGCGTCCCCGTCCGCAGCGGAAATTCGCGCCAACCACCAGTCGCCGCATGCCCAGACGAGACAGGAGCAAGCCACGTACAAAGTCATCGGCACTGGCTTCGCTGAGAGCGCGGTCGAACGGCAGCACCAGGCAGTGGTCGACGGCGCCGCTCTGAGCCAGCAGCGCGATGCGGTCATCGACGGTGGAAATCATGCGCGGCGCACTCAGCGGTTGCAGGAACGCGCGCGGATGCGGGTCGAATGTCAGCAACACGGTTGGCAGCCCGAGGGTGCGCCCGGCGTTGCGCAACGCTGCCAGAACATCACGGTGCCCGCGGTGCACACCATCGAAAGTGCCGATCGAAACGACGGATGCCGCCAGACGCAGCCGGTCGGCTTGCCTTGTCACCTGCATGATGTTCTCCTCCTCTTGTCATGCACCGCATGCTAGGAGGCGATGGCGCAGGACGCCAATCCTTTGCCGTCATGGTGACTATAACCAGCGCTCATTGCTCCGTGTCCGCCGCGGCAGCCGCGCCTGCGACGGCATCGTGCCGGGCGAACAGCCTGTGCACGAGTGCGCGGATCCACTGGTTGCCGGGCTCGCGGTGCACGCGATCATGCCAGTGCTGGGCGATATCCATGCCGGGCAGCGTCAGTGGCGGCGTTACCACCGTCAGGTCCAGATCCGTGCAAAGCGCGCGTGCAAGCGTCAGCGGCAGGACAGCCACGGCGTCCGAATGCTTGGCGATCAGGCCCGCAGTGGCGAAGCTCGGCACGCGGCAGATGATGTTGGTATGCGGCACGGCCGCTTCGATGGCGCGTTCGATGCTGAGGTGCTGGTGTCCGGTACCGACCGCGGAAACCAGCACATGCTTCTCGGCAATGAAGTCATCCAGATCACCAAGCTGTGCCAGCCGCGGATGGTCCTTGCGCACCACTGCACCGTAGGTCTCGTGCCATAGCAGTTGCCGGCGGATGCTCTGCGTCAGTCCCGGGAATGAGCCGATGGCCAGGTCGGCCAGGCCATTCTCCAGCCAGACATCGAGATGCGTGGCATCGGCGTTGACCGCCTGCACCAGGATGCCCGGCGCTTCTTCGGCCAGCCGGCTCAGCAGCAGCGGCAGCATCTGCGAGGCTCCGGCATCGAGCAGGAAGAAGCTGAAGCTGCGCTGGCTGGTGCGTGGGTCAAAGCCGACGTGGTCCGAGCGCAGCGCACGCACGCTCTGCAGAATACCCCGCACCGGCTCCGCAAGCTCCAGTGCCTTGGGTGTCGGCTCCATGCGCAGGCCGACGCGGACGAACAGCGGATCACCGAAATACTGGCGCAGGCGCGCCAGCGTCTTGCTCAACGCAGGCTGGGTGAGGTTGAGCACGCGCGCCGCTTGGTAAGGCTGCGCTCGCTCAGCAGCACATCAAGCACCAGCAGTTGATTCAGGCTGAGTTCGTCTTCATGACGCTGGGGAATTGTGTCCATGATGCGAGGTGATTAGCAAATGGGCCGGCTCGGCTGTAGTCTAGTTTCACACAGCTGACACAGATCAGAAAGCAGGTTTCCAGAGACAAAGCTTCGTCCGAGCCCCGTCGCGGGGCAATGAGGAAGGCCCCCAACAAGGAGGAGATCGCCATGTCGTCCGCAGTCTTCATCGAAGCCGGCGCGAGCCGCATTACCGATGCCGCCATCGACGCTACCAGCTTCCGCGACGCCTTGCGCGTGCGGTCACCGCCGTGACCGTCGTTGCTACTGATGGTGCAGGCGGCCGCGCGGCGTCACGTGCTCGGCAGTCTGTTCGGTCAGCGACTCGCCGCCCACAGTGCTGTTTTGCATCAATCGCCGCAGCGCCGCAAACAGCGTGATCAAGTCCAACGGCGTGGTCAGCATCAACTGGCTGCACGCCAGCCAGACTGCGGTGTCCCAGTTGTTCGCCGGAGCCGGGGCGGTGCCGATGGCGCAGCGCTTCGACAATGACAGCTGGGGCGTGTTCGGCACCGGCACGCCATACAGCAAATCCGCCATGGTTGCGCTCGACTGCAAGGTTGTCGACCAGATCGAGATCGGCACCCACAGCGTGTTCGTCGCGCAGGTGCTCGGCAGTTCCGGCGCCGAAAGCAGCCATGACACGCCGCTGGTCTACTGCCGCCGCAGCTACGCCACCACGCAGCCAGTCGTGGCTTAGCACGACTTGAAGCGGCCTGGCCAGCGCCAGGCGAAATCCCAATTTCGTATCCGTGTCCGCATGCCCTTCTCCGGGGCAGGGACTGTCACACCCCCGAAAACCCACCAAGGAGACCTCGCGATGATTCGCACTGGCAAGCAGTACCTGGAATCGCTCAACGACGGCCGCAACGTATGGGTCGGCAACGAGAAGATCGACAACGTCGTGACGCACCCCAAGACGCGCGACTACGCGCAGCGGCACGCCGACTTCTACGACCTGCACCATCGTCCCGACCTGCAGGAGGTGATGACCTTCGTCGACAAGGACGGCGAGCGCCGCACCATGCAGTGGTTCGGCCACTTCGACAAGGAACAGCTGCGCCGCAAGCGCAAGTATCACGAGACGATCATGCGCGAGATGGCAGGCGCGTCGTTTCCGCGCACGCCGGACGTCAATAACTACGTACTGCAGACCTATATCGACGATCCGTCGCCGTGGGAAACGCAGACCATCGGCGCCGCGGGCAAGGTCAAGGCGAAGAACATCGTCGACTTCGTCAACTTCGCCAAGAAGCACGACCTGAACTGCGCGCCGCAGTTCGTCGATCCGCAGATGGACCGCTCGAGCCCGGATGCCCAGGAGCGCTCGCCGGGGCTGCGCGTGATCGAGAAGAACGACAAGGGCATCATCGTGTCAGGGATCAAGGCCATCGGCACCGGCGTCGCCTTTGCCGACTGGATCCATATCGGGGTGTTCTTCCGCCCCGGTATCCCGGGCGACCAGATCATCTTCGCCGCCACGCCGGTCAACACCCCCGGCGTGACCATCGTCTGCCGTGAGAGCGTGGTCAAGGAGGATCCGATCGAACACCCGCTGGCCTCGCAGGGCGACGAACTGGACGGCATGACGGTATTCGATAACGTCTTCATCCCGTGGTCGCACGTGTTCCACCTGGGCAACCCTGAACACGCGAAGCTCTACCCGCAGCGGGTGTTCGACTGGCTGCACTATCACGCGCTGATCCGCCAGTCCGTGCGCGCCGAGCTGATGGCCGGCCTCGCGATCCTGATCACCGAGCATATCGGTACCAACAAGATCCCAGCAGTGCAGACGCGCGTGGCCAAGCTGATCGGGTTCCACCAGGCCATGCTGGCGCATATCGTCGCCAGCGAAGAATTGGGCTTCCATACGCCGGGTGGCGCCTACAAGCCGAACATCCTGATCTACGACTTCGGCCGGGCGCTGTACCTCGAGAACTTCTCGCAGATGATCTACGAGCTGGTCGATCTCTCCGGTCGCAGCGCGCTGATCTTCGCGAGCGAAGATCAGTGGAACGACGAGGCGCTCAACGGCTGGTTCGAACGCATGAACAACGGCCCGGTGGGCCAGCCGCACGACCGCGTGAAGATCGGCCGCGTGATCCGCGACCTGTTCCTGACCGACTGGGGCAACCGCCTGTTCGTCTTCGAGAACTTCAACGGCACCCCGCTGCAGGCCATCCGCATGCTGACCATGCAGCGCGCCGAGTTCTCCGCCGCTGGTCCCTACGGCAACCTGGCGCGCAAGGTCTGCGGCATCGAACTTGCCGAGGGCCACGACAGCGAATACAAGGCCACCGCCGGCTACGCCCAGGCACTGGATTCGGCGCGCCACCAGGAGAAGCTTGCCCTGAGCGGAACGATGACTGTGTGACCGCCTGCCCCTCCGCCCAACGTCGTCTGGCCGGAACCCCCAAAACATGCAAGGAGTGAAAGATGCAAACCAATGAACTGCTCGACAAGATCTTCCGCGGCGCGCGCAGCCAGAACGGCTGGCTGCCCACGCCGGTGCCCGACAGCAAGCTGCGGGAACTGTATGACCTGATGAAGTTCGGCCCGACCTCGGTCAACTGCTCGCCGGCCCGGCTGGTGTTCGTGCGCACGGAGGAGGGCAGGGCGAAGCTGCGTCCGGCACTGGCGCCGGGCAACGTCGAGAAGACCATGGCCGCGCCCGTCGTCGCGATCGTTGGCTACGACACACGCTTCTACGACCAGTTGCCGGAGCTGTTTCCGCACAACCCCGCAGTCAAGGCATGGTTCGAGGGCGATGAGAAGGTGGATTTCGCCAATACCACGGCTTTTCGCAACGGCACGCTGCAAGGCGGATATCTCATCGCCGCGGCGCGCGCATTGGGTCTGGATTGCGGCCCCATGTCCGGCTTCAACAACCAGGCCGTCGACCAGGCCTTTTCGCCGGCACCAGCATCCGCTCGAACTTCATCTGCGGCCTTGGCCACGGCGACCCCGAAAAGGTGTTCGCCCGCAGTCCGCGCCTGTCGTTCGAGCAAGCCTGCCAACTCGCCTAGCGGCCGGGAGTCCAGCGATGCAAGAGTATGACCAGCATAACCTGACCAAGGCCGTCATTGCGCGCCTGGCCGATACGCCCAACGCGCGCACGAAGGAGATCATGACCAGCCTGGTGCGGCACCTGCACGACTTCGCGCGTGAGGTCCGGCTGACCGAGGCCGAATGGAAGCAGGGCATCGACTACCTGACCGCCACGGGCCGGATGTGCGACGACAAGCGGCAGGAGTTCATCCTGCTCAGCGACGTGCTGGGCTTGTCGATGCTGACGGTGGCAATGAACCAGGATAAGCCGGAAGGCTGCACCGAGGCCACCGTCTTCGGTCCCTTCCACGTCGAAGGCGCGCCGCACTACGAGCATGGCGCGGATGTGGCGAACGGCGCCAAAGGCGAGCCCTGCACGGTCTATGGACGGGTCAAAGGTGTCAATGGTCGGCCTATTGCCGATGCCGTGGTGGAAACCTGGCAGGCGGACGCTGATGGCCACTATGACGTGCAGTACGAAGGGCTTGAAGTCGCGCAGGGCCGCGGCGTGCTGAAGTCGGGCGACGACGGCCGCTTCCATTTCCGCACCGTCGTCGCGCAGGCGTATCCGATTCCTGTCGATGGCCCGGTCGGCGATCTGCTTCGCGCGACAGGCCGCCATCCGTGGCGGCCTGCGCACCTGCACTTCATGATCAAGGCGCCAGGCTACGAGACGCTGGTCACGCACGTCTTCCGGCGCGGCGACAAGTATCTCGACTCCGATGCCGTGTTTGGCGTGCGCAAGTCCCTGATCGGCGACTGGGTACGCCAGACTGACGGCACCTATCGGCTCGACTTCGACTTCGTGCTCAATCCAACCCGCTAGCACCGGAAAACGCCGCGCGGCCCTTGCGGGCGGCGCGGCTGCAACCACGCACCGTGCCAGCCGGCCCGGTGTTTCACGCGGTCTTTCGGAGTGGCAAATGGGTTCGACAGATGGCATCAAGGTCCGGCGGGCACGCGCACCGCTGCCGGTCCAGTTCGGGCGGCTGGCGCTCGCCGCCGCGTGCGCGGCGGGCAGCATGCCTGCACGCGCCACGGAGGGTGGCGGCAATTCCTACCCCATCGGGTCGACAATCTGTATTCCGGCCTGATGCTGCCCGAGGGCGCCAACTGGCTGCTGTTCTACCAGCACTACGATGCGGGCAGCTCTAAGGACAATACCGGCCACGACAACCCCAAACTGGCCAGTTTCCACCTGCGCCTCGACGCGCTGGCGCCACGGCTGTCGTATGTCTGGCCTGGCGTCAGGGTGTTCGGCGCGAACCTGGAAACGCGCATCGTGGTGCCGATCGTGTCGGCGAACCTCGACATGTCGGCTGTCAGGCCAGCACCGCTGCCGCCGCTCGACAAGGGCGGCAACAAGACCGGCCCGGCCGACATGACGTTCGCGCCGGTCATCCTCGGCTGGCACAGTGGCGCCTTTCACCAGATGGCGGGCGTGGAGTTCCATCTCAAGACGGGTGCCTGGATGTCCATGATCCCGTCAATATCGGTCGCAACTACTACCAGATCGCGCCCAGCTACGCTTTCACGTGGTTCCCGACACCCAGTGTCGATATCAGCGCCAAGTTCCGGTATGGCTTCAACACGCGTAACGAAGCCACCCAGTATCAGTCGGGTGACGAAGCCACCATCGAGTTCAGTGCCGGCTACCACGTCACGCCGAGGCTGACGCTGGGCCTGAACGGTTACTACTACGTGCAGACCACGGACGACACGCAGAACGGCGTGCGCGTCAACGGCAATGGCAACCGTGGCCGCGTCACGGCGCTGGGGCCGGATATCTGCTTCCAGCTCAACGACAAGGTCAGCTTCTCGCTCAAAGGGCAGTTCGAGTTCGGCGCACGCAACCGCCCGGAAGGCAACCGGCTCTGGGCAATGGCCCGCATATCGTTCTGACTGTCCTGAATTGTCCCAAGCAGAATTGGAGACCTCCGATGAAAGCATTCCAGTACTCCGCTCGTGCCCAGCGCATTGTCTTCGGCGCCGGCACGATCCGGCAGGTTGGCAAGGAAATCGATGCGCTGGGCGTGTCAAGTGTCCTGGTGCTCAGTACACCCGAGCAGCGACGGCTTGCCGAACAAGTGATGGACCTGCTTGGCGCCCGCGCGATCGGCATCTTCGACCGTGCCGTGATGCACGTGCCGGTCGAGACGGCGCGCGTAGCCTGTGCGATGGCATTCGAGCTGGGCGCGGATAGCGTGGTGGCGATCGGCGGCGGCTCGACGACGGGGCTCGCCAAGGCCATCGCCCTCGAGATGAGCCTGCCCGTGCTGGCGATTCCGACCACCTATGCCGGTTCGGAGATGACTGCGATTTACGGCCTCACCGATGCGGGCCTGAAGCGCACGGGCACTGACGCGAGAGTGCTGCCGCGCACCGTTATTTACGACCCTGAACTGACCTACTCGCTGCCGGTTTCGGTCAGCGTCACGAGTGGCATCAACGCGTTGGCACACGCCGCCGAGGGCTTGTATGCGCATGACCGCAGCCCGATTTCGGACCTGATGGCAAGGGAGGGGATACAGGCCATCGCAGCGGCATTGCCAGTGCTCGTCAGCGAACGGGATACGGCCATGTTGCACGAGGCGCGGGCGCAAGCACTGTATGGAGCGTGGTTATGCGGCGCCGTGCTCGGCAGCGTGGGCGTAGCGTTGCATCACAAGCTCTGCCACACGCTCGGGGGCAGCTTCAACCTGCCGCATGCCGAAACGCACACCATCATCCTGCCGCACGCGCTGGCCTACAACGCGAAGGCCGCGCCAGGCGCCATGGCTTCTATCGCGCAGGCCTTGGGCGCAGCCAATGCGGCACAAGGTGCTTTCGATCTGGCCCGTACGACCGGTGCGCCGCTTGGTTTGCACCAAATCGGGATGCGCGAGGACGATCTCGACAAGGTGTGCGAGATAGCCCTGCAGAACCAGTACCCGAATCCGCGCCCACTCGAAGCCGGCGCGATCCGCGAACTGCTGCAGAACGCCTGGGAGGGCCGCCGGCCCATCTGACGCGGGGGAATTCTCACTGGCGCGGGTTCAGGTGGCGCCTATGGATACTACGAAGCGGAAGGGACAAGATGTGGAAGATTTCAAAGCAATACAGCCATTTTGCGTTCGGTGCGATACAGGCTGGCGTAACGTGCGCGGTGGCATCAGCCATCGCAAGCATGCAGCTCGTCGCGGAGGGAACGTTCGTTTCTCACTGGCTGCGTGCGTATTTCTTTTCCTGGGCTGCAATGTTGCCGGTCGTCATCGTCGCCGCGCCGTTCATTCATTGGCTCGCAAACCGTACACGTTGAACGCTGGCGGTGTCGATGGCGGTGATGGAGAAGAGGACCAAGACTCTAGGATGACTAGCGATGATCAAACATATTGTGATGTGGAAGGTGCGTGGGTCGACCGCAGAAGAAGAAAGCGAGGGCGTGCGCTGCATACGTGCAGCGTTCGACGGGCTGGTTGGGGTAATTCCCGGTCTGCTGGCGCCGGAGATCGGCGCCGACGTCAGTCGCATCGACTATGCGTGCGATGTGGTGCTCTACACGGAGTTCGAGTCCAGGGAGGCACTTGACGCCTATTCGACCCATCCTGCTCACCTGAAGGTCAAGCGAAAACTGGCGGGCGTCAGGATCGCCCGCCACCAGGTGGACTATGTCGTTGACTAGTGGCGGACCAATCGAGGTGCCGAGATGGCAGGAGACAGAGGCATTTCGTTCTCTGCTCGCTTGCCTTTGAGATGATTTCGCCGCTTCGTCGTCCATAGAATCTGGCACGACGAGAGATGTTACACGCCATTCTGACTGCAAGCGGACGGATGTTGGTATCCAAAGTCGTCGCATGCACCGTCCGTGTCAATGGCTTACCGACTGGTCGCGCAAGTACGCTTTCGCCTCGGCCTCGGTCTCATAGACATAGGGAGCGAGCCCGCGCCGGCCGAGGGTGTCACCGAGCTTTGCGCGCATGAAGCCGCTGGTGGTGAAGCGGGTCACGCCTATATAAAAGCGCTGCACCATTTCCTCGATCATCTCGACATAGGCATCCTCCACGCTGCGGTCAAGAATGAAGCCTTCGTAGTTGACCACGGTATAGACCTTGTGACCCAGTGGCTCGCACACGCGGCATACCTGCGCGCGGATCGCCGCGATGTCCTCCGGCGACTTCACCTCGAGCTGCTCGAAGTTCAGGAACAGGATGTTCTTGTCTTCGTCGTAGTTGACGCGCGCTTCCAGCGGCAGGCGCAACACGTCCGCGCGCAGTCCCATCGGCTCAGGGCTAAAGATCCGCGCATCCATCAGGGCTGGCGAGCGCACGATCGGCTTGAAGTCCATCTTGGCGAGAATGTCGCGCTCCAGATCGACGCCAGGCGCAATCTCGATGAGTTCCAGGCCTTGTGCGCTCAGCTCGAACACGCAACGTTCGGTGATATAGAGGACCGGCTTGTGCGCGGCGGCCGCGTGCGGGCCGGAAAACGTGCGATGCTCCACTTCCTGGACGAACTTCCTTGCGATGCCATCGCGGTGGATTTGTAGCTGGCCGTCGGCGACCGAGATCTCGCCCCCACCCGTCATGAAGGTGCCGACGAACACGACCTTCTTCGCATTCTGGCTGATGTTGATAAAGCCACCGGCGCCGGCCAGGCGCGGCCCGAACCTGGATACGTTCAGGTTGCCCATGCGATCGGCCTGCGCCAGTCCAAGGAAAGCGAGATCGAGTCCGCCGCCGTCGTAGAAGTCGAACTGATAGGGCTGGTCGATGATTGCGTCCGGATTGGTCGCCGCGCCGAAGTTCAAACCTCCGGCAGGGATGCCGCCGATCACGCCAGGCTCCGCGGTGAGCGTCATGAGGTCGAGGAGCCTTTCCTCGTTGGCGATGCTGGCGATGCCTTCCGGCATGCCGATGCCAAGGTTCACCACGCTGTTCGGCTTGAGTTCCATCGCCGCGCGCCGGGCAATGATCTTGCGCTCGCTGATCGGCATCGGCGCCACGCTGCTCACTGGCACGCGGACTTCACCGGAGAAGGCCGGATTGTAGGGAGTGGAAAAGGTCTGTTGGTGGTTTTCGGGTTGCGCCAGGACCACGCAGTCCACCAGCACACCGGGGATCTTCACCTGGCGCGGATTGAGCGAGCCCCTTTCGGCGATGCGCTCCACCTGGACGATCACCAGGCCGCCGCAGTTGTGCGCGGCCATGGCGATCGCCAGGGCTTCCAGCGTCAGGGCTTCGCGCTCCATGGTGATATTGCCGTCCGGATCGGCAGTGGTGCCGCGCACGATTGCGACGTTGATCGGGAAGGCCTTGTAGAAGAGATAGTCCTGATCATCAATGCGCATCAGCCCGACCAGATCCTCGGTGGTGCGCTCGTTCAGCTTGCCGCCGCCAAAGCGCGGATCGACGAAGGTGCCTAGTCCAACGCGCGAGAGGTGCCCCGGCTTTCCGGCCGCGATGTCGCGGAACAGATGGGTGATCACGCCCTGCGGCAAGTTGTAGGCCTCGATCTGATTGCCGACCGCGAGCTGTTGGAGCTTCGGTACCAGGCCCCAGTGTCCGCCGATCACCCGCTTCACCAGGCCGGGCAGCGCGAAATGGTTCAGGCCCCGATCCTTGCCGTCTCCCTGTCCTGCGGCGTAGACCAGGGTGAGGTTGCCGGGCTTTGTCATGCTGACTGGCGCCTCGTCATCCTGCGCAAGGCAGAGTTCCTCGATGGCAATGGCAATTTCTTCCGCGAAGCCGATGCCGACGAAGCCGCCGGTCGCCACGGTATCGCCGTCGCGGATCAGGCGCACGGCTTCGCGTGCCGAGACCAATTTGCCGTTCTCGCGCAAGTGGACGGCCAGACGAATCGTGCTTGCTTGCGTGCTCATTCTCTCACCTTGCGAGTGTTGGATGTGGGGCTGGGTTGGATGGTGTAGTCAGTGTTCGGGATTCCCTGGTTTCACGAAAGTGCACCGCCGGTTTCGGAGACGTGAGTGCTTGTCAAAGGAATTCCTTGCGCAAATCGACGCTGCAGCGTTCGCCGATTGCGTTGTAGTTTTGCGCCAGCCAATGCTCGGTCTCTTTGCGCCCCTGGTCGCGCAGGTGGCAAAGAAAGTTCCAGTCCGCATTGAATTTGCTGGATACGCCGAGCGCCGTCATGGTCTGGTCCGAGCGGATGGCGTGGATCAGCATTTCCTTCATCTCGGCCCGGTCTACCTTGCCGTCCTGGATGAGCGTGGTGACGAAGCTGATCGCACGAAGCTCGCGGATCAACGAAGAATTGAAGCTGACTTCGTTAATGCGATTGAGAATCTCCGTTGTGGTCTTCGGCACGCCCTTGCGAACGATCGGGTTGATATGGACGATCACCACATCCCGCGTGTCGCAGTGATAGATCAGCGGAAAGATGGCGGGGTTGCCGACATAGCCGCCGTCCCAGTAGTGCTGGCCGTCGATCTCCACGGCCTGGAACAGGGACGGCAGGCAGGCCGAAGCGAGCACCGCCTTCAGACAGATTTCCTCGCGCGAGAACAGGCGCACCTTGCCGGTCTCGACATTGGTCGCGCACAGGTAGAGCTGGATTGGGCAATCCCGTCGCAGGGCGTCGAAATCGACATGGTGGGCAAGAACCTCCCGCAGCGGGTTGAAATTGAAAGGATTGAACTGGTAGGGCGAGAGCACGCGCAGCATCAGGTCCGTCAACAGGTACATCGGCGAGCTGTCGAGCCCGTAGCCGCCAGGCATCCAGATCTCCCACGGCAGTTTGCGGAACGGGCTGTAGATCCGCGCGGTGCTGGAAACGTCTTGCCAGAAGTTGTGCAGCGCGGTGCGAGCGCCAGGCGGCCCACCCTTGAGCAATCCGTAGGCGAGCACCGCGGCGTTCATGCGCCCGCGCTGGTAGCGCTCACGCCTTCGATCGCGAGCCGCTCGTCTTCGAGCAAGCGGTCAAGTACGCCCCAGGTATAGGCGCCATGGGAACCTCCGCCCTGCAATGCCAGCGCGATGGCCTTCACGGGGCCCGGGTTGGTAGGCACGTCGCGTCCCTCCAGTGCTGGGCCGCCATCCCTGGCCTGCGCCCTGGCGGCTATCGTGGCCGCGTGGTCGAAGGCGGGAGGCGATGCAAACAAGCCGGCCCCGCATGGCTTGCTCGGGCGACGGGGCGAAGTCAGGCCAAACGTCGGGCTCTTGAAGAGGATAGGCTCTGCTGTCGCTTGCGAACGCGGCGATGTATGTGGGATCTTGCTATCCGCCCACGTTTGTGTAAGAAGCGGCACATAGTCTGATGTTCGGTGCCAGCCATCGGCACTTCACTACCGTGCGGTATATTCGGTGCCTCTACAACATGCTCAAGCAGAAGGCATGACCAAGAAATCGGGAGCTCGGCGCTTTACGAATTGATCAGTCCAGCCTCCCAACCAGCCACACGATGGCAAGGTAGGTCAGCACGTGCGCGTACTGGTCCAGCCAAATGCCCACCAGAACTGCGGCTGATTCGGTGTTAAGTTCGCGCGTCCCCGTCGGAAACTCATCCGAAATCGCCCACATGAGGGGTGAGGTGGCACTCTTACGTCCAAAGTGGTGGCATTTTTGCTTTGGTATACGGAGGACATCGGCCTGCGCCTGCCACTCGGGCCCACAGACAGTCGGCCATGCCGAACACTTCCTTCAGAATCAGGTGCAGCGCGCTGCGTCACAGGCCTTTGTCGCGGCTGTCATGCCCACCAATGTGACCGGCAGCAGCAGCGGGCGAGTTTCGCCCGGACTGCGGGGTGGGCGACAGCCCATGCGCACGAAGGGTAGCGGGCCAGTT
Source organism: Cupriavidus sp. UYMMa02A (assembly GCA_001725945.1). GTDB lineage: Bacteria > Pseudomonadota > Gammaproteobacteria > Burkholderiales > Burkholderiaceae > Cupriavidus. The sequence goes on along the minus strand of LRMT01000072.1, from coordinate 44,710 downwards.
CGGCGATCAACTTGTCGGTGGCGGCACTAGCCTGGGCCTGTCGCCCTTGCCGGTGACTTCCAGCCACCGGCGCGCGACGCCTTGCGTGTCGCGCCGCAGAAAAAAGCGCGCCCATGATGGTGCCCGGCGACTTCCGAGGCGCGCAAATCACCCCCGCCGCCGCTAATGCCTCCAGCGTCAGCCCTTAGATTCCGGCTACGAGTACATTTCGCTGGGGACTCCCGCGGTGTCCCGGTTCGTTAAATGGATGTCCCGCCATGTCAAATGGAATGACTCCTCTTCGCAAATAATGATTGGGTGGGGCCACTCGGTTCGGTTCCTTTGAAACCGGGCAGTCTCACCCCGAACCTGTGGCCTCTCCTGATCTACAGGAGCACCACGCCGGCACTTCATATTTGCTACAAGCAGCAGAGCCAAAAGTCACCTAAACGTCAATGGATCGCCTTACCGCACCTCTTCAGAGGGACGGAAGCTTCGCAATCTCTCTTCTCTTCCTTGCCATGAACTTTCTTGACGGACACCTGTTCCCCGAAAACCAGCAACCGCTGATCATCACGGCTGCGCCCTATGCCCCATCGTGGGTTCCGTCGGACTTCCCCGAGGAGATCCCCGTCACGATGGAGGAGCAAATCCAGAAAGCGGTGGATTGCTACACGCTGGTGCCACCGTACTGCACCTGCATGTGCGCGAACTGGATGGCAAAGGCTCCAAGCGGTTGTCCAAGTTCAATGAGCTCATCGCCGCGTCCGCGCCCGCGTGCCAGAGATGATTATCCAGGTCGGCGGATCCATCAGTTTCGCGCCCGAAACCGACGGCGCGGCTGCAAAATGGCTCTCGGACGACACCCGCCACATGCTGGCCGAACTCGACCCCAAGCCCGACCAGGTGACGGTAACCGTCAATACGTCGCAGATGAACGTCCTCGAGCAGTTCGACCACCGCGACATCGTGGGCAGTTCAATGGAAGATCCAGCGGTCTTCACTGCCTACAAAGAGATGACGGTGCCGGCGCAGCCGGGCTGGGTGGAGGAACACGTCCGCCGCCTAACCGCGGCGGGGATCCAGAGCGCGTTCCAGTGCTACAACGTTAACAGCTTCGAGTCCGTGGAACGACTGATGCGCCGCGGGATCTACAAGGGCCCGTTGGTCATGAACTGGGTGGCGATTGGCGGGGGCATGGACTCGCCGACTGTCTACAGCCTGGCCAACTTCATGCGCGGTGTGCCGGATGGGGCAGTGGTGACGGTGGAAAGCTCGGTACTCAACGTACTGCCAGTCAATACCATGGGTATCGCAATGGGGCTGCATGTTCGCTGTGGCACGGAAGATAATCTCTGGAACCAGACGCGTACGAAGAAGATGGGCACGGCGGCACAGATCGAGCAACTGGTGCGCATCTCTCGTGAACTGAGTCGCCCGATCGCTACCGCCAAGGAAGCGCGCGAAATGTGCAAGATCGGCGTGTTCTATGACACGGTAGAAGAATCGCTGCAGGCCAACGGGTTTGCGCCAACCGAAACGGTGGTCGGCAAGGCTATCTGCAAAAGATCGCCTGATCAGGCGCTCGTTGCCGCATTCCAATTGATTGTCCGAGCCGGGTAGGTTTCCCGGCCGGACGAGCGTTACCGGCCACACAACTCAAGTAATGGAAACAATGAATAACGCTGAGAGTTTGCACCACGTCATTGCCACCGAGCAAGCCGTGACGCGCATGTACTATGCCCTCGACCGCGGTGACTATCCTGGTGCCGCCAGGTGCTTCTTGCCCGATGGCATTTGGGAACGCAGCGGTAATGCACTCCATGGGCAAGAACAGATCCTCGCTTCCCTGAACCAACGGACTGCGACGCTGTTTACACGACACTATGTCACCAACTTTTGGTCCTGGAACAGAGTGGATCCATCGCTAAGGTTGCATTCAGTCTGACCGTTTATCGCTCTGACAAGGGTGAAGCGCCAACGCTTCCTGTGGCCGGCACGGTACCGGCCATGTTGGCTGAGGTGGAATGCGAGTTGGCATGCAGCGACCGTGGCGATTGGCTTATCAAGCGCCTCGATCCTTTGATCACTTTCTCGGCCGCCTGATCACCGCCCGTGGTTGCCCACCGCCAGACAACCACCCTGACCCAAGGCCCTCCGCCGCCAATATCGGCTACTGCAGTGGGCGGGCGTGCAGGGCAAGAAGCTGCAGATCAAGGAGGCGCTGCTGAACGCATATCACGGCAGTGGCAAGGATCCCAGCAATCACGAGGTGCTGTTGGAAGCGGCCCAGCCGGTGGGGCTAGATGCCACGCAAGGGCGACGCGTGCTGGAGAGCGGTGAGTATGTTGATGAGGTGCGCGGGGAAGTGGCGGAATTCCGGTCTATGGGTATCAGCTCCGTTCCGTCGATGATCGTCGACAATCGGTTCTTACTGGCGGTTAGTCTGCCGAGGCCTTCATGCAGATCAATCGTCCGCGAGATGCTCACGAAGCGACAGGAATGAAGCTGGCTATGAAGGAGGAGACGCAGCGCATCATGGTAGAAAATGCAATTAATCGCCAGAAAACCACCCAACATGTATATCAGCTTTTAGGGGAGGGCACCATCGAGGTGAGGTGTCACCTGTGGGCTTGTATCTCACTCTCGTGAAATTTATTTCATATCTATGCCGAGGCCGCTCCCTGATTCAACTCCACCATCACGCGCGACAATCCGCAGCATTGACCAGCTTGGCGACCGGATTCGCGCAACGCGGGCAGGGGAAGGCATGCCCATTGACCAGGCTGCTAATCGTTGCGGGGTTTCCGTCGGTATGCTATCCAAGCTGGAGAACGGCAAGGGCGTCAATCTGGAGCACGCCCTGCGCGTGACGGAAGGACTGGGTTTGACGATGCTCGTCGTGCCGAGGGCGCATGCAGCGTTGCTCGAACAGGCCGCGGCTCATGCGGCCAAGATGGATAAGAATGCGGCCAGGGAGCGGCAAAGCCGGGGCGAGGAGTAGGCATGCGACAGCGTGCGGGTCATGCGGGAGGCGGCTGCTGATTCGCTATTGGCCCTGGCGGTTAGTGTCGAACGCCTCGTCTCGAGATCGACGAATGCCCAAAGTTGTCCCGCACGTAACGCAGATCCACCCGCCGGTGGGTCATGGGCGAACCAGCGGTTATGCCGCAGCCAATGGGCCGAGGCACTGACCAGCACGGCGGCCTGCGCTTCCCGCTCGGGTCCGCGCGCACAGGTGCGGGCCCCGCTAGGCCGAACACTTCTTTCAGGATCAGGTGCAGCGCCCCACGTGTCAGACCTTTGTTACGGCTCTCTTGGCCAATGACCGGCAGCAGCAAGGGGCGGGTCTCCCCCGGTTACGGGGCCGGCGCCAAGCCATGGGCGCTGCGGTAGCGCCCAGTTCGGCAATCAGCTCGTCGGTGGCCGTCACAAGCCGGGTCTTGCCCTTGCCGGTGACCTCCAGCCACCAGCGCTCAACGCCCTGCGCATCGCGCCGGCAGACGAGTGCGTCGACAGTTATGCGCACGCGCAGTTGAAGCAGCTCATCTCGAGGATCCGCTATCGAAAGCCTTGAAAGCAGTCTTCAGACTATCAACCAGATCTGCCACGATTTCCTCTTTTTCGAGGACAGGGAACTCCTTTCGGAGCTTGTTTGAAACTGCACCCTGATTGTCCCTGACCGAGCGGATGATCCGATCGATATCGGCGTCAGGGCCGTCGATGATGTCTTTCACCATTCGCCGAGCGGTTGTCCATTCCTGCAGAATCCCGGCCTCTGTCCTCATCTCCTGCCGGATGGTTCGGTCAATGACATCGGCCATATACTCGACCTGCACAGTCAGATCGGGATAACGCCATGCCGGTAAGGCAGCGTCGTAGCCGGCGAACTCAAAGTTCGACTGAACGCCATCCGGATACAGCGTGCGCGATGGCGCGAACTCGCAAAGGTTACCGTACATGCGCATTAATGGCTTCGAGAAGCATTCGAGAATATGGTCATAGCGCGCGATGTTCTGTGGTTTCTCTGTGATGACGGCAGAGATCGGCAGTATGAACGGTCGCGGCACGGCGCCATCTCGTCGCAGCACGTCGTTGACGATGAAGCGGTGAATGCGCCCATTGCCGTCGGCCAGCGGGTGGATGAAAACGAACGCGAATGCGGCCGCTCCGGCCCGAATCACCGGGGATTGCCCGGCTGTGCGGTCCAGAAAGACCTCAAGCCCGTGTAGCAGGTCCCGCAGCCTATCCCAATGCGGGGCGACATAATGGACGATATGCTCAAACCGATGCGTTTCGCCGACGAACACGGGTGAGGCGCGCAGCCCGAAGCGGGAAATGGTGCTGCGCTCGCTCACGATTTCTCGCTGCAACTCGGCGAGCGTGTCTGGGGACAGCAGCGCGGGGTATTCACCGATCCGCCTTTCCATGACTGCCGCAAATCGGCGAATTCGGTCCAGTTGGTCCTGCTCGTGCTCGATTGCAAACGACGACTTGGATTCCTTGATCGTCAGCCAGACGGCACTGCGCATCAGGACGTTGCCCCCGAACTCCGCGTTCAGCTCGTCGAGCCGGGCGGCGCAGTCGTAGTCCTGTGCCGCCTTGACTTCGGGTGTCCGTCGAACCAGCGGGCAGAAATCCCGATTGCCGGGCAGGTTGTCCCGCACGCGCCAACGTGGATTTCGAGTGGGCACCGTCGCGCCAAAGTAGGCGTCAGGGTCAATCGCGTCAACGTAGTTGCCCCCGGTCACGGCCTCGACGCCGGCGATCTGGCGGCCGGTGAGCCATTCATACAGAAATCCAACTCGTCTGGCATACTGGCCGGTGCGCTCGCTGTTCAGCCAGGCAGCCAGCTCTGCCTGGGGAAGTACATCAAAGAGTCGGGCCAGGAACTCGAGATGGACACCTTCCTGTCGGAGCGCATAAGTCAGGTGGGCCTGCAGCGTCGGCTCCTGGCGGGAACTTGCCGGGTAGGTCTCCAGCGTCTTGCCCTCGGTGACCACGGAACGCCGAGCGGCGCCGATCTCACTGCTAATGTGGAATTCCTGTACCGGGGTTACCTTGTAGTGCTCTGCGAGCCACTTATACCCCATCCATTCTGTGTTCAACGTGGACTCCGTCGTTTAATTCGGCTTGCGGACGTTTAAAAATCCCGCCATTTCTTGATTATCGTTTAAACGACACCTTGTGTTGACCGCTTTTGGGAACGCATGCTTGGCGAATGTGTGCACCACCTTGGCTTGAGCAAGCGGCAACGCATGCGGCCAAGCTTGCGGGGAGGTGAAAAGGGCGCGCCGCGATCGGGTCGGGTGTCAATCTCAATTGCCTTGCACGATCGACGCAACGGGCCCCAGCTGGCGCGAGAGTCGCGCCTTACGTCTTGCTGGTCCAGTCTGCCGCGCCTGCGTGGTCTCGTGCCGCGCGTCCTCCTCGCTATGCAGGTAGCCGCTCGTCGTCGAGATCGACGAATGCCCAAAGTTGTCCCGCACATACCGCAGATCGACCTGCCGGTCGGTCGTGTGCGAGCCGGCGGTGTGGCGCAGCCAGTGGGCCGAGGCACTGCCCAGGACATCGGCCTGCGCCGCCCGCTCGGGCCCGCGCGCCGCGTGTCAGGCCTTTGTCATGGTTCTCGCTGCCGAACCGGCAGCAGCCGGGGGTGTTTCTCCCCCTGCTGCGGGGTCGCGCCAGCCAATGGGCGCGGCGGCAGCTCGCCAGCAAAACAATGCACCCATTGTCGCGGCCGTCAGCTGCCTGGCGCAGGTTGCGGGGGGGGGCCGGCAAACGGGCGCCAGTCAGGGTGGCAGCGCGCGAGCTTCTTCCTGCTGACGCTCGGATTTGAGTGGCTCGGTGCCGGCTTCCGGTCCAATCCCGTGTTTTTCAAGTTCGGGAGCATTTCACGGACCTGGAACCCAGGATCCGCTCGGTCTCCTCGCCGAGACGAGGGGCAGGCTTATAGATCGAAGCAGGCGTCCTGGAGAACAGGGCTGTCGGGCGGGGTCGCCTTCGGTGGGTGCGTCATGGTCTGGAACAGCCCGGTGCTTTGTACATGGGGATGGGGTTGGATGGTGTGGATGGAATACATTTCCGCGACCGGAATATCCATCTCCCGGCACACGTCCATCATCTCCTTTGTGGTGTACTGCGCAGTGATGTTGCGCAGCTTTGCATAGATCGCCTGGATGTTCTTGTTGCGCTCGATCCGGCTGCTGATGTTGAACTGTTCGATGAATTCGCCGCGCCCCAAGCGGTGAAAGAATGCCTTCCAGAGCTGCTCAGTATAGGGCAGCACGGCGATATACCCGTCCTTGGTGGGCGAGGGCTTGCGGCCGCCCTTGAGCAGGCGCGCATAGCCGGCGTCGCCAATGGGCGGCTGAAAGCCGTGACCGCCCAGGTGCTCCGTCATCGTGAAGGCGACCATGGTCTCGAACATCGGCACTCTCACGTACTGGCCTTCGCCGGTGCAGGCCTTGTGGACCAGCGCGCCCAGGATGGCGTTGGCCGTCGCAAGGCCTGCGATCTTGTCGGCCAGCAAGGTGGGCGGGTATTCAGGGATGCCGCTTTCGTGCCCAACCAGATGGGCCAGGCCGCAGGCGCCTGGATGATGTCGTCAACGCGGGCTGGCCGGCAAAGGCGCCCCGCCCTCGCCAAAGCCGGTGGCGGCGCAGTAGCGATGCCGTGAAGAGTATTAAGAGTGGTCCATCAGGAGCTGAGAACGAAACTATATAAATCAATAAGTTATAAATTTTCGTGCGGACGTCCGTATCAACATTGCGACGATTTTTCGAGTAGTTCGAGTAGTAATCCTGGCACCTTCGTGAGGCGCGAAGTAATTCTGAAACGATCGCGGGTCCGTCACTTCGTGTCATCTTTACTACTTTTCGCTCTGACTATGCGGCTTCGCTCTGGTTGATTGCAGGGCGCGTTCGCGCGAAACATGCCGAAATAAGGCTAAAAGCAGAGCCGAGAACCGAGCGTGAGGTGGCCTTGCCGTAGACTGAGAGTAGTCGAGCAGGGGACACGATTTCTCGAACTGCGGAAGTAAAGATGATACTTTCTGCGTGATTAAGCGCGCGGATCAACATTACTTCCCAAACGGTCTAGCCTGTTGCCCACCCTGATAATGTCGATTATCAGGTAAGTGGTTGCGCCGCATGGGCCGCTTTCGCGCCCGTCGTTGGTTTGCATAAATTTGTTCCCGGGTTTGCAGAATTTGTTCCTGGCCACATCGGCCAAGCCGACGGGCGCTGCGGCGAGGCAGCCAGAGCAGGGTGATAGCCCCCTCCCACCGCGTCTACGTAGCCCCGGCTTGGCACCGGGATCGCGCGGCACCCCTTGGCCGCGACCGTCCTCGGTGTCGCAAGCCGCAGTGTGCCGGCCCGCCAAGGACCGAGCCGTTGGGCAAGGAACAAAATTCCTTCAACCGTCGGCCAAAGGAACAATAGTCTGCAAAATGAATTGAAGCAAAATTGTTCCCAACGTCTCGGAAACGGCGAGCTGGCGGGCGCCCAGCAGGAACAAATTTATGCAAACCGACGGCTCGACCCGGAATGCCCCACCGAGCCAGCACGGAGCCAGACATGATCGATAGCGCAACGTCGCCCGCAGCCGAAACCGATGCGTTGCAGTGCGCGTTGACCGAACGGTTGGCGCAGCTCCAACGCGTCCAGGCACCGACCGAGCATTCCTCTCTGTTAGAGGCGTTGCAAGCAGAGGACTTCCGAACCCACGCGATCGCCTGGATCGAGTTCCACAAGTTCGCCAAAGGGATCGACGAGCTGCTGCACCAAGACGATCGCTTGCCGCGGGACACGCCGATGTTCATTCGCACGGATAACGACGCGATCAACTTCACCCATAACCTCGGCGCGACGCTGCTGTGGGAGGCGGCGAAGCGAGGCTCAGCCCAGGCAGGGATTGACTGGGCGTTGAAGGTGCTCCGCACCAAGGATGCACGCGGGCAAACGATCAGCCCCGTCTGGGGTATCACGATCGAGAGCCTGCTCGAGCTCTCCGGCGGCATGCGGCTGGTGCCGCTCAGCCTAGTGCTTCCCAGCCGCAGCTGCAATGGCTGCATTCCCAGCAAGCTGCACTAGGCAGCGGCTTGGTCTCATCCATGCTCGGGATTGAAGGAGTCCACGCCGCCCTGGTGCTCGACCGCGAAATCGAGGCCGCCGTCGCTTCCGTTGCGGAGGAGCCCGAACCCGCTGCCAGTGCAGCGTTTGCTCAACTCGATCGCTTATTTGAGGATACGAGCTTTGCATTGAGCCTGGTCGGCCCGCGGGTCGTGATTCCCGTGGCGCGGTGGTTCGCCTTCGAGGACCTGGACATGCAAGCAGCGTCCGGCGGAGGCCGTTCGTCGAAGCTGCATGAAATCCTGCCGCTGCGTTCCCGTGCGCCGGCGACGTTCGATCGCGAGCTCGCACAGCAGGTGGTCAGGGACTTTCTTGCGTTCGACATCGAGGGCAAGCCGCGAAAGATGATCCGCGTTGCGCTGGCAAGACTCAAACAAGCGTTGACCCGCCACAATGCCGGCGACGCCGCCGTCGAACTATCCATTGCCTTCGAGGTACTTTGCGGCGACGAGGCCACGACCGAGATGACTCACAAAGTAGCCGTCAGGGCGGTGCGGTACCTCGGCGGCGATGCCGGGCAACGCAGGCGCAACCATGCGTTGGTCAAGAAGGTCTACGGGATTCGCTCGAAGCTCATACACCGTGGCGAGGAACCTGCCGGCACGCATCGGATCGGCGACTCGGTGTTGTCAACGGAAGCACTGCTGGTCGAAGCCGCATCGCTCTGTGCGGCATTGATCCGAAAGCTGCTTGCTGGCAGGGCGATTCCTGATTGGACGGCGTTCGACCTTCTGTAGTCAAGGCAGTTCAGGAAAACCAGCAACGACAATCGTAAAGGAGGGCGTGCAAAACCGGGGAGCTTCGGGGAAGGCCTATTCGGAATCTGCTTGGCGCCAGCTTGGGGTGGACTACGTTGATGGTATCGCGAGGGTGGGAGCGAACCATGCGCTTGATCATCGAAGCCAGGTTGGCCGACGAGGGCAGCGACACCGGCCAAGATGTTGAGCGAGTGCGGCTCTTGGCCGTGACTGAGCGCCCTGACTGTAGCCTTGCCGACGTTGGCCTGACTCTCGCGGAGGGGCGGGCGCTGTTGGCTGAGGTACAGGCCCAGCTCGTTTCTCCCCAACATTTGCACGCTCTCCTTCACGGATCGCGTTACCGTTTCCCAGCTCGGCGCACGCGGTGACGCCCCAGCCGATTTAGCCGTGGCCGGCGGCGGGCTACCAAGTCTTTGAGGCGAACGTTCGCCGAATTAGCGGGCGCCAGTCGCAGAATTAGCACTCTTCAACAACTGTTGTCGCGCTGCGGGACGTGCCCGCCGATGCGAAATCGACGACTCCGGAAGTCAGGGGGACGGTGCGGATCAGCGCCCCGCATGAGACGGCTTGTGATCTCGTCCCCGGCTATCCGCGGATTTCCGCCGCGGCTGGCGTAAGCAAATGAACCAGCCGGTTTACTCCACGCTCGTCAATCTCTGACTGGGCGACAACGAAGCTGAGGCTTCCCACCGCCCGCCCATCTTCATTGAGTATGGCGCCGCAATACGACCCGGCCAGGATCAATCTCGCCGTATGAGACCGCATGGCCTTGCCTGCGAATGCGCGTAAGCGTTTGGCGGAACGTCGTCCAGTCTTCGCCTAGTCCCGCGGTACCAATTTCGGCAGAGTGCCTGGCATAGATGGCCTGCAACGCCCGCGTTTGCTGAAACGCAAGAATGACGCGCGATGTCGCACCACGAAACATGATCATCGGGCGGCCGCGCTCATAGCTCACCACGGCTTGGGGCCCGTGGTTGAGCACCTGGTGTACGCAGAGGACTGAATCACCAACGCGCGGCAAAGTAGCATGACCGAGCCGGGCGGCGCGTAGACGATCAGTTCCTCCATGATGGGATGGGCCTGCTGCAGCATCGGATCTGTCAACTGAATCTGCCGGTCCAGTTGGATGATGGCCGGGCCGAGCACATACCGGCCGGCGCCAGCCGTCGCCACCAGCCCAAGTTCCATGAGGTTCGACAGGTAGCGGTACGCGCTGCTGATCGACACCTCCAGCCGGCCGGCCACTTCCTCGGCCGTCCAGACCGGCTTCTCCAGCGAAAACAGCGTCAGCACGCCAAGTGCCCGATCCGTGGCCATTCCACCATTGCTCCGAGTCAGATGCGACGAGCATACCACCAATCACAGCCAGATTCGTGCAAGATTCCCGCCAAATGACCTTAGTGGTAAACGTGAGCTGCATTATTCGCATATTATGCGAATAATGCAGTCATCCAACCACGAGGACGCAGGAGATTCCATGAAACTCATCAGCTTTGCATACGGTGGCCGCCAGGGATTTGGCGTAGTCGTCGACGATCAGATTGTTGACCTTGAGCCACATCGGGCCGCGGTCGGCGCCAGCCTTCACGAGGCGCTGTCGCGTGGTGCGCTGGGCCGCATCGCCGATATCGCTGCCACGGCCCGGCCCACACTAGCCCTTGCAGATGTGGCGTACCTGCCGGTGATTCCGGACCCGGGCAAGATCCTGTGCGTGGGCATCAACTACGCGTCCCATGTCCGCGAGACCGGCCGCGAGATGCCGCAGTACCCGATGTTCTTCACGCGCTTTACCGATTCGCAGGTAGCGCACGGCGAGCCGATCATTCGCCCGCGCGCCTCGCAGAAGCTGGATTTCGAAGGCGAACTCGCGGTGATCATCGGCAAGACCGCGCGCCATGTGCGTGCCGAAGACGCGCCTGGCCATGTGGCCGGCTACGCTTGCTACAACGACGGCAGCGTGCGCGACTGGCAGAAGCACACCATCCAGTTCACGCCGGGCAAGAACTTCCCGCAGACAGGTGCGTTTGGTCCGTGGCTCGTGACCACCGACGAGATTCCCGATCCGTCGCAACTGACGCTGACGACGCGCCTCAATGGCGAAGTCGTGCAACAGGCACGCACCGACGACCTGATCTTCAGCGTGGGCGACGTCATTGCCTATTGCTCTACCTTCACCGAGCTGCGTCCGGGCGACGTGATCATCACCGGCACCACGGGCGGCGTAGGCGCGTTCCGCAATCCGCCGCTGTGGATGCGACCCGGCGACACCGTCGAAGTGGAGATCTCCGGCATCGGCATCCTGCGCAACGGGATCCGGGATGAATAAGCAGCGTGTTGCGCACCGGATTGCCGGGTAAGGAGAGAGCCATGACCCATTCCCCAATGCTCACCGCCGCCGTGCTCGTGGTCGGCGCCGGTCCGACGGGCCTGACGCTGGCCAATATCCTCGGTCAGCACGGCATCGACACGATCCTGATCGATCGCAAGCCTGGCACGGTGTCAGAGCCACGCGCGGTTTCCATCGACGACGAATCGCTGCGCACGATGCAGGCCATCGGTCTTGCCGATGCGGTGCTGAAGGACGTGGTCGCAGGCTACGGCGTGCATTACCTGACCCGGCCCGGTGGCCGCTGCTTCGCGAAAGTAGTGCCGACCGCAAGCGAGTATGGCTATCCGCGGCGCAATGCCTTTCGCCAGCCGCTGTTCGAAGCCACGCTTCGCGAAGGGCTCCAGCGGCATGCGTCGGTGCGCGTGCTGTTCGAGCATACGCTGCAGTCGTTGGCGCAGGACGAGCAGGGCGTGCACGCGGTGCTGGAAGGGCCAGACGGTACAGTCCTTGTCGAAGCGGCCTATGCGGTCGGTACCGACGGCGGCCGCAGCTTCGTGCGGCAGTCCATCGGGGCGACGCTGGTGGGCTCGTCGTTCAAGGCGCGCTGGCTCGTGGTCGATACCGAGAACGACGCCGATCCGTTCTGGCAGACGCGCGCCTACTGCGACCCGTCGCGGCCAATCGTCGAAGTGCCGGGGCCGCACCACACGCGCCGCTTCGAATTCCTGCTCAAGCCGCGCGAGACCGACGAGGACATCCTACGGCCCGAGCGGATTGCTGAACTGCTGCGCCCGTTCCTGGGCGACCGGCCCGCGCAGGTGGTGCGCAAGACCGTGTACACGTTCCATGCGCGCGTGGCGGACCGCTGGCGCGTGGGCCGTGTCTTCCTGGCCGGCGATGCCGCGCACCTGACGCCCCCGTACGCGGGACAGGGCATGAACAGCGGCGTACGCGATGCGCACAACCTCGGCTGGAAACTCGCGGCGGTGCTGCATCGCAAGCTTTCGCCGGCCGCGCTTGATTCCTATGAGACCGAGCGTCGCGATCATGCGTGGGCGCTGATCCGCCTCGCGCTGAACCTCGGCATGGTCATGGCGCCACGCAATCGTCTCGTGGCGTGGGCCTGGACCACGTTCTTCCGTGCCACGGCGCTGGTGCCACCGGTGCGCGACTACTTCCTGCAGATGAAGTTCAAGCCCAAGCCGCGCTTTCATGACGGTCTGCTCGTGACGAGCCAGGCCGATACCGTTGACCTGGTCGGGACGATGCTGCCGCAGCCGACCGTACGAACCGCTGACGACAGTACCGTGCCGCTCGACAAAATCACCGGCCACGACTTTTCCCATATCGCGATCGGTGCCGAAGCCATGGTGGCCGGTGCGGATCTGAACGACGCGGCACGGGCGATGTGGCGCAGGCTCGGGACACGGCGCGTCGTGCTGCTGTCGGCAATGGATCCGCAGGCCGTGCGTGAAGCCCGGGAGCGCGGCTATATCCCGGTGGCGCTCGCGGCCGAGTCGATGCCGAAGATGCTGGGTGCGCTCGCCGGCAAGGTGGTGGTCGTAAGGCCGGACCGCTATGTCGCCGGCGTGTTCGGTCACGACGACGCCGTGGCCTGGGCTACTGCATTCAACGCGCGGCTCGGCATGGATCTCGCCGCCGACGATAAGACCGGTGAAGCCCTTGCGCTGCCCCGAGCCGCACTGAACCGCTAACCCTTGGGTGTCATGATGACTACGCTACAGACCAGCACGCCACTCCGGCTGCATCATCTTCATCTCTGCAGCAGCGCGCCGCAAGCATTGGCTGCGTTCTACGAGGACCTGTTCGAACTGCAGCCTGTAGCGGCACCCGATGGCCTGCAGGCGCTTGCCGGCGGCGAACGTGCCGTCGTAATCCATCCGGGCGAGCCCGGCCAGGCAGGCACACTGGCGATGGCGGCTTATGCGGCGCGTTCCGCCGAAGCGCTCGCGGCGCTGCGCGCTAGGCTCGGGGATATCGTGCAGGACGCCGGCGCGGCAGGTGAGATCTTCTTCAACTCCGGCGCATTCACGGTGACCGACCCGCAAGGCCGCCGCCTGCTGTTCGGCGTACCGCGCACGCGCCGCGAGCCCGACCGCATGGCCGCACGTCTGCAGCACACGGTGTTCCAGACCACCGATCTTGCGGCCGTGGTGGACTTCTACGTCAACCGCATCGGCTTCACGATCTCGGACGAAGTGGTGGCGGACGACGGTGCCGTCGCCACGTGCTTTCTGCGCTCGGACGACGAGCATCACTCGCTCGCGTTCTTCCAGGGTTCGAACAACGTGTGGGATCACCACTGCTATGAGACCGGCTGCTGGAACGACATCCGCGACTGGGCCGACCGCTTCGCGCGCGTGCGCCGCGGCATCTTCTTCGGGCCGGGGCGACATGGCCCCGGCAACAACCTGTTCTTCATGGTGACCGATCCCGACGGCAACCGCGTGGAACTGTCAGCCGAACTCGAGCAAGTGGGCGCCGACAAGACGCCCGGCGTCTGGCCCCATGAGGAGTACACGCTCAATTCCTGGGGGCGTGGCTGGATCCGCACCTAGTCCACTAGCTGGCCGCCATCACACAGAGAGGGGGGACACCCCCCGTAATACCGGAGACAACATCATGATTGCGCAGGGACAGCCCCAACTGGTTCAGGACGTCATCGACGCACGTCCGCTCGGACGTTTCCAATGCATCGCCATCGGCCTGTGCATTCTCGTGGCGGTGCTTGACGGCTTCGACACGCAGACCATCGGCATGCTGGCGCCGTCGATCGCCGCCAGCCTGGGCGTACCGGTGAAGTCGTTCGGGCCCGCGTTCAGCGCGGGTTTGATCGGCATGCTGCTGGGCGCCGTAACGCTCGGGCCGCTTGCCGACCGCTACGGACGCAAGATGATGATCGTGTTCTCGTGCGTGCTGTTTGGCAGCCTGTCGCTTGCCACCGGCCACGTCACCACGCTCGAGCAGCTGTTCGTGCTGCGGCTGCTGACCGGCGTGGGCCTGGGTGGCGCGCTGCCCAATGCGATCGCACTGGCCTCGGAGTACGCGCCGCAGCGCTATGCGCGCACGACGGTGACCACGCTGATGTGCGGCATGCCGCTCGGCGCCGTGTTGGGCGGAGTGGTATCTGCCGCGCTGCTGCCCCGTGCGGGCTGGCAGTCGGTGTTCATCGTTGGCGGCGTGCTGCCGCTCGCGGTGGCCGTGCTCATTGCGCTGGTCATGCCGGAATCGGCGCGCTTCCTGCTTGCGCGGGGGCGCGACATGAAGCAGCTGGCGCGCATCATGCGGCGCATCGCACCGGAGCTGCGCGGCGATGAACGCTATCGCAGCCCCGACACCGCAACACGTACGACCGGCGTACCGATTCGCCTGCTGCTCACAGAAGGGCGTGCGCTTGGCACGGTGCTGCTCTGGATTCCATACTTCCTCAATCTGGTGGTGCTGTATTTCATCGTGAGCTGGATGCCGGCCGTGCTGCTCGGCGCGCACCAGCCTGCCTCCGCCGGGATTGCTGCGATCTCCGCCTTCAGCGTGGGTGGCGTGCTCAGTTCCGTGGTGCAAGGCGCGCTGATGAACCGGCTCGGCGCGCGCCGTGTGCTGCTGGGCGAATTGCTGGCCTGCGCGGCGCTGATGCTGGTGCTCGGTACCTGGCCTGAAGACTACGCGCTGGTCGTTGCGGCCAGTTTTGCGATCGGCGCGGTGGTGCAGGGCGCGCAGGCCGGCTTCAACGCGCTGGCCGCGGAATTCTATCCAACGCACATGCGCGCTACCGGCGTCGGCTGCGCGGTCGGCATCGGCCGCATCGGCTCCATCAGTGGGCCGGTGCTGGGCGGCGTGTTACTCGCCTGGAACTGGAGTCCGGGCGCATCTTCATGGCGGGCATCGTGCCCACACTGATTGCGGCGGTCGCAGTGGCGGCCAACCGATCGAAATAAGCGACGCGGTCTCGGTTCGCAGACAGCTCGACGACAAAAAGCCACTCGGAGGAGACCTCAATTGAAGCAATCGGCAGTGGCCATGACGCTGTGCGCGTCGTTGGCCGGGGCGGGTTACGCCCATGCGCAGTCGGCGGTGACCGTGTATGGCGTGGTGGATACGGGCGTGGAGCTTGTCACCAATGTCGGCGCGAGCAAGGACAGCGTCGTGCGCATGCCAGCCTTTCCGGCACCGTGCCATCGCGCTGGGGCCTGCGCGGGACCGAAGATCTGGGCGGCGGACTCAGGAGCCAGTTCGTGGTTGAGTCCGGCTTTGCGCCCGATTCCGGCGTGTCGAACCAGGGCGGGCGATTGTTCGGCCGGCAGGCCTGGGTGGGTCTGTCGGGCAAGGGGGGGCAAGTGGCGTTCGGCAGGCAGTACACCATGCTGTTCTGGTCGATGCTCTAGCCCGACATGCTCGGCCCCAACACATTCGGCTCGTCTTCACTCGACAGCTATCTGCCGAGCGCGCGCGCCGACAACGCGGTGTCATACAAGGGCAAGTTCGGCGGCTTCACCGTCGGTGGCACCTACAGCTTTGGCCGCGACACCGTCAACGCGAACAGTCCCTCTGGCACGAACTGCGCGGGAGAGAACCCTGTGGACCACCGGGCATGCCGCGAATGGTCGGCGCTGCTGATGTACGAAGGTGGCACATGGGGCGTAAGCGCGGTGTATGACTCGCTGCGCGGCGGCCCGGTGCGTTCGGCGGCCTGACCAACAGCGGGCTCAAGGACGACCGGCTCGGCCTCAACGGCTACGCGAACATGGGCAAGGCCAAGGTGGGCGGCGGCCTGCTGCGGCGCGACAACGACGGCAGCACCACGCCGCGCACCACTTACGCCTTCAGCAAGCGCACGTCGCTGTATGCAACCGCCGGTTTCCTGGACAACCGGGGCAACCTTGCACTATCGATCAGTTCAGGCGCAACGGGAGCCGTTCCGGCGCCGGGCAACAACCAGATCGGCGCGATGATCAACAGCAAGGGCCAGAAGCTAGGGTTCTGGGGCGATCTGGTCCACGTGGCGGAAGTCCAGATGCCTAAGCCCGATGTGACGATCGTTTTCGATATCGACCCCAAGGCGGCCGCAGCGACCCGAAAGCAGGCGTTTGCGGATGCGGCTAAGGGCGGGTATTGGGTGGCGGCTGACCACATTTCCTTCCCCGGTGTTGGACATCTGCGACGCGACGGCTCGGGGTACCGGTGGATTCCCATGACCTACGTGAACGACCATTACGAGGCGAAGTGAACGATGTCCATACGATTGCCGAACCACTCCACGACGCGACCGCCGGCCGCATGCGTATCCGATTGCGGGCGCTGAAGGCAGCAGCGCGGTGACCCCACGTGGCAACGCGTCAGATGCCTTTGAGAGAGCGATGCTGTCGGTCACGCCGACTGCCATAGTCAGCGCAGTCCGGAACAGTGCTACTGGTTTTAACCTTCCTTTTGTGGGTACCCCAACCGATGCGGTGGCGCTCCCGCGTGGCTTCGTGCCGCGCATCCTCCTCGCTGTGCAGGTAACCGCTGGTGGCGAGATCGACGCATGCCCAAATTATCTCTTACATAGCGCAGGTCCACCTGCTGGTCGGTCATGTGAGAACCAGCGGTGTGGCGCAGCCAGTGGGCCGAGGCACTGGCCAGCACCGCGGCCTGCGCCACCCACTCGGGCCCGCGCGCACGCAGGCGCGCGGCCGCCAGGCCGAACACTTCCTTCAGGATCAGATGCAGCGCCCCGCGCGATAGCGGTTTTCCCGTCCGATGACCGGCAGCAGCAGTGGGCGGGTCTCGCCCGGCTGCGGCGTCGGCGCCAGCCCGTGGGCGCGGCGGTAGCGCGCCAGCTCGGCAATCAGCTCGTCGGTGGCCGGCACCAGCCGGGTCTTGTTGCCCTTGCCCGTGACCTCCAGCCACCAGCGCTCGACGCCCTGCGCATCGCGCCGGCAAAAGAACGCCCCCATCGCCGTGCCGGTGACTTCGGCTGCGCGCAAGCCCCCCAGATAGAGCACGCTCAACAGCCAGCGGCAGCGCGCCGCATGCAGCCGCGCGCGCGATGGCGGTGTCGGTCGTCCCCGGCATCGCCGCGACAGCGGCTTTGACGGCCTCCCACAACTCGTGTCTCAGGTAGCGCGTGATGCGGGGCTGCGTCGGCGCGCGCCGGCGGCGCGCCAGCGCCAACGGATTGCCGGCCAGGTAGCCGGCTCGGTGAGCCAGGCAAAGAGGCGTTCAGGATCACCAGCGCGTGGCGCACGCTCGCCGGCGACAGTAGCCCGGCAAACGGGCGCCAGTCGGAGTGGCCGCGGCCGAGCTTCTTGTTGCCGGCGAGCACCCAGCGCGCCGCGGGCTGCGGGTCAGCCAGGAAGCGTTCATAGACCGGGAGGTACTCGTGCGTCAGCGCGACAGCGGCTTGCCCCGCTGCAGCACTGCCCACAGCAGCAGCCGCTCGACTTCACGGCGGTAGGCAGTGAGCGTGGCGGCGCTGTCGGCATAGCGCGCGAGCCAGGCCGTGACGGCGGCGAGGTCGTCGGCTGCTGTTGCCGATCGTTAATTCCCTTAACTGTCGTGAAGAGAAGTAAAACTCTTCCCTCCGGCCATTTTTCAAAGACGTTATAAATCAGAAAGTTAGCGATTTCTCCGTTGGCCTCCGTACTAAGATTACTTCCAGTCTTCGGAGAGCGTGCAAATCTTGGGGAGGCCGATTTCGTTAGGCGCCCCAACTTTCCGCGAGCATGTCGCGGTTTATGCGGTTCGGCGACCAGTGCAAGTTCGGTGATGCTGGCCCGATGGATTGGCTGTGACGCGAGGCCGCGAGCTCGAGCGCCGAAATGCAATGGGGTGAGAGTTCACCGTTCAAAACCGCGACCCTGACCTGAACCAGGCAGTGCGCTCCTTGATCCGTCCAGCGCATCTGGCGTTTCTTAGCCATGCGATGGCTCACGACTTGGTTCACCGCGGACTCCGCGATGCTACTGCTGATGGGCAGGCCCTTTCGATGGCGGGCGCCGTAGTTGACCAACGTAGGTGAGTTGTTCCTCAGGTAGTACCATATATGACGTAGGTGCTCGCTCAGCGTGCTGTACTCATACCCTGTCCGCGTCAGCAGCTGAGCGTCCAGTGCCTTGATGCGCTCCATGGCTTTGCGGCCCTTGCCATGCCAGACTAGAAACTTGGCGTGAGTGATTTCAGTCTCTGCCGACTCTCGTTCCTCTCGCTCCAGTGCGTCCATCATCCTGCTGCCGTAGACGGAACGCTGCGCTGCGTTGAACTGCATGGCGATGTGGAACCAATCGAGAATCCTGCCGCGAGCGAGTCGACTACCTGTACGGTCTTCTCGAACTCACCGGCGTCGTCGCTGATCACGGTCACCCGTTCATTGGCCGCCACACCGTTTCGACTGAGGAAATGATCGAGTCGCACTGCAGCCGAGGTGACTTCCCGATGCACGTAGGCATAGAATTTTGGCGGACTGTCAGTGAACGTCACTCGCCCGGCGATGAGGTTGACATGGCGGCCAAGACCTCTTTGTGAGGCGCAATGTCGGAGCCACGCCGAGTCGACGCTCATGGCCGCGACATGCCTTGATTCGCGAATCCGAACATCTGTTACCGGGCGGGGCAACTTTGCGATGTCACGCTCGATGTCGGCGTCGAGTTGCTTTCCGATAGTTCGAATCCGATTCCGCGCGCGCTGAATGAAATGCCCTTCTCCAGCGGCAGTACTTCCTTAAGCATAGCGGTGGCCTGCCGGTACGGCATCTGGCTTGCCCACTTCGCCTGGAGGTATTTCAGCTCCGGCGTGGTGCGACTCGGCAGAGCTTTAGACAAAGGATGAACCACATGCCGCGGCGTCCGGACAGTTTGCTGGCAAGCACAGGACCACAGCCGTGGGCTTTTCACGGTCACCTTGCCATACACCGTGCGCACAACCGTCGAACGATGGTCCTTGTGGCTCAACGCCTCGCCGCAGCACTGACAATGGGTCTGGCCGGAGAGCCACCGATCCACTTGCGTCGAAACGAGCTGGGCCTGTACCTTAGCCAACAGCGCCCGCCCCTCCGCGAGGGTCAGGCCCACGTCGACAAGGCTACAGTCAGGGCGCTCAATCACGCCAAGACTCGCTCAACGTCTTGGCCGGTGTCGCTGCCCTCGTCGGCCAACCTGGCTTCGATGATCAAGCGCATGGTTCGCTCCTACCCTTGCGATACCATCAGCGTACTCCACCCGAAGCTGGCGCCAAGCAGATTCCGAATAGGCCGCCCCTGGAGGCTCCCCAGGTTTTGCACGCTCTCCTTCACGCGTGCTGCCACAAAGGGCGGAAGACGGGTCGGACGAATCTAAGTAACATTTGCGGCCAATATTTTTTTAGCCTGTGACGGTAGTTAAGTCGCCCTGACTTAGGCGAAGCCTCGCGACGACTGGTCGGCCCAAGACGGCGGCTGCGATTCCGACCGACCGCCTCGGGGAAGCGACTGGCTGTCTCCGGACAAGCCTCTGAGTAAAATCAGTGGCCAAGAATTTAATTAACACGCGTCGCTCGCTAAGCAACCTTTACTAGCAGAGCGTGCAATCCACCAGTCGTCGGCTATCGCTTCAGGCGACAAAGGACCGTCCGCTTTGTACCAGCGCACCGTGCCATGCAAGGCGCTAAGAAAGAAGCGGCAAGCCATCGCGTCGCGCGTCTGATGTGGCCACCTTCCTTGAGGCGAGCGAACGCGGCTTGCCACAATGCCTCGAAGCGACGGCGAATCGCCAGCACGGCTTCGAGCTGCGGGCCTTCCAGATAGCGCCATTCATCCACCACCATCGGCACCATACCGCCCGACGCCTCGAGCAAACGTCGCAGATGCGCGCGCGCCAGCGCACGGAAATAATCCAGCGCCGGCATCGTCTGGGCATCGATTGCCTCCAGGTCAGCCAAACAGCCCAGCAGTCCTTCTTCCACGCCGGCGAACAGCAGATCCTGCTTGCTGGCGAAATGATAGAAAGGGCTGCCTGCCTGCATATTGATGGCCCGCGCGATGTCGCGCATGGTCGTGCCGTGGTAGCCCTTCTCCTTGAACAGCAACGCCGCGGCGATGACGAGGTCATTGCGGCGATTGACGTCATTGATTTCTTCGCGTTTCGGTCGCGCCATATCGCTTGCTCGATTTCACTCTGTTCGGGGCGGGCGTCATTCTAGACGCTAGACGCCCTGCCTGAAGTCACGGCGCCTCTTGCAGATTGAGTGTAGCTGACAAATAAACCAATCACTTGCTTTTTTAATTCGACATTCCTACACTTCCTCACACCGCGGGGCGGGCACTCGCCAGTTGTGACCTGGAATGCCCAAAAGGGGAGGAGACAAGTGAACAAAAATTTCGACGTTAAGCGTAGCGGACACGTGCTGACGGTGACGTTTGGATCGCAAGACGCACGAAACGTGATGAACGAGTCGTGGTTTGGCGAGCTGGAGCAACGTCTCTATGAAGCACAGCGAGACGAGCAGACCCGGGTAGTGCTGCTCCGCGCGCGGGGCGACGCCTTTTGTGCTGGCGGCGACCTGCATGGCTTTCAGGCCGGGCCGTTGCCGGAGGGCTATGTCCGCTCGGCCTTCGCCCGGCTGCTGATGCGTCTGGAGGACTTCGACAAGCCCATCGTTGCCGCCGTGCACGGCAGTGCCATCGGTGGGGGTACGACGCTCCTGTTGCATTGCGACTTCGTTTTCGTGGCCGCAGGGACGATGTTCCAGTTGCCATTTACCAGACTTGGCCTGGTGCCAGAATTTGGCTCCAGCTATCTGCTGCCGCTGCATGCGGGCCTACGGCTCGCGAACGAATTGGCCCTGCTGGGCCAGCCATTTGATGCCGAGAAGGCCTTGCGCGCTGGCATCGTGAATGAAGTGCTGCCGTCAGAAGCGTTGATGGCACGGGCCGATGCAACCGCGATCGCACTGGCGGCGCTTCCGCCCGCCTCGATGAGGGCCAGCAAGCGCCTGCTCAGGATGGGCCACCGCGCAGGCCTGGCCGCCGCGATCGCGGCCGAGGGTAAGTCGCTCGAGACCTGTTTTGCCTCCGCGGAGATGCAAGAAGCCATCTCCGCCTTCTTCGCGCGGCGCCAGCCCGATTTTTCGCACTTTTCCTGATCGGAGAGAGAGTCGATGTCTGAATCCATTATTGTCGAGCGCCGGGACAACGCGCTTTGGCTCACTCTGAACCGGCCGGATGCCCACAACGCGCTGAATCGCACCATGACCGCGCAACTGGCCGACGCGTTTCGTGTTGCGGCCGGCGACGATGCCATTCGCGCGGTGGTGCTGACCGCGGCGGGGGATCGCACCTTCTGCGCAGGGGCCGACCTGAAGGGCGATGCCGGGAGCACGTTTGCCACGGGGCGCGCGGAGAATCCGCTGGTACAGGTGTACCGGGCCATGCGCGCGTGCCACAAGCCGATCATCGGGCGCATCAACGGCAGCGCCCTTGGCGGCGGGTTGGGGCTCGTCTCGGCCTGCGACCTTGCGCTTGCCGCCGAGCATGCGCGCTTTGGCACGCCCGAAGTGAAGGTCGGTGTGTTCCCCATGATGATCACCACCTACCTGATTCGCCAGTTCCGCGCGCCGCTATTGGGAGATGGCCTTTTGGGTGAGTCGCTGAGCGCGGCAGAGGCCGAGCGCTACCACCTGATCAATCGCGCTGTGCCGGCCGGGGAACTGGACCGCCATGTCGCAGATGTCTTCGCCCGGCTCGAAGCCAACTCGCCCAATGCGCTGCGACTGGGCAAGCAGGCGCTCGACCTGATGCAGGACATGTCCGTGGACCAGACCCTTGCCTACGCCGAACTGATGATCGAGCGGCTGGCCGGCAGCGAAGAAGCCCGCGAGGGCATGGCCGCTTTCGCCGAAAAGCGCAAGCCGCGCTGGACGAGTATCGAAGGGGTGTGCCATGACTGACCGCAGGATTGCTATCGGCTGCTCGTCCGGCTTCTGGGGAGACAGCGCGGAAGCTGCCGCCCAGCTCGTCCATAGCGGCAGGATCGACTATCTGGTGTCTGACTATCTTGCAGAGATCACGATGTCGCTGCTTGCCCGGGCGAGGGCAAAGAACCCCGACCTGGGTTACCCCCCTGACTTCGTCGAAACCCTGGCACCGCTCCTGCCCGCCATTGCCGAGCGCGGCATACGCGTGGTGTCGAATGCCGGCGGTATCAACCCGCGGGCATGCCGGCAGGCGCTGGCCATGGCAGCCGAAGCCGCGGGCGTGACGTTGCGCATCGCCGTCATCGAAGGCGACGACCTGATGTCGCGGGTTGAGGAGATCGCTGCGCTGGCCCCAACAGAGATGTTCACGGGAGCACCGTTTCCCCGTCGACTGCAGAGTTGCAACGCCTATCTCGGCGCGCGTGCCATTGCCACGGCGCTGGATCGCGGCGCCGACATCGTGCTGACCGGCCGCTGCGTGGACTCGGCGGTCACACTCGGCATCCTCATGCATGAGTTTGGCTGGCGCGACACCGACTATGACCTGCTGGCGGCAGGCAGCCTCGCCGGTCATGTAATCGAGTGCGGCCCGCAATGCACGGGCGGGTTGTTCACCGACTGGGCCGAGGTCCCGGGCTGGGAGGACATGGGCTATCCCATCGTCGAGTGCGCGGCCGACGGCAGCTTATAGTGACCAAGCCAGACGCACCGGCGGCATGGTCACCACCGCCACCGTAGCCGAACAGATCGTGTATGAGATCGGTGATCCTGCCGCCTATATCCTGCCGGATGTGGTGTGCGACTTCACCGAGGTCACGCTGACGCAGCAAGGCCCGGACCGCGTACATGTGCGCGGCGCGCGCGGCCGTGCACCGACGCCCACCTACAAGGTGAGCGCCACCTATGCCGACGGCTGGCGCGTGATCGCCACGATGATGGTGGCCGGGCGAGATGCCGCCGCCAAGGCCCGCCGCATGGGGCGGGCGATCATCGAACGCACGCGCCGGCTGAACCTGTCGGCGGGGCGTGCCGACTATCGGGAAACCTCGGTTGAGGTGATTGGCGCCGAAGACACCTACGGCGCTACAGGCTGCCATGCCGACAACGCGCGCGAGGTGGTACTCAAGATCGGGCTACGCCATGACGACAAGAGCGCGCTCGATCTGTTCGGCCGGGAGATGACGCAGGCCGGGGTCGCCATGGCGCAAGGCACCACCGGCCTGTTCGGCGGCCGGCCGTCGCCCTCGCCAGTGGTCCGGCTGTTCTCGTTTCTGCTTAACAAGCGCCGCGTACCCGTCCAAGTGGAGCTGGGTGGTGCCGAGGTTCCGGTGGCGGTGCAAGCCGGCATGCCCCTCCAGCCGCAGGCGCGACGGAGCCGGACGCTTTAGTCGTAGAACCCGAGGTTTCGCACAGCGCTGAAGTCCCCCTGATCGCCCTGGCCTGGGGCCGCAGCGGTGACAAGGGCAACGACGCCAACATCGGCATCATCGCGCGACGCGCGGAGTTCCTGCCGGTTCTGCGCCGGGAACTGACGGCCGAACGCGTCGGCGCATTCTTCGGGCATTACCTCACCGGGACCGTGCGCCGCTGGGAACTGCCCGGCTTCCACGCACTGAATTTCCTGCTGGGCGGTGTCCTGGGCGGGGGCGGCATCGCGTCGTTGCGCTATGACCCGCAGGGCAAGAGCTACGCGCAGATGCTGATGGACCTGCCGATTCGCGTGCCTGCGTCGTGGCTGGCACAGGACGGTCCCCTGGAACGGTACGCGGCAAGCATTCAGGTATCGAACACCAAGCAAGAGCCATCCGGAGCCTCACTGCCATGACCCCCATCCATACGGTGTTGATCGCGAACCGCGGCGAAATCGCGGCGCGCATTCTCCGCACCTGCCGGCGCCTGGGCAAGCGCGCCGTCGTCGTCTATCACGAAGCGGACCAGGACTCGCTGGCGGTACGTCTGGCCGATGAGGCCTATCGGATCGACGGGGCCACGCCAGTGGCTGCCTACCTGTCGATCGACAACATACTTGCGGCCTGCCGGGCGACAGGTGCGGATGCGGTGCACCCGGGCTTTGGATTCCTTTCGGAGAATGCCGAGTTCGCCCGCGCCCTCGATGTGGCGGGCATCCGCTTCATCGGCCCTGGCGCTGACGCGATCGATGCGATGGGCGACAAGATCCGCTCCAAACGGATCGCGCAGCAAGCGGGCGTCAACACGATTCCCGGCTACGACGGCGAAATCCGCAATGCCGACCACGCGCTCGACGTGGCGTTCTCGATCGGCTTCCCGGTCATCCTGAAAGCCAGTGCTGGTGGCGGCGGCAAGGGCATGCGGGTCATTCAAGACGGCGACCCGCAGACCTGCCGAACGGCATTCGAGCGCACCACCAGCGAGGCACAGGCCGCATTTGGCGATGGGCGGGTGTTCCTCGAGAAGTACATCGAACGCCCGCGTCATATCGAGATCCAGGTACTGGGCGATCAGCACGGCAACGTGGTGCATCTGGGTGAGCGCGAATGCTCGATCCAGCGCCGCCATCAGAAGGTGATCGAGGAAGCGCCATCGTCGTTCGTGGATGCGTCGCTACGCGAGGCAATGGGCGCCCAGGCGGTGGCCCTGGCGAGGGAGGTTGGCTATGCCTCGGCGGGCACCGTGGAATTCGTGGTCGATCCTTCGGGGGCGTCTACTTTCTCGAAATGAACACGCGCATCCAGGTGGAGCATCCCGTGACGGAAATGATCACCGGCCTGGATATCGTCGCCGAGCAGATCCGCATTGCGGAGGGCGAGTCGCTAGGCTTCAGCCAGGACGGGATTCAACTCAAGGGGCATGCGATCGAGTGCCGCCTTTGCGCCGAGGATGCAGAGCGCGATTTCATGCCGGCCACCGGAAAGCTGCGGGTGTTTCACCCGCCGGAGGTGGAGGGCTTCCGCCTGGATGCGGGCGTGCAAGAGGGTGACAACGTGACCTCGGCGTTCGACCCGATGCTCGCCAAACTGATCGTGCGTGGCGCGACCCGTGCCGAAGCCATCGAGCGCATGCGTGCCGTGCTCGCGCACACGGTCGTACTTGGCGTGACCACCAACGCGGCTTACCTCGAACGTGTCCTGGCACACCCCGAGTTCGCCGCGGGAAACACCTGCACCAGCTTTCTGGAAGAACACAAGGCAGCGCTGCAGATACCGGCACCTACGCCGGAACAGGCCGCACTGGTGCTGGCGGCGGCTTTGCTGAGTAACCGCACGCTGGCCGATGCGCGCTTTGCACCCCCAGCGATCCCTGGCGCGATGCAAGACTGGAGAAACGAATGAAGCTGACAGCGGAACTGGGTACCGGCGGGCGCCATCAGGTAGCGCTTGTGCGCCATGCACGTGGCGGGCGGGTCGATATCGACGGCGTGGCGTCCGATGTGGTGAAGGAAGACAAGCCGGACGCAGTCTTGCACTCACGCTGGGCGGCTGCACCCACGTCGTCTGGGTCGCCCAGCACGGCGAGACCGCTTATGTCCACGCCTTCGGGCGCGCGTGGACGGTCACGCTTCGCGATCCGGTGCGCGGCGGCGACGCCGACGCGAAAGAGGGCGACGTCTGCCTGGCGCCGATGCCGGGCACCGTGGTCGAACTGGCGGTCGCTGCCGGCGATCGCGTGAGTGCGGGCCAAACCATGATTGTCATCGAGAGTATGAAAATGCAACTCAACCTCGAAGCGGCCCGCGACGGCGTGGTCGCGGAGCTGCCCTTTGCGAAAGGGGACGTGTTCGACCGCGACGCACTGCTGGTGCGGCTTGAAGCCGGGGAGGAATGAGCATGCGCCGCATCGAGTCCCGCATCAACACCCGCTCCGAGAGCTACAAGGCCAACCGCACGCATAACCTGCGCGTGCGCGAGGAATTCCTGGCGATGATGCACGACGTGCGCCATGTGCGCCCGGAGCGCGACGTCAAGCGCTTGCGCGACCAGGGCAAGCTGCTGGTGCGCGAGCGCCTGGACCTGTTGCTCGATCCAGGAACGCCGTTCCTCGAGCTGTCGCCCCTGGCAGCCAACCATGCCAAGTATGACGCGCACATCAAGGGCGCGGGTATCGTCTCCGGCATCGGCGTGGTTAATGGCCGCGAGGTCATGGTGCTCGCCAATGACGGCGCATCAAGGGTGGCGCAGTGTATCCCCTGGGCGCCAGGAAGTCGATCCGCGCCCTCAGGATCGCGCTGGAGAACCGCCTGCCAATCGTCCACCTGGTCGACAGCGCGGGCGCTTACCTGCCCATGCAGATGGATATCTTCCATGAGGGCGGACACATGTTCTACAGCCAATGCCGCCTGTCGGCCGCCGGCGTGGAGCAGGTCGCGGTAGCCATGGGCCATTGCACGGCGGGCGGTGCCTATGTGCCGACCCTTTCCGACTATTCGATCATGGTGCGTGGCTCCAGTGGCGTCTTCCTGGGCGGGCCGCCACTGGTCAAGGCTGCGACAGGGGAAGACATCAGCGCAGCCGAACTGGGCGGCGCCGATGTTCACACGCGGATTTCCGGCACGGCCGACTACGCAGTGGACTCGGAGAGCCAGGGCATCGCGCTGGCGCGCGAGATCGTCGGCACGTTGCGCCGCCGTCCCAAGCAGGCGGTGGACACGCGCGAGCCGGAGGCGCCTTACTATGACCCGGACGAGCTCTACGGAATCATTCCCGACGACATCAAGAAGCAATTCGACATGCGCGAGGTCATTGCGCGTCTTGTCGATGGCAGCCTGTTCCACGAGTACAAGCCCGACTATGGCACCACGCTGGTGTGCGGCTACGCCTATCTGTGGGGCTACAAGATTGGCATCCTGGCCAATAACGGCGTGCTCTTCAGCGAGGCGGCGGAGAAGGCCACGAATTTCATGGAACTGTGCGATCGCGACGGCGTGCCGTTGCTGTTCCTGCACAACATCACCGGCTTCATGATCGGGCGCGACTACGAGCATCGTGGCATTACCAAGGATGGCGCCAAGATGATCATGGTGCAGAGCAATGTGCGCGTGCCCAAGTTCAGCGTGCTCTGCCATGCCTCGTTCGGCGCCGGCAACTACGGCATGGCCGGTCGTGGCTACGAGCCGCGCTTCCTGTTCGCGTGGCCGCATTCGCAGTGCGCCACCATGGGCGCCGAACAGGCAGCCCGTACGCTATCGCAGATAAAGATCGCGGCGCTGGCGCGCGAGGGGAAACAGCCGGACCCGGCGGAAATCCAGGCCATCCACGACCAGATCCAGCACGACTACAACCACAGCAACAGTGTGTACTACCAGACCTCGGAGCTTCGCGACGACGGCGTGCTCGATATGGTCGATACGCGCAATGCGCTGGGGGTGGCGCTTTCCGCAGCGCTCAACGCGCCATTTGCCGAACGGCAGCAGGGGATCCTCCGCATCTGAGTCGGACGAAAAACAAATATCAGGAGACGCCGTGACGACATCAACTTCCCAATTCGACCTCTCGCAGGAGCAGCGCGAAGTCTACGATCAGGCCTTTCGCTTTGCCAGGGCCGAGCTGGCGCCGCTGTTGTCTCGCATGGACAACGAAGACTGGTATCCCGAGCATCTGATGCCCATGCTCGGTGCCGCCGGCTATCTCGGCATTACCGCACCGACCGAGTTTGGCGGGTCCGGCATGGACCTGTTCTCTGCCGGCATGGTGGCGGAAGCTTCGGCTACTGGAACGCCAATGCCGGCTTCATCTGGGGCCCGCACGAGAACCTGTGTCTGAACAACATTCTGCGCAATGGCACCGACGCGCAGAAACAGCACTACCTGCCACGGCTGTGTTCCGGCGAGTGGGTGGGCGCGCTCGCGCTAACGGAGCCGGACGCCGGCTCGGATGCACTGGGCAGCATGCGCACTACGGCGCGGCGCGATGGCGACGACTATGTGCTGAACGGCCGCAAGATGTTCATCTCCAACGGTCCGGTGGCCGACGTCATCCTGGTCTATGCCAAGACCGATCCGGCGCTGGGCGCCAAGGGGATCTCGGCCTTCATCGTGGAAAAGGGATTTCCTGGCTTCAGCGTGGCGCAGAAGCTGGTCAAGATGGGCTGGCGCGGCGCTCCCACGGGCGAGCTGGTGTTCGACGAGTGCCGCGTGCCGGCGCGCAACCTGATTGGCGGCGAGAACCGCGGTGTGGCCGTCGTGATGAGCGGGCTCGACATCGAGCGAGCCTTCCTGGCCTTGCCGTGTATTGGCTCGGCCCAGCGCTGCCTGGACTTGTCGCTCGAGTATGCCAGTACCCGCCAGCAGTTCGGCAAGCCAATCGGCTCATTCCAGATGGTGCAGGCGATGCTGGCGGACATGTATGTCGAACTTGAGGCCGCGCGTGCGCTGGCCTACCGTGCGCTGATGGCCTGCAACGACCTGGAGCGAGGCGGCGGTGGCCGCGGCGATCTCCATAAGCTATGCGCGGCCTCCATCCTGCGGGTTGGCGAGATGCTGCTCTCGGTGACCGACAAGGCCGTGCAGATCCATGGCGGCTCCGGCTTTATCTGGGAGACCGAGGTCAACCGCCATTACCGCAATGCCAAGCTCGCCACGATCGGCGGCGGCACCAGCGAGGTGCGACGCATGATCATTGCCGAGGAACTGCTGCGCGCGGCGCGCTGACGGCGGGCAAAGTCGACAACAACAGGAGCCATTTCCATGAGTGTATCTTTCGACTTCACCGGTCGGCACGTCTTTGTCTTCGGCGGCACCACCGGTATTAATCTGGGCATCGCCCACGCCTTTGCGCAACACGGTGCCAACGTGACCGTGGCCAGCCGCAAGCAAGAGAACGTGGACGCCGCAGTGGCAGCGCTGAGCACGCATGGCGCGCAAGTGCTGGGTGTGACGGCCGACGTGCGCGACTTCGATGCCGTGGGGCGCGCCTTCGCGACGGCCCGCGAGCGCTTCGGCAAGATCGACGCGCTGGTTTCCGGCGCCGCTGGAAATTTTCTTGCCGAGGTCAATCAGCTTTCTTCCAATGGCTTCAAGGTGGTGGTCGATATCGATCTCAACGGCACATTTCACGTGATGCGCCAGGCGTTTGCTCACCTCGTCAGCCCGGGCGCTTCGGTTATCAACATCACGGCACCGCAGTCGGTCGTTCCGATTCGCTATCAGGCACATGTCTGTGCCGCCAAGGCAGGGGTCGACCAACTCACGCGAGTGCTTGCGATCGAATGGGGTAGCGCCGGCATCCGTGTCAATGCCATCTCGCCGGGACCGATTGCCGATACCGAGGGGATGCGCCGCCTTGCGCCTCAGGACGATGGGAGCGGTTCCCCGGTGGAGCGCCTGGTCCCACTCGGCCGGCTTGGCACCGCCGGAGATATCGCCAACCTGGCCATGTTCCTGGCTTCACCTGCCGCGTCTTATGTCTCGGGGGCCATCATTCCCTGCGACGGCGGCGGCGCCATCGAAAGCGTCAAGCCGATGATCGACGCGGCGGCAAAGGAACAGATGGCGCACCCGGCAGGCTGAGCTTGCGAGGTATGAGCGACGCGAAAATAAGAGGAGACAATGATGGAAGACTTGCTCGTGTCGGCCGAGAGTCGGCGTATCCGCCGTATCGCCCTCGGCGACGTGCTGCACCGGACCGCCGCCAAATTCGGCGCGCGATTGGCCATCGTCGATGGCGATCGCCGCCTGTTCTACCGGGAACTGGATGATCTCAGCTCCCAGTTCGCCAACTACTTGCTTGAAGCACATCCGGGGCGCGTTCAGGTGGCTACGCTATGTGCGAACTCAGCCGATATGTTGGTGGCCATTCATGGCATCCACAAGGCAGGCCATATCTGGGTCCCAGTCAATATCCAGCTCGATCCGGTCCAGATTCGCTACATCCTGCGCCATGCGGAGGTCTCTTGCATCGTCGCCGATGAAGCGTTCTGCCAGCAGTCGCAGATGGCGGCATTGCTCGGCGACCTTGGCCTGCCGGTCGTCATGGCCAGCGTCGGCGGGGGAAGTGCAAGCGGTACGACACTCGAGAGCGCGACGCGTGGACGCCCGACTGCCTTGCCGGAAGTCGACATCGACAGCCAGCAGCCTGCGCTCGTCATGTACACGAGCGGTACTACGGGCAATCCAAAGGGCGCAGTGCATTCGCACGCGTCGGTGTACAGCGCGATGCTAGCCAACCTATCGACGTTGCGTTTACCGAAAAGGACGTTGTGAGCGGGATTTTGCCG
Source organism: Cupriavidus sp. UYMMa02A (assembly GCA_001725945.1). Lineage (GTDB taxonomy): Bacteria > Pseudomonadota > Gammaproteobacteria > Burkholderiales > Burkholderiaceae > Cupriavidus. Next base: position 14,378 of record LRMT01000072.1, on the reverse strand, counting down.
CTGTTTCATTGTGGCCAGCATGTGGTTGCGGCCACAGCCTTCTCGGCAGGGTCGTGCCTGGTGGTCGCGCGCGGTTTCAGCGCCCCGGCGGTGATCGCGGCCATCGCGCGGGAGAAGATTTCTGTACTTGTTGGCCTGCCCATGATGTACGGCGCGCTGCTGGCCGATCCCCAGGCGCCGATGGCGGACTTTTCATCGCTGCGGCTTTGCATCTATGCCATGGCACCCATGCCGCGCCCGCTCGTCAACAAGATCGCCGAGACGTTGAGTTCCAACATCATGCTGGTGACTGGGCAGACAGAAATATATCCGGTCACCATGAGCTTCCGCCCGGTTGAGCATCCGCAGCGCGATGCCAATTACTGGGGCATATCTACCGCGGTATGCGAAACCGCGATCATGGATGATGACGGCGAGCTGCTCGCGCCGGGAGAGGTGGGCGAAATCGTGCATCGCGGGCCCAACGTGATGCTTGGCTACTTCAAGGATCCTGCGGCCACCCAAGCTGTGCAGAAGTACGGATGGCACCACACCGGTGATCTGGGATTGATCGATGACGGCGGCCAGTTGCTCTTTCTTGATCGCAAGAAGGACATGATCAGACCGGCGGAGAGAACGTTGCCAGCATCAAGGTCGAATCCACGATCCTCGGTCATCCGGCTGTGGCAGGCGTCGCCGTGGTGGGCCTCGCGCATCCTCACTGGAGCGAGGCCATCTGTGCATTCATCGTGCTGAAGGCAGATGCCACCTGCACTGAGCAGGAGTTGATTGACCATTGCCGCGCCAATCTCGGCAAGTTCGAGGTCCCAAAGGCCGTGAAGTTTATCGACTCACTTCCGCTGACTGCCACCGGAAAATCCAGAAGCACGTTTTGCGCAAGCAGCACGAAGACTGTTTCTCTGCACAGAAAGCGTGAACAGCGGGCACCTCAGGAGAGGCGCAGTTTCATTCAGGTACATACCACATACATCGGGAACCGAGCATGAATGAACCAGTCAGAATCGATCGCGTCTGGATGGCACTCAAACGAAATGTGGCCCAGCAGCCGGACCGGGCCGCACTGATTTACCAGGGGCTGCCAATCACCTTTGCTGAGCTCGACCGGGGTTCGGATCATCTTGCGTGCGGCCTCCTGGATCTGGGCTTCAGTAAGGGTGACCGGCTGGGAATACTTGGTCTTAACCAACCTGAATGGCTACTGGCCTATCTGGCAGCGGCCAAGATTGGGGCAATTCTGGTCGGACTTAGTGTGCGTTACCGTGAAAGCGAAATCGATTACATCGTGAACCATGCGAAGGTGAGGGCGATCATTGCGCCTGCAGTGGCGAACGATATGGATTACGTCGCCTACTTCGCTGGCATGAGCAACCGGCTGCCTACCGTGCAGCGCTACTTCTTCACCGGAAGTCCCGACCTTCCACGGGGCAGTGCCTTGAAATATTGCTTGCTACCGCGCTGGACAAGGCGAGGCTTGAGCGAGCCAGGCAAACACTGCCTCGGATGATCCACTGGTCCTGATCTACACGTCGGGAACCACAGGCAAGCCAAAGGGGGCGTTGATTACCCACCGCAGCCAGCTTGCCTCGGCGGCGGCGCAATGCAGTCATCTGGGTCTGGGTCCGAACGACCTGATGACGCTTGCCTTGCCGCTCAACCACGTCGGTGGCCTGACCTGCGGCTTCCTTGCCATGCTGTTAGGCGGCGGCACAACTCTGCTGATTCCGACCTTCAGTCCCAAGCAGGTCATCTCGGACATGCTGTCATTTCCACCCACCATCGTCGTCGGCGTGCCGACCATGCACACGCTGTTGTTGCGGGAGGAGGCGATCGGCCGACTCGACCAGGAGCGCGTCAGGCTCGTGATAACGGGTGGGGCGAACGCAGACCCCAACCTCTTGCAGCAGCTTCAGCAGATGTTTCCACAGGCAAAAGTGATGAATCTCTACGGCTTGTCAGAGACGTCGGGGGCGGCGCTGATGTCGCCATGGGATAGCGATTTTGACGCGACGGTTCGCTCTGTTGGCATGCCGTTGCCCGGCGTGATCTGCGGATTGTGACCCCGGATGGGCGCGACGCGGCGGAAGGGGAAACGGGTGAACTGTGGATCCGTGGTGAATTGATCGTTACCGGATATCTGGATATGCCAGTCGAATCGGCCGCATTGTTCTCGGATGGTTGGTTACATACCGGGGATCTCGGTTATCGCGATAACGCCGGTCTCGTCACCCTAATGGGCCGAAGCAAAGAAATGTTCGTGCAGGGCGGCTTCAATGTCTACCCGATCGAAGTTGAGAATGTGCTGTTGCGTCATTCGGACGTCCTGATGGTTGGCGGCATTGGCGTTCCGGATCCGGTGCTTGGAGAAGTGGGGCGTTACTACGTAGTGCCCAAGCCCGGCACGCAACCAACGGCGGAATCCCTTATCGATTACTGCCATATGCTGCTGGCCGATTACAAGGTGCCACGCCAAATCTTCTTCTGCAATTCCCTGCCGATGACACCGGCAGGCAAGATCATGAAGCCAGGCTTCTGGAAGAGCCGCCGGCCGCGTACTTCAGGACGTGAAGTTGGGGTGCTCAGCCACTGTTGCCGGAAGCCGTTAAAAAGCCCGGGACGGTCTTTGCCAGGGCAAGACACACGTCGTTGCCCAATCTACGGAACCTCTCGCTGAGCGAGACCCTGAAACTCCTGATTCAAGAGGGCAACGCTCACTTGCGCGCTCCCGCGGGAGTCCACCGCATATGTTGCCCCTTGCACATGCGGCGACCAATGATTCGATTGATAGATGATTCGACAAAGCCGGTTGCGATTCGTAGGCCAACTCGCTGTCGGGTTCGGTAGTCGATCAGTGAATCAAAGTTGCTGTTGAGGTAGCAAACTAGATTAAGAAGCTTATCGCGGGCTTGTTCTGCTGCGAGGCTCCATTTGGGGTCAAGCTCCTTAGCAACTCGAGCAGACGAATCAACTTTTTAGCCAGGTTCTGCCAACGCACCGGCTGACCAGTCCAGACGTCACTTCGGAAACGAACAAAGGTCTCCCAAAGCTCGAACACTGATCCATCGGCCGAAAGGCGCCCATAGGCTAGAGGCGCGATAGCTTGATCGACGTGCCGCATCATTCGGCCAATGTGGGCCCAATCGAGTACCCATTCGGTATCGAACGGAAGGTTGCCAGAGACCCCGGCAAGATCCCGGGCGCCATCAGTCACGACACAGACTTCGTTGGGATCGTTGTATCCGCTGTCCTCCAAGAATTTCGTCATCTCTTCGTGCAGTCGCTTGGTGCGCGGCATGGCGGATGCCCAAACCCGTGGTTGTTTGCCACTCTGGCCTAATGCCGCAACGACGACGGCTATCGACGATGAGCTCTTGTACGCTTCTGCGCGATTGTCTTTGCTGGCGCCCTTGCGATTGCTTCGTGCACGCTTACCGTAGCCAACGTCGATGCCAAGCTCGGCAATGGGTTTTCTTTCCTCGCACCACCGCCGCACGGGCCTTGCATGCTGGAGGTATTTGCCTACGGCCATGGTGTGATTGCGGATGGTGACGTGGCTATCGCGTCCGGAAGTTGGCGACAAGAGGTCCATGACCCGCATGGCCTGCCGGTAGGGCATTGTGGCGCCGAGTTCAGCATGCAGCCATCGCAGCTCCGCTGTGCTTGCTTCTTAAAGAAATTCTTAAGCGGCGACACATACCTCGATTTGTCAGCACCACACTTGCATGCTTTCCATCGAGGGCGAACGTAGTAGACCTTTCCCAGCGTCGTCTTCAGCTCGGTGCAATGCTCGTCGTGCTCACGACGTAGCGTGCCACAGGCCTTACAAGGTCGCTGCGACGCGCAATAGCGAGCGATCTGCTCGTTGACAAAATCCTGCTGGACGCAATTGACGAATGAATTGCCTTCCTCAAGGGTCAAGCCCACGTCGCCGCAGGCCCCGCGTTCGGCGCGGTGAAATCGCATCAACTCCACCCGCTTAACCGCTGTGCCCTGGCCATCATCGAACTCGAGAACGATTGTGCATCGCATGTCCGTTCTCCGTCTCTTTGCTACAACTACGATACGCCGATGCAGGGCGACATCCCGGGCTTTTTAACGGCTTCCTTCAACAACAACGGCTATCGGACACCACGCAAGTTAAAACGGAATTAATCGCAAAGGGAGAAAGCCAACAACCTTAGAAGCCAGCAGGCCAGGGAACCATTCGTGATGGCCATTGCCACGGTGGCTCGATTCGAGAGGGTCTCTCCCGCAAAATGGCTGTTGTGGCATGGTGAGCCGAAATGTTGCCTGGAGAGCCTGGAGTCGCTGCGACGCGACACCGGGTGGGTTGGTGCTCGAAATCCACTAGGTCGCGTGATCCGTTACCTGCGCTGTTGCTCTCGCTTTCTCGCTAACTATCAGCAGCGGCGGGCTCAAGGGCTGCCGATTTCAAGCGCGGGGCAGAATCGGTGGGCGATTATGTCATTGGCCAGCGTATCAAAAGGAACGGGGCATATGCGATGGGCATTCCTGGAGCAAATGGACTACTGCAGGTTCGATGTGCCGTTCTCAATGGCGAGGACATAGGTAATTTCAGGCGGTGGTATCCCTTGACCGGAAGATCATGCCATTTGCGCTCGTGGACTGTACGGCTTAAACCGCGCCCCCGCGTTTGGCCACTCCCTGTGCAAAGTTGCCGACCTGCCCTCATACATAGAATCCACAGCATCTTCCACGCCAGTGCGCCCTCGTCACACAACGTGCGGAAGTCCCAGTTTTGCCTTGGTATACGCACATGTACCAACTTACCCAGAAGTAGCATCTCCACTAAACTCACGCTAGAAAAGGGCGAGATCGGCGCAACGCGTCAGCGAGCGTGGCGGCCGCACCCGCGTAGCCCTGACCGGCAGCGAGAAAGCGGCCTGCGACCTTCGTTGGGATCGGATGCGGGAACGCGGCCGCGAAGTCCGCGCAGGCCGCATCGGCAACATTTTCGGCATCCCGCACTTGGCAACCGGTGATCGTAAGCCGGCGCCGACTGATGGTTTCGCGTATCGATACGGTTACCAATGCCGCGAACTCGGTGGCTACTATGGCGTACTGGCTTGCCGTGACACCGATCTCGCGCTGCGATCCAGCGTACGAGACTCGATCCCACACAATCGCGTAATGGACTTCGTCGCCGGCATCAAGCGCCAGAAAGATTGGAACCTGTGATTTGTGTGTAATGCAATCCGTAAGAACCCCATATGAGTGAATATCTAGTCCTTGCTGATCAATCGTCGCGTCCATTGGATTCGAGTGATCCAACGGGCACACGCGCTATCGAGCGTTCTATATTTCTTCTCACAACGATTGCGGGTCGTCCGCATTTGGGGTGGCGGATGACAGACCTCGCCGAGAACTGTGGTTTGAGCAAATCGACCACCCACCGAATCCTAACTTCCTTGGTTGCGCATCGCCTGCTAAAACAGCGGCCAGACGATCGCAGGTATTTCCCTGGGCCTCTGCTATATGAATTGGCATTGGCACTACCAGCACATTTCGCTTTCCAAGCGGCGTGCCGTCCAAGCTTGACAGAATTAGCGAAAAAGATGAACGCCGCGGTCTTTTTAGCTATGCGGTCGGACTATTTCTACGTCTGCATTGATAAAGCGGGAAAAATTCCGTTAGGTTTAGTATCACGGATGGGAACGCGACGCTTGCTGATATCGTCCGGAATGGGAAATGCCATGCTCGTTCATCTAACGGCTGAGCAGCGGGCCGAAGCTGTGGAAGCTTGTATTAAGACGGCAAAATCTGCCAATGACCAAAATCTTTCAGCGTATTTGAGAATGGCCAAACGCTCTAGGCGCTGTGGTTTTGGCCTCAACATGGGCGACCTTGGAAATGATTTTACATCGGTCGGTGTTGCGGTGAAAAACCACAATGGCTTCCCCTTCGCATCAATTACAGCGATAGCCGACTCTAATTCAATGTCTCATCAGAGAATTTTCAAGTTGCGCGATCTTCTTGAAGCGGAGTCAGAAAAAATATCGCGGGAACACCAACAGCTTATTGCGGAGATCAGTTGAGGGCCGCCGTACCGGCGTGCACGCGGGCTAGGGGCACTCCGGCTGCGGATCCGTCTCGGGGCGGCAATTTCACATTCCGGGGAAGACCGATCTTAGCCAAAAAGTCGGACGATCCGTCGCAGGTGGACCCAGGCCTTCTCTTTGTCATGGTGTGCAAAAGGGTCGGCTGCTGCAGGTAATGAGGCTCCTGCCGCAACGGCCGTGGAAGCCTCTCCCTTACTAGTACAGGGCGAAGAGCCCTCGCGCCAGTCGGCTTTTAGGTCTGCCGATGTGCCAAGTTCCGGGAGGACGACGCCGACTTTGCCGTGACGCGGCCAGGCGGGAAGTCGAAGTTCCACCTGGTGGCAATGCGCACGGTGGGAAATCACAACAGACCCTGCGCTTGCATTTAAGCTGAAGTCTCGCCCTTACAAGCGAAGAGCAAAAGACTTTGAACTTTTAATTGACGAACTTCTAGAGACTAAGGGATCGCAATGATGTCCAGAACTGTCAACGTGTTGGCCAGCGGGCTAAGGTTTCCCGAAGGGCCTATTGCTTGGGCGGACGGCTCCGTCACCGTGGTCGAGCTCGCTTCCGCAACGATTGCGCGGGTGGAACCCAATGGTCGGTGGGAAGCGATTGCCGAGACTGGCGGCAGTCCAAACGGTTCAGCCCGAGGCCCAGACGGGGCGATCTACATTTGCAACAACGGCGGATTGACGTGGAAGGAGCGAAATGGTGTCCTCGTAACGGACGATCGCTTGCCCGACGACTATGCTGGCGGCTACATACAGCGGCTGGATATGAAATCCGGCCGGGTCGAAACCATCTACGACAACTTCGAAGGCAGGCGGCTGGCCGGGCCGAATGACATAGTCTTTGACCAGCATGGCGGGTTCTATTTCACCGACTACGGGAAGGTGATCGGCGATAGCATACTGATGGGCGGTCTTTACTATGGCTCAGTCGATGGCGGCCCGCTAAAGCAGGTGAAGTATCCTCTTCAGGTGCCGAATGGCATTGGCCTGTCACCCGATGGTCGCACTCTCTATGTGGCCCACACACATTCCGGCTGGCTCGTCCGCTGGACTATAGAAAAGCCGGGTGAATTGGTGGCTTACCAGCCCAAGGAGGGAGAGATGTCGCAGCGCGGTGACCGAAGCTTGGGAATCTGGTGGGCAAATCGAAGGGGCGCGCATTCTTCGACTCACTCGCCGTCGAGGCCGATGGGCGCATCTGCGTCGGGACCTTGAGTCAGCCGAAAGGCGGGATCTCGGTGTTTGGGCAGTCAGGAGAGATGGAGTTCTTAGAACTCGATGACAGTGCGGTGACCAATCTCTGCTTTGGTGGCAAGGACATGAAGAAGGCATATGTCACGCTGTCGACAACTGGACGGCTTTTGGAGGTCGACTGGCCGCGGCCGGGACTTCGCCTGCACAACCAAGACTTACCGACAGGCCCTTAAACCCTGTTCCGTTCGCCTGCCGGGGGCAGACGGGGAAATCTATAGTTCGCGAAATCATATGATTGCGAGCAAAGAAAACCGAGATGGATCTACCTCGCGCTAACTCTCATGCACTCAGCAGGCATTTGAACCGCGCCGTCCGTGTATTGGTGGCTCCAACTCTTGGGAGAATGGAGCCTATGAGCAAGTACTGTTGGGTCGGGGAGCGCCGCACATCGGGTTCGGGAACGGCGTAGTAAGCATCCGTCGCCGTGGGCGGGGTCGAATCTATTGCATCGATGATCAGTTACACGAGCCAGACGCTCGCGAGCGGCGAGCGCGATGGCGTGACCACGTCGGAGCGTGAACGCTAGACGCGAGCCGCCGGCATTGGAGGCGGCCGAGGCCAGCTCGGCCAGGCTCACAAGGTGCATGCCGCCCTGGATGACGGGGGGCTCGATGCCCAAGGGTTCGGTGACAGTGTTTTCATGATGATGCTGCTCCAACCAGCGCTTGCCGCGTGGCGGTGCTGGCATCGTCGTATTCGGTGCGCAGTTGGGCGACCAAGCTGTGTACAGATTCGCGCTGCCGCACGCCTGACACCGAATGCCGGCGGACCAGATATCACGCCAGCGCTTGATTTCGCTGCCTTGGCCGCCATACAGGGCGTTGGCCCGCTCCTTGGTGATGTCCGCTGGCAAATTCTTGGGGTCCAGCCCGCAGGCCTTGATGGAGGGGATGAGCATATTGGCTTCAAGGCCGGTGAAGCGCGCGACAGCAGAATGTCGTCGAGTTCGCTGCCAAGCAGCATGTTCTTGTAGCTGTCCAACGCCATGCTTTCGTCGGCGGCGATGAATTTGGTACCCATGTAGGACAGGTCGCAGCCCAGTACCTGCGCGGCTAGCAGACTGGCGCCGTCCGACACGCCGCCCGCCAGTACCAGCGGGCCGTCGAAGAATTGCCGCACGGCCCGCGCGAAAGCAAAGCCATTTGCCCAGCCGGTCTGGCCACCCGCGCCAGCGGTCAGCAGGATCAGGCCGTCTGCCCCGGCCTCGGCGGCCTTGCGGGCATGCCGGACCGAGGCGACGTCGGCGAACACGGTGCAGCCGATGTCGTGCAGCGGCGCCACTACGGCCTCGGGCGAGCCCACGCTAGTGATCACGAGCTCCACGCGGTGGCGCAGCAAGCAGTCCAGCTCTTGCTGCAGGGTGTCGCGGCGCATGATCAAGTTAGGGCAAAATGGCGCGTCCACGACAGGGTCGAGCTCATCGTACATGCGCTGCAGCCAGGCATCGAGCATGTCGATGCTTCGGCAGTTGGCCGTGGGAAATGAGCCAATCACCCCGGCCTTGCACGCGGCGATGACAAGATCGGGTCCGGATACGCGGAACATGGGCGCGGCAATCAGCGGCAGTGCAAGACGCGAGGCCCACGACGCGGGCAGGCGCGAAATGAAGCGGGAGGGTATCGTCATGGCCGTGTGTGATTCAATTACAAAAGCTGCTGGCGGAGGTTTATTGGATACTGATATGAGTATCTACCTGAACTCAAGGAAGGAAGCTAGCAACCGGCTATCGGTGTTTCAACTGACGTTGCGGGTCTGCCCGCCCCAGTGCAGGTCGCGCAGCGCTTTCTTGTCTATCTTGCCCACCGCCGTCTGCGGCAGGGCGTCGGCGAAGACAATGTGCTTGGGAGCGTTGACGCTGCCTTTCAGCGCCTTAACGTGTGCGATCAGCTCGGCCTCGGTGGCCGATGCGCCAGCGCGCAGCACCACGTAAGCGCGCACAGTTTCGCCCCATTTGGGGTCGGGCGCGCCCACCACGGCGCTGATGCCCACGGCCGGGTGTGAGGCCAGCGCGTCCTCCACCTCCTTGGAGTAGACGTTGAAGCCCCCGGTCACGATCATGTCCTTCTTGCGGTCGACGATGTACAGCGCCCGGTGTCGTCCTGCACGGCGATATCGCGGTGTGCAACCAGTCGTCCGCCAACGCCTCTTCGGTCAGCGCAGGCTGGCGCCAATATTCGGTCATCACCGATGGACCACGGACGCAGATCTCGCCAGGCTCGCCCACGCGTACCGGTTCGTTTTTGTCATTGACGATACGTACCTCGCAGCCGGAGACCGGATAGCCGCAGGCACCCAGCAGCTCGGGGCGCCGCAGATCGTGGTCGGCCTTGCGCATGGCGGCGATGGGCGAGCACTCGGCTTGCCCGTACAACTGGTTGAATATCGGGCCGAGGCGCTCGATCCCCTCGGCCAGCCGGCTGCGCGACATCGGCGAGCCCGCGTACAACAGCAACTCCAGCGACGATAGGTCGAAGCCGTCGAGGCGCGGGTGGTCCAGCAGGCCATAGACCATGGTGGGCACCATCATCGTGAAGTTGATGCGCTCTTGCGCCACGATGCGCGCGATCTGCTCCACGTCGAAGCGCTCCAGCAGATGCACCGTCCCCCCGCGCATCAGCGTCGGCACCACGTTGGTACCAGTCACATGGCTGATCGGGGCCACGGCCAGAAAGCGCGGCTCGACCGGTATCTCGTAGTCGGCCAGCAATTGCAGGGCCGCCATCGCGGCGGCGGCGCTCTCTTGACCACGCCCTTCTGACGCCCGGTGGTGCCGCCAGTGTACGAGAGCTGGCTGAGATCGGCTGCATTCGACCAATCCACCGCGTCGGCGGCGCCGTGTCGCTCGGCAAGAGCCAGCAGGTCGGCACCAGCATCGGCCCGGCCCAGCGTGAACATGCGCAGCCGTGGCTGGGCGGCGGCGATCTCGGAGGCGCGCGCGCCGTAGTTCTGCCCATCGACCACCACGGCCGCTACGTCGCGTCCTCGATCTGGAATAGATGGGCTGCGAGCGACCCCATCGGATGCATCCAGGTGGTAGCCATGCCGAGTCCCTGCGCCGCGACGCCCGCGCACCAGGCGTCGGCGCGGTTGGCGGTTAGCAGCGCGATGCGGTTGCCAGCCTGCAGCCCCGCCCGGTGCAATACGGCCTGGAAGCGCCCAATGAGATCGAGCGTCTGCCGGTAGGTCAAGCGACTGGCAGGCGATTGGAATGCGACGCGATCCGGGTGGCGCCGCAGCGCGCGCAAGGTCAGGCTGCTGAAGGAGGGAGGTGTGAGGTGCTGGTGCATGATGTTTGGATGAGCTGTGCGGGGTCAATCCATGCGGATGGCGGCATCGATGATGGTCTTCTTCCACTTGGCCTCGTCGCGCCGCAGGTTGGCGGCAAACACGTTCGGCGGGTTGGCGACCACGGTCACGCCCAGGTCTTCGAGACGTTTTTTGATCTCGGGCGAGCGCACGGCCTTAGCAAACTCCTGCGCCAGCTTCTTCACAATGGCCGAATCGGTCTTGGCCGGGGCCAGCACGCCGAACCAGCCTTCCAGGTCCAGCCCCTGTATGCCCAGTTCGCCAAAGGTGGGCGTTGAGGGGAAGTACGGCGAACGCTCCCGCGACGTAATGGCCAGCGGCTTGATGTTGCTGAGGCCCTTGTTGACGCGGGCGGTGCCGAAATCGACGAAGGCCACCGGAATATTTCCGGCCATCAGGTCCGTCATCATCGGGGCACCGGCCTTGTAGGGCACATGGTTGATCTGGATGCCGGTGCTCTGCTTCAGCAGCTCAGCTAGGATGTGTGACGAGGTGCCGTTGCCGGGTGAGCCGTAGTTGTACTTGCCGGGGTTGTTTTTGACGAGAGCGATGAAATCCTTGGCGGTGCTGGCCGGTAGCGAGGCCCCACCGAGCAGCACAAAGCTCGAGCGCGCCACCTCGATGATGGGCGCGAAGTCGGTGAATACGTCATAAGGTGGATGGTTGTGCAGCGCGGGCGCTTGGATGAAGGCTGTCCATGTGTAAAGCAATGTATAGCCGTCCGCCTTTGCCCGGGCAGCTGCGGTGGTGCCGATGATGCCGCTTGCGCCGGGCTTGTTCTCGACGATGATGGGCTGCCCGATGGATTTGCCGACCTCTGCGCCGATCAGCCGAGCCATGGTGTCGAGGCTGGCTCCCGGGGCCGACGGCACGATTAGGCGGATTGGCTTATTCGGATAGTTGGCAGCATCATCGTTGGCCAAGGCGGCTGAGGGCCCCATCAGGGCCACGCTGGTAAGCGTGGCGGTCAGGCCGGTGGCCAGCCGTTGTTTGAATAAAAGCATCTGCGTCTCCTTGCGTCCTATGGCGCGCTCTGGGATGGGAGGAGCCTTCAGGCTCTTCGAATTATAAAATCGGCTTTTTGGGGCAATCTGCAGTTTGGCTATGTGCAACCGGCACGGCTGTTGCCGCCGTGGCGAGCGCCATTAGCAGCAGGCGCCGCCGGCTTTGGAAGGGATTCATCCTGTTCCTCTCAAACTGCTTGTTTCAAACTTGCAGAATCGTGTTCACGACGTCCAGATTCAGCATGCTGCACGTGCCCAATAGTCTTTGCGCACGAGGGGAGCCTAGGATGGCTCGCTCAAATTGGAGGAGTCATCGCATTGCGCCAATAACTTCGCATCGATTTGTTCGCTAGTCATAGGGCGGCCGGCCCATCAGCCTTGAATCTCAGCTTAATGCGAGCGCCTGCGGTAATGTGATTTCCTGCCGCGCGCTTTGCCGCCAGGTGGAACTTCGACTGCCGGGTGGCCTCATTGCGGCAAAGTCAGCGCCGTCCGCCCCGCCTTGAATTCGGCGCCGTGCCTGGGGCCGACGCCCGCTTGCGGCGACCTTATTATCGAAGTGTGATGCGTCCGCCAAAGTTAAGCGGAGCGAGGCTCCGACTGACGTCCTCGAACTTCTTCTTACCGTAGCCGCCGCAGCATAAGCCGCCGAACGAAATTGCCACAGAGACACCGCCAAGCAACAAGGGACGCATAGCAGATACTTCCACGTTGTGGGGCTGCCCCAGCGTTGCTAGTCGAACTGATGTGTCAAGCAAGTCTTCTTAAATACTCCCAGTGAACAGCTAACCTTACTGCGGCTTGATGTTCAAAGAGTCAATAATCGGGCTCCAGCTTCTCTGGACAGCATTTAACGCTTGCTGTGCCTCTTCCGGCGTCGACCCTTTCACTTCACATCCAGCTCTAAAAATTGTACCCACGACTTTTGTTCCGCTAATACTTCTCGAAGCTTCTTCGACAAAAAAGAAATAGTGTCAGCGGGGGCACCGGCGCGCACCAACAATAGGAACCTTATGCCACCGTCAATCTGACCAAACCCAGCCTCCTGGGCAGTGGGGATGGTGGGGGCGAGCGAACTTCGAGTCGTGGCTGCGATGAAGAGCGGTCGGAAGTCGCCACGATCTAGTTGCCCTCGGAAAGATGCCAAACTTCCTGCTATAGCATCGATACGACCACCCATAAGATCCGGAATGGCAGGGGCTGTACCTTGATAGGGCACGTGTGTCACCCGAATTCCATTCAAAGCCGAGAATTGCTCTATGATGAGGTGCCCGGGAGTTCCGGTTCCCGCACTGCCAATCGATAACAGGCCCTTTTTGCCCTTATCAAGCAGATCCTCTCTGGTTTTCAGAGATGAGTTCTTGCTCACGACAATGATGTTTGGAGAAACACAAACGGTGCCGATAGGAATAAAATCTTTGGCAGGGTTGTAACTCAAATTCGCGTATAGTTTCGGAAACAGGGAAAACATCGTCGATTGAAGCAGCATCGTATATCCATCCATGCCGGACCTCGCTACATAAGACGAGCCGATGTTCGAGCTCGCGCCCGGCCGGTTTTCAACGACTACCGTCTGGTTGAGCCGCTCTGCAAAAGCAGTTTGAAGGCTCCGCGCAATGACGTCGGTGCTTCCGCCTGCAGCATACGGAACAACTAACGTTAAATTGTGCTCGGGGAAAGTCTCGGCTAGAGCTAGGCTCGAACTGATTCCGAGAGCAAGCAAACAAATTCCGATTGCCTTTATCATTGTATTCGCCTTTACCATCTTCGCACGCTCGCGTGAAGTCGATCAGGCGTGGGAGTCGGGCGTTTCCATCAGCTCAAACAGGATGTTTCCCGTGCCTGACGGATCGATGAATGCAACGCGGCAGCCGCCATGGCCGATGACTGGTTGCTCGTGGATCAGCTTTACTTTTTTTTCTTTCAGCTCAGTGAGCGCGGCATCGATGTCATCCACCTCAAGGCAAAGGTGAAACAAGCTTTGACCTTTTTCAGTCAGCCACTGCGCAGCGCGGGCTTCTGGCTTGTAGCCATCGAGCAATTCGAGACAGGTCTCTCCAACTGGGATCATTGCGATGCGTGTGGATGAGTTCGGAAAGTCCTCTGTGTATTTGCACTTTAGGCCGAACATGTCTTCCAGCATCCCCGACATTCCCTCGAGATCACTCACGGCGATCGCGATGTGTTCAACGCGTTTGATTTTCATGTGGCTACCTTTGAGGTTGATGGCTGGAGTTCAAAATGCGCTTTGCAAGTCGGCTGTTTTGCTCTGCACAGCGGCTGCATGCGTGAAACTTGTATGTCCCGGCGCAGTCAAGCTGCAAGTTCGCGGCCTTGACGCGCACCTTCTGCTTCTCACGGTCTGCCGTAAGAAGGCGTGAAAATTCGTCTGGTGTGTTGAGATGAAGCCTAAGGGATCGATATTCTTCGCCCGGAAGCTCGCTCGGAGGAGTCGTCGGGAGTTCATAAATCACACTAATTTCGCTAAAGCTGACAACCACGTACTCCTCTCATACTGCCAGTTTCAAACTTGCAGAATCGTGCTCACGTCGTCCAGATTCAGCACGTTCCTGCATGTTGCCAATAGTTTTTCCGCACGAGCAGGGGGCCAGGATGGCTCACCCAAATTGGAGGAGTATGCGCATTGCGCCAATAACTTCGCGTCGATTTGTTCGCTGGTCATAGGGCGGGCGGCCGATCCGACCGCATGATCGATCTGCACTTCGATGGTTCGCCGCCGGCGA
>LRMT01000071.1 GCA_001725945.1 Cupriavidus sp. UYMMa02A | reverse complement strand
CGCGCGGCAACGCCGCCAGCACCGTGCGCTTGAGCAGTTCCGCCATCGCGACCAGCGCCTGCACGCGTGCCGCCGGCGACGCGGACATGCCCGCTTGCAACCGTGACAGCTCGGCCAGCGCCTCGCGTCGGTAACGGTTGGCGCGATAGTGGCGCCACCAGCGCCAGGCCGCGAAGGCCAGCAGCGCGAGCACGATGGCACCGGCCACCGGCCAGCCGATGGTCTGCGGCCGCCACGACGGTGGTGGCGGCACGACCACCTCGGCCAGTTGCTGGAGATCGCCGGCGATCGTGGCGCTGTCCGGCGCGGCCGTGCTGTGGACCAGGTCGCTCATGACCGCCCTCCCTGCCTGCCTCGCAGCGAGCCCTGTCCCTGTGGCGAGGCCTGCCCGAGCAGACGGCGAAGCTGCTGTGGCGTTTCCTCGGCCGCCGACAACGGCAGCAGCGGCACGCCGATCGCGCGATGCCAGCCGAGCAGGTCGCGGCTCTGCGCATCGACGAAATCGGCGATGCCCTTGCGTGTGGACGCCTGCCCGAAACCCAGTTCGACCTGCAGCTCGCCGTCGCTGACCACGAGGTGGCCGGAGTCTGGCAGTTCGAGCAGGAACGGGTCATAGACCAGCATCGTGAGCAGGTCGTTGCGGGCGCTCATCGACAGCATCAGGTCGCGCGTGGCCGCATCATGCCCGTCGAAATCGCTGATGACGATGACCAGGTGATCGTGCCGCGCGAGCCTTGCCGCGCGCTCGAGCGCGGCATTGAGCTGGCCCGCGCCGCGCCGCGCCGAAGCGTCGGCACGCAGTGACTGGTTGTGACGCGCAATCTCGCCGAGCAGGTGTTCCACGGCCTGGCGGCTGCGGCGCGGCGCGAGTTCGGTGCATTCGCTGTCGCCGAACACCAGGCCGCCGACGCGGTCGCCTTCGGACAGCACGCGCCACGCCGCCAGCGCCGCGGCCTCGGCGGCCACGACGGACTTCATCGCGCGGCGGCTGCCGAAGAACATATTGATGCGCTGGTCCACGAGCAGCAGCACGGGCCGGTCTTTCTCCTCGCTGTACACGCGCACGTGCGGCTTGCCCGTGCGCGCCGTGACGCGCCAGTCCATGCTGCGGATATCGTCGCCGGGCAGGTAGCCGCGCACTTCCTCGAAGGTCAGGCCTCGACCGCGTACCCGAGACGCGTGCCGGCCGGCCAGCACGCTGTGCACCGGCTGGCGCGGCAGGAAATGAAAATCGCGCGCGGCAACTTCGAGCGCCGCCAGCGCCGCGGCATCGACGCTGACGCCGGGCTGGGCACGCCCGCTCGTGCCGGGCCCGGCAGGCACCGGCGAGCGGGCAAGCGATGCAATATGGATCGCATGGCGCCGCCCGCCACGTCAGGCTACAGCCACCTGCTGCACCAGACGGTCGATCACGGCATCGGCGCTGACACCGGCCGCGTGCGCCTCGTACGACAGGATCAGGCGGTGGCGGAACACCTCGTGCACCACGGCCTGCACGTCTTCCGGCGAGACGAAGTCGCGCCCGCGCAGCCACGCATAGGCGCGCGCGACCTTGTCCAGCCCGATGGAGCCGCGCGGGCTCACGCCGACCTGGATCCAGCGGTCAAGCTCGTCGTCCACGGCCTTGGGCTCGCGCGTGGCATGGACCAGCGCCACCACGTAGCGCGCGACCGCTTCGCTGACGTGGATACCGTGGATCTCGGCGCGCGCGGCAAAGACTGCCTCCGGCGCCAGCCTCTGCGCCGCACCTTGAGCGCCCGCGGCCGCACCGGATTCCTCGGCCCGCGCGAGCGCCACGATCTGCGCTTCGGCGTCGGCCTCGGGATAGGTCACGTTCACGTGCATCAGGAAGCGGTCCATCTGCGCTTCGGGCAGCGGATACGTGCCTCCTGCTCGATCGGGTTCTGCGTGGCCATGACGAGGAACAGCGGGTCGAGCTTGTGGGTCACGCCGCCGACGGTGACCTGGCGCTCTTCCATCGCTTCGAGCAGCGCCGCCTGCACCTTGGCCGGCGAGCGGTTGACTTCGTCGGCCAGCACCAGGTTGGCGAAGATCGGCCCGGCCTGGAAGCGGAACTCGCCCTTGCCGCCTTCCGTGTAGTAGACCTCGGAGCCCGTGATGTCCGCCGGCAACAGGTCCGGCGTGAACTGGATGCGGGACAGTTTCGCCTCCAGGTTCCGCGCCAGCACCTTGATCGCGCGTGTCTTGGCCAGGCCCGGCAGCCCTTCTACCAGCAGGTGGCCATCGGCCAGCAAGCCCAGCAACAGGCGTTCGACCATATGCCGCTGGCCGACGATCGACTCGCCCATCCGCTGCTGCAGTGCCAGCACATCGTCACGGGTGCTCATGGGGCGTTCCTCGACGGCACCGGCGCGGGGGCGCGGCGGCCGCCTCCGAACCAGGCGTAATAAGGGTTGTCGGGGTCGGTGCGCATCGCCTTCTGCATATGCAGGGCCCAGGCATCGCGGTCGCCGTAGTAGGCATCGAGGCCGGCGGTGTAGAAGGTATGCAGCGTCTCGCGCTCGAGCCCGATATCGGAGATCAGGGCGGCGTCGGCTCCGATCAGCGGCGGCTCGGTCTGCAACGTCAGCAGGCGCTGCAGGACCTGCGGAAATTCGGAACGACGCACCCAGCCCGCGTATTCGATGCGCGGATGGTCGTCGGTCACTGCGGGCGCATCGCCGGCGTAGCGCTCCAGTCCTTCACGGTCAGTTACCCAGGTAGCCAGCAATGCGGCTGGCGACGCCACGCCCACCGCGCGCAGCGCGGCCGACACCTCGGGCGCGGCAAAGCGCTCGCGGATACGCTGCGCATCGAGCGTGATCGGCGACAGTGAGCCGACCAGCATCATCTCGTGCAGCTCGGTCGTCCACAACGTCGCGTGCGGAAACACGTCGAGGAAGCTGCGCACCAGCGAACGCGTGTCTTCGTCGTTCTGCGTCGGCAGCGGCAGCCATTGCGCGACCAGTCCGCCCGGCTGCAGGCGTGCTGCCGCGAGGCGGTAGAAGTCCGTCGAGTACAGGTTGACCACACCCGCGGCCGAAGGCGGCGGCGGCTCCAGCGTGACCAGGTCGTAGTGCTGGTCGCTCTGCAGCAGTTCGCGCCGGCCGTCGCGCAGGCGGATATCGACGCGCTTGTCGCCGGCCACGCCGTAGTTGCCCTGGAACTGCGGCACGGCGCGCAGCACCGGGGGCAGCAGCTCGGCCACTACCCGGTGCTCGAGCCCCGGGTAGGGCAGCGTGGCGCCGGCCGTGATGCCTGTGCCCAGACCGATCACCAGCACCGAGCGCGGCGTGCCGCCGTGCACGATCAGCGGCAGCAGGGCCTGCAGCCGCATGTAGCGCTGCGAAGTCATGGCGAAAACGGGTGTGATGTCGTCATGATGTCTTAGCCCTTCGTCGCAGCGGTCTGAGTGGCGGTCCTGGCAAGGAAGGCGAGCACCGCTTCGCGGTGCTCGGCGCTGGTGTAGCAGATGCCTTGCGCCTGGCTGCCCTGCGCGAACACCTGTTCCGCGGTGAGCGCGAAGGTCTGGTTCAGGATCGTCTTGCCGAGCGCCAGCGCCGTGGCCGAGCCTTGCGACAACTCGGCCGCCCAGGCGACCGCTTCGGACACCAGCGCTTGCGGCGACGTGCTCAGCCGGTCCGCGATGCCCAGGGCCAGCGCTTCTTCGGCCTCCACCTTGCGGCCGCTGAAGATCAGCCCCTTGGCAACGGACAGCCCGGTGCGGCGCGGCAGGAAGTACATGCCGCCGCCATCCGGAATCAGTCCGCGATGGATATAGGACCAGGCAAAGCTGGCCGACGTGGAGGCAATCACGAAGTCGCATGCCATGGCCATGTCGGCGCCGAGTCCGTTGGCGCCGCCATTGACCGCGGCGATGACCGGCTTGGGCATGTCGTGCAGCAGCGCCACCGAATGGTGCACGCGCTGCTGGCGCGTCCAGCCGTTGAAGCCGACCTCGCCGGCCGGTGCGTCCATGCGCCGCTGCATGCCAGCTACGTCCCCGCCGGCGCAGAAGCCTTGCCGTTGCCAGTCAGCACCAGCGCGCGGATTTCGCGGTTGGCGGCGATCGACTCGAGCGCACCGATGAGCTCGGTGCGCATGTCGTCGCTGATGGCGTTGCGCTTTTCGGGACGGTTCAGCGTCAGGACTGCGACGCCTTCCCGGGCTTCGAGATGGATCAGTTGGTATTCGCTCATAATGGTTGCCTGGATGATGTTTCGGGAAGCTGTCAGTTGAGGGTGATGTGGGCGTCCTTGACGACCTTGCTCCAGCGCGCCTGTTCTCCGAGCACATAGCGGCCCAGCTCTTCCGGCGTGCCGGGCGAGACGATCAGCCCCTCCGACGCTACGCGTTTGCGGAATGCGTCAGCCGTCACCGCCTTTCTTGCCGCGGCGTTCAAGCGGGCGATCACGGGCGCGGGCGTGCCGGCCGGCACGAAGAGCCCGTACCAACTCTCCGCGACGTATTCCGGCACGCCGGCCTCGGCGATGGTCGGCACCTTCGCCAGGTCGACGCTGGTGGAACGTTGAGACGTGGTGACCCCTAGCGCGCGCAGCTTGCCCGATTCGAGCAGGTTGCCCACAGCCGAAGCCGTCGCAAACATCATGTCGACCTGCCCGCCTAGCAGGTCCGTGATGGCGGGACCGGCGCCTTTGTAGGGGATGTGGTTGAGGTCGACCCTGGCCAGGCTCTTGAACAGCTCGCCCGCCAGATGCGCGGACGTGCCCGGACCTTGCGATGCGAACGAGAGTTGCCCCGGCTTTGCGCGGGCGGCATTGATGATGTCCCGCACCGACTTGTACGGGCTGTCGGCCCGCACCACGAGCACATTGGGCGAGCGGCCAATCAGCATGACTGGCGCGAAAGCCTGTCAGTCTGGTAAGGCAGTTTCGGCTGCAGGCTCGGATTGACGGCATGCGCGAACGTCGCCATCACCAGCGTGTAGCCGTCTGGCGGTGCCTTGGCGACGTTATCCGTGCCGATGATGGTTCCGCCGCCGGGTCGGTTGTCGATGACCACGGGTTGCCCGAGGTCCTGGCCCATCGCGACGCCCATGGCGCGCGAGATCAGGTCGTGCCACCGCCCGGGGAGAACGGCACCACGATGCGAATGGGCTTGTCGGGATAGGCGGCCTGCGCCGGCGGTGCTGCGATGGCCGCCAGCAGTGCGACGGGCGCAAAAAGCGCCATCAGCCTGCGGGCGGCACGTAGGGGGAAGCTTGCCACGGTAGTCTCCTGTCGTCTGCATCGCCGGCGGTAACGTGCCGGCTGCAGAAACAGGTTAAGCGTGGAGCGTCAAAAGGTCTGCAGTCCAATTCCATTCTATGGAATTGGACTGCCCCGCTGTCAGCGGAACAGCGCTCAGTCGAGCGAGATCTTCCCGGCTTTGACGATTGCCGCGTAACGCGTGGTATCCCGCTCGATCAGCTTGCGGAACTCACCCGGCGTGCCGCTCACCGGCACAAAGCCCAGGTCGGTCAGCTTCTTTGCAACATCCGGATTGCGCACAGCCATGGCGATCTCCCTGGCCATCCGGTCGACGATTGCCTGCGGCGTGCCAGCTGGCGCGAGAAGCCCGGTCCACGAACTCATGACGAAGCCCGGAAACCCCGCCTCTTCCATGGTCGGGATGTTTGGCTCGCCAGGCCAGCGTTTGGCAGAGGCCACCGCCAGGACATTGATCTTGCCCTGCTTCGCGTGCGGCATCGGTACGAGCAGCGGATCGAATGCGACCGAAACCTCGCCCGAAACGAGTGCCGGCAAGATCGGGGCGCTACCGTTATACGGCACATGCGTCATCTTCAGCTTCGATTCCATCGCGAACCGCTCGCCTGTCAGGTGCGCTGAACTGCCGACACCGCTGGAGCCGAAGGTCAGCGTGTCAGGATGCGCCTTGCCGTAGGCGACCAGCTCGGCCACCGTCTTGACCGGCAGCTTCTTGCTGGAGAACAGGAACAACGGCAGTTCCGCCATTTGAGCAACCGGCACCAGATCCGATGGCTTGTAGCTCAGCTTCGAATACAGCGACATGTTTGCGCTGTAAGCCGCCAGGACCGACACGAAGGTATAGCCGTCCGGTGCCGAGCGGGCCGTGACACCGACCCCCAGCGTACTGTTCGCGCCCGGCTTGTTTTCGATGATGATCGGTTGCCCAAGACTTTGGGAGACCTTCTCGAATACCACGCGCGACACTGTGTCGGTAGATCCACCGGGCGTATAGGGAACAATCACCTTGATCGGCTTGGCAGGCCAAGCGTCGGCCGCGACTGCATGATTGCCGACGGCAACGCAAGCGATAGCCGCAAGCTGCACCATGCTGATCAAATGCTTCTTGATGCTCAATTTCATCTCCATCTTTCTTTGTCATGCGCGCTTCCTGTTTTCTTCCAGGAAGGCATTCGCAACCGACACAGTCGGCCGTTCCATTTTCCGTGCGGCAGCGTCGAAGATGTGGGAAAGGACGGCCCTCTCTACCGAGATTTGCGCGATAAGCGCACAAAGGTGCAGGATATGTCCGCTGTACACTAGACTGGAAGACGCTCCGCTATCGCAAGCATAGAGCGCGCAAACATCGGTCAATTGGCGTGTTCATGGCGATGCGAGTAAGTCCGCGCCGCGAGATAACAGGCATTTAACAAAGTACAGTTTGGGGATTCCCTTGTCATCCTCCAACAAGCTAACGACCTGGACAATTCTGGCTCCGCTAGCCGGTTGGATAATCCTGATCGCGGGCATGCTTTCCGCTCAGGGATGGCTGCAGTGGTTGGCCGCGATGGCGCTGGCCGGCTCCGTATTCGCGGCAGTTCACCACGCAGAGATGGTTGCCCATAAGGTGGGCGAGCCTTTCGGCACGCTGGTCCTGGCCATATCGATTACCGTCATCGAGGTGGCGTTGATCGTTTCAATGATGGTGTCGGCCGGACCCGAGAAGGCAGCACTGGCACGCGACACGGTGTTCGCCGCAGTCATGCTGGTATGCAATGGCATTGTTGGCCTGTGTCTGTTCATGGGTGCGCTGCGGCACCGCGAGCAGGTCTTTCAGGCACCGGGCGCAAACGTTGCCCTGGCGGTGCTGGCAGCACTAGCCGTGCTGACCATGGTGCTGCCGAATTACACCACCACCACGCCAGGACCTGAGTTTTCCCGCTCGCAACTGGGTTTCGCCGGCGTGAGCTCGCTGGTCTTGTACGGCAGCTTCATTTTCGTGCAGACAGTACGTCACCGGGATTACTTTCTGATCGAGGGCAGTTTGGATGAAAGCGAGCACGCCCCGCCGCCGTCCTCGGGTGTCGCACTGATCAGTGCCTTGATGCTGCTCGTTTGCCTCGTGGCCGTGGTGGGACTAGCCAAGCAGTTGTCGCCGGCCGTGGAGGCTGGGGTGGAACTGATGGGCGCGCCAGAGGCTACGGTCGGATCGTGATTGCTGCGCTGGTGCTCCTGCCGGAGGGGCTGGCTGCCTTGCGCGCGGCAATGGCCAATCGCCTCCAGACCAGCCTGAATCTGGCGCTGGGCTCGGCTCTGGCCTGCATCGGTCTCACCATACCCAGCGTCGCCGCAGTATCGGCTGCAATCGATCGTCCGCTGGCACTCGGGCTTGAGCCGAAGGAAACCGTGCTGCTGGCACTAACGGTGGTTGTCAGTATGCTCACGCTGGGTATGGGTCGGACCAATATCCTGCAGGGCATTGTGCACCTGGTCGTGCTGGCGGCTTATCTTTTCCTCGCCTTCGCACCCTGAGGCTCGGCCTGACTCGTGGCGCGCTGCGATACTCAGGCGCGCGTCCCCTCTCATGATCCAGGCGGCTACTTGGCCGGCACTTTGCGTGAGAGCCAACGACCGTCGCTTTGCTTGCAGAACCAGCCGGTCCAGTTCCCGCTCTTTTGGTCGCGCTGCAACTTGATATTCAGCCGCCGACAGGACTGTCCCTGATCGGTCGTTGACTTGAGGGGCGTAAGCGTCCCCTTGATTTCCTTGCGCGAGCCGGTTGCAGGGTAGTTCCATGGCACCGCCGTGCGGTCTGCCCCGTCATCCAGTACCTGGTTGACGGCCCGCAAGAATTCGTCCTTTTCGGTCTTGTTCATGCTCCCGATCACGGTTCCGCTCAGGGGATGTTCGAAGTAGGCATGCACGGATGTGGCCACACCGCCCAAGGAGGCGCAGAGAGCCAGCGCTGTCAGCAAATTTCTTGTGGCCATATCTGTGTGGAGTCACTGCACCTTGATGGGAGTGCTCATCGGCGATGAGAGCACGTTGTCGGGTCGGGCCCTGCCCCTTTCAGCATAGGCCATGAGTCTCGGAAAGTACTGCGCTCATCGCTTGCCAAGCCAGTGAAATCAATCCACTCGAACGTGTCGAACTGCGATCCGTCGCCTTAGACTCTCCAGCTCCTCCCACAAGGCACATGCCAGCCGGTTTGTTCCAGTGCGATGGCGCGCAAGACGTCGGGATCGGCAGGAAGATCCGAGCCGGCCAAGGCGACAGGCATGGCACCACCGAGTGCGCCGGGTACCGGGCTTTGCAACGCAGATAATGGCTCGGCCTCCATATCAGTGGAAGCTGGCAACTCAGCGCTCTTGCTGCGCCACCGGGACACGCTGCATCCGAACCGCTGTCCGAACCAGCGGGAGAACGCGCTCAAGGATGAGAACCCCACCAGCGTCGCGACTTCCGAAACGGGCCGATTGCTACTGGCCAGGTATCCCTTGATCATATCCTCCCGCACGTCATCAACGATCGACAGGTAGCTTTCACCGTGATGTGCGAGGCGGCTGGATACGGTCCGGCGGCAAACGCCCAGATGCTGCGCCACGCGATCCATCGAACAGGTGCCCGAGGGAAGTAGCGTGATGACCAGCTTTCGCACCTGCTCGGGCATGGTTGCATTGGACTGCGCCAGCAGCGTATCGAGGTGCCGGCGTACCTGCTGCGCCATCACCGGATCGTA
This sequence comes from Cupriavidus sp. UYMMa02A, assembly GCA_001725945.1. Taxonomy (GTDB): domain Bacteria; phylum Pseudomonadota; class Gammaproteobacteria; order Burkholderiales; family Burkholderiaceae; genus Cupriavidus. The sequence goes on along the minus strand of LRMT01000071.1, from coordinate 44,889 downwards.
AGCCGGGATCCCGACCTCGAGATCGGACGCTCGGCAAACCACGCCATCGAAATCCTGCTTGAAGAGGACAGGAGCGCCGAACACCCTCTCGTACATGGCAACGCTTGAGGGAGCGGCATGCGTAAAGCAGATCGCCCTTGGCCGCCAGGTGGTACCAAGAATAGTTGTCAGCATCCGGTGCAGCACCCCCAGCACCAACTGCATCGCCTGCCGCACGGTGCCGGCAAAGCCATCCAGCACATCTTCCCGGATGAGGACCATACCCTCCGTCTCCTCAATCCGCATGTGAAGCGCTTCGTTGTGCAAGCGGAGGTAACGGCCGGCGGAGTCGAGTGCCTTGCGCAGCGTGGGCTGCTCCTGCATCACAAAGGCGAGAGGCCCAAGGTTGGACAGCTCGCGGCTCTGCACCATGCGCAGGCCAAAATCCGCGATTCCCGCCGCCTCGGCAGATTCCTCCAGCAGGCGCGCCACTGCCTCGGCCGGAATCATGACATCCGACGCCAGCGCGGACGGATCGATCTTGTTGTCCCTGAGGAAGCGGTATGGATCGATACCTACGGATCTCGCTACCTTCAGGTAGTCGGTCAGGGCAGAGCTGCGAACGAGGTAAGCCATTTGCGTTTCCTTCGTTGCCGAATATGTAAATAACGCCCGGAATGTCAAATCCACAAATCGCCTGTCTCCGATACTTGCACCCAGGCGCCCAGACGCGGCGCCGCTTCGACACTCAGGAGGCGAACGATGAGCGACAAGGCCGTGGCTACCCCCATCTGCGACCAACTGCGCAAGACGGGTAACTGGAATGCGGCGTGGGATCCGATCGCAGAACTGGATCCCGTCTGGACCGAAAAATTCATGGCAATGGGCGCACACACGATGACGTCGGGCGTACTGGAGCCGAAAGTGCTCGAGTTCCTCGCCATCGCTGTGGACGCGTCATGCACCCACATGTACGCCCCAGGCACGCGCCGCCATATTCGGAAGGCTCTCGAACTCGGGGCACCCGGGAAGAGATCGCGGCCGTCCTGCAGGCGGTCAGCGTACTGGGTATCCACTCCAGCAGTCTGGGCGCCCCAATCCTCCTGGAAGAACTAGCCGCCCTGGAAGAGGAAAAGCCCTTAGCCGGGCGCGCCGCTGCCTGATCACCCGTTCCCCCAATCACGCATTCAAGGACTTAACCCATGCAATTCCTAGACGACTCCCTGCTGCCCGAGAACCAGGAAAAACTCGTGATCCAGGTGGCGCCGTACGGTCCGCAATGGATCCCTGGCGACTCGGACGATATCCCGGTCACGATGGACGAGCAGGTCCAGAAGGCGGTCGACTGCTACACGCCGGCGCCACCGTGCTGCACGTCCATGTGCGCGAGGCCGACGGCAAGGGCAGCAAGCGGTTGTTCGAAATTCAACGATATGCTCGCCCGCCTGCGCGAAGCCGTGCCGAAAATGGTGCTGCAGGTCGGTGGCTCGATCTCGTTGCGCCCGAGGCGAAGGTGAAGCTGCCAAATGGGCCGACGATGACACCCGCCACATGCTCGCCGAGTTGAACCCGCGCCCCGATCAGGTCACCGTCGCGATCAACACCGGCCAGATGAACATCATGGAACTGATGACCGAGGCGGACATCGCCGGCACCTCGTTCATGAATCCCGCGCTGCAGGCGGCCTACCGCGACATGATTTCGCCGTCGAACCCGTCGTGGCATGTCGAGCACATCAAGCGCCTGGTGGCCAGCGGCATTCAACCGCAGTTCATGCTCGGCAACCTGACGCAACTGGAAACACTCGAGCGTCTGATCCGCAGGGGCGCCTATACCGGGCCACTGAATCTGAACTATGTCGCGATTGGCGGCGGCGCTTCGGCGCTGCATCCGGCTGACATGCTCGAATTCGCGCGCCGTACTCCTGATGGTGCTGTCCTCACGATCGAGACACTGAACCGCAATGTGGTGCCGATGAACACGATGGCAATCGCGCTTGGCCTGCACGTGCGCGTCGGCATCGAAGACACGCTGTTCGGCCCTGACGGCAAGCGCGCGACTTCGGTCCAGCAGATCGAGCAAATGGTACGCATTGCCCGCGAACTGAACCGCGATATTGCTACCGGAGAGGATGCACACCGCATCTACCAAATCGGTACGCAGTGGAAATCCGCGGAAGAGACGCTGAACGCCTTGGGCATGGTACCCAACCGTGCGCCAGCGCAGCGCGGTGTTCCCCTGCGCAAGGCGGCCTGACACGTATGCCCCGGACGGTTCGCGGCAGCGTACCGCGAGCCGTCTGCCCGTGAACAGAGCTCTTAGGCGTGGAGACATCCAATGTTGTGGAAGAAAAGCCCTTCAGCCGTTCTGGCGACCCTGTTGACCATCCACCTGCTTGCGCACATCGATCGCAACATGTTGCTGGGATTTTCGCCCCGGATCATCAAGGACCTGGCGATCAACAACGCGCAATATGGCTTCCTGGCCGGCGCGGTGTGGGTATTGAGCTTCGGTGTCATGGCGATGATCATGGGGACGCTTGCGGACCGCTTCAGCCGGACGCGGATCATCGCGGCCGGCATCCTGATCTGGAGCGTCTGCACGTGGGCTTCGGGTCACGCACAGAGCTTCGAGCAGATGGCGATCGCCCGCTTCTTTGTCGCCAGCGGCGAGGCGGCCCTGGTGCCGGCCGCAGTGAGCCTGCTTGCCGAGCTGTTCCCCGAGAAGCGGCGTGGCACGGCGATGGGCCTGTTCTTCATGGGCATTCCTCTCGGCATCGGCTGCAGCTTCCTGCTGGCCGGCACGCTAGGTGCCTCCCACGGCTGGCGCGACACCTTCTCCATGCTGGGCGTGATCGGCGTCGCTATCGCCGTACCGCTGTCATTGCTCAAGGAACATCGCGGCCAGCTCGCGCCGCAGGAACTTGGCGCTCCCGCCATGCAACAGGTCCGGACCGTCCTTCGGCTGATCAGGGGACACCGCGCGCTTCGCTTCACCATTCTCGGCTTCGTGCTGACTCACGTCGCGTTCGCCAGCCTCGCGTTCATGCAACTGTGGATGGTGAATGAACGCGGTATGGACGCCAACGGCATCGCCACTCGCATCGGTACACTGCAACTGTTGTTCGGCACACTCGGCGCGGTGGCAGGCGGCATGCTCAGTGATCGCATGGCGCACCGGTTCCGTGGCGGACACGCCACCTTTATCGCGCTGCTTGTCGTTGCCTGCGCACCTTTTGTTGTTGCCTGTCGGCTCGCCCCTGCCGGCTCTGCTTTGTTCCATATCGGCATGTGCGTTGCGTTCTTTCTGCCGCTGGCAATTTATGGGCCGGCCAATGCGGCAATTGCGAACATGACTCCGCAGAATATGCGCTCGACGATTTCCGGCTTCACGATGCTGTGCATCAATGTCTTTGCACTTGCGATTGGCACGGTGGTCGTCGGGGCTGCGACAGACTATCTCATCGCCAAGGGCGTGACCGTGCCGCTGACGCGGGTCCTGCTGACCACCGACGCGCTGGCAATCTCTTCCGCACTGTTCTTCGCACTGGCGGCGCGCGCGTCGTGCAAGCAGCCGGCCATCGACATGCCATCCCTGCAAACGACGAAGTAAGGAATCATTCATCGGCGCCGGTCCGGACATGGGCGGCGGCCGGTTGACACCGATCGTCGCGGCAAGATCCTGAAAAGCCGCTTGCGGGAGCAGTTCGGTGATCACCTGCTTGGCCAACGTCCGCTTTGATCGAGGCACTTTGCAATCGGAATTTGACAGACTAATGTTGGACTATGCTCCGGGGTCAGAGGACGGAGGCAGTCATGAGCACGGTCTCAATAGAACCCGGCAGCTATCACGCTGCACCGCCGCAAAGCCCCGGTGAAGTCATCGCTCTGATCAAGAAGCACGCGATCCAGGTCGTTGACCTCAGGTTCACCGACTTGCCCGGCATATGGCAGCACTTCTCGATCACGCTGCCGGAAGTCAGCGACGATTTATTCTCGGCCGGCATCGGGTTCGACGGGTCTTCCATTCGGGGTTTCCAGGAAATACACGAGTCCGACATGCTGGTCAGGCCCGACCCGGCCACAGCATTCATCGATCCGTTTTGCACGGCACCGACGCTGGCGCTGATCTGCGACGTGCTGGATCCTGTCCTGCACCAGCCGTACTCGCGTGATCCGCGCCACATCGCACGGAAGGCGGAGTTGTACCTCCGGCAGACCGGTCTTGCTACGGTTTGCTATGTTGGCCCCGAACTGGAATTCTTCATTTTCGACTCCATTCGCTTCGGGCAGGACCAGCACTCTGGCTACTACCATGTCGAATCCGCCGAAGGTGAATGGGCCTCTGGCCGTGACGAAGGCGCCTATGGCGGAGGCAATCTCGGTTACAAGCAGCACTACAAGGGAGGATATTTTCCCGTGCCGCCGAGCGATACGCTGCAGGACATCCGGTCCGAAATCGTACTCGCGCTGATGCAGGCAGGCGTCCAGGTCGAGGTGCATCACCATGAGGTGGCCACGGCGGGCCAGAATGAGATCGACATGCGCTTTGCACCTCTGACCCGCATGGCGGACAACGTGATGATGTACAAGTACATCTGCAAGAACGTTGCACGCCGTCACGGCAAGGTCGCCACGTTCATGCCCAAGCCCCTGTTTGCCGACAACGCGAGCGGCATGCATTGCCACCAGAGCCTCTGGCGCGACGGCGAGAACCTCTTCTACGACAAGAACGGTTGGGCGCAGACGTCCCAGATGTGCCGGTGGTACATAGGCGGCCTGCTCACGCACGCCCCCGCGCTGATGGCTTTCTGCGCGCCCAGCACAAACTCATACAAGCGACTGGTGCCTGGATACGAGGCGCCCGTCAATCTGGCCATGTCGCAGCGCAATCGATCTGCCGCAGCCAGGATTCCAATGGTTTCGGATTCCCCAAGCGCGAGACGCGTTGAATTTCGCTGTCCTGATCCGTCGGCCAATGCCTATCTCGCTCTCTCGGCAATGCTGCTCGCCGGCCTCGACGGCATCGAAAACCAGATGGACCCCGGCGATCCGCTCGACAAGAACATTTATGATCTGCCACCGGAGGAAGCCGCCAGCATCCGGCAGGTTCCAGGTTCCCTCGAAGAGTCCCTTTCCGCACTGGAATCCGATTCAGCGTTCCTGCGCAAGGGAGACGTCTTCACGGAAGACCTGATCAGGACCTGGATCGACTACAAGCGCACGCGCGAAATCGATACATTGAAGTTGCGCCCGCATCCGTGGGAGTTTTATCTCTACTTCGACATTTGATTACCTGCGCTGCGTGCCAAATGGTGCAGGAACGGCGAACGCGTCGATGACCCTGCTCCGGTCTTCAATGGCCCCTTTGGCGAAGCATCGTGTCGCCCTTGAGACGCCCCAGTGAGACGCCCCAGTGCTCCGGTGACCGTTACGTCGACCGGTCCTGTACCGGAGGCCCGAATTGGCTATGCGCATCGCCGGCCCACGCACCCGTACTTCGGCCGCCAGTTCAGCGGCGCGGCCCTCATAGCGTGGCGAGAAATGAAAAGGCGTTACCGCGCGAGCACCCGTGCGGCGGGCGATCCGGCCGGCCTGGACCGCGGTCAATGGTTTTGCGCAACCCGTGAGCGCTGTCCTGGTCCAGAAACACGCTTTCGATGAACAGCTCGTCGACTCCCTGCATGAGTTGCGACAAGGCATGCACGTTCTCGTCGGAGTAGCGCAGGTCGGTCACATAGCCGATACGCCGGCCAGCTTCGAGGTCAAGGATCAGCTGGCTTAACTCGCCAACCTGTCGCATCGTCGCGTGCTCGCCCGCGCGGTCGCGCCACCGCACCAGGATGGGCGTATCGTCGGGCGCGCCAGTCAGGACGGCGTGCTTCAGCTCGCGCAGCCACGCACCTGTCGTCAGGCCTGACGCGACCAGTCGCTCCTTGTTGATACCGGGCCGGGCCTTCTTCCACCAATAAGCCAGGCAAGGCGTTCCATGATCCACGAAGCACGCGCGCACCCGGAAGGTTGCCTCCTCGTGGACGATGTCGCCTGCACTTCCCGTCAGCACCTCGCCCTGCTTCGCGAAGCCGAGTCGGCTGGAAAAGCAGGCGCTGCGCCGCCGCCAGTCCAACCCTAGTTCGATCACTTCAACTGTCAGATCGACCGCGTAGCGATGGACCACGTTCCACGTATAGCCGTGCAGCTTATGCTCGACCTGCTGGAGGAATCCCGGGCCGCCGTACAGCGCGATATGGACCTTTCGCCCGAGCAGCACGCGCAACAGGTGGTCAAAGCCGGAAAATGATCCATGTGCGCATGCGTGACGAACACATGTGACAGCCGCATCAGCTCGCGCGGCATCAGTCCGGTGATGTCGCCCAGATCGAACAGCATCGCGCGCCGCTCGTCCAGGAAGTCGACGAACAGTCCAGGATCGCCAAACGTATCATTGACGAGGCGGGCTTTCAGCAAGTGCCGCATCATGGTCACGGCGCCATGAACACCGTCAGTCCCGCCGCGTAATCCGGCCACTCTTGCTGCAATGCGGAAAACATACCCCCTCCATCAGTAGTTCGTGGCCCCAGTTCCCTGACACGGCTTACTCCTGTTTTCCAGCGCACTTCGTAGAATGGATCTGTGCAGGAGCACAGCCATCAAGCTTCTTTTGCTTCTCTGGCGATTGCCCTGAAGCTTGATGTCTTGATCGGCTGAAAGAGCGTGTTGCCATCGGCAGGAGGCCGCTAGGCCGTCTCTGCGCCGGGCAGCGGCGAGGCAGGTGATCCATGCAGGTCAGCGCATATCCGTATCACCCCGTGCGAGAACGGGGCACCTTGATTTGTTTCCTGGCGGCGCTGTTCATGCATATGCTGCTTGGCGCGCTGCTCTATTATGGCGTGCGTTGGCACAGCGCGGCACCGGAAGGGGTTTCTGCCGAACTATGGGAACCCATAGCGGAGGCCGTCCCGAACGAGCCGGCGGTCGAGCCGGCGGCGGAGCCGACGCCGAGCGCGAAGCCGGTCGAAGAAGAGACCGCCGATATCTCGCTGCAGGAACAGCGGCGCAAGGCCGAGCGCGCAGCGCGCGACGAAGCGAAAGCGCAACGCGAAAAGCAGGCCCGGGTGGAGGCCGAGCGTAAGGCTGCACAACGCGAGGCACAGCGTAATGCGTTGGAAGCGCAGCGCGAGGCCGGCCATGCCCAACACCAGAGCGAACTGGCCCGCTTGCGGGCGCAGGCCGGCGGCGCCAACCCGAATGCCGGCACCGGTACCTCCGGCAAGCCTTCGTCCGGCTATGCCGAGCGCGTCCGGCAGCGGGTCAAACCGAACATTGTTTTCAATGAGGACATCAGCGGCAATCCGGCGGCCGTGGTAGCCGTCCAGATGGCCCCAGACGGATCAGTGCTGTCGACGAGGCTTACCAAGTCGAGCGGAAACGCTGACTGGGACAACGCAGTCCTGCGTGCGGTGTCGCGCTCGGACCCGCTGCCACGGGACGAAAACGGCGTCGCGCCGTCGGAAATCAGGATCACCTTCTGGCCAAAGGACCAGGGCGGCTAATCATCGGCGCCGCTTTAAATCGCCCTGCTCTCGAAGTTTGTGCATAACATGACTTCATAGCTACCAGCATCCGAGTCGATTTCGCTTGCAGGAGCAGACAATGCGACTGGCCGACTTCATCTTGCAGAATATTGAACCCATCCTGGAGCAGTGGGAAGCATTTGCGGCATCTCTTCTGCCCGCTGCAAGGAACCTGGATTCCCACGCTTTGCGCGACGACGCCCAACAGCTTCTGGAAGCTGTGGCCAAGGATCTATCGACTTCACAGTCGAGGGAAGAGCAACGCGAGAAATCACTGGGCGCGCCCCCAAGCCGATCGACGCGCCAGAGACGGCCGCGCAGACCCATGCGCTTTTGCGGGCCCGAGGCGGCTTCAATATCAACCAACTGGCATCCGAGTATCGAGCACTTCGTGCCAGCGTCCTGCGTTTGTGGTTAGACGAAACTCGGGCTCCGCATCTCGACGACGTGATCCGCTTCAACGAGGCTATCGACCAGGCACTGTCGGAATCGGTAGGGTTTTTCAGTGAGGAGGTAGAACAGGCGCGTAACTTGTTGTTCGGCATGCTTGGGCACGACATGCGCACTCCCCTGCACACTATTCAGATGACTGCGTCATACCTTGCGGCGCTGAATGACGGCCAGGAAGTATCGGATGCCGCGCGCCGGCTGATTAGAAGCGGTGCCCGCATGCAGGCGTTGCTAGATGACCTATGTGACTTCAATCGAACCAAGCTGGGGTTGGGTATCAACATCGTCCGCAGTGACGTCGACTTGGCTGAAGTGTTTACCGATGAAGTGGACCAGTTGCGCGCAGCCCATCCAGGCCGCCAGATCGATCTGGATCTAAACGGCAACCTGCGGGGGCTCTGGGATGGTCAGCGTCTGCAGCAATTGCTTGGCAACCTGGTGCTCAACGCCATCAAATATGGCGCACCAGATACGCCGGTGCGCGTGGTGGTGACGGGCGCTGATGCAGAAGTTCGTTTCGAAGTCAGGAACAGCGGCCCCGCCATTGACCCGCAGACGCTGGAGCAAATCTTTGACCCCCTCCAGCGTGGTCCGGGTCAGACGGACAAGGACAACGGCCAGGTTGGCCTTGGGCTCGGTCTGTTCATCGCGAGCGAAGTTGCCAAGGCCCATGAGGGCACCATCGAGGCGCGGTCCAATCAGACTGAGACCGCATTCGCCGTTCGCCTGCCGCGCGGCACATAGCGCAGCGTCTGTGCCTCTGTCACGTTGGCTACGGGGAGAGACCATGAACTCCGGAGAGGCTGCTTTTCTCAGGTCGTGTGGCCAGACCTGCCGATTTTCACGGGTCGTCGCAACTACGTGGCCGCGACTGGCTCGCAGCGCTCAGGCGTTGATCCAGGCGCGCGCCTCCTCGAGCTCATTGAGATGGAAAGCTCTGACTTCGGCCTTCGTAAAGAACCGCGCCAGATGCATCGAGGCGCGGACCCAGCCCGCGTCTGCCACCACGGCGGCGCGCGTGATCCGGCGGGCCACGGAAACGCCGAACGTCATGTCGGTCCACAGCGCCTTTGGCTCGATGCCGGTGAAATGCTCAATGCGTTCCAACACGCGGGTCTTGCCGTTTAGTTCGAGATCACCACGCAAGCGCTCGATGGCTTCACGCAAGTCGTGGTCAGTGATCTTTCCCTCGACGGAAATCTCGACGACCGGAGAATCGGGATCAGAGTGATACAGGATCATGGCGGGACCACTTGGCTAGGAAGATGCGTTGCACACCCCGCCGACCTTCCGCGAGATCACCTGCGCATCCGCAACAGATCATCATACGAGACCAGCTTGCGCTTCTCCTTGGCAAGCGTCTTTCGTTTTGGCGCCGGACGGGTTGGCTGGCCGCGCTCGAATTTGGCGGCAGCGCGCGCATCCTCCCGCGCGTGGGTCTGCGCGGCCCTGGCTTCCGCCTTCAGACGGTCGGCTTCCAACCGCGCAGCAACGCGTTCTTCGCGGGCAACATCCTGCGCGGCCGACATGATTTCGGCTTTCAGTAGATCGCGCCTTTGCCTGGCAGCGGCACGAGCAGCCTGCAATTGCTCTTTCCTCTGCCGCAGCCAGTCTTTCCTGTTGACTGGCGCAGGCCTGGCCTCGGGGGGCACGCTCAGACGCAAGGCCCTGCTGATTGAGACCTTCTCCGTCCGAAGCCTGCGCCGCGTGTCCTGTTCCGCATCACTCACGCTGCACCACTCTCCCAACCGCTCAAAAGTGCCGCCCATGCAGCACGTGCTCAAGAATCCATGTCCCTAACGTTACCATAGGCCTCGCACCCGCACCCGCACCCGCACGGGGACGAAGGTTGCTGGTGTCCTGTTCCGCAGATGCGCTGCATGCCAAGGTATTGGCCATACCAGCACCCGGTGAGCGCCAAAACAAAAAACCCGCGGTCAACACCGCGGGTTTTTCATGACATCAAGCCGAAGCCGACTCAGACTTCCTCGTACAGCGGCAGCGTCAGGAACTCGGCAAAGTCTTCCGACGTCGACATCTGCTCGAAGATCTCGGCAGCGCGGTCATACGTCTTGGTCTCGCCGCCAACTTCGGCCTTCACCTTGGCCAATTCTTCCGGAATCAGCTTGCGCACGAGCTCGGCAGTGACCTTGGTGCCGTCTTCCAGCTTGCCCTTCGGCGAGCGGATCCACTGCCACACTTGCGAGCGCGAGATCTCGGCGGTCGCCGCATCTTCCATCAGGTTGTGGATCGGCACGCAGCCGTTGCCAGCCAGCCAGGCGCCCAGGTAATGGATGCCGACGTTGATGTTCATGCGCAGGCCGCCTTCGGTGATCGGGGTTTCCGGCTTGAAGTCCAGCAGGTCGGAACCCTTCACCTGCACGTCCGGGCGCTGCTTCTCGAACTGATTGGGCTTGTCGCCCAGCACGGCCACGAATTCCTTCATGGCGGGCTCGACCAGGCCCGGGTGGGCCACCCAGCCACCGTCGTAGCCATCGGTCGCATCGCGGCGCTTGTCGCTGATGATGCCTTCCATGGCGATGGCGTTCTTCTCCGGATCGTTCTTGATCGGGATCAGTGCGCTCATGCCGCCCATGGCGGGAGCGCCGCGGTAGTGGCAGGTCTTCAGCAGCAGCAGCGCGTAGGCGCGCATGAACGGCGCGGTCATGGTGACCTTGGCGCGGTCGGCCAGGCAGAAGTTCTTGTCGTTCTTGAACTTCTTGATGCACGAGAAGATGTAGTCCCAGCGGCCAGCGTTCAGGCCGGCGCTGTGCTCGCGCAGTTCGTACAGGATTTCATCCATTTCGAACGCGGCGAGGATGGTCTCGATCAGCACGGTGGCCTTGATCGTGCCCTGCGGCAGGCCGATTTCGTTCTGGGCCATCACGAAACGTCGTTCCACAGGCGTGCTTCCAGATGGCTTTCCATCTTCGGCAGGTAGAAGAACGGGCCGTCGCCGCGTGCAATCTGCTCCTTGGCGTTGTGGAACAGGAACAGCGCGAAGTCGAAGATGCCGCCCGAGACGCGCTTGCCGTCGATGGTGACGTGCTTCTCGTCCAGGTGCCAGCCGCGCGGGCGCACCTGCAGCGTGGCGATCTTATCGTTGAGCTGTACTGCTTGCCCTTCGACTCCAGCGTCAGCGTGCGGCGCACGGCAGCCTTGAGGTTGACCTGGCCCTGCAGCTGGTTGTGCCAGTTCGGGGTGTTGGAATCCTCGAAGTCGGTCATGTAGCTGTCAGCGCCCGAATTGAAGGCGTTGATGACCATCTTGGCTTCGACCGGGCCGGTGATTTCCACGCGGCGGCATTCCAGCGCCTTGGGAATCGGGGCAACCTTCCAGTCGCCTTCGCGGATGTGCTTGGTTTCCGGCAGGAAGTCAGGGAGTTCGCCGGCGTCCAGGCGCTTGGTGCGCTCCACGCGGGCAGCCAGCAGTTCCTGGCGGCGCGGCTCGAAAGCGCGGTGGAGCTTGTCTACCAGGGCCAGGGCTTCCGGCGTGAGGATATCTTCGTAGGCCGGCAGGATCTCGCCGGTAATCTTCATGCCGCGGCAGCGTGATAGCCATCAGTCTTCTCCTGTTAGTCGATAGCTGGTTAGAGGGTCGACCGCTCGGGGTCGTTCAGGTTTCCACGCCTCTGGCGCGGACGAACTCGAGCAGGTCATTCATGTCATGCCCGGTGCCGGAGGGGGCTACGTCGAGCCGCTCCGCCGGGTGGCCGGCACGATTGATCCAGAACGTGGTGTAGCCAAACCAGGTCGCGCCACAGGCATCCCAGCCGTTCGACGAGACAAAGAGGATGTCTTCCGCCGGCAGGCCGAATGCCTTGGGCCCGAGCGCATACGCCGCCGGGGCCGTCTTGTACTGGCGCACCGCGTCGACGGACAGCACATGGTCGAACAGGCCGTGCATGCCGGCGCTCTTGACCGAGATGTCGAGCATTTCCGCATTGCCGTTGGACAGGATGCCTAGCGGCAGGCCCGCACGGCGCAGCCGCTTGAGGCGCCAGGTTCTCCGGAAACGCGGACAGGCATGCGTATTCCTTGAGCAACTGCGCCTCCGTCGCCTCGTCCAGCGTCACGCGCAGGCGTTCCGCGGCGTAGCGCAGCGAATCCACCGTCAACGCCCAGAACGGCTTGTAGTACTTGCGTCGGGCGAGGCCATGGTGCGAACGCGCGTGTAGTCGATCTGGCGTTCGCGCCACAGCAGCGCCAGCGCCTCGCCCTTGCCGGGGAACAGTTGCTCCGCGCGCGCCGTGACGGAATACACGTCGAACAGCGTGCCATAGGCGTCGAAAACGACTGCGCGGATCTTGCTCATGAGGAGCTCTGGTTCCTTGGGATGAGGCTTGCGTGGGCGGTTGCGTGGGACTGTACACCATTGAATGCATGGCATTGTAGGCAGTCGCTGCAGTGCGGCAAAGCGGACCTGGGTCACTTGATCTTTTACTTTTCGGCATCTAATCTTGGCTGACTCATCCGACAATCAAGACCAATCCCCTCCCATTTGCGCGAAATCCCTGTCCGCCTGCCCGCGCGGGTGATCGTGCGGGGCAATGCAGGCGAACATTTGTGGACCATTTCAAACAACTGGAGACTTTTGTATCCGTTGCCTCGCGCGGCAGTTTGTCCGCCGCCGCCGCCGCAGAAGGCGTAGCACCCGCCATCATCGGACGGCGCATCGACGCGCTGGAGGAAAGGCTGGGCGTCAAGCTACTGATCCGCACCACACGCAAGATCAGCCTGACCTTCGAGGGCTCGGCCTTCCTGGAGGACTGCCAGCGCATCCTGAACGACCTGCACAATGCCGAGGCCAGCGTCTCCGCGGGTGGCGTGAAGGCCAGCGGCCATTTGCGCGTGACCGCTCCGGCCGGCTACGGACGCAAGCACGTAGCGCCGCTGGTGCCGCTGTTCATCGAGTCGCACCCCGATGTGACGATTACATTGGATTTGTCCGATCGCGTCGTCGATCTCGTCAACGAAGGTTCGACTGCGCCATCCGCCTGGGCGACCTGCCCGACTCCAGCCTGGTTTCCATCCGGCTGGCAGAAACGCGGCGTGTGGTGGTTGCATCACCCGACTATCTGGCGCGCGCGGGTACCCCGGCTATTCCGGAGGAATTACAGAGCCATAACTGCCTGGCATTCGGGGCCAGCGCCAATGTGCAGCGCGGTTGGGTGTTCCAGCAGGAAGGCCGCCCAGTCACGGTCAAGGTAGGCGGTGATATGGAGTGCACGGACGGTGCCGTGCTGCACGAATGGTGCCTGCAAGGCCACGGACTGGCCTGGCGTTCGTGGTGGGAGGTCGGCAACGAAATCGCCAGTGGCAGACTTGTGACCGTCCTCGATGACTTCCAGGCGCCGCCGATCGGTATTCACGCCGTATTTCCGCAGCGCAAGCACCTGCCGCTCCGGGTCCGGCTGTTTATCGACCACCTCAAGAACACCTATGGCAATCCGGCCTACTGGCGCCGGACCGAGCAGGCACCGGGGCGACCGGCAATGGCGGCGGTAGCGGGATAGAGCAGGCGGGCGATCCCTGGATGTGCGCTATCACACTCTATTGCAATTGATATAGCGCAATGCCCTACTCGGCACACTGTCTACAATGGTTTCCAGACAGGCGCTTACCGGTCGCAAGTAAAGGTCGTCCGAAGGTCGCAACCGGGCCTGCCCTCCCCTCACTCCCCCGCATGAAAGGAGCCCCGCATGTTCCAACACATCCTGCTACCCACCGACGGTTCCGAACTCTCCAAGAAGGCGATCAACGGCGGACTGGAGCTAGCCAAGGCATCGCGCGCGCGTCACGGCCTATGTCTGCCTGGAGGAGTATCCATACACCCCGTTCAGCGAGATCGTGGTCGAGGCGCCGCAGGCGTTCAAGGACCGCATCGAAAACCAGGCCAGGCTGTATCTCAAGGAAGTGGAAAGCCTGCCACCGCGGCGGGCGTGACCTTTGACACCGACATGTCGACGTTTGCAGTGCCTTACCTCGGCATCATCGACGCCGCCGAGCGGCATGGCTGTGATGTGATCTTCATGGCTTCGCACGGCCGGCGCGGCTTGTCCGGCCTGCTGCTGGGCTCGGAGACCCAGAAGGTGCTGACGCACACCGACATTCCAGTCATCGTTTATCGCTGACCTTCCCAAACCGCAATGGAGACTGCCCGCACCGGCGTTGCCAGTGCGGGCAGTTCTGCTTTTGCCGGAAGCGAATCAGGACGCCTTGCGAATCCGTTCCTCGATATGCTTGGCCCGGTCATCCGAGCGGGGTGCGACGAGAACATGCTCGACTTGCCGCCATCGAGCCTGGCCAGCTTCTGGAACGCCGTCACCAGCCCGCTGGTATTGGCCTTGTTCCTCGTCAGCAGGTCGAACGAGTAGTCATCGGCAGCCGATTCCTGCGACTGCGAGAACTGCGCATTGATCAGCTTCTCGCCAAGCTCGCCAAGCTGCGACGACGACAGCGCGGCCACCGCGCCGTTGCCGGCCGACGCCGCCGCGCTGCGTGCCGCGGTGGCGGTGTAGGCGACCTGCATCGCCTTCTTGGTATGGCCCAGCGCCACATGGCCGAGCTCGTGGCCTAGCACGCCGCGCACCTCGTCGTCGCTCATCATGTCCATCAGGCCGCTATACACGCGCACACAGCCGTTGGCCATGGCCCAGGCATTGACGTCCTTGGTCATGTAGACCTTGGCGTTGACGTTCGGCATATCCGAATTCTTCAGGCCGGCCATGACCTTGACCAGGCGTTTGGCATAAGTGCTGTTGCCCGCGGCAATCTTGTTGGTCTTGTCCGATTCGGCGCAGGCTTGGTCCGACAGGCTCTTGACGTCAGCGTCGTTGAGCGTGGCCGCCTTGGCCAGGCCGCTGCCGGCGGCATCATGCCGTCGAGATTGGTGCCGGCGCAGCCGGCCAGGGTCGCGGCAGCTGCCGCTGCCAGGGCAATGAGGAGAGGTGCTTTCATGGTGTCGCGGGATCAACGCACGGCATGCGTGCAATGGAATGTGTGTCTCGGATGTGCCTTGAATGTGTCATTCAAGGCATCCGGACTTTATTCCACTTTTGTGCTGCCGCGGATGAGTTGATGCGCCATAGCCACCAATTATGACAATTAATTACATTTAGCCTGGCTGTTGGCCCGCGACTGCCCTGTCATACTTGCCGTCGACAAACCGTGAACCATAGCTTACACTCCGTGAACTGCGGATTACACTTTTCCCGTGATCAGGATGAGCAATGGAAAAAATCAAAATCCGGTCGTGGGATTCGGCCGAGCACCTGAAAACGGAGGACGACATCGCCGATTATTTCGAGGCTTGTCTGCTGGAAGGCGGCGACGATCCGGCGTTTATTGCCCATGCCCTTGGCGTGATTGCGCGGGCGCGCGGCATGTCGCAGGTGGCACGGGACGCCGGCATGTCGCGCGAAGGCCTGTACAAGGCGCTGTCCACCGAAGGCAACCCGAGCTTCGGTACGATCCTCAAGGTGATCAAGGCCCTGGGGCTCCAACTCCACGGCTCCAAAGCACACGCCTGACGCGATTGAGTCGCACACGAGACTGTTCGACGCAAAATCGCTCTCTTACTGGAATGCAAAAAACCGCGCCGCCTCCTGAGAGAGAAACGGCGCGGTGCCTGAAATGAGGAGCGTGATGGTCGCACGCGCCCCGTGGTCTGCTGAACCTAGAGACTGCTCGGTTCCCCCCGATCTATGTTTCAGCAAACGGTGGCCAGGAGAGTCAGGCCACTTTCTTGTCTTCGAAGACTGCTCGTCTTCGGTCGAACCCTTCAGGGCGGTCGTCGACGACTGGCCGCCTTCGATGGTCTGGGTCACGGCGTCGAAGTAGCCGGTGCCGACTTCGCGCTGGTGCTTCACGGCGGTGAAGCCCTTTTCGGCTGCCTTGAACTCGGCTTCCTGCAGTTCCACGAATGCGCTCATCTGGTTGCGGGCGTAGCCGTAGGCCAGGTTGAACATCGAGTAGTTCAGCGAGTGGAAGCCGGCCAGCGTGATGAACTGGAACTTGTAGCCCATCGCGCCCAGTTCTCTCTGGAACTTGGCAATGGTTGCGTCGTCGAGGTTTTTCTTCCAGTTGAACGACGGCGAGCAGTTGTAGGCCAGCATCTTGCCCGGGAACTTCGCGTGCACGGCGTCGGCAAACTTCTTGGCGAACTCGAGGTCCGGCTTGCCGGTTTCGCACCACACCAGGTCAGCCACTTCAGCGTAGGCCAGCGCGCGCGAGACCGACTGCTCCAGGCCGTTGCGAACGCGGTAGAAACCTTCCACGGTGCGCTCGCCAGTGCAGAACGGCTTGTCGTTGTCGTCCACGTCCGAGGTCAGCAGGTCGGCGGCTTCGGCGTCGGTGCGGGCGATCACCAGAGTCGGCACGCCCGACACGTCGGCAGCCAGACGGGCAGCCGTCAGCTTGGCAACGGCCTCGCGGGTCGGGACCAGCACCTTGCCGCCCATGTGGCCGCACTTCTTCACCGAAGCGAGCTGGTCTTCGAAGTGAACGCCGGCGGCGCCCGCTTCGATCATGGACTTCATCAGTTCGAACGCGTTCAGCACGCCACCGAAACCGGCTTCGGCATCCGCCACGATCGGCGCGAAGAAGTCGGTGTCGCCCTTGCCTTCGCTCCACTGGATCTGGTCGGCGCGCTGGAAAGTATTGTTGATGCGCTTGACCACTTGCGGCACCGAGTTGGCCGGGTACAGCGACTGGTCGGGATACATTTCGCCGGCCAGGTTGGCGTCGCCGGCAACTTGCCAGCCCGACAGGTAGATGGCCTTCAGGCCAGCCTTCACTTGCTGCATGGCCTGGTTGCCGGTCAGCGCGCCCAGCGAGTTGACGAACGGCTCGGTGTTCAACAGGTTCCACAGCTTCTCCGAACCGCGGCGGGCCAGCGTGTGCTCGACCTGGACGGATCCGCGCAGGCGCACCACGTCTTCGGCAGTGAAGTTGCGCTTGATGCCTTTCCAGCGGGAGTTGGTGTCCCAATCCTTTTGCAGGGCCTGGATTTGCTGTTCGCGGTTCATTTCACTCTCCTAGTGGCCAATCGGGGGATGGCAAGAAAACTGGTGACTGCTGGCCTGTCCGTTGATCTCATCCGGCGACGCTTTTTGCATCTCAGGTCATTAGTCTTATATAAGAGTGTAGGGAAGCACCCCGCGTCGCAACAAGCCTTGGATGCGCTATTTCAGAGTTTTTTTTATTCCATAGAATCAACAACATACAATATTTATTTCACAATGCAGGACGCGATATTTCATCATGAGAAATGGCGTTGTGCTCTGCAAACGAGTCAATTTTGTGGCTCAAAACATCTTTCCACATTGTGAAATATGAGCAGTGGAAGGCGGACCTTGGGAAACGGGGGTGGTGAGGGAACCCCCAAATGGCACGGCGGCTGTCGAACAAGAAAAAACGGCGCCCGAATGGACGCCGGTCCTGAACGCGGGTGACGGATCTCAGGCCGCAGCGGGATCCCGTGACTTGCGGTAAGCCACCCAGTCGCCGCTGTCGATGCGCGGCAGGCCGGCAACGGCGCCATCGGTCACTGGATACAACAGGCAAGCCACCGGCCGGCCTCCCTGCAGCACGGTCTGCTCTTCCCTGACGAACAGCGAGGCCTGGCCCGGATAGACCTCCTCGATCTCGTCGAGCACCGGCAGCAGCGCGTCGGGCACTTCATAGATGTCCCCCACCGCCAGACCGGCCTCAGGATCGAGCACCAGGCCCGGATAGGTGCCGAAGTCATAGAGCCGGCCGGCAATGGTCGCCGTGCCAAGCAGCGTGGGCGCGGCAATGCCGTGCCTGCGTGCGGCGGCGTTCAGGTCGTTGACCTCGCCGCGCGCAGGGTGCCGTAGACGAAAACCTTCGGCATATCAGGCCTCAAGCTTTTCTTCGGACACCAGCACGCCGTCGGCATCCACATAGATCCAGTTGCCGGGGCGCACCATGGCGCCCGGCATCTGCACGGCGACATCACGTTCGCCTGCACCGCGCTTCTGGCTCTTCTGCGGATGCGCGGCCAGCGCGCGGATACCGATGTCGCAGACATCCAGTTCGCCCGTATCGCGCACGCAGCCATTGACGATGATGCCGACCCAGCCATTCTTCTCGGCCAGCAGGCCCAGGTTGCCGCCGACCAGCGCGCAGCGCAGCGAGCCGCCGCCATCGACCACGAGCACGCGTCCCTGCCCCGGCGATTCCAGGGCTTCACGCACGAGCGAGTTGTCTTCAAAGATCTTCAGCGTGGCAGCCTGGCCGGCGAAGGCCGGTTGCTTGCCGAATGCTCGGAACACCGGCGCCATGACGCGCAGCGTGCCGTCGGCCAGGCGCGGTTCGTTCGCATCGCACAGATCGGTGGTGGCATGTTTCATCAAGAACTCCTGCATGAAGAAAATCGGTACTGTCAGGGCGCTGCGGCTCAGCGCTTGCCGCTGGCCTGTGCCTGCGCGCGGATTGCGCTGAGCGTCGTGCGCGGGGTGATCACGTCGGGGTCCACGCGAATCTCGATCAGCGTGGAGACCGGCGCGGCCAGTGCCTCGCGCAGCGCAGGCTCGAACGCCTCAGTCGTCGTCACGATCGCGCCGCGCGCCCCATAGGCCCGCGCCAGCGCCGCAAAATCCGGGTTGTGCAGCTCGGTGCCCAATACATGGGCCGGATACTCTCGCTCCTGGTGCATTCGGATCGTGCCATACATGCCGTTGTTTACGACGATGAATACCACCGGCGCGCCGTACTGCATGGCCGTTGCCAGCTCTTGCCCGTTCATCAGGAAACAGCCATCGCCGGCCAGCGCCACGACCGTGCGCTGCGGGAAAGCAATCTTCGCACCCACGGCGGCCGGCACGCCATAGCCCATCGCGCCGCTGGTCGGCGCGAGCTGCCCGCGCCCGCCGGCCGCAAACGGCCGGTAGCGGAAATAACGGTGCAGCCAGCCGGCATAGTTGCCGCGCCGTTGGTCACGACGGCGTCGGCTGGCAGCAGGCGGTCGAGCGTGCGCACCACCTCGGCCATGTCGACGCCCTGCCCTGTGTACGCGGGCGGCGTCAGGTAGCGTTCGTAGTCGGCGTGCGCGTCCTGCGTCCAGCCCTGCCAGCGCGGCGGCATTGCCGGCGATGGCAACGCCGCAAGACGCGCGGCGATGGCCGGCATCGAAGCGTGGATCATCAGGTCCGCCTGGTAGACGCTGCCCAGTTCCTCCGCGCCCGCGTGGACATGGATGAGCTGTTGCACCGGCCGTGGCGCACTGATCAGCGCATAGCCGCCCGTGGTCATCTCGCCGAGTCGCGGGCCGATCGCCAGCACCAGGTCCGCGCGGCGGATACGCTCGGCCAGCGCGGGGTTGATGCCGATACCGACATCGCCGCGTAGTTCGGATGCCGGTTGTCGAACAGGTCCTGGCCGCGAAACGCGCAGCGACCGGCAGCGCGAAGCGCTCGGCGAACTGCTGGATTTGCGCACACGCCTGCGGCGTCCAGCCACTGCCGCCGACCAGCACGAAAGGACGCTCGGCAGCCGCCAGCATGCCCGACAGCCGCTCGATGTCGGCATCGCCGGGCCAGCTCAGCACGCGCTGGTAGGCCGCGAGCTGCGGCACCGCGGCTTCCTGCGTCAGCATGTCTTCGGGCAAGGCCAGTACCACCGGCCCCGGCCGGCCCGACGTGGCGGTCTGGTAGGCGCGTGCGATGTACTCCGGGATCCGTTCGACGCGGTCGATCTGCGCGACCCACTTGGCCATCTGGCCAAACATGCGACGGTAGTCGATCTCCTGGAAGGCCTCGCGGTCGGCAAAATCGGTGCCGACCTGCCCGATGAACAGGATCATCGGCGTCGAATCCTGGAATGCCGTATGAACGCCGATGCTGGCATTGGTGGCGCCAGGCCCCCGCGTGCAGAACGCCAGCCCGGGGCGGCCCGTGAGCTTGCCGTACGCCTCGGCCATGACGGTCGCACCGCCTTCCTGGCGGCAGATGACAAAACGCATCTGGTCGCGGCGCCGGTGGAAGCCATCGAGCACCGCGAGGTAGCTTTCACCGGGCACGCCGAACGCGAGTTCGGCACCGTGCGCCAGCAGCGCGTCGACCAGGATATGGCCGCCGCACTGCGTTTCGGGCTGCGCGGGGCCAGCGGAAACAGGCTTGGAAGACATGAAGGATCCTCGGAAAACTCGGGGCGCCGGCCAGGCCGGCGCATGGGAATACGATCCGGCGGCTGGGCTCTATGCGGCCGCGCGCCTGCGCGGCGGCGCCGCGGCGGTGGCGGTTGCCGTTGCCTACCGTCACGGCGGTCAGGATCGAAACGAGCTGGAAGCCGCCGATCATGAAGAACACCCAGTTGGCAGGTGTGCGTCCATCAGCGCGCCGAAAAACAGCGGCCCGCTGGCCAGGCCGATGTCCAGGCCGGAATAGACCACGCCATACACGCGGCCCGTGGCGCCTGCCGGGGCCGCGGCGCGCACGAGCAAATCGCGCGAAGGTCCGGCCGTGCCCGCACCGAAGCCGACCACGCCGAGCAGCACCGGCACCAGCAGGCCCGGCGCGACATTCAGGCCCACCAGCACGGCCATCAGGCCCGATACCGTAAAGCTCAGTGCAATCAGCCGGTCATGGTTGCTGGTGCGGCTCGCGGCAAACCCGCCGACGACCATGCCGCCCGCGCTGCAAAGCATATAGATCGTGTACGACGCCGTCGCCAACGTGAACGGGATGCCGTAGAGCTGCGTCAGCGCGGTCGGCGCAAAGCTCTGGATGCCGGCCGCCGAGAACGTCGTCAACAGGAAGAAGGCCCAGCATACCCAGACCTGCGGCAGCTTGAGGAAGCCCAGCACGCTGCCGCCGGCGCCGGCCGGCGCGGCCTTGGGCCGACCCACCGCGCGCCGAGTTCTCGCGGGTCCAGCACGTGGCGCAACACCAGCAGCACGGCCAGCACGCCAAACGCCACGATCGAAGCAGCCGCCAGCGCCATGCGCCACGTCGCCAGGTTGGCGATGGTCACCAGGAATACCGGTGCGGCGGCCCAGCCCAGGTTGCCGGAGATGCCATGCACCGAGAACGCATGGCCGAGCCGCGGCTGCGATACGTGCTTGTTCAGCAGCGTGAAGTCGGCCGGGTGGAACACGCCGTTGCCCAGTCCCGCCACGCCGGCGCCAAACAGCAGCATGGAATAGCCGGTGCTGGTCGACAGCAGCAAGGCCGCCGCGCCGAGGCACGTCAGCCCGCCAAACATCACCGGACGCGCACCAAAACGGTCGACCACGAAGCCCGATGCCGTCTGCACCACTGCCGATACCGCGAAGAAAACCGTCATCAGCAGCCCCAGCTCGGCATAGCTCAGACCGAACTCGGCCTTGATCCACGGGAACAGCGGCGCCAGCAGCAGGTGATAGAAGTGCGAAACCCCATGCGCCAACCCCACCAGCCGATTACCTGGGCATCATGGCGGAGGGAATTGCGGCTGGGATCGAGGGCTGCGGTAGTCATGGCGGCGGCGGATTCGCGGGATGGAGCCTGCTGGGATGCACGCGCCGGATGCCTGCACACAAGGGCATGCAAAAGCGCGTACCGAAGCTCGCATCATAGAGGAAAACCGCAACCGGCTGCATCCGGGTGCAGCCGGCGCCGCAAGGCCCACGGCGACTACATCTGCTTGAACAGATAGGCGTACTGCCGGGCCACGGGCAGCGACTCCGGCCGGTCGCGCAGACGCAGCGACATCCGCCCCAGCGACTGGGTCACCGCACTGACCACGCACGTGATATTGACCACCGTGCCGCGGTGGATCTGCCAGAAGCGTTCCGGATCGAGCTGCTGAGTCAGCTCGCGCAGGCTCGTGCGGATCAGCGCTTCGCCCCCGGCGGACACCACATTGACGTACTTGTCGGTGGCTTCGAGGTAAATGACCTCATCGACCGGGATAATGCGCACCTCCTGGCCGACCAGCGCCTTGATGAAGCGCAGGTAGCCGCCGTGCTGCCCCGGTGCGCCGCGTGCCACTGCCGGGTTCTCCAGCGCTTCCAGGCGATTGAGCAGTTGGGCCAGCCTGTCGTTGTCGACCTGGGCAGGGTTCGCCCCGCATCGGCCTGTGCCGCTGCCAGACGCGTTCAGGCGCGCGACCGTCGCCTCCAGCGTCGTGCTGCACGGGCTTGAGCACTAGTCCACGGCGGCCCGCTCGAACGCCTCCAGCGCGAACTGGTCGTACGCGGTCACGAATACCACCAGCGGCGGCGCATCGAATTCGACGAGTTCGCGCGCCACGTCCATGCCGCTCATGCCGGGCATGCGGATGTCCAGGAACACTACCGTCGGCTCATGCTGGCGCGCGGCTTCCAGCGCGGCGACGCCGTCGTGCACGACGCCGACTATCCTGGCTTCTGGCCACAGCGCCGACAGTTCGGATTCCAGTACGCGGGCCAGCAGCGGTTCGTCATCGGCTATCAGCAGGGTCGGGGTCATGGCAGGGATCAGGGGGCGTGACCGGCTTCAACAAGCGGGCGCGGGCGGACCTCGGCGGTGCCGCGCGGTTCAGATCATCAAGGACGAGGCATGGCCGGCGTAGCGCCGGAAGGCGCAACTGGCACCTGTGCGGCGGCAGGCGCGGGCGCGGCCGCGGCATTTCGGTATGCCGGGTCAGCGGCAGCGTCAGCCGCACCACCACGCCGCGCGGGGAATTCTCTTCCATCTGCATGCTGGCCGCCGCGCCAAAAATGCGTGCCAGCCGCTCGCGCACGTGGGTCAGCCCGAGCCCGGAGCCCTTGCCCGAGCCATGGCCAAAACCCACGCCGGTATCGGCAATCAGGACCTGCACCGCATCATCCCCGGCAGCGCGCGCCGACAGCGTGATATGGCCGCCGCGCATGCACGGCTCGATCCCGTGCGTGACCGCGTTCTCCACCAGCGGCTGGATCAGCATGGGGGGGATCTCCACGCCGGCAAGCTCCGTCGCAAGTCGATGTCGTAGCCCAGCCGCTTGCCGAAGCGCATGCCCTGGATGTCCAGGTAGCTGCCCAGCAGCTCGAATTCCTGACGCAGCGTGCATTGCTCGGCCCGCGTATGCGACAGCGAGGTTCGGAGGAACCCGATCAGCCGCTGCAACAGCTTGCGCGCGCGCGCGGGTCGGTGGCAATCAGCCCGTCGAGATTGGCCAGCGAGTTGAACAGGAAATGCGGCTCGATCTGCGCCTGCAGCGCCATGAGCTGGGCACGCACGAGCTGCTTCTCGGCTTCTTCGCGCTGCAGCGCGTCCAGTGCGGCCTGGCGTTCCAGATAAGCCAGCTTTTCGCGTGACCAGTAGAAATAGATCATGCTGGCGGACGCCAGCATGCCGACCACCAGACACATGCGCAGCATGTCGCCGGTTTCGGCGGACAGTTTTGGCGGCAGGTTCAGTACCTCGCGCGTGGCCCAGCTCCCCAGCACAACGCCCATGGGCACAGCCGCTGCGGCCAGGAACAGGAAAGGCCAGCGACGCGGGCGGTCGTTCCACCATATCAGCACGCGGGGAATATCGATCAGCATCCAGATCGATATCCCGATCAGGTGGCTGTAGACAAAGTTGTGCAACAGCGTGCCCCCGGTCTGGAAGCCGTAGTTCAGACTGACCGCGATGACCGTGTTCATGCACAACACAAATAGCAGGTCGCGCCCGAGGATCGTCAGCCGGGACGGAATGGCGGTGGAAAGACAGCGGTCCATGGCGTTCATGTTAGCGTGGCCTGTGTCTGGCGCAATGCGTGGAGGTCCGGATGCATAGGGTACCCGCGCCGCTCAGCCACCAGGCTCCGGCGCGCCACGCTGCGTCAGCGCCGCAGCGCCATGCGGCGCGCCAGCAGCACGACGCCTGCGGCCACCAGCAGTAGTGGCCACCAATCATGCGTGAATTGCGCTGGCAGCATGCCCCGGTGCTGCAGCAGCAGCACGCCTCCCACCAGAATCAGGATCAGCGGGACAAATGCGCCCCGGCCCGTGCGGCCAGTTCTCATGGTCTCTCTCCGTCGTTGATGGCATCGCGCGCAATATCTGTTGCACTGCAGCATGACCAGGAGCGTCGCTCTGTCGAGGAATCCCCGGCACGTGCAGGCACTTTACGCCGCTCGGACCCGGAAGGAAAAGTATCTTGCGACGAACGGCGGGCGCACGGCGCGAAGCGCGCGGGGCGGGGACGGACTGCGGCAAGTGCCGCCCATTGCACAGGAGAGTGCCGCCGCGACGTGGCGGCTACGGTAAGGCTGGCCGGCAGCCAGCGCCGAGATCAGGCCGCCAGCGCCTGCCGCACGTCGCTTTCGCTCAGCACGCTCGATACGGTGTCACGCGACAAGTGCGGCGCGAACATGCTGATGAAGGCGTGGGCGTAGTCGCGCAGGTACGCGCCGCGGCGCAGCGCCACGCTGGTGGTATTGGAAGCGAACAGATGGTCGGCCGAAATCCGCACCAGGCCCGAGTCCTTGCGCTCGTCATAGGCCATCGACGCGATGATGCCCACGCCGAGTTCGAGCTCCGCATAGGTCTTGATCACGTCCGCGTCCAGAGCCGTCAGCACGATTTCCGGTTGCAGGCCAGCCTCGGCGAAGGCGCCGTCGATCTTGCGGCGGCCGGTGAAGCGGCGTCATACGTGATCAGCGGGAAGCCGGCCACGTCTTCGAGCGTAGGCTCGGGCACGAGCGCCAGCGGATGGTCCGGCGAAACCACCAGTACGTGCTGCCAGGAATACGCCTCGAACGAAGTCAGCCCCGCCTCGGCAGCAAGCGCCTCGGTCGCGATGCCGATGTCGGCCTGCCCGGTCAGCAGGAGCTCGACGATATGCGTCGGCGATGCCTCCTGCAGCGCCAGCGTGACATGCGGGTACTCGCGGCGGAACGACTGCACCACCCGCGGCAGCGCGTAGCGCGCCTGCGTGTGCGTCGTGGCGACCGTCAGGCGGCCCGTGTGGCGGCCCGCAAACTCTTCGCCGGCCTGGCGCAAGTTCTCGGCCTCGAGCAGCAGACGCTCGACAATGCGCACGATCTCGCGGCCGGGCTCGGTCAGCCCCGTCAGGCGCTTGCCGTACCGCTCGAAGATTTCCACGCCGAGCTCTTCTTCGAGCTCGCGGATCTGGCGCGACACGCCCGGCTGCGAGGTGTAGAGCGCGTTGGCGACCTCGGTCAGGTTGAACTGGCGGCGCACCGCCTCGCGGATCGATCGGAGTTGCTGGAAGTTCATCGCACTGCCCCTTGTTGCCCGTTCGTCGCCACGCTGTTGGCGCGCACGCCGGGTTGTTGTTGTAGGTGCTGGGTAAAGACCCGAAGCTGGCGCGGACGCACCGCGAGCAGTTCGCCTTCACGAAAGCCCGCGTGGCGGAAGCGCTCGAGCGGCAGCGCCACCTCGATTACGTCCTGGTTGTCCTCGCGCTCGAGTTCGAGCTGGGCCACGGGGCCGAGCGTCAGTGCGCGGCGCAGCGTCACGGCGATGCCGTCGGTGCCTGGCGCGTAGCGTTCCAGGTCCAGGTCGTGGGGGCGCACATAGGCCACGGCGTCGCCGGCGGTCTCGTGGCCGCTGCCCACCACCGGCAGCACCGCTTCGCCGGTATGCAGCAGGCCGCCGCTCTCGCCCACTTCCAGGCGCCCGTGGAATAGGTTGACGTTGCCGAGGAAGCCGAATACGAACGGCGTGGCCGGATGGTTGTAGACCGACTCGGGCGAGCGAACTGCTCGACGCGGCCGCGGTTCATCAGCACCACCTGGTCGGCCACCTCCAGCGCTTCTTCCTGGTCGTGCGTGACGAACACGCTGGTCACGTGGAGTTCGTCATGCAGGCGGCGCAGCCAGCGGCGCAGCTCCTTGCGTACCTTGGCATCGAGCGCGCCGAACGGCTCGTCGAGCAGCAGCACGCGCGGCTCCACCGCCAGGGCGCGGGCCAGCGCGATGCGCTGACGCTGGCCGCCCGAGAGCTGCGCGGGATAGCGGTCGGCCAGCCAGTCGAGCTGCACCAGCTCCAGCAGCGACTTCACTTTCTCGCGGATCTGCGCTTCACTCGGGCGTCGCCGCGCGGCTTCACGCGCAGGCCGAAGGCCACGTTTTCGAACACGCTCATATGCTTGAACAGCGCATAGTGCTGGAACACGAAGCCGACCTGACGCTGACGCACGTGCTGCTCGGACGCATCGCGCCCGGCCAGCACGATCTGGCCCGCATCGGCGCGCTCCAGCCCCGCGATGATGCGCAGCAGCGTGGTCTTGCCGCAGCCGGACGGACCGAGCAGCGCAGTCAGCTCGCCTTCTTCGAAGTCCAGCGAGACGTTGTCCAGCGCGACAAAATCGCCAAAGCGCTTCTCTACGTTCTTGACCTGAATGCTCATGATGCCTGTCCTTGCAGTGCGGCCAGCGGATGTTCCGTGGCAGCGGCCTGATGTTCCTTGCGGGCGCGCAATTCGACCAGCGTCTTGATGCCCAGCGTGACCAGGGCCAGCAGCGTCAGCAGCGATGCCACCGCGAATGCCGCCGCAAAGTTGTACTCGTTGTAGAGAATCTCCACGTGCAGCGGCATGGTGTTGGTCAGCCCGCGGATATGGCCCGACACCACCGAGACCGCGCCGAACTCGCCCATCGCCCGCGCATTGCACAGGATCACGCCATACAGCAGGCCCCAGCGGATATTGGGCAGCGTGATGTGCCGGAAGGTCTGCCAGCCCGAGGCGCCCAGCACGATGGCCGCTTCTTCCTCTTCACTGCCCTGCGCCTGCATCAGCGGGATCAGCTCGCGCGCCACGAACGGGAAGGTCACGAAGATGGTGGCCAGCACGATGCCCGGCACCGCGAACATGATTTTGACGTCGTGCGCCTCCAGCCACGGGCCGAACCAGCCCTGCGCGCCGAACAGCAGCACGTAGACCAGGCCCGAGATCACCGGCGACACCGAGAACGGCAGGTCGATCAGCGTGGTCAGCAGGTTCTTGCCCGGAAACTCGAACTTGGCGATGGCCCAGGCCGCCGCCACGCCGAACACCAGGTTCAGCGGCACCGCGATGGCAGCCACCGTCAGCGTGAGCTGGATGGCAGACAGCGCATCTGGCTCGACCAGCGCTTCCCAATAGGTCTGCACACCCTTGCGCAGCGCCTCATAGAAGACCGAGGCCAGCGGCACGAACAGGAACAGCGTGAGGAACAGCACTGCCACGGCGATCAGCGTGTAGCGGACCCACGCGGCTTCGCCGGTGGCGTCGAACTTGTGATGGGTCGGGCCCAGCCGCCCGAGGCGACCCGAAATTGCGCCGGCCATGTCAGTGCTCCTTGGCCGTGGCGAGCACTTCAGGGGCCAGGTCACCGCGCACGCCGGACTGATGGCGGCGGGTCCAGGCCTGCAGCAGGTTGATCAGCAGCAGCAGCGCGAAGGAAATCACCAGCATCACCACGGCCACCGCGGTCGCGCCCGCATAGTCGTATTGCTCGAGCTTGGAATAGATCATCAGCGGCGCGATTTCCGAGACCATCGGCATGTTGCCGGAGATGAAGACCACCGAGCCGTACTCGCCGGTGGCACGCGCGAACGACAGCGCAAAGCCCGTCAGCAGCGCCGGCAGGATGGCCGGCAGGATCACGCGCACAAAGGTCTGCAGGCGCGTGGCGCCCAGGCTGGCCGCAGCCTCTTCGAGTTCCTGCTCGACGTCTTCCAGCACCGGCTGCACCGTGCGCACGACGAACGGCAGGCCGATAAAGGTCAGCGCCACCACCACGCCCAGCGGGGTGAAGGCCACCTTGATGCCGAGCGGCTCCAGGTAGCGGCCGATCCAGCCGTTGCCCGCGAACAGCGCCGTCAGCGCGATACCGGCGACTGCGGTGGGCAGCGCGAACGGCAGGTCCACCAGCGCGTCGATCAGGCGCTTGCCCGGGAAGCGGTAGCGCACCAGCACCCAGGCCACCACCAGCCCGAAGACCGTATTGATGACCGCCGCGATCAGCGAGGCACCGAAGCTCAGCTGATAGGAAGCGACCACGCGCGGCGCGGTCACCGTCGTCCAGAAGGCGTCCCACGTCATCGTGAACGTCTTGAGGAACACGGCCGACAACGGGATCAGGACGATCAGCGTCAGGTAGAAGATCGTGAAGCCCAGCGACAGGCCGAAGCCCGGCAGCACCGTAAAGCGCTGGCGGCCGTTGCGTCCTGGCGCACTGCGGGTGCGCGCGGATCCCGCGCGGCCGGTGGCGGCGTGTCCGCCAGGGAGATGGAGGGTGGCATGTCGTCTCGTCTGTGATGGGCCCGTTGCATGGGCCTCATCGATGAAACCGGCGCATAAGGCGCGGCCTACGAGACAGATTCTGCAGATGCGTCCTTATAAACAGAACGAATCTTTACGAATTTTCTTAGACGATTTAGATATAAGGCACTGTGGACGCGACCTCCACGCCTGCCTCCCACGGGCCGGCCTGGTCGCCTGTGGCTTCGGCGCTACCTTCGAAGGCGATACGCTGGAACAAAGTGCCGAGCAGGCCTAGCCCTTCGCCCCACTCGCCAAGTCCCGAATCCGCATTGATGTGACCCAGGCTGCCCGCATCAACGAGTTCGCTGCCCCACAGCGTGCCCCAGCTGAAGGCGGTGCGCTGGGGCATCCAGGGATCATTGCGGCTCGCGACCAGGATGGTCGGGAAAGGCAGCCGGTAGGTCGGCAACAGGTGGGCAACGCCGAACTTGTCCGGATCGGCCGGCGCCACCAGCAATGCGCCGGCAATACCGGCCGGGTCGAGCGCCGCCTGTCTCAACGCGGCCAGGCAGCCGAAGCTGTGGGCGACCAGTACCGCGCCGCGCGCCGCCACGCGCTGCGCGCGCATCACGCCCTCTGACAAGCGCTCAGCCCATAACGTCAGGCTCGGGCGCGACCAGTCGTGCTGCTCGACGCGCTGCCAGTCCGGGAAGCGCTGCTCCCAGCGGCTCTGCCAGTGTCCCGGGCCGCTGCCATGCAGGCCCGGCACGGTCAGCACCTGCAGGTGCCGGGGAATCTCCAGTCGCGGAACCGGCTTGCTGCTATCCGTCATGCCACCTCCTCGCTCACTGCCCGTCTCTCACGCAGGCCGCCGGCGTCACCGGCCCGCCCGCGAACGCCCCTTGCCCCAATCCGATGCCAGCCGCCTGCAGGCGCTCCACGCTCTGTGCATCCTGCAGCCGCCTGCCGATCAGCGTGACGCCCGCATTGGCGGCACTTGCGCACAACCCGGCGAGCTGGCGGTCGGTCCAGATACGTCGCATATCGAGCTTGAGCCAGTCGGGCAAGGCATGCGCCATCAGCGCGCCGGCCTCGGCCGGGTCCGACGCCTGCAGGCTGACGGCAAAGCCGTTGCGCCGGTAATTGCCGACCACGTGCAGCAGCAACGGCAGGTCGTCATTGGCGCTGGCCGGCACCTGGATCACGAAGCGCTCGAGCGGCAGCCCGAGCGACTGCAGCGCGCGCCGAAAGGCGCTGCCGTGGTCATCCGCCACCGCGGCGAGCAGGCGGTTGTGCACGTTGAGCACGAGCCTGTGCGCACCGTCCGCGGCAAAGTAGTTGATCGCATGCACCAGGCGCGACAGCCGGTCCAGCGATACCAGCGTGGCGTCATCGGCCGCCATCGCGAACAGCTCCATGCGGCCAGACCGACGCGTCCTGCGCGTAGGTGTGGATCGCCCCTTCGTGCGCCACGACCTCGCGCTCGGCCAGCGTTACCAGCGGCTCGAACGCGCTGGTCAGCGAACAGTTGAAGAACTGGCCCTGCACCTGGCCGCGCCCATCACGCCAAAGCTGGCGATCAACCAGCGGCTGGCGCGGCAGTGTTTCAAGGTAACGCTCGAGCGCGCTCAACCTGGCTTGCGGAGCGTTCGCGCCTGCGATGGCCATGCCTCAGTTTCCTTTGGCGCCTCCCGGCGCCGATATTCCCGTCAGATCGCGGGCCATGCGCACACGGCCCGCGGCACCTTACAGCTTGGCAATGGACACCTCGGTGGCCTTGACCAGCGCAACGACTTCGCTGCCCAGCGTGAGGCCGAGATCGCGGATCGAGCGCGTGGTGATGACCGAGGTGACAATGCCAGCCGGCGTTTCCACGTCCACTTCTGAAACCACCGGGCCTCGATGATGGCGGCAACCTTGCCGCGGAACTGGTTGCGTACGTTGATCGCCTGAATGCTCATGATAGAAGCTCCTTTCGTGAAGGCGTATGAAGATTGTGTAATGACGATGCGCGGGTTCCGGATGCGTTACACCGCGAAGCGCACCGATTTCACCGTGCGCACCAGCGACCAGTCGGCGGTGGGTTCCTGCTCCACCTGCGGCGCGGAGCCGGCAGGCGGCGTGTGCTGCATGACCCGCCGCAGCACCCGTTCCTCCAGTTGCGCAAACGTTGCTGAACCACGCTGCCGCGGCCTCGCGAGCGCGACGGGCTCATCCATCGTGATGCGCCCATCTTCGATCAGCACGATGCGGTCGGCCAGTGCCACCGCTTCCGACACGTCATGCGTCACCAGCAGCGCGGTAAAGCCCAGCCGGGTCCACAGCGATTCGATCAGCCCCTGCATCTCGATGCGCGTGAGCGCATCCAGCGCGCCGAGCGGCTCGTCGAGCAGCAGCAGGCGCGGGTGATGCACGAGCGCGCGCGCAGTGCAACGCGCTGACGCTGCCCGCCCGAGAGCCGAGCCGGCCACGCATGCGCGCGCTCGGCAAGGCCAACTTGCGCGAGCACGGCCGCGGCTTGCTCGCGGCGTTCCCGCGGCAGCCCAGCGCCACGTTCTCCAGCACGCGCTTCCACGGCAGCAGGCGCGAGTCCTGGAACATCACGCGGATGTCCTGCTGCTGCGTGCGGGCCGGTTGCGCGTCGAGCGTGATGGCGCCTTCGTCGCATAGCTCCAGCCCCGCCACCAGCCGCAGCAAGGTGCTCTTGCCGCAGCCGCTGCGGCCCACGATGGCAACGAATTCGCCGGGGGCCGCATCAAGTTCGATACGGTGCAGTACTTCGCGCCCGTCATAGCGCTTGACCACTTGCTGCACCCGCAGCGCCACGCCGCCAGGCCGTGCCTCGGCATGGCGCTTCGTGCCGACCAGCTTCAGCGGTGTATCGGCATAGGCCAGCGCAGCCTGTTCCACCGGATTGCTTTGCATATCGGTTCTCCTTCAGGCGGACTGGTAGCCCGGATGCCAGCGCAGCCAGTAACGCTCCAGCCCGCGTGACAGCACATCGGCCAGCTTGCCGAGCAGCGCGTAGAGCAGGATGCCCACGAGCACCACGTCGGTCTGCAGGAATTCGCGCGCGTTCATGGTCATGTAGCCGATGCCCGACTGCGCGGAGATGGTCTCGGCCACGATCAGGATCACCCACATCAGGCCCAGCGAGAAACGCACGCCGACGAGGATGTTGGGCAGCGCGCCGGGGAGGATCACCTCGCGGTACAGGCGCCAGCCCGACAGCCCGTAGCTGCGCGCCATCTCGATCAGGCCCGGATCGACGGCACGGATGCCGTGAAACGTGTTCAGGTACACCGGGAAGAACACGCCGAGCGCGACCAGGAACAGCTTGGCGGTCTCGTCGATGCCGAACCACAAGATCACGAGCGGGATCAGCGCGAGCGTCGGGATGTTGCGGACCATCTGCAGCGTGCTGTCCAGCAACGTGGCCGCGCTGCGAAACGTGCCGGTCAGCAGCCCCAGCAACAGGCCCAGGCCCCCGCCCGCCGCGAGGCCCACCGTGGCGCGCCAGGTGCTGACCCAGACGTGCGTCCACAGTTCGCCCGAGCGGGCCAGTTCCCACGCCGCCTT
Source organism: Cupriavidus sp. UYMMa02A (assembly GCA_001725945.1). GTDB lineage: Bacteria > Pseudomonadota > Gammaproteobacteria > Burkholderiales > Burkholderiaceae > Cupriavidus. The sequence goes on along the minus strand of LRMT01000071.1, from coordinate 13,142 downwards.
CACCACGGCCAACGGCGCAGGCAGCACGCGCGTCGACAGCCACCCGTACTGCGATGCGGCCTGCCAGGCGACGAGCAGCAGCGCCGGCACGACCCACGGCGCCAGCGTGCGCGCCACGAAGCGCCAGTCACGTCGCGGCGATGCAATCAGGTGAGCAGACATGGCGGCCTCCTCAGCTTTGCGAGGCGCGCGGCACGATGCCGGTTGCCATGACTTCACCAAACGGGCCGGAAAGCACCTGCCCCGGCAGCTTGTTGCGCACCGCGAGCGGCAGCAACGGAAACACCAGTTCCGCGAATCGGTAGGCTTCCTCAAGGTGCGGGTAGCCCGACAGCACGAAGGTATCGATGCCCAGCTCCGAGTATTCGCGGATGCGCTCGGCCACCTGCTGCGGATCACCGACCAGCGCCGTGCCCGCGCCGCCGCGCACCAGGCCCACGCCGGCCCACAGGTTCGGGCTGATTTCCAGCGCGTCACGCGTGCGCTTGCTGCCGCCGGCATGCAATGCGGCCATGCGGCGCTGGCCCTCCGAGTCCATCCTGGCAAACACCGCCTGCGCACGCGCCACGGTCTCGTCGTCCAGGCGGCTGATGAGATCGTCCGCAGCGGCCCACGCGGCGGCCTCGGTCTCGCGCACGATCACGTGCAGGCGGATGCCGAACTTCACCGTGCGGCCGTGGCGCTCGGCATGCCGGCGCACATCGGCGAGCTTCAGCGCGACATCGGCCGCGGCTCGCCCCAGGTCAGGTAGGTATCGACCTGCTCGCCCGCCAGTTCATGCGCGGCGGCGGAAGAGCCGCCGAAATACACGGGCGGATGCGGACGCTGCACCGGCGGGTACAGCACGCGCGCGCCCTTCACCGTCAGGTGCCGCCCTTCGAAGTCGATCTCGCCGCTGTCATGGCTGGCCGCGAGCACGTCGCGCCAGATGCGGATGAATTCGGATGAAGCTTCATAGCGTGCGGCGTGATCCAGGAACAGCCCGTCGCCTTCCAGTTCGGCCACATCGCCGCCGGTCACAAGGTTGACCAGCAGCCGGCCGCCAGAAATGCGGTCGAACGTGGCCGCCATGCGCGCGGCCAGCGTCGGCGTCATCAAACCCGGCCGCACGGCCACGAGGAAACGCAGCGCCGGGTCACTGCGGCCAGTGCAGAAGCCACCACCCACGGGTCTTCGCAGGAACGGCCGGTGGGAATCAGCACGCCCTCGTAGCCCAGCGTGTCGGCGGCGACGGCTACCTGCTTCAGGTAGTCGATGCCCACCTCGCGCGCGCCTTCGGGCGTGCCCAGGTAGCGGCTGTCGCCATGGGTCGGAATAAACCAGAAAACTTGCATGTCGGTACCTCGTTATCGTTGTGATCGCCCGCACTTCAGCGTTGCGCCTGTTGCCAGCTCGCGTCCGATACCTTGATCGGCTTCGGGATCAGCTTGAGCGCATGGAATACGTCGGCAATGCGTTGCTGCTCGGCCAGCACCTCGGCACTCACGGGCCGCGCGCCATACGAGAAGCGCGAGATCGCCAGGTCGAGCACGGCGGGCTCGAGTCCGAGTTCGCTGGTCAGTACGGCTGACGCGTCCTTCGGGTGCTTCTCTGCCCACGCGCCGAGCGATGCCAGCTCATCGAGCAACAGCTTCACGATCTCCGGCCGGGCTTGCGCATACGGCCGCGAGGCCAGGTAGAACTGGTGGTTGCTGACCACGTTCTTGCCATCCGCGCCCCGCCCATCGACCAGCACGCGCGCGCCAAGCTGCTTCTCGGCGGCCGCCAGGAACGGGTCCCAGATCACCCATGCGTCCACCGCGCCACGCTCGAACGCGGCGCGCGCGTCGGCCGGCGGCAGATAGACCGGCTGGATCTCGTTGTAGGGAATGCCGGCTTTCTCAAGCTGGCGCACCAGCAGGTAATGCACGTTCGAGCCCTTGTTCAGCGCCACCCGCTTGCCGCGCAGGTCCGCCACGCTCCTGATGGCCGAGCCCTTGGGCACGACGATGGCTTCCGCAGTTGGCGCCGGCGGCTCGTTGCCGATATATGCGAGCTGCGCGCCGGCGGCCTGCGCGAAGATCGGCGGCGCTTCGCCAACGGTGCCAAAGTCGATGGCGCCGACATTGAGTCCCTCGAGCAGTTGCGGACCGGCCGGGAATTCCGTCCACTTGACCGTGATGCCCTGCGGCGCGAGGCGCTTTTCCAGCGTGCCGCGCGCCTTCAGCAGCGTCAGCGTGCCGTATTTCTGGTAGCCGATGCGCAGGACCTTCGGATCGACGGTCTTCGATTGCGCTTCGCGCGGCCGGGCAACAGGCCGTAGGCAAGACCGGTCGCCAACACGAGCGCCGCGGCAAGGATCCGGCGCCGCCGCTGGCTGGCGATATGCGGCTGGCTGGAATGGGTAGATTCGCCGGCAACCGGCGACAAGTTCGACGATGTCATGGATCTCTTCCCGAGCCGGCACGTGTCCGGCAATCTGTCTGCATGGATGGTCGTGGCCGGAATGCGGCCGATGCTGGCGGCAACCGGCCCTGCCGGCCTGCTCTACACGCGGCATGACAACGCGATTGCCGTGGAGGCCGGCCCGTATCAGTACGTCAGTACCAGTAGCCGGCGGAACTGCGGTTCAGCTCAGGCAGGACATCGTGGCGCCGCCGCGTGCGCAATGTGCCGGGCCGCCGGCACGGACACGAGATCAAGCGGGACGTCGATGCGCGAGCGGGCCAGCGCCTCGCGTACGCGCAGTACGCCTTCTTCGAGGCGAAGCGTCAGTGCGCCGTCGAAGCGCGCCGGTTGCGACTCGCTGATTTCAATCTGCTGGTCCACGGCGAAGATACCGGGCAGGATCTGGCGCGAACCCAGTGCCGACAGCACCGGGCGCAAGGCATAGTCGATCGCCAGTGCGTGCGCCAGGCTGCCGCCCGTGGCGATCGGCAGCACGACCTTGTCGCGCAGGCCGGTCTGCGGCAGCAGGTCCAGGAACGCCTTTAGCAGTCCGCTGTATGCTGCCTTGTAGACCGGTGTGGCCAGCACCACCACCTGCGCTTCGGCCACCGCGCGCGCGGCACCGGCAATCGCAAGATCGTCCGTGCGGGCAGCAAGCAGCGGTCCGGCCGGCAGTTCGCGCAGGTCGATGTGGCTGGTGCGCTCGCCGGCGGCCTCAAGCTCGCTGCGCAGGTGCGCCAACAGGTGACCGGAGCGCGATTGCACCGAGGGACTGCCGGACAGGGTAAGGATGGACATCGGGGCTTCCTTCTTCTGGTTGCGGGACGGTACCGGTGACGTTGCCCCGGGCCGTCCGTCTTCTGGATTACTTCTTGCCGGGCTGGTAGATCTGGTCAAACGAACCGCCGTCGGCAAAGTGGGTCTTCTGCGCCTTCTGCCAGCCGCCGAACACTTCATCGATCGTGAACAGCTTGACCTTCGGGAAATTCGCCGCGTACTTGGCGGCAACCTTCTGGGAAATCGGACGGTAGTAGTTCTTGGCCGCGATTTCCTGGCCTTCGTCGGTGTACAGGAACTGCAGGTAGGCTTCGGCCGCCTTGCGCGTGCCCTTCTTGTCCACCACCTTGTCGACCACGGCGACGGGCGGTTCCGCCAGGATCGAGACCGACGGCGCAACGATATCGAACTTGTCCGGGCCCAGTTCCTTGATGGCCAGGATCGCTTCGTTTTCCCACGCGATCAGCACGTCGCCGAGCCCGCGCTCGACGAAGGTCGTGGTTGCGCCGCGCGCGCCCGAATCGAGCACCGGCACGTGCTTGAGCAGTTCGCCGACGAAGTCGCGTGCCTTGGCGTCATTGCCGCCCGGCTGGCGCAGCGCGTAGCCCCACGCGGCCAGGTAGTTCCAGCGAGCACCGCCCGAGGTCTTGGGATTGGGGGTAATGACCTGCACGCCCGGCTTGACCAGGTCGTTCCAGTCCTTGATGCGCTTCGGGTTGCCCTTGCGCACCAGGAACACGATGGTCGAGGTGTACGGCGAGGCGTTGTGCGGCAGGCGCTTCTGCCAGTCGGGCTTGATCAGGCCGCGTTCGGCAATCGCGTCGATGTCATAGCCGAGCGCCAGCGTGACCACGTCGCATCGAGCCCGTCGATCACCGAGCGGGCCTGCTTGCCCGAGCCGCCGTGCGACTGGCGCACGGTCACGGTGTCTCCGCCTTGCGCCTTCCAGGCTTTGGCAAAGGCGGCGTTCACGTCCACGTACAGTTCGCGCGTCGGATCATACGAAACGTTCAGCAGATTGGTTGCCGTCGCCGTCTGCGCGGCGCCGATGGCGGCAAATGCGGCCAGGCCGATGGCCAGCTTGCGAATCATCTTGTTGCTCCCGTCAGGTGTCGTGAATGGCGCTCGGGGGCGCCTGATTGGCTGCCCGCCTTTCGTGGCCGGGCTTGTGTCTGAGGCAAGACTACCGAGGGGGCTACCTGAACGGAACGAATGGTTTCGCCGAACCTTGCGTGTTTTCCGCATAAGATCGCGCGGAAATATGCACATGCCTGCGTACGGCATCGGCCGGGGCCGTAACGGGCCACCTGCCGTTGGGAATGGCGTGGTCGGGAGAGATCGGGCGCGGCTGGCGCGACGAATTTGCGCGGGCCGGCGACATGGCGGCCTGAGCCGAAAAACCGGGCGCCCAAAAGAACGCCCGCACCGTATTAGCGGTGCGGGCCAAGTTTCCATTTGGAAACGGGTAGACAAGTCATGAAGAGCGCCCCCGCATCTCCATGACAGAAAGAATCTTAGCGAGGCCGCGTCGATTCCGGATTGACCAAGGTCAAGTCGGCGAGGAGTTGTGCAGCGGGCCGACCCTTTCCCGCCCAAGGGCAGTATTCGACGCAAAAAAGAGCGCCCCGAAGGGCGCCCTTTCATTCATCGCCGATCAGTCCAACGCACGGCCAAAGCTGAACTCGCCGTCGACGTAATCCACCGGCACCACGTCCTTGGCGGCAAACTTGCCTTCCAGGATAGCGCGCGCCACCGGGTTCTCGATCTGCTGCTGGATCGCCCGCTTGAGCGGACGCGCCCCGAACACCGGGTCGTAACCCGCGCTGGCGATCTTCTCCAGCGCCAGCTCGCTCACCTCCAGCGTCATGTCCATGCGGGCCAGGCGGGCCTGCAGGCGTTGCAGCTGGATGCGCGCGATCGACTCGATATTCTTCTGGTCGAGCGCGTGGAACACCACGACTTCGTCGATCCGGTTCAGGAACTCCGGCCGGAAATGCGTGCGCACTTCCTGCCAGACGGCGCCCTTCACCGCTTCCTGCGGCTCGCCCACCATCGACTGGATGATCTGCGAACCCAGATTGGACGTCATCACGATCACCGTGTTCTTGAAGTCCACCGTTCGGCCCTGGCCGTCGGTCAGGCGGCCGTCGTCGAGCACCTGCAGCAGCACGTTGAAGCGTCCGGGTGGGCCTTCTCGACTTCATCGAGCAGCACCACGCTGTACGGCTTGCGACGCACGGCCTCGGTCAGGTAACCGCCTTCCTCGTAGCCGACATATCCCGGCGGCGCGCCGATCAGGCGGCTCACGCTGTGCTTCTCCATGAATTCGCTCATGTCGATGCGGATCAGGTGCTCTTCCGAATCGAACAGGAACTCGGCCAGGGCCTTGCACAGCTCGGTCTTCCCGACGCCGGTCGGTCCCAGGAACAGGAACGAGCCATAGGGCTTGTTCTCGTCTGCCAGGCCCGCACGCGAACGGCGGATCGCATCGGACACCAGCCGCACGGCCTCGTCCTGGCCCACCACGCGGTTGTGCAGCCGGTCTTCCATCTTCAGCAGCTTTTCGCGCTCGCCCTGCATCATCTTCGACACCGGGATGCCGGTCGCGCGGCTCACCACTTCGGCGATTTCCTCGGCGCCCACCTGCGTGCGCAGCAGCTTGTTTGGCTGCTTTTGCTCGCTCGCTTCGGCGTCGGTCGCGGCCTTGAGCTTGCCCTCCAGGCCCGGCAGCTTGCCGTACTGCAGCTCGGCCACCTTGTCGAGCTTGCCTTCGCGCTGCAGCTTGGTGATCTCGAGCTTGATCTTCTCGATCTCTTCCTTCAGCGCGGCCGTGCCTTGCGCGGCGCCCTTCTCGGCCTTCCAGATCTCGTCGAGGTCCGCATACTCCTTCTCCAGGCGCGTGATTTCCTGCTCGATCAGCTCCAGGCGCTTCATCGACGCCTCGTCGGTCTCTTTCTTGACCGCCTCGCGCTCGATCTTCAGCTGGATGGTGCGGCGTTCGAGCTTGTCCATCGACTCCGGCTTGGAGTCGATTTCCATCTTGATGCGCGCGCCCGCCTCGTCGATCAGGTCGATCGCCTTGTCAGGCAGGAAGCGGTCGGTGATATAGCGATGCGACAGCTCCGCCGCGGCGACGATGGCCGGGTCGGTGATCTCCACGCCGTGGTGCAGCTCATACTTTTCCTGCAGCCCCCGCAGGATGGCGATGGTGGCCTCCACCGAGGGCTCGTCCACCAGCACCTTCTGGAAGCGGCGCTCGAGCGCGGCGTCCTTCTCGATGTACTTGCGGTATTCGTCCAGCGTGGTCGCGCCGATGCAATGCAGCTCGCCGCGCGCCAGCGCCGGCTTGAGCATATTGCCCGCGTCGATCGCGCCTTCGGCCTTGCCCGCGCCGACCATGGTGTGGATCTCGTCGATGAAGACGATGGTCTGGCCTTCGTCCTTGGCGACGTCGCTCAGCACCGCCTTCAGGCGTTCCTCGAACTCGCCGCGGTACTTGGCGCCGGCCAGCAGTCCGGCCATGTCGAGCACCAGCACGCGCTTGTTCTTCAGGCTCTCTGGCACCTCGCCATTGACGATGCGCTGCGCCAGCCTTCCACGATCGCGGTCTTGCCCACGCCCGGCTCGCCGATCAGCACCGGGTTGTTCTTGGTGCGGCGCTGCAGGATCTGGATCGCGCGGCGGATCTCGTCGTCGCGGCCGATCACGGGGTCGAGCTTGCCCATGCGGGCGCGCTCGGTCAGGTCGATGGTGTACTTCTTGAGTGCCTCGCGCTGCGTTTCGGCGTCGGCGCTGTTGACGGCATCGCCGCCGCGCACGGCCTGGATGGCCGCTTCCAGCGGCTTGCGGTTCAGCCCGTTCTCGCGCGCAATGCGGCCCGCCTCGCCCTTGTCTTCCGACACGGCAAGCAGGAACAGCTCGCTGGCGATGAACTGGTCGCCGCGCTTGATCGATTCCTTCTCGGCGGCGTTGAGCAGGTTGACCAGCTCGCGGCCCACCTGGACCTCGCTGGTGCCCTGCACTTGCGGCAGGCGCTTGATGGCTACGTCCAGCGCGGTCTGCAAGCCGTTCACATTGACGCCGGCGCGCTGCAGCAGCGCCTTGGCGGCGCCGTCGTTCTGCGCAACCAGCGCGCGCAGCAGGTGCTGCGGTTCGATGTATTGGTTGTCATTGGCCAGTGCCAGACTTTGCGCATCAGCCAGCGCTTCCTGGAACCGGGTAGTCAGTTTGTCAAGACGCATAGGATTCCCTCTCTCTGTGAGTGTCCTGATGCTGGGGAGCTCGCCCGACCGGACACTGGATCTCTTCCCGAAAGATAAGGCTTTGGCTCGACATTTCAAGGGCGTGCACGAGCAATCTTGCGGCACCCGCAAGTGCGGGGAGCGGCACTGAAATTCCGAGGCGCTCGCGCCCGCGCGAGCGCCTTTCTCTGCACTGCGGCCGGGGCGATTAGTCCGGTACCTGCACGGTGCCGCTGCTGACTACGATCTGGTTGCCAACCGCCGGACTCGCCTCAATCGGCGGCACATTGGCCGGCAACAGCGTCGGCGCGGTGGTGGTATTCGTGGCGCCGCCGCGCGGGATCGTGCGCACCACCTGCGACGGTGGCAGCGGCTTGCCGGAGGTCAGGTTGTCATAAACGGCATCGAGCGCGCGGATCAGGTACAGGTGCAGCGGCACATAGCGGTTGCTGTAGCCGGACACGGCCCCGATAAACGCATCGAAGTGCTGCGCATTTTCGACCTCGATATACGACAGCTTGCTGGTCCCGCCTTCCTGCTGCCGGTTGAAACCGAGGTAAGGCCGCGACGTGTGGTTGACGGGCAGCAGTCCATCGCTGCGGCCATGCACGATCAGCGCCGGCTTGCCGCGCAGGTTGCCCGAACGCAGCGTCTGCGCAACGCCCGCTTGCAGCGCGAGCGCCTGGCTATCGCTGCCGGACAGCAGGTTGCGCAGGCACCTGGCGCCGTCGAAATTGACATCGGTTCGGTTACTGGACGCCGACACCGACTGGCCGTTCAGGAACGGCCCATGCTGAATGTCGCGATCATTGATCAACTGCACGGTACTGGTAGGCGGCACACCGTTGCCCGTCGAGAACATCGACGCGAGCACCGCCGGCGCAATGGCCGCCGGCTTGAAGTCGGCCAGCGTGGTGGCGAAGCTGTAGCCGCACAGGCGATCGGTCACGCTCGCACGGGCATACGAATTCGCGTACGTGACGGAGATCGACGCGGCCGTGTCGAACACAGACAGCGATGGATGCAACGCATCCGATTCGGGTTCCCAGCCCGCCGCATGCAGTTGCTCCAGCGCACTGGCCGCCTGGTCAGCGGTCGTCGTACCGGCGACGACATTGTTATCCGCCAGCGTCTGGCAGCGGTTCGCATAGAACTGATTGGTGGCGAACGCCGGCGCGTTGACCAGCGCGACAGCTTGCGAAGCGCACAGCTGCAGCAGGTTGGCCGTGGTGATGTAGTCGTACAGCACGCGTCCCGAGGCGCTCACTGCCGTGTTGCCGCGCCTGACGATCACACCCGCATTCGCGGGCAGGTTCAGGTTCGGTTCGCCCACGGCCACGCCGTCGATCAGGCCCGTGGTGTCCTGTTCCGCCGCCGCAACCGCAGCACCACCGCCATTGGAAACGCTCGACGCAATCACGAGGATCTTGTCCTTGCCCATCGTGCGCTGGCGCACGCCATTGCCGGCCACCACCCCAAAGCGGTCATTGATGGCCCAGATGCCGAACTCGATGGCCTGCAATGTGAACTTGCCCCAGTCCTTTTCGGGGTTGCGCTGCGAATGGGCGTGCTTGAACGCCTGGCGATGCGGCGCCTGCGCGGTGAAATCCGCCAGCGACAAGTTGCCGGGCCTCGCCGCGAACTGGGCGTTGCTGCCCGCCGCGCTGCGCGAGGCGCGCGTGCCATCGACCAGCGGCACGGTGTCGGTATCGAGATCATGCGGCGCGGCGCCGGTGCCCTTGTCGGTATAGGCGACCGCGCAGCCGCGCTTGAGCCCCCATTCGCCCACGGAGATCGCGCCATACACCCCGCGCGAGCCGGACGATGTCGCGGTGATCATGCACGGCTTGCTCGTATTGAACGAATCCGGGATCTGCACCAGCATCGTCACGTTCTCCTGCCCGCTGCCGTCGTCCGACAAGGCCAGATACTCGACGCCGGCGATCTTGCCCTGCCGGCAGTGACATTGCCCTGTGCATCGACATTGGGGCCGTAGAAAGTCCCGAAGCCACCGCCGGCCGTGGTATCAGCAATGGCGCGGTAGTTCGTGTAGATCGCGTAGCGGCGCAGCTCCGCCGCCGTTGGCGCGTTGGGATCGGCGGGAAGCGGCGCCGTGGCGCTGGCCAGGCCGGCCTTGCCGAGGCCCGCGGTCAGCAGGTCATCGGTGCCGCCGTCGTACGCCTTGATTGTCACCACGCCAATATTGGCGGGCTTCGTATTTGGATTGCCGTTGCCGCCGCCACTTTCGCTACCGCCGCAGGCGGTGACGAACACGGCTGCCGCTGCCGCGAGGATTGTCTTGCTGAAGCAATGGATACTGGCTTGCTGCATGGGACCTCTCCTTGGTTTGCTTGCTATCCACTCATGCCGAGAAGACCTGCGTACTGCAAACTACCGGGACGGATCGCCGCTCGCCCGCCGCCATGCTGCACCAGACTGGCTTCGCTGTCTAGCGCGCCGCGAGCCCGTGCGTAATCAGGTCGATCGCGGAGTCCACCACCTTTTCCATCGACGCCGGGCGCTTCCACAACGCGTAGCGCATGCCGAGGAAATTGCTGATGCCGATCAGGCACCAGGCACGCACCTCGGCATCGCCGGGGCGGATCTCGCCCTGATCCGCCGCACGGGCCAGGCGCCGGCCGTACAAGTCGGCAAAGACCTGGAAATAGCTGCTGTAGATGGTCTCGTCCACCGAATTCGCGTCGAGCACGATCCGGTAGAGGTTCTTGTGGCGGGAAACGAAGGAAAGGAACGCCCTCAGGCCGAGCCGCTCGGTCTCCATCTGGCTGGTGGCCGGCTCGACATGCTTGCGCAGGTGCGCGCTCAGCAGTTCCAGCATGTGCTGGACCAGCGCGCGGAAGACGTCTTCCTTGTCCTTGAAGTACAGGTAGAAGGTACCCATTGCCACGTTGCTTCCTGCGTGATCTCGGAAATCGACGCGACGTAGTAACCCTTCTCGCCGAACACCTTCTCGGCGGCACGCAGCAGCGCCTGCCGCGTCTTCTGTCCGCGCGCGGTCTTGGGCGGGCAAATGGCGGATTCAGTCCTGCCGGACTCGGTCTGGGACATCGTGTCTCCACTGTGGCGCTCGGACGCCCTCTGTGTGTACCGTCGCGCGACCTGCCCGCCGCCCGGCCTCCTCCGCCCGGAGCGGCACCGCGAAACATGATGGCTGATTCATGTTTCATCGTATGAAAGGCTGGCGGCAGCTGTCAATTCATGGCTTTCCCGAAGCCGGGAGCACACCGGCGCACGGAGCCCCCGCAACGCAGGCAAGCCGTCCGCATTCGCGGCCCGGCGTTCAGGCCAGCAGGCGGTAGGTCCACAAACCCACGGCCGCAAGCAGCAGCGAGCCGCCCAGGTGGGTGACCACATGCAGGAGCGCCCAGCCATAGTCGCCAGACATCAGGTTGGCCAGCACCTCGCTCGAAAAGGTGGAAAAAGTCGTCAGGCCGCCGAGGAAACCCGTGATGGCCAGCAGCCGCCATTCGGGCGGCAATCCGGCATGGGAATCGAAGAAGCCGACAGCCATCCCGATCAGGTAGCCGCCCAGCAGGTTGGCGGCCAGCGTGCCGTATGGCAAGGCCGGGTTCAAGGCGTTCCATGTGATCGAGAATCCCCAGCGCAGCCATGCGCCCAGCGCGGCGCCAACGCCGACCGCCACAAAACCGAGCGGTCCCATCAGGCCTCGCCGTCGCCGCCGGCGTCAGAGCCGCTGGCGTTGAAGGACGGAATTCCCCAGCGCTTCAGGGCGGCGTCGTCGGTCACGCGGGCATCGACCCAGCGCGCGCCTTCCGGCGTTTCTTCCTTTTTCCAGAACGGCGCTTCGGACTTGAGGTAGTCCATGATGAATTCGCACGCCGCAAATGCATTGCCGCGATGCGCGGACGCCACCGCCACCATCACGATCTGGTCCTGCGGCTGCAGCGGCCCGACGCGGTGGATGATGGTCACGCCGAGCAGTTCCCAGCGCGCGCACGCGGCGGCCTCGATCTGCATCAGCGCCTTCTCGGTCATGCCCGGATAGTGCTCGAGCTCCATCGCACTGACGGCGCTGCCCTCGCTGACATCGCGCACAGTGCCGATAAAGCTTGCCACCGCGCCCACGGCGGGCCGTCCGGCGCGCAGCGCCATCACTTCGGCGCCGAGGTCAAAATCCTCGCGCTGTACCCTGACACTCATCTCAGCCTCCGGTCACCGGCGGGAAGAAAGCCACCTCGCAGCCGTTGGCAATGGCCGTATCGGCGCGTGCGACCGCGTGGTCCACGGCCATGCGCAACGCGCGGCCCTCGGCCAGGGCTTCGGCCCAGGCACCGCCGCGGGCGCGCAGCCACTGGCGCAGCTCGCCCACCGTGCGCACGTCGCCCGGGACTTCGGCGCGTTCCCCGGCAACGCCGAGTTGTTCGCGCACACTGGCAAAGAAACGTAGTTCGATGTTCATCACGACTTCTTGCACCATCTGCCCCCCGCTATGCCAGCAGGCTGTCAAACGGAATGAACTGCACGGTATCGCCGTGCGCGATCGCCCGGTCGGGCGGGTTGTCGATCAGGCCGTCGCCCCACACCGTGGAGGTCAGCACGCCCGAGCTCTGGTTCGGGAACAGGTCCAGGCCACCCTTGGCGTTAATGCGCGCGCGCAGGAACTCGTTGCGGCGATCGCCCTTCTTCAGTTCGAAATCGGCGCGCAGCGGCAGGCGCCGCGGCGTCACGTCGGCCACGCCCTGCAGGCGCAGGATAAAGGGCCGCACGAACAGCAGGAACGTAACGAAGCTCGACACCGGGTTGCCCGGCAGGCCCAGGAAGAACGCCGCATCGCTGCTGCCGTTGTTCACCTGCCCGAACGCCAGCGGCTTGCCCGGCTTGATCGCGATCTGCCACATGTCCAGCCGGCCTTCAGCTTCCACCGCGGGCTTGACGTGGTCTTCGTCGCCGACCGAGACCCCGCCCGACGTAATGATCAGGTCGTGGCCCTGCGCAGCCTTGCGCAGCGTCTCGCGCGTGGCGGCCAGCGTATCGGGCACGATGCCGAGGTCGCTGACTTCGCACCCAAGGTTTTCCAGCAGGCCGCGCAGCGTGAAGCGGTTCGAGTTGTAGATGGCGCCCGGCTTGAGCGGCTCGCCGGGCATGGCCAGTTCGTCGCCCGTGAAGAACACGGCGACGCGCACGCGGCGCACCACATCCAGCCGCGCCTGGCCCACCGACGCGGCCAGGCCTAGCGCCTGCGGCATGAGGCGCGTGCCGGCAGGCAGGATCATACTGCCCGCTTCGATATCCTCGCCCGCGCGGCGAATCCACTCCCCTGGTTGCGGCACATGGTTGACGATCACGTCATGGCCATCCGCCACGCATTGCTCCTGCATCACCACCGCATCGCCGCCGGGCGGGATCAACCCGCCGGTGAAGATGCGCGCAGCGGTGCCCTGGGCCAGTTCGGTGCCGACATGCCCGGCCGGAATGCGCTGCGACACCGGCAGTCGAGTACCGGCGGCGGGCACGTCGCCGCGCGCATTACGTAGCCGTCCATCGACGTATTGTCGGCAGGCGGCACCTGCAGGGAACTGGTGACCGGTCGGGCCAGCACGCGCCGTTGGCGGCGAGGGTATCGACCTGCTCGACCTGGGCCAGCGGACGGGCGGCGGCCAGCAGCGCATCGAGCGCCTGGGCCATGGTCAGCATCGGGGGGGCGGGAAGACGCTG
>LRMT01000070.1 GCA_001725945.1 Cupriavidus sp. UYMMa02A | reverse complement strand
GAGCGCAAGCGGGTCGATGCGCAGCGCCGGGCGGCCCTGTTCGAGCCAGCGTGCCACCTGCCCGTTGGTCGCGCGCGACGCGCTGCCGGCCAGCACCACGCCGTGACCGTCGATACGCGGCACCGATGCGGCATCGCCACGCTGCGGCAGCAGGCCCGCGCGGCGGAAATTCTCGGGCAGGCCGAGTGCGATACCGGAACCGCCTGTGATCAGCGGAAGACCGGCGCAGGCTTCGCCCAGCGTGAACAGGTCGGTGTCGGAAACCGCATCGGCAATCGCCAGGCGTACGCCATCGGCGCGCAGTGACTCGATCTGTCCGGCCGAAGCCACCGCGCCGCGCGCGACAGCGTCATAGCGCAGCAGGCCGACCTTGCCCTGGCTCTGCCGCTGCAGGACGCGCACGAGGTTGGCATCGGTCATCGGCGTGAGCGGATGGTGCTCCATGCCCGATTCGTTCAGCAGCACATCGCCGACGAACAGGTGGCCGCGGTAAATGGTGCGGCCATTCTCGGGAAAGGCCGGGCAGGCAATCGTGAAGTCGCTGTCCAGCGCTGCGAGCAGCGCTTCGGCGACGGGGCCGATATTGCCGGCTGCGGTTGAATCGAAGGTCGAGCAGTACTTGAAGACGAACTGCCGGCAGCCCTGCGCGCGCAGCCAAGCGAGTGCGGCCAGCGATTGCGCCACGGCATCGGCGGCGGGAACGGTGCGCGACTTCAGCGCGACCACGATGGCATCGGCGTGGCCGATGTCCTGGGCGGCGCCGGCCTCCGGAACGCCAATGGTCTGGACCGTGCGCATGCCGTTGCGCACCAGCGTGTTGGCCAGGTCGGTGGCGCCGGTGAAGTCGTCGGCGATGCAGCCGAGCAGCGGGCGGTCTTGTTGCTGGATTGCCGTCATGATGCGCGTCGCCTCACTCTGCCTTGGCCGGCAGTTCGATGCCGGGGAAGATCTTGATCACGGCGGAATCGTCCTCGCCGCCGTGGCCGGCGGTGGAGGCCATCATGAACATCTGGTGCGCGGCCGCGGACAACGGCAGCGGGAATTTGCTGGTGCGCGCGGTGTCGAGCACCATGCCGAGGTCCTTGACGAAGATGTCGACGGCGGACAGCGGCGTGTAGTCGCCCGACAGGATATGCGGCACGCGGTTCTCGAACATCCATGAATTGCCGGCGCTGTGCGTGATGACGTCGTACAGCGCATCCGGGTCCACGCCTTCGCGCAGGCCGAGCGCCATGGCTTCGGCTGCGGCGGCGATATGCACGCCGGCCAGCAACTGGTTGATGATCTTGACCTTGGAGCCGGCGCCATGCGCGTCGCCAAGGCGGTAGACCTTGCCGGAGATCGCGGCCAGCACGTCCTCGGCGAGCGAATAGGCTTCGGCGGGGCCGGACGTCATCATCGTCATCTCGCCGCTGGCCGCGCGTGCGGCGCCGCCGGACACCGGGGCGTCGAGCAACAGGATGCCTTGCTCGCCAAGGCGTCGGCCCAGGGCTTCGGCAAAGGCGGGCGGCACGGTCGCGCTTGCGATGACCAGAGTGCCCGGGCGCATCGCCGTAGCGGCGCCGTCTGTGCCGAACAGCACGGCCTCGGTCTGCTGGGCATTGACCACGAGCGTGATCACGACATCGCAGCGGCCGCCCAGTTCGGCAGGGCTCGCGCACGGCACGCCGCCGGCATCGGCAAAGCGCTGCAGCACCTCGGGCCGCAGGTCGCAGGCGTGCACGGTGAAGCCGGCGCGCAGCAGCGAGTGCGCGACACCATTGCCCATGGCGCCAAGGCCGATTACGCCGATATTCCGGGACATAGAAAACTCCTGATGCAGGTAAGGCAGGTCAATCGATAAAGGGGCGCCGTGTCAGCTCGGCATGCCCGAACGCTCGTCATCCGCTTCGTCCTGGCCGAGGTGGGACAGGCGGCGGGCGGCGTTGTACATGTGGTTCTGCGCGGCGTTGCGCGCGGCCAGCGCGTCGCCTGCGCGGATGGCGGCGACGATGGCCTGGTGTTCCTCGCGTACCTGGCGTGAGAAGTCGGCGCGGCGCGCCTCGTTGGTCCGCGTTACAAGCGTGGCGGCTTCCAGGTACTGGCTCAGGAATTCCAGCGTCTTGAGGAAATATGGGTTGCCCGTTGCCGCGGCGATCGCGCGGTGAAAGGCCACGTCCGCGGCGACGCCGTCTCCGCCTTCGGCCACCTCCGTGTCAAGGCGGGCCAGCGCGGCATCAATGGCCGTCATGGTGGCGTCGGTGCGGCGGCGTGCGGCCTGCGCGGCCACTTCGGCTTCGATGGCGCGGCGCAGTTCGACGATCTGCAGCACCGATTCCAGCGTGCCTGTGTCGGTGTAGTCGATCCGCAGCGGGCGGATGCCAGCCTGCTCGGTCACGAATACGCCGCTGCCCTGGCGCGACTCGACCACGCCCTCGTACTTGAGTCGCGAGATCGCTTCCCGGATCACCGTGCGGCTCACGCCGAACTCTTCGGACAGCACGGCTTCGGTCGGCAGCTTGTCGCCGCGCGCGAAGGCGCCGCTCTGGATCTTGTCGAGCAGTTGTTCTGCGACGTTGTCGGTCAGGGCGCGGGCCGGGACTTTGGAACATGGCCTTATCGGGTCATCAGGTAGTCAGGTCATCATACAAATTTAACGTTGATCTGTTAGTGCACGTAAACCCTGATATGGTGCATGTTCCCAAAGCCGGTGCGGGCGTGGCTGACAGACTTGTGGCGTATCATGCGGCCGCCGCATTGCCTCTCGCGCAGACCCGCCTGCCTTCACCGTCATTATTCTTACCCTGCCATGCCTGTTACCGTCCTGATCTGCCCCTGGTCCGAAGCGCTGGAACGCGCTCGCGCCATCCGCTATGCCGTATTCGTCGAAGAGCAGGGCGTGCCGGTGGAGCTGGAGTGGGACGAATGGGATGAGCCGAGCTGGCACGCGCTGGCGCTGGCCGACGATGGCACACCGGTTGCCACGGGGAGGCTGCTGCCGGATGGGCATATCGGCCGCATGGCGGTGCTCGGCTCGGTGCGCGGCACCGGAGTGGGCGCGCTGGTGCTCGATGCGCTGATGAAGAAGGCCACCGAGCTAGGCTACCCCGAACTCGTGCTCAATGCCCAGACCCATGCCGCGCCGTTCTATGCGCGCGTCGGCTTTGCCCAGGTCGGCGATGAATTCGAGGAAGCGGGCATCCCGCACGTAGAGATGCGCAAACGGCTCGATGCCTGATCAGCGCGGCGCCGGCACGGTGCCCGTATCGCGCGCGAGGTTCAGCTTGCCGCGGTAGGAAACCTCGCCGGTCTGGCCGCTGGCATCGAAGCTGCGCTCGCTCAGGTCGAAGCGTCCGTCATGGCGCACGCGCAGCACGGTGCTGGCGCGCGTGCCGTAGTTGCCCGAGCGGATGAAGGCCGACGACAGCAGTTTTCCCACTCCGGGGCGACACCGGTCGACGGCAACTCGAAATCGGCAGCCTGGCGGTTGTCGGCGAGCATTTTCAGATAGGGTTCGGCGCTGGCATTGGCATGGCCGGTATCGGCCGCCAGCACCTCCGCGAGCGCGCCCACGCGGCTGCGCACCTTGGGCCACGGCGTATCGAGCAGCGCGTTGGACAGCCATACAGCCCCGGGCGCAGCCGCTGCGGCTGGCGTGATGCGGAGCGGTTGCTGTACCACCAGAGTTCGTTCAGATCGCTCGCCAGCAGGTTGAAGCCGTTGTAGCTGCCATCAGAGCCTGCGAGTGCGCCGAGGTAATTGGCAGGGGCGTCCTGCCCGCGCAGGAATCCGGACACCAGTTCGCCGCGCGATCGCGCATCGGTGCGCTTTTCCGACGGCGCGCGGTAGTTGGTCAATGCGGCAAAGCGGCCGTCTCCAGCGACGCCCATCCAGGTGCCGGCCTCGCCGATCACCTCGGCCAGGTCGCGGCCGGCAAGCACGTGCGAGGCATCCTGCCACCAGTGCGCCGGTGCTGCCGGTCGGGCATAGAATTCGTCGCGATTGCCGGCCACCACCAGGGCATAGTCCGGGTGCGATTGCCAGGCAACCAGGATCAGGCACATTGCTTTGCTTCCTTTACTGCGTTGACTGCGAAGGGGGGCTACAGCATGTCAAGGTCGACGAAGTGCTCGACCTTGCGCTCGCCGTCCACCCACTGCTCGAGCCCGCTCTGGCGCCACAAGCCTGCCAGCGTGGCGTCGAAGGCGGGTGGCACGTCGGCATAGCATTCCATCCAGGTTTGCACGCCGGCGCGGGTTTCGGGCCTGCGCATCAGCGTACCACCAATTCCGGTCGCCTCGGCAACCGTCTCCATCCAGCGGTGCCAGTGCGGCAGCGCTTGCGCCGCATGGGCTTCGGGGACGTTGAAATAGACGTAGAGGTGATCGCTCATGGCAGCGTCCTGCGGGTCAGCCGGCAGCCTGGACGGCGTCCGGCAGCGGCACTTCGTAGGGGAGGCCGCCCACCGTCAGCGCGGCGCCGTCCACGCTGCAAGGTGCAGGCGGCCGTGGCGGCCTCGATCTTGAGCTCGGCAAGCGCGGCCCAACCGCCCTGGGGTGCCGGGGCGGCGTTGACGATCATGCCGCACGGCTGGGCCGGGTCTTCCGGGCGGAAGACCTCCGCGGCCGGTGCCGGCACGGCGCCGTCGCCCTGAACGAGCCACATGCGGCGCTTGAGCGTGCCGCGATACTGGCTGCGGGCCACGATTTCCTGGCCCGGATAGCAGCCCTTGCGGAAATTGACGCCGCCGACCAGCTCGAAGTTGACCATCTGCGGCACGAACTGCTCCTGCGTCGCCGTGACGATGCGCGGGATGCCGGACTGGACGTCGAGCCAGTCCCACAGTGCCGCATCGGCGTCGGCCAGCAGGCCCGCCAGCGCGGTGCGGATTTCGCCGGCGCGTTCTGCGCGTGCCACGACTTGCCAGCGGGGCTGGCCGGCGGCGTCCGGTACACGGATCACTGTCGTACCGTCGGCATCAGCCGTGGCGAACACCGCCCCGGGCGCGGGCAGCCCGGCCTTGGCCAGCGCCTGGGCGGCTTGCGGCCCTGCCACGCCGAGCACGGCCACAGCAGGGGTGATATCGCTGAGCTTCGCCTTCGCGCGCAGTACGAACATGCTCAGGCGTTTCTGCAGCGCGGGCAGGATGTCGGCCGACAGTTGCAGCACGACGCCATCAGCATCGCGCCACATCAGGAAGCTGGCCTGCAGCCGGCCTTTGACCGAGCAATAGCCGGCCAGGCGCGCAGCACCCGGGGCGAGGTCTTCGACTGCGTTGGTCAGTTGCGTGTGCAGGAAGGCGGCGGCATCGTCGCCCGCTACGCGGATCCATCCGAGCCCGGACGGTGCGCAGACAACGCCACTATTCTGGAGGGCGTCAAAGCTGGCGGCGAGGTCCTTGGCTGGGGCATTCATTTCAGGCATTCCGATCAGGCTGTTGGGTGCGTTGGGCTGGTGCGCGTCGCGTGTTGCGGACCGGCAAGGTCGTGGCGGCGCAAGGCTCCCGGTATTATATGGGGCTGCCGGCATTTCAGCCGGCGCCGGAGGCGCGCGCGGCGCGGGCAGGAGTCGCCCACCCGCGGCACGGGCGCTGCCGAGACTGAACGGATTTCATGAAACGTCTTTTCTTGCGCCTGGGACTCATTGTCCTGGTTATCGCCGCGGCTGCTGCCGGCGCTTTCGCGTGGTGGGCCAACCAGCCGCTGGGCTTGTCCACATCGCCGGTCGAAGTCGTCATCAAGCCCAATTCCGGTGTCGCCAGCGTCGGCCGCCAGCTCCAGCGCGGCGGGGTCGGCATGGACGCGCGCCTGTTCCAGCTCCTGGTCCGGGTGACCGGCCACGGTCCGGACCTGAAGGCCGGCGGCTACACGTTCGAATCGGGCATCACGCCGCTTGGCGTGGTCGGCAAGCTCGCACGCGGAGAGGTCACCCACTATGTCGTCACGGTGATCGAGGGCTGGGAATTCCGCAAGATGCGCGCCGCCGTGGACGCCAGCCCGGCGCTGCGCCACGACACGAAGGACATGTCCGATGCCGAGTTGATGAAGGCAATCGGCGCCACGGAAGCCACGCCGGAAGGGCTGTTCTTCCCCGACACCTACCTGTTTGCGCGCGGCAGCAGCGATATCGAGCTGTACCGGCATGCCTACAAGGCCATGCAGCGGCGGCTCAATGAGGCATGGAACGCGCGTTCGGCGGACTTGCCGTACAAGACGTCGTACGAAGCGCTGGTGATGGCGTCGATCGTAGAGAAGGAAACCGGCCAGGCCATCGAGCGGCCGATGATCGCCGCGGTCTTCGTCAACCGGCTGCGCAAGAACATGATGCTCCAGACCGATCCGACGGTGATCTACGGCATCGGCGAGCACTTCGACGGCAACCTGCGCAAGCGCGACCTGCAGACCGACACGCCGTACAATACCTACACCCGTACCGGCCTGCCGCCGACGCCGATCGCGCTGCCCGGCCTGGCCTCGCTGGCGGCGGCGACTGCGCCGGCCCCGTCCGATGCGCTGTACTTCGTCGCGCGCGGCAACGGCACCAGCCATTTCTCCAACACGCTTCCCGAACACAACCGCGCGGTCGACCAGTACCAGCGCGGCAAATAGGCATCCATGCGCGGAAAATTCATTACCTTCGAAGGCATCGACGGCGCCGGCAAGAGCACCCATATCGACTGGGTGGCGGGGCGCCTGCGCGAGCGCAAGGACATCCCGGCCGTAGTCACCACGCGCGAACCGGGCGGCACGCCGCTGGGCGAAGACCTGCGGCAGATCCTGCTGCACCGGAAGATGCACCTGGAAACCGAGGCGCTGCTGATGTTCGCGGCGCGCCGCGAACATATCGCCGAGGTCATCGAGCCGGCGCTCGCGCGGGGCGACTGGGTGATCTCCGACCGGTTTACCGATGCGACCTTTGCCTACCAGGGTGGCGGCAGGGGGCTGGCCACTGCGCGGCTGGAAGCGCTGGAAGACTGGGTGCAGGATGGCCTGCAGCCGGACCTGACGCTGTTGTTCGACGTGCCGCTGGAAACCGCCAGCGCACGCCTGGCCGGCGCGCGCGAACCCGACAAGTTCGAGGCCGAGTCCCGGGTTTCTTCGAACGCACGCGCGCCGAATACCTGCGCCGCGCCGCGCAGGCACCTCAGCGGTTCCGTGTGATCGACGCCACCCAGAGCATCGAGGCAATTCGTGAGGAACTCGAGAAGATCATCTCAGTGCTTTGATTTTGAAGCATTATTTTGATCGATAATATTGCTGCCCATCCGTTGCCTTGTGACTTCCGCAACGGTGGGCCAATGAAGGTAGTACTTCAGATTTTCCCCGCTAACTGACTGATTCGCATGCTCTATCCCTGGCAAACGGAAGACTGGCAACGGCTTGGCGCGCTGCGCGAACGGCTCCCCCATGCGTTGCTGATCCATGGCCAGCAGGGCACAGGCAAGCGTGATCTGGCGCTGCACTTCGCGCAGGGCCTGCTGTGCGAGTCGCCTCGGCCCGACGGCCAGCCCTGCGGCCAGTGTGCCGCGTGCCACTGGTTCAGCCAGGGCAACCACCCTGACTTCACCGTGGTGCGTCCCGAGGCGCTGGAGACCGGCGGCGAAGGCGAGGCCGATGATAGCGGCAAGAAAAAGGCGCCCAGCAAGATCATCCGCATGGAGCAGGTGCGCGCGCTGATCGAGGCGGTTGGGGTGGGGACGCACCGGGCGGGGCTGCGCGTGGTGGTGATCTACCCGCTCGACGCGCTGCAGGTCGAAGGGGCCAACGCCCTGCTCAAGACGCTGGAGGAGCCGCCGTCGTCGACGGTGTTCCTGCTCGTCACCGACCGACTGGACCGGATCCTGCCGACCATTCTTTCCCGCTGCCGCCAGTTCTCCGCGCAACGGCCGACGCCGGACGCGGCGCTGGCCTGGCTCAAGAGCCAGGGCGTGGCCGACGCCGAGGCGCAACTGGCGCTGGCCGGCGGTTCCCCGCTGACCGCGCTGCATGCCGCCGAAGCCGAGGAGCAGCCGCTGCAGCGCTGGCTGATCGG
>LRMT01000069.1 GCA_001725945.1 Cupriavidus sp. UYMMa02A | reverse complement strand
AGTGCGCGAGGACAGGTGCGAAGCAAGGCAAATACCGTGCTGAACTGGCCTTCTTCTCTCACATTGCGAAAGCAGAAATCGGGATTACCTGCATCGCTGCTCGCCGACCTCATTGATCAGCGTTTCCCTAGTGGCTTAGACCGGCTAACAAAACTCCTCGACGAATTCGGGAACAGATGACCGCGCACGCGAGCTTGAGCAGAGCGAGAAGGATATCGAGGCGCCGTTCAAAGCGAATGCGCAGCTTGCCTAACCCGGCAAGCCAGGCATGCGTGCGTTCGACAAGCACGTTGTACAGGATCCTTCACTTTTCGTTTCGCTTCGGCAACGGCGGCACACCATTCGATTCGCTGACCTTGGCAGCGACAATACGCTGAGCTGCGTGGTCGGACGTAACTGCCTTCGCAAGAGCTTGCTTGCGATGCTGGTTTCGGGGCAAGTCGAAAACCTCTGGCTCGATCGAGTTGGACGCGCAGGTCACGTGTGGCGAGTGGTGGTCAATCGATGTGCCGCGCAGCGCGCAAATCATCATGGAACTCGCCTACCTCAACCATGGCGTAATCGCACGATTAGTTGAACCGAATCGGGCGATTTTAAAGCCTGAAGCTGTTCCTTCTGAAAGAACTTTAATGGATGATTCATTATGATAAATTCGCAATCAAAATTATTTGGCCGCCGACACGTAACGCTGCCGATCCGTATATCGATCTCGAAAAACTCGATAGTCCCACTGTCAATTCATGGGTTCTCGCTCAGACAGCCCGTACTATGGAAATGTACGGACGCACGTCAGCCGCCGACGTGCTAACTAAGCGGCTCGTCGAGACCATGATTGCCCAAGATCGCATCGTCATATGCTCGCGCCGGGGTAACTGGGCTTACAATACTTGGCTTGACGGAGCGCATCCGCTCGGTTTCGTACGGCGTACGCCCTGGAATGCCTGGATCGAGGGCAACCCACAATGGGAAGTGGTACTGGAGGTCGATGCGCTTGACTTGAACAACCGAAACGGGGACGGCACGCGCTGGGCTCTGGCCGGCTTTGATCTTATTTATCCCACTGCTGATCGCGCACTGGTCTTCCTTTCGCCCGGCGGTTCCGATACTTGTATCGTGCGGGAATTCGACGTGGAGGCGCGTGCGTTTGTTGAGAACGGATTCGAACTACCAGATTCCGGTCACCACAGCGTTGATTGGATCGATCGAGATACGGTTTATGTGAGCTGGGATGACAGCGCAGTAAACGCGGCCCCCGCTGTCA
>LRMT01000068.1 GCA_001725945.1 Cupriavidus sp. UYMMa02A | reverse complement strand
CAGCCTGCCGCCGCCAGACGAGCCTGGCGCAACGCCTGCGCATGCGGTCGCGCAGCAGCCAGTGCGCCCGGACCTGTTCGCGCCGTTCCTGGCCGAGGCCGCGCAAGCGCGCACGGCACCGCCGCTGCGGCGCGAGGACCTGAAAGGCACATCCATGCGCTCGCGATCGACGCCTTGCTCACGCAGCGCAGCGACCACTGGACCGCCACCCTGCCCTTGCGCGCACCGGCATCCGCCAAGTCCACCGATGTGCTGGACAGCCAGCCGATACGCGCCGCGCTGGAACGCGCCGGTGTCAGCCATGCACTGTTTGTCGACCTCAAGCGCGAGTCCGACCAGCTCTACGGCGGCTATATGCGCGAAGCGCTGCACCTGTCACTCGGCGGCGTGCTCGCGATCCTCGTGCTGCTCTCTGTGGCGCTGCGCTCGCCGCGTCGCGTGCTGGCCACGGTGCTGCCACTGGTCGCGGCGGCGCTCGCGGTCATGGGCGGCCTGGCCGCGCTCGGGCAGCCGCTGAACCTGCTGCATCTGGTCGGCCTGCTGCTGCTTGTGGCGGTGGGCTCGAACTACGCGCTGTTCTTCAACGGCGCAGGCCGCGCGGGACCGGCGACAGCGATTTCCGCGCATACACTGGTATCACTGCTGCTCGCCAACCTGACCACGGTGGCCGCCTTCGGCCTGCTGGCCTGGTCCGACCTGCCGCTGCTCAAGCGTTCGGGCTGACCGTCGGCCCGGGTGCCGTGCTGGCGCTATGGTTCTCGGCCATCCTGCGCCCGCGCCGGCAATCGATCGTCAGCCCAGCCACGGCAGCCAGGCACTATGAAGTCGTCCGAGATGAAACCCCCGCTCTCGCTGCCCGCATCCGGCAGGAACCAGATGCCGTCCCGCACCCGCCGCTGGCGGCCGGGCGTGCTGCTGTATGGTGCCGGCGTGATCCATGCGGGGCCGCCGGCCTGCCGTGCTGGCCGACCCGGCAACGCTGGCGTGGG
>LRMT01000067.1 GCA_001725945.1 Cupriavidus sp. UYMMa02A | reverse complement strand
GCTACAACGTACAGATGGCCGTTGATGCCAAGCACCATCTGATCGTCGCTCACGAGGTGCGGATTCAACCGGTCGATGCAACACACTAAAGGCTTTGCGAGCCTGAGGGGTGCTGCAAATGAAACAAGACGGCGGATCTACTACACCGAGACTCAAAAGGCACTGATGTGGGAACGGTGGCGCAAAGGTGACACGCTTGCGCAGATTGCCCGACT
>LRMT01000066.1 GCA_001725945.1 Cupriavidus sp. UYMMa02A | reverse complement strand
TGCGCGGATGGTCGACCAGGTCACCGAGGCGGTCGGACGACATGTCCATGCCGTAGACCTCCCACGGCGTGGTTTCCAGGATGCGGCGCGTCAGGTGGTGGCCGATGAAGCCGTTGACGCCAAGGATGAGGACTTTCTTGCCTTGCATGGAAGTGGGTTGTTGCATGGGTTAAGCGTAAAGATACGCCGATGCCGGTTTAGCGCGGCTGTGCCGGGATGTTCACGGCAAAGTTGGCCACGGCTACGCGGCGCCAG
This sequence comes from Cupriavidus sp. UYMMa02A, assembly GCA_001725945.1. Lineage (GTDB taxonomy): Bacteria > Pseudomonadota > Gammaproteobacteria > Burkholderiales > Burkholderiaceae > Cupriavidus. The sequence goes on along the minus strand of LRMT01000066.1, from coordinate 98,590 downwards.
TCGCGCGCGACCACGTACATGGGCGCCTGCTGGCTCAGTTCGGCGAAGGTTTGTGGCGACATGATCGCCATGGCGGGCTTGCCGTCCTGCCACGCGGCGAGGAACGCCGCAGTGGTCGGCAGCCATTTCTGCGGCTCCTGGGTAACGCCGAATTCCAGTTCGTCAGGGCGTTCGACCATGACCAGCGGGTGGTGCAGGTACCACGGCAGCGTATGATCCAGCACGCGCACGCTGTATAGCTTCATCTCCGGCCGCAGTACGCGCGCCACGGGCGCGATCATGTCGATGCCCGAAGCCGAGCGGCCGATGACTTCATGGCCGAGCAGCGCGGCGGTGAACGCGATGCACATGCCGAGTGCGTAGACCGTGATGCTTGCCATCAGTCCTCGCCGCGGCAGCAGCCAGCGGGCGGCGAGCGTGCTGGCGATGATCAGCCCGAACGCGACTGCCGCCCAGATGGCATAGGCGCGATACAGCGCATTGGGTGTGTTGTTCGAGTTCAGCGTGGCGACGCAGGCTTGCCAGCAGTCCGATTGCCCCGATTGCCAGCCCGGCCACAAGCTGGCGGCGCCAGGAGCGTTCGGAGATCGAATCCAGCGCGACGCCGCCGAGGATGCCAGCGCCGGAAGATCGGCAGGATATAGCCAGGCAGCTTCGAGTGCGACAGGCTGAAGAAGCCAAAGATGGCGACGGCCCAGATGGCGGCGAGCAGGGCGGGCTGGAACGGCCGCGGCGCGGAGCCGGCCGTCACGCCGGCGCGCTCGCGCACCGCGCGCCACATGCGCGGAACCAGGCCCAGCCACGGCAGGAAACCGCCGAGCACGAGCGGCACGAAGTAGAGCAGCGGACCCTTGCGGGAATGCACGTTCGACGTGTAGCGCTGCCAGTGCTCGTGGATGAAGAAGAAGCGCAGGAACTCCGGATTGCGTTCGGACACCAGCCAGAACCACGGCACGGCGACCAGCAGCATCAGCGCGATGCCGCTCACCAGATGCAGGCGGCGCCACAGGGCAAGATCACGGGTGATGATCATGTAGATCACGAGCACCAGCCCGGGCAGCGCCAGGCCGACCAGTCCCTTGGTCAGGATGGCCACGCCCATGGCCAGCCAGCACGCGAGCATCCAGTTGCGGCGGACGGCGGGGGTGGCATCGGGGTGCTGCGCAAGCAGCATGAACGCCAGCACGCAGGCCATGGCTCCCGACAGCGTCATGTCCAGCGTGTTGAAATGCGCTGCCACGCTCCACATCGGCGCTGCGACCAGAACCAGCCCGGTGAGCAGTGCTGCGCGCGCGCCAAACCAGCGGTTCGCAGCCAGCACGGACGCCACCAGGCCGATGGCACCGGCCAGGGCTACGCACAGCCGCGCCTGCCAGTCGCCAATGCCGAACACCGCATAAGACAGCGCCGTCACCCACATGTGGAATGGCGGCTTCTCAAAATACTTCAGCGCGTTGTAGCGGATCGTCACCCAGTCGCCGCTGACGAACATCTCGCGCGCGATTTCCGCATAGCGGCCTTCATCGGGTCCGATCAGGTGGCGCATGCCCAGCGTACCGAACCACAGCAGCACGATCACCGCGCAGACGCCGGCCAGCACCATCAGCGGAACGCCGCCGAAGCGGCGCCTATGCCACGGCAGGGCAGCTTGCGAGGCAAGCGTGTCGTGCTCGCCCGTCAGGCGGTCGGAACCTCGGAGCATTAAGGAAAATAGGTGGCGTGGCAAATATCGGGCCGGAAACCGGGCAATGCCGCGTGGCAACGATTGTCGGATGGAAATCGGACAAGCGGCCGGCTCAGGGCAACATGGGAGGATAAGTGACGAACCTTAATGGCAGATTAAGGAAGTTTGGGCAAAATGGCGGTTGCGTGATTTGCCATGGCTTTATCGCCCTTTGTTGGCCTATATCGCTAAAAATTGGGCCTGGAAATGAGAATTCTTATTGTTGAGGACGACCCCATGCTGGGCGACGGGTTGTTGCACGGGCTGCAGCTGACGGGATACGTCGTCGACTGGTTCACCACCGGCGCGAGGCGGATCATGCGCTTGGCGTGGTGCAATACGATGCCGTGGTGCTGGACCTTGGGCTGCCGGGCGACGACGGCATGACCTGGCTGACTCGCTGGCGCGAGCGCGGCTGCCAGATTCCGGTCCTGGTGCTGACGGCGCGCGACGCCATCGAAAGCCGCATCACTGGCCTGGACTCCGGCGCGGACGACTATCTCGTCAAGCCGATCTCGCTAGACGAACTGGCGGCGCGGCTGCGCGCCATGACGCGCCGTGCGGCCGGCAACTCGGCGCCGGTCTGGCGCCACGGGGCGCTGGAGTTTTACCCGGCGGCCAGGCAGGCCTTCTGGCATGGCAAGCCGGTGGACCTGACCAGCCGCGAGGCCATGCTGCTCGAATTGCTGCTGGCGCATCCAAATCGCCTGCTGACGCGTGATTTCCTGCGCGACAAGCTCTATGACTGGCAGGCCGGCCTCGAAAGCAACACGCTCGAGGTGCATATCCACCACTTGCGCCGAAAGATCCATCCGAAGATCGTCCGCACGTTTCGCGGCGCCGGCTACACGCTGGGCGCGGCCGAGGACTGCGCATGACCTTGCAGCGGCGCCTGATCCTGGCCGTGCTGATCGCGGCCCCCGTGGTGTGGCTGCTGACGATCGGCATGACCTATGTGCGTGCCCGGCACGAAATCAACGAACTGTACGACACCGACATGGTTCGCATGGCCATGCAGATGCATTCGCTGGTGCCCCTGGTCGACATCACGGCCGCGCCGTCACGCGCACGGCTGCCGGAGATCGGCGAGGCGACCAGGGGGATGCGGGCCTTGGCGACATGGCGATTGCTGCCTGGCTGCCTGACGGCACGCCCATGCATATCGATCCGGACGGGGACAGCCTGCCGCGAGCGGTCGGTATCAAAGGTTTCACCGACCGGCGCATCGACGGCCATCGCTGGCGGCTGTATTACCTGGACGACGACATCACAGGGTGGCGCGTCTGCATCGGGCAGAAGCTGGGCGAGCGCAACGAATTGATCCTGTCCTATATCGCGGCGCAGGTGCTGCCGTGGGCCGCTGGCCTGCCTGTGCTGATCGGCTTGCTGATCTGGTTCATGCGGCGGGCGATGGCACCGGTGCGCGAACTTTCCGCGGATATCGAGCGCCGTTCGCCGCATGACCCCCAGCCACTGAGCCTTGCGGCCGTGCCAGGCGAACTGATGCCGCTGGTCAACGCCATGAACCGGCTGCTGGTCCGTGTATCTGACTCGATCGAGCACGAACGGCGCCTGACGGCAGATGCCGCGCATGAAATGCGCACACCGCTTGCTGCGCTGAAGGCCCAGTGGGAAATCGCACAGCGTTCGACGGACGAGGGCGAACGAGCGCGGGCGCGCGCCAATGTGGAGTCCGGCATCGACCGCATGAGCCGCCTGGTGTCGCAATTGCTGACCATGAGCCGGCTCGAAGATGCTTCGGAACTGGCATTGCTCGAAGATGTGAACTGGCAGCCGATCGCGCAGCAGGCGCTGTCGGATTGTCTGGCGCTGGCGCAGCGCCGGAATGTCGACGTGGAACTGATCTGGCCGTCCACCGACGTCATGCCATTGCCGCTGGCCGGTGACCCGAATCTGCTCGGGCTGATGCTGCGCAACCTGCTGGACAATGCGATCCGCTACAGCCCGGCGGGCGCGATGGTCACCATGGATTTCCGGGCCGATGCCATCGTAGTCTGCGATGAAGGGCCTGGCGTGTCGCCTGAAGTGCTGGCGCGGCTCGGTGATCGCTTCTTCCGCTGCGGGGGGCAGCGCGAGCAGGGGCATGGGCTGGGTATTTCAATTGCGCAGCGGGTCGCCCGATTGCATGGGTTGGGAATCGTGTTCGCGAACCGCGCCGACGGCCGCAAGGGACTGACGGTTTGCATTTTCCGCTGCGGCGCGCAGCAATGAAAACGCCCGCGCGGCTGCTGCTGCGCGGGGCGTTTCCCAGTGGGCGCAAGGCCGGCCGTTCAGCGCTTGAGCTTGGCGAAGGCCGCGGCCATGGCGCCGGCAGGTTCCGCCTCGCGGCGGCCACCGCCGTTGCCGAAGCTCTTGCCGCCGGCAGCCGGCCGCTGGCCACCACGATCCCCAGACGGCCGCGACGACGACTGTCCCGGCTCGTCATCGAGCCGCATGCTGAGCCCGATCCGGTTGCGCTTGACGTCCACTTCCATCACCTTGACCTTGACGATCTGGCCCGCCTTGACCACCTCGTGCGCGTCCTTGACGAACTTGTTCGACAGCGCGGAGATGTGCACCAGGCCGTCCTGGTGAACGCCGATGTCGACAAACGCGCCAAACGCCGCCACGTTGGTGACCACGCCTTCCAGGATCATGCCGGGCTGCAGATCCTTCACGTCTTCCACGCCTTCCTGGAACGTGGCGGTCTTGAACTCGGGGCGCGGATCACGGCCCGGCTTTTCAAGTTCGGCAAGGATGTCGCGCACAGTCGGCAGGCCGAACGACTCATCGGTGAATTGTGCAGGCGACAGGCCGCGCAGCGCTTCACGGTTGCCCATGACGTCCGGCAGGCCCTTCTTGATATGGTCGAGGATGCGCTTGACCACCGGATAGCTTCCGGGTGGACCGACGAGCGGTCCAGCGGGTTGTCGCCGTTGTTGACGCGCAGGAAGCCGGCAGCCAGCTCGAAGGTTTTGTCGCCCAGGCGCGGCACCTTCTTCAGCGTATCGCGGTTGGCGAAGGCGCCGTTGGCATCGCGGTACTCGACGATATTGCGTGCCAGCACCGTGTTCAGGCCGGATACGCGCGCGAGCAGCGGCGCCGACGCGGTATTCACGTCCACGCCCACGGCATTCACGCAGTCTTCGACCACGGCGTCCAGCGTGCGGGCCAGCTCGCGCTGGTTCACGTCGTGCTGGTACTGGCCCACGCCGATCGACTTCGGGTCGATCTTCACGAGTTCGGCCAGCGGGTCCTGCAGGCGGCGCGCGATCGACACCGCGCCGCGCAACGACACGTCCAGTTCGGGGAATTCCTTTGCCGCCAGTTCCGACGCCGAGTACACCGACGCACCGGCTTCGCTGACCACGATCTTGGTCAGCTTCAGGTCGGGCGCCTGGCGCATGAGGTCTTGCACCAGCTTGTCGGTCTCGCGGCTGGCCGTGCCATTGCCGATCGAAACCAGCGCGACGCCGTGCTGCTTGGCCAGGCGCGCGAGCGTGGCGAGCGAACCGTTCCAGTCCCGGCGCGGCTCGTGCGGGTAGATGGTGGCGGTTTCCAGCAGCTTGCCGGTGGCATCGACCACGGCGACCTTGCAGCCGGTACGGATGCCAGGGTCGACGCCCATCACCGACTTCGGGCCCGCCGGTGCGGCCAGCAGCAGTTCGTGCAAGTTGCGGCCGAACACCTTGATCGCTTCGCTCTCGGCGGTCTCGCGCAACTGGGTCAGCAGTTCGGTTTCCAGGTGCGGCTGCACCTTGACGCGCCAGCACCAGCGGCAGACGTCGCCGAGCCACTTGTCGGCGGGCCGGCCCTGGTTCTGGATGCCCACGTGGCGCGCGATCATGCCTTCACACGGGTGCGGCACCATGGCATCCTGCTCTTCACCCAAGCCGAGCTTGACCATCAGCACGCCTGCGTTGCGGCCCCGGAACAGCGCCAGCGCCCGGTGCGACGGCACGGTGCGGATGGTCTCGCTGTACTGGTAGTAGTCGCGGAATTTCTCTTCCTCGGCCGTCTCCTTGCCCTCCATCACCGTGGAGCTGACGACGCCGTTGTTCCAGAGATGCTCGCGCAGCTTGCCGAGCAGTTCGGCGGTTTCGCCAAACTGCTCGGACAGGATGTCGCGCGCACCATCGAGCGCGGCCTTGACGTCGGGCACGCCGCCGTCGGCGGTCGGGTTGCCATTGACGTACTTGGCCGCTTCGGCCTGCGGATCCAGCGTCGGGTCAGCCAGCAGCGCCTGGGCCAGCGGCTCCAGCCCGCATTCGCGCGCGATCTGGGCGCGCGTGCGGCGCTTGGGCTTGTAGGGCAGGTAGAGGTCTTCCAGTGCCTGCTTGGTCTCTGCGGCTTCAATGGCCGTGCGCAACTCGGGCGTGAGCTTGCCTTGCTCTTCGATCGAGGCAAGGATGGCCAGGCGACGCTCTTCCATGTCGCGCAGGTACAGCAGGCGCTCTTCCAGCGTGCGGAGCTGGGTGTCGTCCAGGTTGTCGGTCACTTCCTTGCGGTAGCGCGCGATGAACGGAACGGTCGCGCCTTCGTCGAGCAGCGCCACGGCAGCCGCCACCTGGCGGGGTTGAACGGTCAGTTCAGCCGCGATGAGCGAGACAATCTTTTGCGAAACGGATGCGGGCAGATTGGACATCGGGATATCGGTCTGTCGAAAGCGGTCGGTCGAAAGCGGGGCATTTTGCCACAAGCGCGCCGGTTACCCTCACGGAAGCGGACTTGTTTTCGGGCGTGTACCCTGCAGCGCGTGGCCGTGCAGCCGTGCGGGCCGCAAGGCGCGGGGCAGGGCGGATGCTAGAATTCGGGCATGACCTTCAAGCCCCATCCGGCCGCCGCGCCCGCCATGCCGATGGCCGTTCGCGACACGGCAACCCTGGCCATGTCTCCAGCCGCACACCTGTCCCGTTCCGTCCCGCACGGTGCAGGGCGAATGACTCCGCAAGCACGCCTGTTTGCCGCCACGGCGCTGTGGCTGGCCATGGTCGGCGCCGGCACGCTGGTGCCACTGTCGGACAGTGCCGCGCAGGCTTCGGCACCGGCACCGGCACCGGCAGCCGTCGGTGCGGCGCCGCGCGATTTTCCGCCGAACGCAAGGCGATCGGCGATTCCCGCGCCTGGACCAAATACCGCTTTGCCACCGCGGAGCGTGCCTGCTACGACAAATTCTTCGTCACTCCCTGCATCGACAAGGCAAAGGAAGTCCAGCGTCAGGAACTGCAGGTGCTGCGCCAGCGCGAACTGGAGGTCGGGGAGGCCGAGCGCGCCCAGCGTGCCGCTGACCGCGACCGTGAACAGGCATTGCGCCAGGCCGAATTCGAAGCCAGCCAGCCGCAGCGCAGTGCCAACGAGCGGGCCAGCCGGGAATCCTTCGAGAAAAAGCAGCAGGAGCAGCAACTGCGCGACGCGCAGCACCAGGCCGATGCACCGAAGCGTTCGGCCAACGCGCAGTCCTACCAGCAGAAGCAGGCCGACTTCGACGCCCGCATGCGCGAGGCGCAGAAAAAGGCGCCGAACAGGCCCGCCAGCACGAGGAAAACGTAAAGGCCTACGAGGCCAAGCAGCGCGACGCGGAACAGCGCCAGAAGGACCTGGAAGAGCGGCGCGCCAAGGCGAAGGAACAACAGGGGCAGGCATCGTCGCCGCGTCCCTTCGGCTTCTGAGCCGGAGCGGGCCACGCCAACCTGTCCGGAAAGACGCGGTGGGAAGATGCATATGGACACGAACCTGAACACCCTCGAGCGGCAGATCATGGAGCTGCAGATCGAGCACCGCGACCTGGATTACCTGATCGACCGGCTGGCCGAAGATCCAGTCCACGATGAACTCCAGCTCAAGCGGATGAAGAAACGCCGCCTCAAGCTGAAGGACGCCATTACGCTGCTGCAACTGCAGCTAGAGCCCGACGTGCCGGCCTGAGCCCAGCGCGTGCCGACACAGCCAGCGCCACATGGCGCGATACCCGAGCCTTACCAGCCTTGACCATCCTGACCGATCCGACCGACCTGCCAGAGCCGGACGCAGACATCGATACTGATACCGAAAGCCCGGCTCCGGCGCAGGCGGAACTGGTTCCCGCGTCCGCGGTGCCCGCCGACCACGCCACTGAGCTGGCCAGGATCTTTGCCGACACTGGCACCCTTGCCCAGGGTATCCCGGGCTACCGCCCGCGCGCCGCGCAGCACAAGATGGCCGAAGCCGTGGCGGGCGCGATCGAACGCAGCGACTCCGTCATCGTCGAGGCTGGAACGGGCACCGGCAAGACCTTTGCCTACCTCGTGCCCGCGATGCTGTGGGGCGGCAAGGTGATTCTGTCCACCGGCACCAAGAACCTGCAGGACCAGCTTTTTCTGCGCGACATTCCGACCGTGCGGCGCGCACTGAACGTGCCGATTTCGGTATCGCTGCTCAAGGGCCGCGCCAACTACCTTTGCCACTACCATCTGGAGCGCGCGCAGGCCAATGGCAGGCTGGCGTCCAAGCAAGACGCGGCGTGGCTGCACGAGATCGGGCGTTCGCGAAGGTCACATCCTCGGGCGACAAAGCCGAACTGGCCGCAGTGCCCGAGAACGCGCCGGTCTGGCAACTCGTGACCTCCACGCGCGACAACTGCCTGGGATCGGAGTGTCCGAACTACAAGGATTGCTTCGTCATGCGGGCCCGCAAGGAGGCGCAGCAGGCCGACGTGGTGGTGGTGAACCACCATCTGTTCTTCGCCGATGTGGTGCTGCGCGACACCGGCATGGCCGAACTGCTGCCGGCGGCGAACACGGTCATCTTCGACGAGGCGCACCAGCTGCCTGATACGGCGACGCTGTTCTTTGGCGAGACCCTGTCCACGAGCCAGTTGCTCGAGATCTGCCGCGATACCGTGGCGGAGGGGCTTTCACATGCGCGCGATGCCGTCGACTGGGTCGCCATCGCGGCTCCGCTCGAGCGCGCCGCACGCGACCTGCGCCTGGCCTTCGGCAAGGAGAATGCGCGGCTGGCGCTGGGACAGATCGAGGCCGACCGGCGCATCGGCGAACCGTTCTTCGACACGCTGGATGCGCTCGAGGAGGCGCTGTCGACGTTCGTGGAGCATCTCGAAAGCCAGGCGGAACGCGCCGAGACGCTGCAGCAATGCCATCGCCGCGCGGTGGAGCTGCAGCAGCGGCTCGCGCGTGGCGGGACGAGGGCAAGGCCTTTGAGCGCCCGCGGCGCAAACACCAGACCCCGGCGGCGAAGCGTGCAGGAGGCCGATGTGCCGCCGCCGGCTGCGCCGGCACAGTTCGGGCCGGAAACGGTGCGCTGGGTGGAAGTTTTTCGCACACGGTGCAACTGCACCGCACGCCGCTGTCGATTGCGCCGATCTTTACGCGCCAGCGCGAAGGCCATCCGCGCGCGTGGGTCTTCACGTCGGCCACGTTGTCGGTGAAGGGCAATTTCACCCACTACGCGGCGCAACTCGGGCTGAACAAGGACCATTCGCTGACGCTGCCGAGTCCGTTCGACTACGCCAAGCAGGGCCTGCTGTACGTACCGCGCGACATGCCGCCGCCGAATTCGCCGCAGTTCACCGATGCCGTGGTGCAGGCGGCGCTGCCGCTGATCGAGGCCGCCGGCGGCCGCACGTTCCTGCTGTGCACGACCTTGCGGGCGGTGCAGCGCGCTTCCGACCTGCTCTACGAAGCCTTCGCCGAGCGCGGGCTCGAGCTGCCGCTGCTGGTGCAGGGGCAGGCGAGCCGCACGGAACTGCTCGACCGCTTCCGCGAATTGGGCAACGCCGTACTGGTAGGCAGCCAGAGCTTCTGGGAAGGCGTCGACGTGCGCGGAGAGGCGCTCTCGCTCGTGATCATCGACAAGCTGCCGTTCGCACCGCCCGATGATCCGGTGCTGGCCGCGCGCATGGAAGTGCTGCAGAAGAAGGGGCTGAGCCCGTTCGCGGTACACCAGTTGCCGCATGCCGTGATCACGCTGAAGCAGGGCGCCGGGAGGCTCATCCGCTCGGAATCGGACCGCGGTGTGCTGGCCATCTGCGATACGCGCCTGGTCGAAAAGCCTTATGGCCGCCAGATCTGGCAAAGCCTGCCGCCATTTACGCGCACGCGCGAGGCGCAGACCGTGGTGAGTTTTCTGGAATCATTGCGGGATCGGGCGAAGGACGAGCCGCAGCCGGACTGAGTGGCTTCGCGGTCCTTTCCGGTCCCTTCTAGTCCTTTCTGGTCCCTTCTGATCGTTTCTGGTCGCTTCTGGTCCTGGTGCCGGTCCATTAACGACAAAGGGGGCAGTCCTTGCGGATCTGCCCCGTTTTCCTGCGCGCCGCCGAATCAGCGCTACGCGCGTTCGCGACTTGCGAGAATCAGAACACTTCCCACCATGACTTGTCCTTGCGGCGTTCGCCGTACTTGATGTAGTCGCTGTTCGGGAAATTGCGCTCCATCACGCGCGCGGTATCGTCACGCAGGTCCTTCATGCCCAGCGAGTCGTACGAGCGGATCATGATGTACAGCGCTTCCTCATTGGCCGGAGCGCCGTCGTAGTCCTTCAGTGCCTGCTGGGCGCGGTTGACCGCTGCCAGGTAGGCGCCGCGCTTGTAGTAGTAGCGTGCGGCGTGGACCTCATGCTGGGCCAGGGAGTTGACGATGTACTGCATGCGCGCGGTGGCGTCGGGCGTGTACTTGCTGTCCGGGTAGCGCGTAACCAGCGTGTTGAACGCATCGTAAGCCGCGCGGGCGGCCTTCGGGTCGCGCTCGCTCAGGTCCTGGCCGGAGAAGCGGCCCAGCCAGCCCAGATTGTCGTTGAAGTTGATCAGGCCCTTGAGGTAGTAGGCGTAATCGATGTTGGGATGGCTCGGGTGAAGCTGGATGAACCGGTCCACCGCGGCCAGCGCCGCCGCCGTCTCGCCGTCCTTGTAGCTGGCGTAGGCGGTGTCGATCTGGGCTTGTTGCGCGTAGCGGCCGAACGGATAGCGGCCTTCGAGCTTTTCGTACAGCTTGACGGCGCGCGAGTAGTCGCCGCCATCGAGGGCGTCCTTGGCTTCCGAATATAATTGTTGGCTGACCAGCCGGCCGTTTCGTCGGGCTGGTCAGCAAGCAGGCCGCATGCCGACAGCATGACGCAGCCGCCTGCGAGCAGAATCGCTCCAAATCGCGCGCGCCAATCAGCGCGCTTCATGCTCAGCAATTGCATGGGCAACCTATCCCGAATGAAGAAAAATAGCGTCAAGCATTATAGCCCAAGCCCCCAGGCAGAATCCGGCCTCGGGGGACTGCCACCAGAACAGGTGCGCAGCCAGGCGTCCCTTTCGGACATTGAGGAAACCGACGACTTTGCGGACGAGGTGCAGGCAGCACCCCAGGCAGTACCCGTTACGGACCTTTTGGTGCCCCTTACGCTTGAAGTCGACAGCGCCGCACATGGCGAGCGCCTGGACAAGCTGCTCGCACGGCGCTTCAGTGAATTTTCGCGCAGCCGGCTGCAGCAGTGGATTGAAAGCGGCGCCGTGCGTGTCGACGGCGAAGTGCGCCGCCCGCGCGATGCCGTGCAGATGGGCAACCGCATCGAAATACAGCCGCAGGCCGCGCCGGAGTCGCAGGCTTTCTCTCCGGAAGACGTGCCGCTCGACGTGGTGTACGAGGACAGCACGCTGCTGGTCATTGACAAGCCCGCCGGGCTGGTCGTGCATCCGGCAGCGGGCAACTGGAGCGGCACGGTTCTTAATGGGCTGCTGCATCGTTACCCGGCCGCGGCGGCCCTGCCGCGCGCAGGCATTGTGCACCGGCTCGACAAGGAAACCTCCGGCTGATGGTAGTGGCGCGCACGCTGACGGCGCAGACCGATCTGGTGCGACAGCTTCAGGCGCGCACGGTCAAGCGCACGTATCTCGCGCTGGTCTGGGGGCGCACGTACGACGAAGGCACCATCGATGCGCCGATCGGCCGCGATCCGCGCGAACGCACGCGCATGGCCATTGTCCATACCAACAGCGGCAAGCCTTCGCGCACGCATTTCCGCACGCTGGCCACGGTGCCGCTCGGGCGCAGTTTCGTGTCGATGGTGCGGTGCCAGCTTGAAACCGGGCGCACGCATCAGATCCGCGTGCATTTCGAATCGATCGGCCATCCGCTCGTGGGCGACCCGGTCTACTTCCGTGCCACGCAGCGCGGGCAGCGGCCCGCCGTGCGCGTGACGCTGCCGGTGCCGTTCGAGCGGCAGGCGCTGCATGCCTACAAGCTGGGCCTGGTGCACCCGGTCACTGGAAAGTCCGTGTCGTGGACCGCGCCGCCGCCCGAGGACTTCCAGGCGCTGATCGACGCGCTCGATTTCTCCGCCGGCGAAGCCGAAGCCGAGGACGATGACTGGGACGAGGACTGGGAAGACGGCCCCGAAATCATCTGGGCCGACGGGGAGGGTGACGATGACGACTGACACCGAGTGGCTGCGGCCCGAGTGGCCGGCACCTGCCGCGGTGCGCGCGTTGTCCACCACGCGTGCGGGCGGCGTGAGCCGTGGCGCATACGGCCTGGACGGCGGCGCGCCGGGCGGCCTCAACCTCGGCACGCCATGTCGGTGATGACCCGCTGCATGTGGCGGAGAACCGTGCGCGCCTGGCAGCGCATCTGCCTGCCGTGCCGTTGTGGCTCGAGCAGGTGCACGGCTGCGCTGTGGCGACGGTGGACCCTCTCGCGGAACCGGAGGCGGTGCCGCCGCGTGCCGATGCGAGCCTGGCCGTCGTGCCCGGACAGGTATGTGCCGTGATGACGGCGGACTGTCTTCCGGTCCTGCTTTGCGATGCGCAGGGGACCGTTGTCGGCGCCGCGCACGCGGGATGGCGCGGCCTGTGCAATGGCGTGATCGAAGCCGCGCTGGCGCGCATGCAGGCTGCAAGCGGCAAGCCGTCGTCGCGCTGGCTCGCATGGCTGGGTCCCGCCATCGGCCCCGATGCGTTCGAGGTCGGCGCGGAAGTCCGTGAAGCCTTCCTGGCACAGGCCCGCGCCGGCGAGCACGGGGCGGTGGAGGCAGCGTTCCGGCCTGGCGCCGCAGGCAAGTACATGGCCGACATCTACGCGCTGGCCCGCACGCGCCTGGCCCGTGCCGGCTGCACCGACGTCTTCGGCGGTGATGCCTGCACCGTATCCGATCCCGAGCGGTTCTATTCGTACCGGCGCGACGGCGTGACGGGCCGCATGGCCAGCCTCATCTGGCTGGCAAGCTGAGCCGGCTGAGGGCATCTCAGGGCTGTCCGCCTTCGCCCGGCCCGGCATTTCCCTCTTCGTGCGCGCGCTCTGCGCGCGCTTCCTCCGCCTTGCGGCGTTGCCGCCTGCCGGGCGTTCCCATGATGTAGAGCACCAGCGCCACAGGCGCTGCCCCATAAAGCAGGAACGTGGCGACACCGGCAACGACGTTGTGCTCGGTGATCGCCATCATCAATGCTACGTAGAGCCATCCAATGGCAACGATGTACATGAAACTTTCATCCTTCGCGGTTAGCCTTGTGCGCCGGTGATTGGCCGCGTGGCACCTTACCGCAAGGTAGGTTTACGGGGCGAGTACGCCGATGCGGTTTTCCGCATTGACAGCGCGTACATTGCAAGGCAACAATGACCTCGAATGTTGCGGAATCCCTCGTAGATTCGTTTGTTTTTTGCCGGCAAGCATACCGCAGGCACTGCCAGCCAGGCAGCGGCCAGCCAGCGGTGCATGCCGGACAGGGGCGTTATCCAGATGGAAGGGATGCTGCATGCGGCAACTTGGGCGGCCCTGTCCGGGGCATGGCGCCAGGTCCATCCGGATTGCGTCTCCAGATGCATAAGTGCCGGCCAGGGCAATGTCCCGGGAGCCGGTCTGACATAGTGATGGCAGAGAGACAATTACATCATGGCGACCGGCAAAGGTGCGGCAGCTTCCACTTCGGAAGGCAAGTCCCAACCGTTCAAGCTCCCGCCGGGGCCATTGGATCCAGCAACTTGGCTGGAGTGGTCCCGTCAGTGGCAAGGCCCTGAGGGCAACGGCACGGCGATTCCCTCGGGGTTCCCGGGGTTCCCCGGATTTGAGGCGTTCACGGCCAGTCCGCTGGCAGGTGTCAAGATCGACTCGGCCCAGCTCGCGGAAATCCAGCAGCGCTACATGCGCGACTTTGCCGAATTGTGGCGTGGCCTTGCGCAAGGGGATATCGAGTCTGCAGGCAATCTGCATGACCGCCGCTTTGCAAGCGATGCCTGGCACAAGAACGCGCCGTATCGCTACACCGCGGCGTTCTACCTGCTCAATGCGCGCGTCCTGACGGAGATGGCCGAGGCGGTCGAGGCGGATCCCAGACCCGCCAGCGCATCCGCTTCGCGGTGTCGCAATGGGTCGACGCGATGTCACCGGCCAATTTCCTCGCCACCAACCCCGACGCGCAGAATCGCCTGATCGAGTCGGGCGGCGAATCGTTGCGCGCCGGTGTGCGCAACATGCTCGAGGACCTGACCCGCGGCAAGATCTCGCAGACCGACGAGACGGCATTCGAGGTTGGCCGCAACGTGGCGGCCACCGAAGGCGCGGTCGTCTATGAAAACGAATTCTTCCAGCTGCTGCAATACAAGCCGCTGACCGACAAGGTCTATGCGCGTCCGTTGCTGCTGGTGCCGCCTTGCATCAACAAGTTCTACATCCTGGACCTGCAGCCGGAAAGCTCCCTGGTGCGGCATGCGGTGGAGCAGGGGCATACGGTTTTCTGGTGTCGTGGCGCAATCCCGACGCCTCCATGGCCGAGCGGACGTGGGACGACTACATCGAGCACGCGGCCATCCGCGCCATCGAAGTGGCGCGCGACATCAGCGGTGAGGACAAGATCAACGTACTCGGCTTCTGCGTGGGCGGCACGATCCTTTCGACCGCGCTCGCGGTGCTGGCGTCGCGCGGCGAACACCCGGCGGCCAGCCTGACGCTGCTGACCACGCTGCTCGATTTTCGGATACCGGCATCCTTGACCTATTCGTCGACGATCCCACGTCCAGTTGCGCGAAGCAACGCTCGGCGGCACCTCGGGTGCGCCCTGCGGCCTGCTGCGCGGCGTGGAATTGGCCAATACGTTCTCGTTCCTGCGTCCGAACGACCTGGTCTGGAACTACGTGGTCGACAATTATCTGAAGGGCAACACGCCGGTGCCGTTCGACCTGCTGTTCTGGAACGGCGACGCGACCAACCTGCCGGGGCCGTGGTATTGCTGGTACCTGCGCCACACCTATCTGCAGGACGAGCTGAAGGTGCCGGGCAAGCTGACCGTCTGCAATGAGCCGGTGGACCTCGGCGCCATCGACGTGCCGACCTATATCTACGGCTCGCGCGAAGACCATATCGTGCCATGGACGGCCGCGTATTCGTCGACCGCCTTGCTCAACAACAAGCTGCGTTTCGTGCTCGGCGCATCCGGCCACATTGCCGGCGTCATCAATCCGCCGGCCAAGAACAAGCGCAGCCACTGGACCAATGATGCGCTGCCGGCCTCGGCGCACGACTGGCTCGCCGGTGCCGAGGAGCACCGTGGCAGCTGGTGGCCGGACTGGATGGCATGGCTCGGCAAGCAGGCAGGCGCCAAGCGCGCCGCGCCGACCGGCTATGGCAACGCCCGCTTTGCCGCCATCGAACCCGCGCCCGGCCGTTACGTCAAGGCCAAGGCATGACTCTTGCGGCAGGTCCCGGTGTTCGGGACCTGCCCGTCGACCCCCTGAGATACCCCTTGAGAGGACTGCAAATGACCGACATCGTCATCGTTTCCGCCGCCCGTACGGCCGTAGGCAAATTTGGCGGCTCGCTCGCGAAAATCCCCGCCCCGGAACTGGGCGCGATTGCCATCAAGGCTGCACTGGAGCGCGCAGGCGTAAAGCCGGACCAGGTCAGCGAAGTGATCATGGGCCAGGTACTGACGGCCGGCTCGGGCCAGAACCCGGCGCGCCAGGCATCCATCAAGGCGGGCCTGCCCGCGTCGGTGCCCGCCATGACCATCAACAAGGTGTGCGGATCCGGCCTGAAGGCCGTGATGCTGGCCGCCAACGCCATCCTTTCCGGCGAAGCCGAGATCGTCGTGGCTGGCGGACAGGAGAACATGAGCGCGGCGCCGCACGTGCTGCCGGGCTCGCGCGACGGCTTCCGCATGGGTGACGCCAAGCTGGTCGACACCATGATCGTCGACGGCCTGTGGGACGTGTACAACCAGTACCACATGGGCATCACCGCAGAGAACGTGGCCAAGGAATACGGCATCACGCGCGAAGCGCAGGACGAGTTCGCCGTGGCCTCGCAGAACAAGGCCGAAGCTGCGCAGAAGGCCGGCAAGTTCGATGAGGAAATCGTCCCCGTGTTGATTCCCCAGCGCAAGGGCGACCCGTTGGCCTTCAAGACGGATGAATTCGTCCGCCAGGGCGCCACGCTGGACAACATGTCCGGCCTGAAGCCCGCCTTCGACAAGGCCGGCACGGTGACGGCTGCCAATGCCTCGGGCATCAATGACGGCGCCGCCGCGGTGGTGGTGATGTCGGCCGCGAAGGCCAAGGAACTGGGCCTGACGCCGCTGGCCACGATCAAGGCCTATGCCAATGCCGGCGTGGACCCGAAGGTCATGGGCATGGGCCCGGTGCCGGCATCCAAGCGCTGTCTGTCGCGTGCGGGCTGGGGCGTGGGCGACCTGGACCTGATGGAGATCAACGAGGCATTCGCCGCGCAGGCACTGGCCGTGCACCAGCAGATGGGCTGGGACACTTCCAAGGTCAATGTGAATGGCGGTGCCATCGCCATCGGCCACCCGATCGGCGCGTCGGGCTGCCGCATCCTGGTGACGCTGTTGCATGAAATGAAGCGCCGCGATGCAAAGAAGGGCCTGGCCTCGCTGTGCATCGGCGGTGGCATGGGTGTGGCGCTGGCGGTCGAACGCAACTAATGGGGTGTACCTGGCCGTGCAGCAGTTCGCGCGGCCAGGCGAAGATAACGAAGAGCCAATCAAGGAGTGGACATGACTCAGCGCATTGCATATGTGACCGGCGGCATGGGCGGCATCGGAACCGCGATCTGCCAACGTCTCGCCAAGGATGGCTTCCGCGTGGTGGCGGGCTGCGGCCCCAACTCGCCGCGTCGCGAGCGGTGGATCGAGCAGCAGAAGGCGCTCGGTTTCGACTTCGTTGCGTCCGAGGGCAACGTGGCCGACTGGGACTCGACCAAGGCCGCATTCGACAAGGTCAAGGCTGAAGTCGGCGAGGTCGATGTGCTGATCAACAACGCGGGCATCACGCGCGACGTGGTGTTTCGCAAGATGACGCGCGCTGACTGGGATGCGGTGATCGACACCAACCTGACCTCGCTGTTCAACGTGACCAAGCAGGTCATCGATGGCATGGTCGATCGTGGCTGGGGCCGCATCGTCAATATCTCGTCGGTGAACGGGCAAAAGGGCCAGTTCGGCCAGACCAACTATTCGACGGCCAAGGCCGGCCTGCACGGCTTCACCATGGCGCTGGCACAGGAAGTCGCTACCAAGGGCGTGACGGTGAATACCGTTTCGCCGGGCTATATTGCCACTGACATGGTCAAGTCCATCCGCCAGGACGTGCTGGACAAGATCGTCGGTACCATCCCGGTCAAGCGCCTGGGTGAGCCGGCGGAAATCGCGTCTATTTGCGCATGGCTGTCGTCGGAAGAATCGGGCTTCTCCACGGGTGCGGACTTCTCGCTGAACGGCGGCCTGCACATGGGCTGACCCCCCGCCTCAGCGCGCCGGGGCACCGTTTTTGCGGTGCAGCCAGCGCGGTGCACAAGCGTTTTGCGAACGCCGTTTGCGGGCCCTTCGGGGCCCGCAAATCATTTGTGCGTGCGGGTTTTCCTTAACCCCGCTGTCTTTCCTTAGTGCTTTGTTGGGCATAGAATCAGGGCAGCGGCAAGGCCGGCACCCCAGTTGTGCAACGTGCGGGACTTCGCGGGGGCGAGGACCATAACGCACTTGGCGAAAGCGCCGGCGAGTGCGCACATAGCAACTTTTCACGACCTTCCAGGATGGCCCGGCCATACCGGTTTGCGCACTGCACCGCATGCGGTGCAGCAGCGCCCATCAGCGACGACAAGAGGACAGAGCACCGATGGCCACGAGCAAGAAAGGCGCAGAGCGACTGATCAAGAAATACCCCAATCGCAGGCTCTACGACACCCAGACCAGCACCTACATCACGCTGGCCGACGTCAAACAGCTGGTCATGGATTCCGAAGACTTCAAGGTCATCGACGCCAAGTCCGGTGATGAACTCACGCGCAGCATCCTGCTGCAGATCATCCTCGAAGAGGAAACCGGCGGCGTGCCGATGTTCTCCAGTGCCATGCTGTCCCAGATCATCCGCTTCTACGGCCATGCCATGCAGGGCATGATGGGCACCTACCTGGAAAAGAACATCCAGGCCTTCATCGATATCCAGAACAAGCTGGCGGAGAACTCCAAGGGCCTGTATTCCGGCGAAGCCTTCAGCCCCGACATGTGGTCCCAGTTCATGAACATGCAGGGACCGATGATGCAAGGCATGATGAGCAACTACATCGAACAGAGCAAGAACCTGTTCGTGCAGATGCAGGAACAAATGCAGAGCCAGGCGAAGAACATGTTCGGGACGTTCCCGTTCAATCAGCCGGACAAGAAGTAAGACGTACCCGTGGCGGGCTACCTGGTCCGCCACTTCGCCGCCCTCGCGCCATGCCGATGCTCTGCGAGGCGGCGCCCAAGCAGGTAGAATGCGCCCCTTCTGAACTGGCGGCTCATCTTGCGGACTCGCCTGCAGCGCGATATCCCGATGCCTTCCAGCTTCCACCGTTCCAATCTGACTGCCCCTGACCCCGGGGCATCGCCGCTGGCTCGGGCCTGCCCATGAGCCGGCTTTTCCTCGCCCCGATGGAGGGCTCGCCGACCATGTGATGCGCGATGTGCTGACGGGCCCGGGGGGCTACGACGGCTGCGTGTCCGAGTTCGTCCGGGTGACGGGCTCGCTGCTTCCGGGGCGCGTCTACAAGCGGGATACCCCTGAGATCCAGCAGGGCGGCCATACGCCGAGCGGCACGCCGATGGTGATCCAGTTGCTCGGCAGTGACCCAGCGTGGGTGGCGCGCAATGCGGCCTATGCCGCGACCCTGTCGCCGCATGGTATCGACCTGAACTTCGGTTGTCCGGCCAAGGTCGTCAACCGCCACGGCGGCGGTGCGATGCTGCTGGCGCATCCCGAGCAATTGCACGGCATCGTTTCCGCGGTGCGGGCAGCGGTTCCGTCACATATTGCCGTCACCGCCAAGATGCGACTGGGCGTATCGGATACCGCACTGGCGCTCGATTGCGCCACGGCGCTGGCGGAGGGTGGGGCGGCGTCGCTGGTCGTGCATGCCCGCACGCGCGACCACGGCTACCGGCCGCCGGCGCACTGGGAATGGATCGCACGCATCGCGGACACTGTCGACATACCCGTCATTGCCAACGGCGAAGTCTGGTCCGTTGCCGATTGGGAGCGTTGCCGCGCAGTCAGTGGCTGCGCCGATGTGATGATTGGCCGGGGCGCGGTCTCTGATCCGTTTCTGGCACTGCGCATCCGCGGGCTCATGGACAGCACGCCGTCGGACGCGGAATGGCCGCTGGTGCTGCAGCAGATCGCGGCTTACCTCAGGAAGCTGCATGACCGGATCGCCTCCTGTCATGAGCACGGACGGGTGAAATTGTGGCTCAGCTATCTCAAGCGGACCTGGCCGCAAGCCGTGGCGTTGCACGAAGCCATCCGGAGAATCCACGATTCGGCGCAAATCGCGCAAGTGCTGCAGGGTGCCTCCGACGGCACGCCTGGACTTGCCCCGGCATAGGGCCATGGGCGGTCTGTCCTGCCGTGTGTAGCCTCAGGCGCGTTTGACGACGGCAAACGGTTAAAATACGGGGTTCCTTGCAGCCTTGGCGGCCTTGCCCGACATCCGTCGGGATAACCCGATATACTCCGCCCCGCTTGCCCCACATTCGCATTCCCCGTGAAAAATCCTTCAGAATCAATGACCCAGAAAGACCAAAGTCCGCGCGTGGGCTTCGTTTCGCTTGGCTGTCCCAAGGCCTTGGTCGACTCCGAGCAGATCATTACCCAGCTGCGCGCCGAGGGTTACGCCATCAGCGGCACCTATGACGGGGCTGACCTGGTGGTGGTCAATACTTGCGGCTTTATCGACGAGGCGGTGCAGGAGAGCCTGGACGCCATTGGTGAGGCGCTGACCGAAAACGGCAAGGTCATCGTGACCGGCTGCCTCGGTGCCAAGAAGGACGCCGCGGGGCATGACATCGTCTCGTCCGTGCACCCGAAGGTGCTGGCCGTGACCGGCCCGCACGCGCTGGGCGAAGTGATGCAGGCGGTGCACACTCACCTGCCAAAGCCGCATGACCCGTTCACAGACCTGGTGCCGGCGGCCGGCATCAAGCTCACGCCCAAGCACTACGCCTACCTGAAGATTTCCGAAGGCTGCAACCATCGCTGCTCGTTCTGCATCATCCCGTCGATGCGCGGCGACCTGGTGTCGCGTCCGGTGGCCGAGGTCATGCTTGAAGCGGAGAACCTGTTCAAGGCCGGCGTCAAGGAACTGCTGGTGATCTCGCAGGACACGAGCGCCTATGGCGTTGACGTGAAGTATCGCACCGGCTTCTGGAATGGCCGTCCGCTCAAGACACGCATGACCGAGCTGGTGGGCGCGCTGGGTGAACTGGCGGCCCAGTACGGCGCGTGGGTGCGCCTGCACTACGTATACCCGTACCCGCACGTCGATGAGATCATCCCGCTGATGAACGGCGGACACGTGCTGCCCTACCTGGACGTGCCGCTGCAGCACGCGCATCCGGACGTGCTCAAGCGCATGAAGCGCCCGGCCAATGCCGAGAAGACGCTGGACCGCATTCGCGCCTGGCGCGAGGTTTGCCCGGACCTGACGATCCGCAGCACCTTTATCGCCGGCTTCCCCGGCGAAACCGAGGCCGAGTTCCAGACCCTGCTGGATTTCATCGCCGAGGCCGAGCTGGACCGCGTTGGCTGCTTTGCCTATTCGCCGGTGGAAGGCGCCACGGCCAACGACCTGGCTGGCGCGCTGCCGGATGAAGTCCGCGAGGAACGCCGTGCGCGCTTCATGGAAGTGGCCGAGGAGGTTTCCGCCCGCCGCCTGCAGCGCAAGGTCGGCCAGACCCTGCGCGTGCTGGTGGACGAGGTGAACCAGGACGGCGGCATCGGCCGCTCGTCGCCGACGCACCGGAAATCGACGGGCTGGTCTATATTGCGGCGCCGGCCAAGCCATCGCAGCGCTATCGCGCCGGCGACTTCGTCCAGGTAAAGATTACTGGCGCCGATGGTCACGACCTCTGGGGCGAAGTCTGATCCAACTGGCGCCTGCTGCCCTTAGGTAAAAGTACGATCGTTCGATTCCCTCGCGATGCCGTTATACTGTGCACCGCAACATAACCTCATGGAGACGAGACATGACGCGTGAAGTCGTGGTAGTGAGTGGCGTTCGTACGGCCATCGGGACCTTTGGCGGCAGCCTGAAGGATATGGCTCCCACCGATATGGGCGCACTGGTGGTGCGCGAGGCTCTGGCCCGCGCCCAGGTGTCGGGCGACGATGTCGGCCATGTCGTATTCGGCAATGTGATCCAGACCGAGCCGCGCGACATGTACCTGAGTCGCGTCGCGGCCGTCAATGGCGGCGTCTCGACCAACGCGCCCGCGCTGACCGTCAACCGCCTGTGCGGCTCGGGCCTGCAGGCGATCGTCAGCGCCGCGCAGACCATCCTGCTCGGCGATACGGACATTGCCATCGGCGGCGGTGCGGAAAGCATGAGCCGCGCGCCGTACCTGGCACCCGCAGCCCGCTGGGGCGCACGCATGGGCGACGCCACGATGGTCGACATGATGCTTGGCGCGCTGCATGACCCGTTCCACCGCATCCACATGGGTGTCACGGCCGAGAACGTGGCCAAGGAATATGACATCTCGCGCAGCCAGCAGGACGAGGCCGCGCTGGAGTCGCACCGCCGCGCTTCGGCTGCCATCAAGGCTGGCTACTTCAAAGACCAGATCGTTCCGGTGACGCTCAAGAGCCGCAAGGGCGAAGTGAGTTTCGACACCGACGAGCACGTGCGCCACGACGCCACGATTGACGACATGACCAAGCTCAAGCCGGTCTTCGTCAAGGAAAACGGCACGGTGACGGCGGGCAATGCGTCCGGGCTGAACGATGCCGCTGCCGCGGTCGTGCTGATGGAGCGCGCCGAAGCCGAGCGCCGTGGCCTGAAGCCGCTGGCACGCCTGGTGTCGTACGGCCACGCCGGCGTGGACCCGAAGACCATGGGCATCGGCCCGGTCCCGGCCACGAAGAAGGCGCTGGAGCGTGCCGGACTGTCGGTATCCGACCTGGACGTGATCGAAGCCAACGAAGCGTTCGCGGCGCAGGCTTGCGCGGTGACCAAGGCGCTGGGCCTGGATCCTGCCAAGGTCAATCCGAACGGCTCGGGCATTTCGCTTGGCCACCCGATCGGCGCCACCGGCGCACTGATCACGGTCAAGGCGCTGTACGAGCTGCAGCGCGTGCAGGGTCGCTACGCACTGGTGACGATGTGCATCGGCGGCGGCCAGGGTATCGCCGCTATCTTCGAGCGCATCTGAGTCTTGCCGATGCGTCGCCGCCTCCGGTTGCAGCGCCTTTCGCGCGTCGGCCTTGCTGCCGCGCTGGCGCTGACGCTTGTGGCAGCGATGCCGCGCCGGCCGCCGACGACAACGTGTTGTCGACCGGCCCGGCGGCCCAGCCTGGGAACCTTGGCTTGAACGAAGCTATCCGCGAAGGCGAGGCGCGCCGTAGCGCGGCGCTTGCCGCCGGCACGACCGCCAGGCCGCTCGCGCCGCGCCAGGATTACGCGAAACTGCCCGTCTACGTCGCAAGGTCGGCGACAAGCCGGTGCGGCTGCGCATCGGACCCAAGCCGGACGAGCGCGACAGCCTGCGCGGCGAGTACACGGCCAACGGCGTGGCCGGCGTGCGGCTGCTGGCGGGCGAGTGGGAAGACGGCAGCTTCCTGATGGAGGAGTCCGACGACGGCACCCGCGTCTCCGGCAACTGGGAGGGCACCATCGACGCCAGCGGCGCGGTGCGCGGCACCTGGACCGATGCGTTCAATCCGGCCATTGTGCTGCCTTTCTTCATCCGTCCGCTCGGCAGCGTGCTGGTCATTCCTCCCTTCGACATGGCGCCTGGCAGCGGCGTCACCTACGCGCCGCCGACGCCCAGGTCGTCCATCCAGGCTGGTAAGCACGGCCGCCGGTGGCGGGCCCGTCATTTGCTGGTAAGCTCGGACGTATTTCGCGTCTCTTCCATGCCTGCCGCGCAATGCGGCGGGACATGCCAGCCATCAAGGAATCCGCCGTGTCCGATCCGACTTCCAACAAGCCCGCGTCGAGCCCAGCCTCCCATTACATCCAGACCGTTGCCGTCCAGCCCGAGCTGGATATCGCGCCCGGCTTCGACTCGTTTTCCCCCGCCACCCATCGCGGTTCCACCGTGGTGTTCCGCAACCTGGCCGAGCTGCGCGCACAGGGGGACCGCAGCACCACCTACTGGCGCTACGGCCTGCATGCCACGCCGACCAGCGAAGCGTTGTGCCAGCACCTCGCCCTGCTCGAAGGCGCGCGTCACACGCTGCTGCTGCCCTCGGGACTGGCCGCGATCTCGCTGGTCTACTTTGCGCTGCTCAAGAGCGGTGATGACGTGCTCGTGCCGGACAACGTCTATGGTCCGAACCGCGACCACGGCGAATGGCTGGCCCGCGATTTCGGCGTGACCGTGCGCTATTACGATCCGATGATCGGCGAGGGCATTGCCGGCCTGATCCGGCCCAATACGCGCCTGATCTGGATGGAGTCGCCGGGCTCCGTGACCATGGAAGTGCCTGACAGCGAAGCGATCGTTGCCGCGGCAAAGGCGCGCGGCGTGCTGACCGCCATCGACAACACCTGGTCAGCCGGCCTCTACTTCCGGCCGTTCGAGATGGGCATCGACGTCTCGGTGCAGGCTCTGACCAAGTACCAGTCCGGCGGCAGCGATGTCCTGATGGGCGCCGTGCTGACGCGCGACGACGCCATACAGGCACGCCTGAAGCGCGCGCGCATGCTGATGGGCTGGGGCGTATCCGCCGACGATTGCCATCTCGTGCTGCGTTCGCTGCCGAGCCTGCCGGTGCGCCTGGCAGCGCACGATCGCGCCGCGCGCGAGGTGGCGGAGTGGCTGCACCAGCGCCCGGAGGTCGTGCGCGTACTGCATCCGGCGCTGCCGGACTGTCCCGGTCACGCCTACTGGCGCCGCGACTTCACCGGCGCGAGCGGGCTGTTCGCGATCATCCTGCACGAGAAGTACTCGCGCGAACAGGTCGACGCGTTCGTCGAAGCGCTGAGATTGTTTGCGATCGGCTGGTCGTGGGGCGGCGCGCACAGCCTGGCCGTGCCGTACCACGTGCCGACGATGCGCCCTGCAGGCAGCTGGCCGCCAGCGGGCTGGCGCCACACTGGCGAACTGGTGCGCCTCTACATCGGCCTCGAGGACACGCGCGATCTCATCGCGGACCTGCGGCAGGCCCTGGAGCTGGCGTTGAAGGGCTGAGGCGCGCTAGCTCGCCCGCAACGCGACGTTGAGCTGGTCGACCACTTCGGCCCAGTCGGCGTCGTCGGCGATCTCGTCGCGCAGCATGGTTGCCTGCGCGGGCGTCCAGAACGGCGCATCGGCGAGTTCGACGTTGCCGGGCAGTGGAGCGTGCGCCGCGATGAACTGCCGGATGCCGGTCTCATCGTTTGGTAGACCCAACTGGGCAAACAGCTCGGAAAAGCGGTGGAAGGCCTGTTCCATGGTGAGGTTGCTCCGCTTCAGGGGTGGTCACTGAAGCTAGTGTAGGGCACCGGAACGACTGAAGTGCCCAAAAGGAAACGGACAGGAAACGGACGCCGGGGCGTCCGTTTTACATGCCAGGTGAAACGTGATGATCCGGCTCAGGATGCGTCGGCGCGCGAGGCGTCGGTGCTGCTGATGCTCGGCGCGTGGCACCTCGTGCGCTGCGCAAGGCCCATACCGATTCGGCAGGACCGCACGCGGGGCTGTTCCGCCTGGCGCGCCTTGCGGCGCGATTCGAATCAGTGCGGGAACAGCGCGAGGAGGCCGTCCAGCCCCACATGGTTGAACGCAACGCTGGCCTGCGAGCGGACGATTGGTTTTGCGCGGAAGGCCACGGACAGGCCCGCCACAGCCATCATTTTCAGGTCGTTGGAGCCGTCGCCCATGACGATGGCCTGATCTGGCCTGGCGCCGATCTGTGCGCAGACTTCCTGCACGGTACGTGCCTTCACGTCGGCATTGACGATCTCGCCGACCACATTGCCGGTGAGCTTGCCATCGACGATTTCCAGTGTATTGGCGCGCGTGACATCCAGTTTCAGGCGGGCCTTGAGCTTCTCGGTGAAATGGACAAAGCCGCCGGACACCAGCAACGTACGCAGGCCCAGTGCCTGCACGGTCTGCAGCATGCGTTCGGCACCGGGCGACAGGCGCAGGCGTTCTTCGTAGACGCGGTCCAGGACGCTCGCGTCCAGGCCCTTGAGCAGTGCCACGCGGCGGCGCAGGCTCTCGTTGAAGTCGGTGATCTCGCCGCGCATGGCGGCTTCGGTGATCGCGGAGACCTTGGCCTTCAGTCCGCAGAAGTCAGCGATCTCGTCGATGCACTCGATCGTGATCAGCGTCGAGTCCATGTCCATGGCGACCAGGCGGAAGTCCGACAGGCGGCGCCCGGCCGGCACGACGGCCCAGTCGATCGCGCGCGGTCCGCAGTAGCCGTCCAGCGTGTCGCGCAGCGCCGGCGTGAGCGGGGCGCAGTCTTCGGCCGCTGCCACGGTTTCGCTCTGGAGCACGGGCTCCGAAGCGCGGGCCTGCGCGCGGATGGCAGTGAGATCGTCGGAAGCGAGCGGGCGGGTACTCTGGAGAATCAGGGGCATGACAGCAGCAGGATGGGGCAGCGCGCCGCCGGGAAGGGGCGGGACGCAAAGGCGACATTGTAATCGCTCGCGGCCCGCCTGCCCCCGCGCGCGAGGCGTGTCAGCGCTGGGCCATGGTCATATAGTCGACCGTCAGGTTCGATAGCGCGCGCACGCCGTTGACAAGCGCCGGCTCGTCCACATAGAACTCGGGCGAGTGGTTCGATGCCGCCTTGGCCAGATCCGTGCCCTTCGGCGTGACGCCAAGATTGAAGAACAGTCCCGGCACCTTCTCCTGGTAGAACGAGAAATCTTCCGACGCGGTTGCCTTGGGCATGGCCAGCCAGTTGCCTTCGCCGGCCACGCGGCGCAGCGTGGGCGCCATCTTCTCGGTCAGCGCCGGCTGGTTGACGGTGGCGTTGTACAGCTCGACCACGCGGAAGGTGGCTTCGGCACCCGCGCTCGCGGCAATGGTCTCGGTCGTGCGTTTCATGCGTGCGTGGATGTCCTTCTTCATACCCTCGTCATAGGTGCGCACGGTGCCCATCATCTCCACCTTTTCCGGCACGATGTTCATGCGGTTGCCGCCGTGGATGGTGCCCACCGTGATCACCGAGGCTCCAGCATCGCGTTGACCTGCCGGCTCTGGATGGTCTGCAGGCCCATGACGATCTGCGACGCCACCACGATCGGGTCCACGCCCGCCCAAGGGCGCGCGCCATGGGTCTGGCGTCCTTTCACGTCGATCCAGAACTGGTCGGCGGCCGCCATCGACGGGCCGCTGCGCCAGCCGAGCTTGCCCGATTCCATGCCCGCGGCCACATGCAGACCGAAGATCGCATCGACCTTCGGGTTCTCCAGCACGCCTTCGGCCACCATTTGCTTGCGCCCCACATGTTGCTGCCGTTCGGCTCGATGTCCGCGGGGCTTTCCTCGGCCGGCTGGAAGATGAACTTGACTGAGCCAGGCAACTGGTCCTTCATGCCGGCCAGCACCTCTGCCGTGGCCATGAGGATGGCCACGTGCGTGTCATGCCCGCACGCATGCATCACGTCGACTTCCTTGCCAAGGTACTGGCCCTTGGCCTTGGAGGCGAACGGCACGTCCACGCGTTCCTTCACCGGCAGCGCATCCATGTCGGCGCGCAGCGCCACCACCGGTCCCGGCTTGCCGCCCTTGAGCAGCCCGACCACGCCAGTCTTGGCCACGCCTGTCTTCACGTCCATGCCGAGCTTGCGCAGGTGGTCGGCCACCAGCGTCGCGGTGCGCGTCTCGTAGTTGCCGAGTTCGGGATGCTGGTGAATGTCACGCCGCCAGGCAATCAGCTGGCTTTCGATGGCCTTGGCGCGCGTTTCAATCTGCGCGTGCAGGTCATCCGCCCCAGCCTGGGCGTGCGCGGCGTTGCACAGCAGGCCGGCGGCAAGCGCGAGGGCTGCGAGGGCCAGGCGCGGGATGGAACGGGATGCGATGTGACGAACAGCCATGCAGGATCTCCTTCGTTGTTGTTGGTTTGAGGCTGGTGGTGTGGTGGTGCGGAGCCGCGGTCGCGCCGGGGAAAGCTGAGTGGTTTCTCCCCTCTCCCGCAAGCGGGATAGGGGAGCAGAGCAGGGCGATGGCCTTAGTCAGGCCACGCGCAGACTGTCAACAACCTTGTGCAGAAACGCCTCGCAAGCCGCCAACTGGTCCAGCGCG
The DNA here is from genome assembly GCA_001725945.1 of Cupriavidus sp. UYMMa02A. Classification (GTDB taxonomy): domain Bacteria; phylum Pseudomonadota; class Gammaproteobacteria; order Burkholderiales; family Burkholderiaceae; genus Cupriavidus. The sequence goes on along the minus strand of LRMT01000066.1, from coordinate 71,166 downwards.
ACAAACTCATCCGGCTTGTGCGCCTGCTCGATATCGCCGGGGCCGCACACCACGGCCGGAATCCCGGCACGCTGGAACAGCCCGGCCTCGGTACCGTACGCGACCTTGCTGGTCTCGCGGTCGCCGGTGAGCGCGCGCACCAGTTGCGTGATGGCTTCCTGTTCCGCCACGTCCAGCGATGGCGCCGCGGCAATCTTGTTGATGGCCAGGTCGGCATCGGCGTGTTCGGCGCGCATCTTGGGCAGCAGCACGTCGTTCGCGTATGACTCGATGCGCGCGAAGAGCGCCTCGGGATCGACGCCAGGGAGGTTGCGGAACTCGAACACGAACTCGCACAGCGCCGGAATGGTATTGAGCGCGATACCGCCCTGGATGGTGCCGGTCTGGGCGGTGGTGTAGGGCACGTCGAAGGCCTGATCGTAGGGGCCGTTCGCCTTGAATTCATCGGCGATGTCGCGGATGAAGCAGATCAGACGCGCGGCGTACTCGATCGCATTGACGCCGCGCGGCGTCAGCGAAGAGTGCGCGGCGTGGCCCCGGATGCAGCAGCGGTAGGCATTGATGCCCTTGTGCGCGACGATCACGCGCATGCTCGTGGGCTCGCCCACGATGCAGCCAGCCGGGCGCACGCCGCGCTCGCGCAGTTCGGCGAGCAGGTAGGGTGCGCCCATGCAGCCGATCTCCTCGTCGAACGACAAGGCGTAGTGCACGGGCTCGCGCAACTTCGCGTCCAGCAGCGTGGGCAGTAGTGCCAGGCTTGTGCCGATGAAGCCCTTCATGTCGCACGTGCCGCGGCCGTAGAGTTTGCCGTCACGCACCACCGGCTTGAACGGGTCCGTGGTCCAGTGCTGGCCGTCCACTGGCACCACGTCGGTATGGCCTGACAGCACGATGCCGCCGTTGGTCTCGCCGCTGGCGGCCGGTACCGTGACGAACAGGTTGGCCTTGTCGCGCTGCAGGTTGTAACTCAGCTGGGGCCGTAGGCCCTTCGCCAGGAAGTGGTCCCGCACGGACTCGATCAGTCCGAGGTTGGAGTGGCGGCTGGTGGTGTCGTACGCGACCAGGCGCTGCGTCCATTCGAGCGCGCTGCCGCGCGGCGCATTGGATTCAGTGGCGGAAGGCTGGCGTTGGAGATCGGCTTGCATGGGGCAGGGGCGGCGTGATCGACGGGTGAAGTAGCTGATGCTACACCCGTCCCAGCCGTCGGGCCAGCCGCCCTGCAGCAATTGCTATGCGAGCTGGCGCAGCGTCTGCTTGATGGTCTGCGCGCGTACGGCCACATCGGGCATCTTGGCCTCGATGCGCAACTTGTCCTGCCCCGCCAGCTTGATGTGCCGGTTCTTCTGCACGAGCTCGATGATGCGGAGCGCGTCAATGGGCGGGTTCGGCACGAACTGCACGCTGATCGTTGCCTCGCCGGCATCGATCTTGCGCACGCCAAGCGGCGCCGCCGCAATGCGCAGCCGGTGCGTTTCCACGAGCGCCTGCGCCTGCGCCGGCATGCGGCCGAAGCGGTCGATCAGCTCTTCCTGGATATCGTCGACGCGCTCAGAGGTTTCGCAGTTGGCCAGCCGCTTGTAGAGCGACAGGCGTTCATGCACGTCCGCACAGTAATCGGCGGGCAGCAGCGCGGGCGTGCCGAGGTTGATCTCGGTGGTTGCCGCGAGCGGCGCCATCAGGTCGGGCTCCTTGCCGGCCTTGAGCGCCTTGACGGCCGCGTTGAGCATGTCGGTGTAGAGCTGGAAGCCGATCTCGTGGATTTCGCCTGACTGCTTGTCGCCGAGCACCTCGCCGGCGCCGCGGATTTCCAGATCGTGCATCGCCAGGTAGAAGCCCGAGCCCAGTTCTTCCATCTGCTGGATGGCTTCAAGCCGGCGCCCTGCCTGCTTGGTAAGGCCATCCACGTCATGCACCAGCAGGTATGCATAGGCCTGGTGGTGCGAACGCCCGACCCGGCCGCGCAGCTGGTGCAGCTGCGCCAGGCCGAACTTGTCCGCACGGTGGATCAGGATGGTGTTCGCGGTCGGCACGTCGATGCCGGTTTCGATGATGGTCGTGCACAGCAGGATGTTGTCGCGCCGCGCGACGAAGTCGCGCATCACGCGCTCGAGCTCGCGCTCGTGCATCTGGCCGTGTGCCACGGCAATGCGCGCTTCGGGCACCAGCTCGGCCAGCCGTGCGCGCTTGTTCTCGATGGTCTCGACCTCGTTGTGCAGGAAGTAGACCTGTCCGCCGCGCTTAAGCTCGCGCAGGATCGCCTCGCGGATCACGCCGTCTTCCTCGCGCCGCACGAAGGTCTTGATGGCCAATCGCTTCTGCGGCGCGGTGGCGATCACCGAGAAATCGCGCAGCCCTTCGAGCGCCATGCCGAGCGTGCGCGGAATCGGGGTCGCCGTCAGCGTCAGCACGTCGACCTCGGCACGCAGCGTCTTGAGCGCTTCCTTCTGCCGCACGCCGAAGCGGTGTTCCTCGTCGATGATGACGAGCCCCAGGCGCTGGAACTTCACCTCGTCCGAGAGCAGCTTGTGCGTGCCGATCACGATATCGACCGTGCCCTCGTTGATCTGTTTCACCGCCGCGTCGATTTCCTTCTTCGTCTTGAAGCGCGATAGCTCGACGATGCGTACGGGCCATTCGGCGAAACGGTCCGACAGCGTCTGGAAATGCTGTTCGGCGAGCAGCGTGGTCGGGGCCAGCATGGCCACCTGCTTGCCGCCGAGGACGGCGACAAAGGCGGCGCGCAACGCGACCTCAGTCTTGCCGAAGCCCACGTCGCCGCAGACCAGGCGGTCCATCGGCTTGCCCGAGGTCATGTCGGCAATGACGGCGGCAATGGCCGCGGCCTGGTCGGGCGTTTCCTCGAAGCCGAAGCTCTCGGCAAAGGTCTCGTAGTCCTTGGGCGAAAGCGGGAAGGCAAAGCCTTCGCGGGCCGCGCGGCGCGCGTACAGATTGAGCAGTTCGGCAGCGGTATCGCGGATCTGCTGCGCGGCACGGCGCTTGGCCTTGTCCCACTGGCCCGAGCCCAGGTGATGCAGCGGCGCGGTTTCCGGGTCGGCGCCGGAGTAGCGCGAGATGACGTGGAGCTGGTGCACCGGCACGTACAGCTTGCTGCTCTTGTCGTACTCCAGGTGGAGGAACTCTTCGTCGCCCTGGCCCAGGTCGAGCGACACCAGGCCGTGGTAGCGGCCGATACCATGCTCGCTGTGCACGACCGGATCGCCGATCTTCAGTTCGGCCAGGTCGCGCACCATCGAATCGACGGCGGTGGCTTGTTCCTGCTTGCGGCGGCCCGCGCGGCGCGCGGTGCCGGCGTAGAGCTCAGCCTCGGTGACAAAGGCCAGCTTGGCCCCGGGCAGCACGAAGCCGCTGTGCAAGGGCGCCACGACGATGCTGAAGTGGCTTTCGCCAGCGAGGAAGCCGGCGAAGTCTTCCACCAGTTGCGGGCGCAGGCCGCTTTCGGCGAACAGCTGCAGCAGGGTTTCGCGGCGGCCGGCGGTGTCGGCGCACATCAGCACGCGCGTCGCCTTGTCCAGCAGCAGCGATTCCAGGTTCACGAGCGGATCGTCGGCGCGACGATTGACCGAGACGTCGGGAACGCTGGCCGCAAAGGCAGGCTGGTCTCCCGCCGCGGATTCGGCCTGCAGCGCGAGCCGCGCCAGCGGCTTGGCGGCGACGAAGAACTGCTCCTCGGACAGGAACAACTGCGCGGGCGGCAGCAGCGGACGTTCGCGGTCATGCCGCATGAAGTCGTAGCGCGGCGTGGTCTCTGCCCAGAAACGGCGGATCGCTTCGTCCACCTTGCCGGCAAACGCGAGTTGGGTGTCGGCCGGCAAGTAGTCGAACAGTGTCGCGCTGGATTCGAAGAACAGCGGCAGGTAATACTCGATACCGGCAGAAGGCACGCCGTTGCCGATGTCCTTGTAGATCGGCGACTTGGTCGGGTCGCCTTCGAAAATTTCGCGCCAGCGGCCACGGAATGCGGTGCGGGCCGCTTCATCGAGCGGGAACTCGCGCCCCGGAAGCAGCCGGACTTCCTTGACCGGATACAGGCTGCGCTGGGTGTCGGGGTCGAACGCGCGGATGGTCTCGATCTCATCGCCGAACAGGTCGATGCGGTACGGCAGCGCCGAGCCCATCGGGTACAGGTCGATCAGGCCGCCGCGCACGCTGTATTCGCCGGGGCGCATCACCGCGCTGACATGCTCATAGCCGGCCAGCGTGAACTGCGCCTTGAGCGCGGCCTCGTCCAACCGCTCGCCCTGCTTGAAGAAGAAGGTGTAGGCGGCCAGGAAGGACGGCGGCGCCAGCCGGTAGAGCGCCGTGGAGGCCGGTACCAGCATCACGTCGCACTGGCCGCCCTGGATGTCGTGCAGCGTCGCCAGGCGCTCGGACACCAGGTCCTGGTGGGGCGAGAAGCTGTCGTACGGCAGCGTCTCCCAGTCCGGCAGCAGGCGCACGCGCAGTTCGGGCGCAAACCACGGGATTTCATCGGCCAGGCGCTGGGCGTCGACGGCGTTGGCGCAGACCACGGCCAGCATCGGCACGCGTGCGCGATGCTGGCGTGCGTAGGCGGCAATGGCCAGGCGTCGGCGGAGCGTGCAGGCCGGCCACGTTGTGGCGCAGCCCGGGCTTGACCAGGGGCAGGTTCGCGAAGGGGAAGGCAGGTGCGGCGTCAGGCATCGGGCAGCGGTCGGGATCAACGGCAACAACGACAACGCCCCGCCGGCAGCGCGGGCGGGGGGTATGGCGTGGCCGCATGCCGTGACGGCATGGCGGCGGACAAGGGCCGTATTATAGAATGCGCTCCGGCCACGGCGCTGGCCGCCGTCATGTCGCCTTCAACGCATTTCCATACCATCCCGACCCTGTGTCCGACCGACGCTTCGCCCTGATTCCCTGTGCCGGTACCGCAGCCGCGCGGGCGGCCCCGTGCCCAAGCAATACCAGCCCATCGCGGGCCGACCCATGATCTGGTACGCGCTGGCGGCGTTTTCGGCCTGCGATGCCATCAGCGCCACCGCGCTGGTGCTCGCGCCCGACGACATGCCGCTGGAATCGCGCTTCGGCGCCGACGTCTTTGCCGGGCTGCGTTTCGATACCGCATTCGTCGGCGGTGACACGCGCCATGCCTCGGTGCTGGCCGGCCTGCACCACTTGGCGCAGCTCGGGGCCACGGACACTGACTGGGTACTGGTGCACGACGCGGCACGCCCGGGCCTGACCCCTGCGATGATCCAGACCCTGGTGCGTGCGGTGGAGCGCGACAGCGACGACGACCCGGATGCCGCGATCGGCGGCATCCTGGCTGTGCCCGTGCCTGATACCCTCAAGCGCGCGGACGCCGGCACACGCATCGGCACCACGGTTCCACGCGACGGGCTGTGGCAGGCCCAGACCCCGCAGATGTTCCGTGTCGGCGTATTGCGCCAGGCCTTGCAGGACGCGCTGGCCGCCGGCGCCGTGGTGACCGACGAGGCCAGCGCGATCGAACGGCTGGGCCTGCATCCGCGCCTGGTCAACGGTTCGCTGCGCAATTTCAAAGTGACCTACCCGGAAGACTTTGCGCTGGCCGAGGTGCTGCTCGGCACCGCGGCGGCACGGTCTGCCGATTCAGGAGCCTGATCGATGATGCCTTTTGATATCCGCGTGGGGCAGGGCTATGACGTCCACGCGCTCGTGCCCGGCCGCAAGCTGATCCTGGGCGGCGTGCACATTCCGCACGACCGGGGGCTGCTCGGCCATTCCGATGCCGATGCACTGCTGCACGCCATCACCGATGCGCTGTTCGGCGCAGCCGGGCTTGGCGATATCGGGCGGCATTTCCCGGACACCGATGCGCAGTTTGCCGGCGCCGACAGCCGCGTGCTGCTGCGTGAAGCCGCCCGCCGCGTGCGCGCGGCCGGCTATGAGATCGGCAATGTCGATGCTTCAGTGATTGCGCAGCAGCCCAAGCTGGCGCCGCATATTCCGGATATGGTCGCGAACATCGCTGAAGACCTTGGGATACCCGCCGCGCGTTGCAACGTCAAGGCCAAGACCAACGAGAAGCTTGGTTTTGAAGGGCGGCAGGAAGGCATCGTGGCGCAGGCCGCGGTCCTGATCTGGCGCGGTGCGGCTGCCGGCGCGCAGGACTGAGCGCGCCCGGGGGCATCTTGGGAGAAGCGGTTACGCCTTGGCCGGCGTGGGCGCATTCTCCGGCGTGATGGCGTAGCTATAGTCGATCAGCCGCGCCATGCGCCCGTGCGTGCGCCGGCTTCGGTGCGCTTGGCGAATCCCATCTGCTGGCACAGACGGTTGGCCGACGCCATTTCCGGCATGGTACGTACCAGCAGCGTCGCGCGCCGATATCGCGCGCGCGCTGGATGCAGATCTGCATCAGCGTATGACCAAGTCCCAGGCCCCGGGCCTGCGGGCTGACGGAAAGCAGCCGGGCCTCCGGCTGGGTCAACGTGATGGTGCTGTCATCCAAGGCCGGCAGCGTCGCGCCGGGATGGCAGAACAGCACGGCGCCGGCAATGCCGTGATCGGTCTCGGCCACCCACCATTCCATATCCGGGTGACTGGTAGCGAGGACCGCCTGCATGCCGCGCTGGAAGGAGGCGCGGCAATCCTCCATGATCTCCAGCTCGTACTGCGCGTAGGCCTGCTGCGTGACAGTGGCAATATCGCCCCAGTCCTGGACGGTGGCCAGGCGGTAGTGAAAGCGCGGGGAGGTCGGAGAAGGCAGGATGCTCATGGTACGGGGGGCTAAATGCCTGAGTGCATGTTCTGCCTCGATTGTAGGCCGTTCACTGCACGAATGGAGCCATCGGCTGGCCGTCATGGTTGCACCCTGCAAACGGCCGGCCAACTCCCGCTGGGAAGCCGCCGGCTCTTGTGGTATCGCGCGGGGCCTTACTGGGCGGCGATCACGTTGGCTGCCGCGGCGATCACCGCGACAATGCGGCCGACGTCGCGCAGCTGCTGCGAGGTCATGCCTTGCTCGTTCTTGAGCAACTGATAGTGCGATTTCACGCAGAAATGGCACTTGCCGACGATGGACGCCGCCAGTGCGTACATCTCGAAGCGGCGCTTGTCCACGCCGCCATGGGTGGCGTAGGCGTTCATGCGCAGGCCGGCCGGCTGGCTGGCCAGGTCCGGGTCATCCGCCATCTCGATGTACGGATACCAGACGTTGTTCATGCCCATCAGCGCGGCGGCGGTCAGCGCGCCATTGACTTCCTCGGCGGACAGCACGTTGGCGTTGCGGATCGTATCCACGAGCACCTTGGACTGCGCCGCGAACGCGGCGGCCAGCGCCACGCCGACGGCGTCATTGCCCTCAAGCGAGGAACGCGCAATGGTGCCATCCACATTGAGGCGGATGTCCTTCGCATAGTCCGGGATGAGATTCTTAATCGCGCCAAGGAATTCCATTTAATTCTCCTATCGATCAGGGCTCAAAAAACCCGCGTTCGCGGGTTTTGGGCGGAGGGGAGGCCCCTCCGCGAGTCGCCGTCAATGACCGGCAACCTTGCAGCAATTACAGCGTTGCGCCGCCAACGGCACGGTTGCACGGGCACAGTTCGTCCGTTTGCAGACCGTCCAGGATACGCAGCACTTCTTCCGGATTGCGGCCGACGTTCAGGTTGTTCACCGAAACGTGCTGGATCACGTTGTGCGGGTCGACCACGAAGGTCGCACGCAGGGCAACGCCAGCAGCCTGGTCACGCACGCCGAGCTGGTCGACCAGCGAACCGGTCACGTCGGCGAATTGCCACTGGTTCAGCTTGTTCAGGTCCTTGTGCTCGCGGCGCCATGCCAGCTTCACGAATTCGTTGTCGGTCGAGCCGCCCAGAACGATCGCGTCACGGTCGGCGAAATCGCCGTTCAGCTTGGCGAATGCCACGATTTCGGTCGGGCACACGAACGTGAAGTCCTTCGGGTAGAAGTAGATGATCTTCCACTTGCCCTCGAACGACTTTTCGGTGATGTCTTCGAAAGCCGACTGGCCGTTTTCTTCGTGGTTGTTGAAACCCGGCTTGACACCAACGACGTGGAAGGCTTCGAGCTTGTCACCAACGGTCTTCATAGACTTCTCCTGATACGGTTGAAGAGAGAGTTTGTGCAATGCGGGCAACTTTGCCGCCGGCCGGAGCCGGTGCTTTGGTGCACCGCGACAAGGCCAGATTATGCGTCATGACGCACGGCAGGGCTAATTGAAATTCTCAAACAGCCCGATAGGCGGCGCACCATGGCGATCTTGATCGTCGCCCGCGACGGTTTGCGAGAGCGGGAAGTATGCCACGGCCGGCCGTTCGGGGTCGGCCGTGGAAAGGGGCCCTTGGGTGTCAGGCCGTGCGCAGCGCGGGCTGGGTCCGGCGTACGCGGAAGATGATGAGGGTGGCGACCAGGCCGCAAGCGGCGGCAAACATCAGCCACAGGCCCGGCGCGGCTTTGTTGCCAGTAGCGTGGATCAGGTACGTGGACACGGCCGGCGTAAAGCCGCCGAACAGCGCCGTGGCCAGACTGTATGCCAGCGAGAAACCGGCGGTGCGCACGGCAGGCGGCATGACCTCGGTCAGCGTCACCACCATGCGCCGTTGTAGCTGCCGTACAGGAAGGACAGCCACAACTCCACCATCAGCAGGCGGGAGAACGAGGGCTCGGCCACCAGCCAGGACACTGCGGGATAGGCGGTCAGCAGCGTGGCAACCGTAAAGAACAACAGCAGCGGCTTGCGGCCGATGCGGTCGGACACCGCGCCCATCAGCGGCAGCCAGATGAAGTTGGACAGCCCCACGCACATGGTGACGATCAGGTTGTCGACGTCATCGAGCTTGAGCACCGTCTTGCCGAAAGTCGGGGTGTAGGCGGTGATCATGTAGAACGACACCGTGGTCATCACGACCATCATGCAGCCGGCCAGGATGATGCGCCAGTTCTCGGCCATCGAGCGGTAGATCTCGCGCACGCTCGGGCGATGCTTGCGGGTCTTGAATTCCTCGGTTTCCTCCAGCGAGCGGCGGATCAGGAACAGGAACGGCACGATCAGGCAGCCGATCAGGAATGGCACGCGCCAGCCCCAGTCATCCATCTGCTGCGGTGCGAGCGTGGCATGCAGGATCACGCCGAGCAGGCCGGCGAAGATCACCGCGACCTGCTGGCTGGCCGATTGCCAGCTCACGTAGAAGCCCTTGTGCCCAGGCTTGGCGATTTCCGACAGGTAGACCGAGACGCCGCCCAGTTCCACGCCGCCGAGAAGCCCTGCAGCAGGCGCCCGGCCAGCACCAGCAGCGGCGCCGCGACGCCGATCGAGGCATAGCCGGGCACGCAGGCGATCAGCAGCGTACCGGCTGCCATCAGCGCCAGCGTGACGATCAGGCCCTTGCGGCGGCCGTGGTGGTCGATGTACGCGCCCAGCACGATGGCGCCCAGCGGGCGCATCAGGAAGCCGGCGCCGAAGGTGGCCAGCGACAGCATCAGCGAGGCGAACTCGTCTCCGCCGGGGAAAAAGGTCCTGGCAATGGCGGCGGCATAGAAGCCGTACACCATGAAGTCGTACATTTCCAGGAAGTTGCCGCTGACCACGCGGAACACGGTCTTGAATCCGTGCTGCCCGTGTTGTTGGCCGGAAGTTTGGGAGGTCTCTGTCATGGCTGTCTCTCTCGGACGCCGCCGGTGGGTTCCGGCGCATGATTGTTCGGTGAGCCAGCCAGGCGTGGGGAGGAGACAGCAGGCAACGCCATGGCTGGGAGATGCGTTTGCATCGGCCCTGCTGACCGGCCGCAGTGTGCGCCGCGACGCTGTCAATGCCCTGTCAAAGACCTTACGGATTCCTATCAGTTGCTGTCGAAAACCTGTCAGCAGCCAGCGCGCGCGGTGGAAGTGCGGTGGAAGTGCAGTGGAAGTGCGGTGGAGTGCGTGGAAAGCGGCGGATGGCCAACGCCGCGTTTCAGGCGCGGCGGAAGCAGGCGCTGACCACCAGGCCCGTATGCGGCGAGGAGCGGTTGGACAGCACCAGCCGCCCGCCATTGCGCTGCAGGATGCGGTTGACGATCGACATGCCCAGTCCGGCCCCCTTGGCTTCGCTGCGCGCACTGTCAAGGCGATAGAACGGGCGGGTCAGCAGTGGGAGCTGCGCGTCGGGTACGCCCTTGCCGTTGTCGGCTACGGTGAGCACCGCGTCCTTGTCGTCGAGCTTCGTGGTGATCTCGACTTCGGCGATGCCGGTCTCATCGTCCTTGGCATAGCGGCGCGCGTTTTCGACGAGGTTGTCGAGAATGCGCTGGACCTCCATGCGGTTGGCCACGGCCATGACGGGCTCGGTGGCGCGCACCTGCACACGCACGTCGTCATGCGCGGCGTAGACGCCCACGGCGTCCTGGACCAGCGCCGACAGGTCCACGGGCTCGACCATCTCGAGCGGCGGCCGCGCGTAGTTCAGGAACTGGCCGATGATGGCATCCATCTGTTCGATGTCGGTGATCATCGCTTCGCGCGTGGCATTGTCGGCCGGCGACATCTCGGTTTCCAGACGCAGGCGCGTGAGCGGCGTGCGCAGGTCGTGCGAGATGCCGGCAAGCATTACCGCGCGGTCGTCGTCGAGCTGGCGCAGGTCGCGCACCATCTGGTTGAAGCTGTGGTTGGCCAGCGCCACTTCACTGGCGCCATGCTCGGGCAGCGGCGGCGGGTCGCCACCGGCGCCGATCTCGCGCGCGGCCGTGGCCAGGCGCTTGAGCGGGTAGTTGACGCGCGCGGTAATGAATGCGGCGCCGATGATCGACAGCAGCAGCGCGGCGATACTCCACCAAAGCCACTGGATGCCGGGCACGCGCTCGAACCGTTCCGGGCTGATTGCCACCCAGTAGTCGTCCCCCTCGATCTCGAAGCTGACCCACACGCCCGGAATATCGTTGACGGTCGTGGCCAGCACCGTGTCCTCGCCCAGCCGGCCGCGGATCTCCTGCTGGACGAGCTGGGTCAGGAACGGATTGGCGGTGGGCGCGGCGAATCGTCGTCCTTTTCTCGCGGATAGACCTTGATGCCTTCGTTCTGCACCAGGTCCAACAGCAGAAAACGGCGCCGCGCCGGATCCGAGTAGAGCAGGGCCGCACGCGTGAGCTTGACCACGCTGACCACCTGCATGGCGATCTGCTGCGCACGCGGGGCGCGCTCGAACAGCCGGTAGCTCTGGAACCAGATGCCCAGCGAAATGGCCAGCAGGAGCGCGATCAGCATGAAGGTCCGCCAGAACAGCGAACCAAAGAAACGCGTGGCCGTACGGCCAATCACGGTCGGCACGATGGTAGAGCGGCCGACCGTTTTACTTCACGCCATCGGGAATGAACACATAGCCCAGCCCCCACACCGTCTGAATAAAGCGCGGGTTGCTCGGATCGGGCTCGATCAGCTTGCGCAGCCGTGAAATCTGGACGTCCAGGCTGCGGTCGAACACTTCGTATTCGCGGCCGCGCGCCATTTCCATCAGCTTTTCGCGCGACAGCGGCTGGCGCGGGTGGCGGGCAAACACCTTGAGCACGGAGAACTCGCCCGTGGTCAGGGTGATTTCCTCGTCGTTCTTGGTCAACGTGCGCGTGGCCAGGTTCAGCACGAAATCGCCGAACGCGAAGGTTTCGGGCGTTTCCGACGGTGCACCGGGCACCTCCGCCGGCCCCTTGCGGCGCAGCACGGCATGGATACGGGCGATCAGCTCGCGCGGGTTGAACGGCTTGGGGAGGTAGTCGTCGGCGCCCATTTCCAGGCCGACGATGCGGTCGACGTCCTCGCCCTTGGCGGTCAGCATGATGATGGGCGTCTGGTCGTTGGCGCCGCGCAGGCGGCGGCAGATGGACAGGCCGTCCTCGCCGGGCATCATCAGGTCAAGCACGAGCAAGTCGAAGCGCTCGCGCAGCCAGAGCTTGTTCATGGCGGTGGCATTCTCCGCCACCAGTACCGTAAACCCTGTTCGCCCAGATAGCGGCGCAGCAGATCGCGCAGGCGCGGGTCGTCGTCCACGACGAGAATCTTGTGGCTGGTATTTTCCATGGCGGTATCTTAGCGACTATCGCTTTCGCTCAAAATGGCTTAACAAAACGTTACATACTTTACCCTGTGGTATGGCGGCTTGCACGAACCCTGCCTTTACACTGCCGCATACCGTCTTTCGCGCACCGCGTCATTATCCGGTCGGCGGTGCCTTGCCACCGGATTATCTGCGGCCCGCCGCATATTGCATTGCGGTGATCGCGCGGACGGGGTACCGATTTTCCGGCCACATGCAGTCCAGGCGGCTGCAAGTTCGAGGCCAAGAACGCCATTATCAATGAAAGTGAACTGTAACCGGCATGGGCTGACCTTGCACGGCGCCGCTGGCGTCTGTGTGGTGCTCGCCGGTGCGGCGCTATTGCTGTGTGCGGCATCGCGGCCAGCCCTTGCCCAGTCGGCCGGCATGGCCAACCTGTTGCAGCGGCCCGAGCGGTCCTCCACCCATGCCAGCGAGGCTGGCGCGGGCCAGCGCGAAGCACGCGCCCGGGCCGAACGGCACCGCGCCGAACAGCGCGAAGCCGAGCGCAGCGGGCGCAAGGCCGCTCAGGCTCGAGCTTGTCGCCCGATGAGCGCCGCAAGCTGCGCCAGAATCTCTACGATCTGGGGCGGGAGATGTACCAGGGCGGCTGAGGCAGCCTGGCGGGGCGGTGCGGCCCGCCGATCATGCCTGCGGCTGGAAGTGCCTCAGGAAATCCACGAACACCTCGGCGGCGAGCTGCGCATCTTCGGCGGTGATCGTTTCCAACGGGTTATGGCTGATGCCGCCATTCCCGCAACGCACGAACAGCATGGCGATGTCGGTGATGCGCTGCATCATCATGGCATCGTGTCCGGCACCGGACGGCAGCTCGAAGGCGGGCATCCCGCGCTTGCGCAGGACGGCGCCGAACTGGTCCATCAGCCAGCGCGCGCACGGGGCGTGTAGACGGGCTGGACTCGGTCCACCTGGACGGACAAGCCGCGGCGCGCGGCGATCTGGTGAATGCCGGCCACGATGTCGGCAATGGCGGCTTCGCGGATATCGTCTTCGCCGGCGCGGATGTCCATCGAGAAGGTGCAGGCCGCCGGAATGACATTGCTCGAGCCGTCGAGCACCTGGAGCTGGCCTACGGTACCTACGAGGGCAGGTACCGCGCCGCATCGCGATTCAACCAGCAGGATCATCTCGGCAGCGCCGGCGGCGGCGTCCCGGCGCATGCCCATCGGCGTGGTGCCGGCATGGCTGGCTTGCCCCTCGATACGCACCTGGAAGCGGCTGCTGCCGGCGATCTGCGTGACGACGCCAAGCGGCAGGTCCTTGTCCAGCAGCACCGGCCCCTGTTCGATATGGACTTCGACAAAACCGAGCAGCGTGGCCGGATCCACTGCAGCCGCCTGCAGGGTGGCAAGTTCACCATTGCCGGGCAGGCCGGAGGCAGCCAGCGCCTCGCGCATCGTCACGCCGTCGGCATCCGTGCGCGCCAGCAGCGCGGGGTCGAAGTGTCCGGCGAGCACGCTGCTGGCCAGGAAGCTGGTCTTGAAGCGCAGGCCTTCTTCTTCCGCAAAACCAACCACGTCGAGGTGGTAGGGCAGGCGGATGCCGGCCGCGTTGAGTGCGCCAACAACAGCGATCGGAAGCAGGATGCCGAGGCGGCCGTCATAGCGGCCCCCATTGCGCACGGTGTCGAAGTGCGAGCCGGTCATCAGTACGCGCGCATCGCGCCCGCGGTCGGATCCGCCGCATATCGGCCGATTACGTTGCCGATGGCATCGATACGCACCTCCATACCGGCCGCTTCCATCCATTGGCCAGCAGGGCCTGCGCTGACCGGTGCGCGGGCGTGAGGAAGGCGCAGGTGAGGCCGCCTTCCATGTCCGAGAACTGGGCGAGCGCTTCGGCGCGGTCAAGAATGCTCTGTCCGAGCGGGTGGGGGTTCCATGTCATGGCTGCGGCGTCGTATGGCGCGGTGCAAGGGAAAACAAGGCGCGAAAGCGGGAACACTGCCCGCCCGGCGCGTAAATGGGTCTGAGCAGCTCAGCTATTGCGCACCCATGTCTTCCAGGCGATCCAAAGCTTGCGCAGCGGCGTCAGGGCGATACGCTGGTTCAGCACCTGGTAGTCACTGCGCTCGATTTCATCGAGCAGGGCGTGATAGATGGCCCCCATCAGCAGGCCCGCGCGCTGGGCGCGGCGGTCCTGGCGCGGCAGCAGTTCCAGCGCCTCGTGGTACAGGGTCCTGGCGCGCCGGCGTGGTACTGCATCAGCGCAACAAAGCGCTCCGAATGCTTCGCCTGCAGAATCTCGGAGGCAGGCACCTGGAAGCGCTGCAGCGTATCCACCGGCAGGTAGATGCGGCCGCGGCGCGCGTCTTCGCCGACGTCGCGCAGGATGTTGATCAGCTGCAGCGACAGCCCGAGTTTTTCGGCGAACACGAGCGTATGCGGATCCGAATAGCCAAACAGGCGCGCGCTCAGCGTGCCGACTACGCCGGCTACGCAGTGGCAATAGCGGTTCAGGCCAGTCTCGTCGAGATACCGGCTCTGGGTCAGGTCCATTTCCATGCCGTCCAGCACTTCGGACATTTCGGCGTGCGGCAGGCCGGCCGCCTTGACATGGGGGCGCAGCGCCTGCGTGACGGGGTGGGTCGGCTCGCCTTCGAACAGCCTGCGCAGCTCGCCGCGCCACCAGTCCAATTGCTGGTGGGCCAGTCCGGGGTCGTGGGTGTCGTCGACCACGTCGTCGACTCGCGGCACCAGGCGTAAAGCGCCGTGATGGCGCGCCTGCGCTCCGCTGGCAGGAACAGGAAGCTGTAGTAGAAACTGGAGCCGCTCTGGGCGACTTTCTCTTGGCAATACTGATCGGGCGTCACGCCGGTCTCGGTCTGTTGAGGTGGGGAGGTACGGGCGGCGTCAGGGCCGGCGGCGGCCGGATTGTAGCATTGCGCTGTTGCAAGCCCGGCGCCCGCTGCCGGGGCATGCGCCAGACGGTTCAACCGACATTTGACGCAGTTCGTCTGTCTAGAAGGAAGCTTCGGTGGCCATTTTGGCCGTTTCATCCCCCCGGCGTTTGACGCACCTGAGGGGGCTCGTTATATTGCTGACCGGCTAGTTATTAGTTGCCGATACACATCATTGTCTCGCTGGTTGTGCATTATCAGGCGCTCGAACAGGGCGCATCAGCTTCTCCCACGTTGTTCGATTCGCTGCTCATCCATGCCAGTGCATTGCCAGGTGCCGGAAGTTGCGGCCGTTCGTCCTGAGACCTCCTCCCATCTCTTGTCGCGGCAGCGGTTTGTCCGCGTTGGCGCCGCCGTGCTTGCGGGGGTGGTCGTGGCGCTGGCGGGTTGCGGAAAAAAGAGCGAGCCCACGCCCGAGGTGCGGCCCGTCCGGTTACTGCAACTCAGCCAGCACACAGGCAAGACGACGTTCGAGTTCTCTGGCGATGTGCGGCGCGCGTGGAGTCGCGGCTCGGTTTCCGCGTCGGCGGCAAGATTGCGGCGCGCCTGGTCGACGTGGGCGCCGTGGTGCGCAAGGGCCAGCCGCTGGCGCGCCTGGATCCGACCGACCTGTCGCTGGCCGAGGCAGGCTCGCGCGCGCAGTACGAGGCGGCGCGCACGGACCGGGACCTGGCCGCATCCGACCTCAAGCGCTACAACGAACTCTTCGCCAAGGGCTTTATCAGCGCGGCGGAACAGCACCGGCGCCAGGCTACCTTCGACGCCGCCGAATCGCGCCTGAAGCAAGCCGCGGCGGGCCTGCGCAGCCAGGCCAACCAGACCGCCTATGCCGTGCTGCTGTCCGACGCCGACGGTGTGGTGACCGCGGTGGACGCCGAGGTCGGGCAGGTAATCACTCCCGGCCAGCCCGTGATCCGGGTCGCGCAGTCCGCGGAGAAAGAGGTGGCGATCGGGTTGCCCGAAGACCAGGTCGACCTGCTGCGCGGCATCACCGACGTGACGGTACGCACCTGGGCCGATCCGGGCCACGCCTTGCCCGCGCGCGTGCGCGAGATCGCCGCCGCCGCCGATCCGGTGACCCGCACCTACGCCACGCGTGTCTCGGTGCCCAACCCGCCGGCCGGACCTCAAGCTTGGCATGACCGCGGTCGTGACTTCGTGCGCACTCGCGCGCGCCCGCGGTGCGCGTGCCGCTTACCGCGCTGCTGCAGGAGCAGGGCCGCAACCAGGTCTGGATTTACGACTCGGTCACCGGCACGGTGAAGCCGGTCCAGGTCATGCTGGGCGAGCCGGTCGGCAATGAGATCGAAGTGCGCCAGGGCCTGGCCCCGGGGCAGACCATAGTCACGGCCGGCGTGCACCTGCTCAAGCCGGGGCAGAAAGTCAGGCCGATGCAGACTGTCGCCCCTGCCTCGGCGCCATCGCCGGCGCCGAAGGCGGCCTCCGCCCCGCAGCAGGGCTGAGGGCGCGGCATGGACCATTCCCGTTTCAACCTGTCGCGCTGGGCCCTGGAGCACCAGCCGCTGACCCGCTACTTGCTCGTGGTTTTGCTGCTGGCCGGCCTGATGGCGTTTTTCCGGCTCGGCCAGGACGAGGACCCGCCCTTCACCTTCCGTGTGATGGTGGTGCAGGCGTTCTGGCCCGGCGCTACCGCCGAGCAGATCGCCGTGCAGGTCACGGACAAGATCGAGCGGCAACTGCAGGAAGTGCCTTACGCCGACAAGATCCGCAGCTTTTCCAAGCCGGGCGAGACCACGGTCATCTTCCAGCTCAAGGACACGTCTCCCGCCAGCGACACCGCGCAGGTCTGGTACACCGTGCGCAAGAAGATCGGCGATATCGCGCAGACGCTGCCGGCCGGCGTGCGCGGTCCGTACTTCAACGACGAGTTCGGCGACGTGTACGGCACCATCTACGCGTTGTCGGCCGATGGCTTCAACTACAAGGAACTGCGCGAGTATGCAGACCTGGTGCGCCAGGAGCTGCTGCGCGTGCCGGCGGTGGCCAAGGTGTCGCTGCTGGGCCTGCAGGACGAGAAGATCTACATCGAGTTCAACCAGGCGCGTTTTGCGCAGCTCGGGCTGGACATCAATGCCATTGCCGACCAGATCACGCAGCAGAACAACCTGAACGGCAGCGGCGTGCTGGTCACGCCGACAGACAATCTGCAGGTGCGCGTGTCCGGACAGTTCGCCAGCGTGGCGGATCTGGAAAACCTGGTGCTGCGCGGGCCGAATGGCATTGCCAATATCCGCCTCGGCGACATCGCGCATGTGTATCGCGGCTATGTCGATCCGCCCCAGAGCACCATGCGGTACAACGGCAAGAACGTGATCGGGCTTGGCATCTCGATGGCGAAGGGCGGCGACATCATCGAACTCGGCAAGAACCTGCGCATCGCGTTTGAGCGGCTGCGCGGCCAGTTGCCGGTCGGCATCGAGATGGACCAGGTGCAGGACCAGCCGCAGGCCGTCGAGCGCTCGGTCGGCGAGTTCGTGCACGTGCTGATCGAGGCCGTGGTGATCGTGCTCGGGGTCAGCTTTGTCTCGCTGGGCCTGCATACGCGGCCGCTGCGCCTCGACGTGCGCCCCGGACTCGTGGTGGCGCTGACGATTCCGCTGGTGCTGGCGGTGACGTTCCTGTTCATGAACATCTTTGGCATCGGCCTGCACAAGATCTCACTGGGCGCGCTGATCGTGGCGCTCGGGCTGCTGGTCGACGACGCCATCATTGCCGTCGAGATGATGGTGCGCAAGCTGGAGGAGGGCCTTTCCAAGATGGAGGCCGCCACCTATGCCTACACCTCGACGGCCATGCCGATGCTGACCGGCACGCTGATCACGGCCGCGGGCTTCCTGCCGGTGGGCCTGGCGAAGTCGACGGTGGGCGAATACACCTTCGCGATCTTCGCCGTGACCGCGTTGGCGCTGGTGCTGTCGTGGCTGGCGGCGGTTTACTTCACGCCCTACCTGGGCTACCTGCTGCTGAAGTCGCGCGCGGGCGGTGGCGAGCACCATGAGGTATTCGATACGCCGTTCTATGCGCGCTTCCGACGGCTGGTCGACTGGTGCGTGACCTGGCGCAAGACCGTCATCGTGATCACGCTCGTGACGTTCGCACTGGGTATCTATGCATTCAAGTTCGTCGAGAAGCAGTTCTTCCCGGACTCCAGCCGGCCTGAGTTGATGGTGGAGATGTGGATGCCGGAGGGCACCAGCTTCGCCCAGATGGAATCCGAAGCCAAGCGCTTCGAGGCCGCCATGCGCCAGGACCGCGACGTGCAGAGCCTGACCACCTTCGTCGGCACCGGCGCGCCGCGCTTCTACCTGCCGCTGGACCAGATCTTCCCGCAGAGCAACGTGGCGCAGGTGATCGTGATGCCGGTCAGGACCGAGGCCCGCGACGCGTTGCGCCGGCGCGTGATCGCGGTGCTTGACAGCCAGTTCCCGAACTTGCGCGGTCGCGTCAAGTTGCTGCCCAACGGGCCGCCGGTGGCATACCCGGTGCAGTTCCGCGTGATTGGCCCGGACGCGACCGGCGTGCGCCAGCTCGCGGATCAGGTCAAGGCGCTGATGCGTGCGAATCCGAACACGGTCGGCGTGAACGACAACTGGAACGAGAGCGTCAAGATGCTGCGCCTGGAGATCGACCAGGACAAGGCGCGCTCGCTGGGCGTGACCACAGGTTCCATCGCGCGCGTGACACAGACCGTGCTGACCGGCATTGCGGTGGGCCAGTACCGCGATGGCGACAAGCTGATCGACATCATGATGCGCACGCCGCGCAACGAGCGCGACACCATGTCGGACCTCGGCAATATCCAGGTGCCGACCAATACCGGCCGCGTCGTGCCGCTCACGCAGGTCGCGCGGCTGTCGCTGCGGTCCGAGCCGGGTGTGATCTGGCGCGAGAACCGCGACTTCGGCGTGACCGTGCAGGCCGATGTGATGGATGGCATCCAGGGCCCGACCGTGACCGCGCAGATCAATCCGCTGCTCAACAAGCTGCGGGAGCAATTGCCGCCGGGCTACCGCATTACCGTGGCCGGGGCGGAGGAGGAGAGCGGCAAGGCAGGGGCATCGATTGCGGCGCAGCTGCCGCTGTGCGTCTTCCTGATCTTCACGCTGCTTATGCTCCAGCTGCACAGCTTCTCGCGCGCGTTGATGGTGTTCCTTACGGGGCCGCTGGGCCTGATCGGCGCGGCTGGCACGCTGCTGTTGCTGCGTGCGCCGATGGGCTTCGTGGCCCAGTTGGGCATCACGGCGCTGCTCGGCATGATCATCCGCAACTCGGTGATCCTGGTGGACCAGATCGAGCAGGACATCCAGGCCGGCGTACCGGCCTGGAACGCTATTGTCGAAGCGGCGGTGCGCCGCTTCCGGCCGATCATCCTGACGGCTGCTGCTGCCGTGCTGGCGATGATCCCGCTGTCACGATCGCTGTTCTGGGGACCGATGGCCGTGGCCATCATGGGCGGACTGATCGTCGCCACGGTGCTGACACTGCTGTTCCTGCCGGCGCTGTATGCGGCATGGTTCCGGGTCAGGCGGCCGGAGGCGGGCATGGGGCCGATGACCGCCTGAGCGAGCCGGGCAAGCCCTGTCCGTCGCCATGGCGACAGACAGGCGCACAGGCGTGCAATTCCGCAGGCCGCAGCTCGACTAGTTGCAGAGCGTGCCGGGAACCGGCTTGCCGGAATTCGTCATGCCCTGACAGGCATCTCCGACCACCAGCGTCGTGTCGCCGGCGCTGTTCGGGGAGAGCTTCAGCTTGCCCGCCACCGTGCAGCAACCGCGCGGCGCCGGTATCGGCGCCGGGGCTGGTGCCGGTGCTGCGGCGGGTGCGGCATCACCGGGGTTGTTGTCCTGGTGGAGGATTGCGCTGGCTTGGGCGGGGCTGATTCCACCTGCTCATCCGTATCGGGGAAAACGCATTGGCCCTGTTGGCAAATCCGTTCCCCTTTACATTGCATGTCGTACTGACAACCGGCAGCCCTGATCGTCGATGACCATGCAAGCGCCATCGAGGCTGCCAACAGCAAGGCAGGTATTTTCATATCCCCTCCCGTGCGGGGCTGAGGCATAGCAGGAGCGCCCCAAAGGCATTGCGACGTTTTGCGTGCCGTGGCGTCTCACAACTTCAGCATAGATCGCGGACTACCGTCGCGAAAGGCGAGTCACATGAGGGCTTGCACTATGTCGGCGGGGCGGGGCTGGATTCCCCCCGAGGCTTGCGCTACAATCCGCTGCTTGTTTGCACAGCCGGCGCGCAAGCGCGGCAGCAAGCGACGCGGGAAGGCGGGCAGTTCCAGCCGCCTTTTTTGCTTTCGCGCGCCCGGGTGCCAACGAACATCGCGGCCACCGTCCGGCGGCCGCAGGGACCGCGAGGGTGGCGAAATTGGTAGACGCACCAGGTTTAGGTCCTGACGCCAGCAATGGTGTAGGGGTTCGAGTCCCCTCCCTCGCACCACAATTCCCTTGAAAGTCACTTGCCCGGATTTTCAAGTTGGCAGAAGTCAATCGGCCCCCAAGTGGGACTGCTACGACCTAATTCGCGTCAACCGAGTTACGGCCTGTGAGTGCGAAGCCAATCCTTCAAGGCATCATTCATCCGGGTTTGCCAGCCGTCGCCGCTCGATCGGAAAGCCGTCAGGATCTCGGCGTCATAACGAATCGTCACCGATTCCTTCGGGTTGTCAAGCCTTGGTCTGCCGCCGCGATTCTTGAAGGGCTGCATTGCTTTGAAGTCTTCGCTGCTGACCTCGAAGGTGTCCGGATCTGCCGCGATGCCACGATTGATCGCCGCGTCTTCTTCGGGCGTCGGCACGATGACTGTGCGGCCCGATTTGGTCTTAATAGTGTTCTGCATAGTGTTTCACCTCTCGTGCGAGGCGCGGCCCAATGAAGCCGAAGCCAATCTCACGGAGCTCGCAGTAGTCGTGGCGGCTGTCGGGAATTGCCATCATCTCCGACCAATCGATTAGCCGGGCGGCGGCCAGCGAGATGCCATGCTTGGCTGTATTGGTGCCGTCCTTTTGCGGATCGAAAGTGATTTGCATGGTGTTATTGTAGTTACATAAAGGTGCTCCCGGCAAGGGCTTTGTAGCTACAAATTCGCGGCTTGACCGCTACCTGAAAGCACATCGCATACTGTCGCGCGACTGAAGCGCGGCAGTCGTCGCGGCAACGGGGCAGCTTGTCCGGAACCGGTAATATGCCCGTATTTCCCGAACCGCACGCTGACGCATGCCTTCCAAGCCCGCATTTCCATTGACGCCCGCCCGCTGGCGCCTGCTGTTCTGGCCCTGCCTGATCGCAGTGCTCATGCTGGCCCTGATGCCGCCCACGCAACCGCTGCCTACGACGGGCTGGGACAAGGCCAACCACGTGCTGGCTTTTCTGGTGCTTGGATGCCTTGGCCGGCGAGCCTATGCGCGCAAGCGTACGGCTGTGCTGCTGGCGCTGGTCGGGTACGGCGTACTGATCGAGATTCTGCAGGGCATGACGTCATACCGCGATGCAGACCCTGCGGACGTGCTTGCCGATTCCATCGGACTTGTAGCCGCCCTGGCTCTCGACTGGCTGCTGGCGTGGGCTGGCCGGCATCGCGCCGGCGCAACCGCGCGGTTAGTCGGCTAGTTTTCCTCGGCTTCGAGTACGAAGCCGGCGCGTCGTCCTGGGCCAGCAGTTCCTTGAGCACCGGCATGGCCTGCTGCAGCGACTCCTTGAGCCGCCAGGGCGGGTTGACGATGAACATGCCGCTGCCGTGCAGTCCGAGCCCGCCGGCGACCGGATGCTTGACGGTCAGGCTGACATGCAGCCAGCTCTTGACCGCCAGGTTCTTCAGCTGGACCGGCAACTGCACGGATTCGCGACGCTGCACCTGGGGGTACCAGACTGCGTACATGCCGGTGGCGAAACGCTGCAAGCCGTCCTGGACGGTCTGGACCGTGCGCGCATAGTCCTGCTTGTCTTCGTAGGAGGGGTCGATCAGCACCAAGGCGCGGCGAGGGGGCGGCGGCAGGATGGCCTTGATGCCGCCGAATCCATCGCCGTCATAGAGCATGACCTTTCGGCCGGCGCCGCGGAAGTTGTCGCGCAGCACCTGGATTTCGGTGCTGTGGAGTTCGAACAGCCGCAGGCGGTCCTGGTCGCGCAGCATCTGCCATGCTAGCCACGGCGAGCCAGGGTAATGGCGCAGTTGCCCGTCCGGGTTGAGCGCGCGCACCTGGTCGAGGTATTCCTCAAGCATCGGACCCAGCGTGGTGCCGCTGGCGGCGGCACGCCACAGCGGGCCGATGCCGGTCTCGAATTCCGACTTTTTCTGAGCATAGGCGTGATCCAGCGCGTACAGGCCGGCGCGGCATGCGTGTCGATGTACCAGAACGCCTTGTCCTTCTGCGTCAGGTGCTCAAGCAGTTGCACCACGACTGCGTGCTTGAGGACATCGGCATGGTTGCCGGCATGGAAGGCGTGGCGATAGGACAGCATGGCGGATCAGCGCGGGGCGGCGGCCGGGAAGGCCGCGTCGGGTTTCAGGACGGGGCGCTATGCTACCATCCGGCGCGAGTCGCCCCCTGACTCCCGTACCTGCTTCCTGTCCTGTCTATGCCGCGCGCACTCGAGCCCGCCGAGCCCATTCTGTCTGCCGAGGGCATTCCGTATTCCCCACGTTACGACGACGTCTACCACAGCCCCGAAGGCGGCCTGGCGCAGGCGCACCATGTCTTTCTTGGCGGCAACGGCCTGCCGCAGGCCTGGGCAGGGCGCGAGCAGTTCGTCATCGTGGAGACCGGCTTCGGACAAGGGCTGAATTTCCTGGCGACGTGGCAGGCCTGGCGCGATGATCCGCAGCGCTGCGCCCGCCTGCACTTCGTCTCGATCGAAAAGCATCCCTTTACCCGTGAAGGACTGGCGCAACTGCACGCTCGGCTGACGGACCTGTTGCCGCTCGCGGGGCAGCTGCAGGCGGCGTGGCCCGAAGCGTTGCCGGGCCTGCACCGGCTCGTTTTCGAAGATGGCGGCGTCACGCTGACACTGGCGCTTGGCGATATCGAAACTGTTTTGCCCAGGCTCGTGGCCGGTGCCGACGCGTTCTACCTTGACGGATTCGCGCCTTCGCGCAATGCGGAAATGTGGTCGCCCACGGTATTCCGCGGCCTGGCGCGCCTGGCACGGCCGGGCGCCACGCTTGCCACCTTTACTGCGGCCGGTTTCGTGCGTCGCGGGCTGCAGCAAGCTGGCTTCGATGTGCGCAAGGCACCAGGCTTTGGCGGCAAGTGGAACATGACGATTGCCACGTTCCGCCCGATGTGGAAGGCCAGACGGTATGCGCCAAGCCCGGCTGCGCACTGGGAGGTGCGCCATGCGATCGTGATCGGCGCGGGGCTGGCCGGGTGTGCGGTGACGGAGCGGCTGGCCGCGCGCGGCTGGCGGGTGACGCTGCTGGACGCTCATGATGGCCCGGCCCGGCAGACTTCGTCCCATCGCGCAGCGGCTATGCATGCGCACATTTCGCCCGACGACAGCCTCTTGTCCCGCCTGTCGCGCGCGGGCAATCAATATGCGCTGCGCGCCTGGGCGGCATTGGCCGCAGCGGGTCATCCGGTCGGCTGGCATGGGTGCGGCGTACTGCAGATCGGCGAGAACGAGGCAGAGGCCGAAGCGCAGCGGATTGCGCTCGACTTGCTGGGCTTACCGCAGGCTTTTGTGCGCTGGATGACGCCCGACGAAGCCGCGTCACGTCATGGTGCCGGTGTGCCGCGCGGGGGGCTGTGGTTCCAGCAGGGCGGCTGGGTCGCGCCGCCGGATATCTGCCATGCGCAGTTGCGTCGCGCGGGCGAAGCCGTACATGCGCAGTTTGGCGCGCATGTGGAGCGTATCCGGCGGCGCGACGACGCCTGGGAGGCGATCGGCAGGGATGGGGCCGTCCTGGCGTCGGCCCCCGTGCTGATCCTGGCCAATGCCCACGAAGCGCCACGGCTTGCCCCCATGCGGCACCAGGTGGTGCGTCGCGTGCGAGGGCAGCTCACCACGCTGGCGCCGGACCAGGCCAAGGCGCTGGGCCAGTGGCCCGATTGCGTAGTGACCGGGGCCGGGTACCTGCTTCCGCGTGCCGAAGACGGCAGCGTCAGGGTCGGTTCCAGTTATGAAGCGGATGAAGGGCCGCTGGTGGCGCGCACGGAAGTACATGCAGAGAACCTGAAGCGTCTGTCCGGCTTGCTGCCGGGTGTGGGCGCTGCGGTCGGTGTCATGGATGTCAGCCGGATGAGTGGATATGTCGGGGTGCGCACGGTCTCCCACAACCGTCTGCCTCTGATCGGCCAGATGCCGGACGAGGCTGCGGCCGCGGCTGCAGCGCCGGCGTTGCGCGGGGCGCATTTGCGTGACATTCCGCGCATGCCAGGGCTTTACGCGGCACTTGCATATGGCTCGCGTGGCCTCACATGGGCCGGGCTGGGCGCGGAACTGCTGGCAAGTCAGATCGAGGGCGAGCCGCTGCCGCTCGAAGCCGACCTGGCTGACGCCATGGACCCGGCCCGCCTGCTGCTGCGCGCGCTGCGCCACGGACGGGTCGTCCATGACGAAGGGCATTCTGACGGTCAGTCAGGGTAAAAACTGCCGAAAGCAGACGGAAACCGTGCGATAATGCTCGTTTTCCGTTTGCGCGGAGCTTGCTATTCGCGGGCACGCGCCAGTGCCGGACTGGCCGGCGCGCAAGCGATTGCGCTACGAACACAACTACATTTCTGGATTGGATCACGACCATGTCGAACGTCATTGAAAACCTCGGCAAACTGGACCGCAAGGTGACCTTGGCCATTCCCAAGGCCGAAGTCGAAAAGGAAAAGCAGGACCGCCTGGTTCGCCTGTCGAAGACGGTGAAGATGTCGGGCTTCCGTCCGGGCAAGGTGCCGATGAAGATGGTCGAGAAGCAATACGGCCAGCAAGTCGAATTCGAAGTGCGCTTCGACAAGGCTGCCCGCAAGTTCTTCGACATCACGAAGGAACAGGACGTCAGGGTCGCAGGCCAGCCGAAGTTCGAGATCAAGGCCGACGGCGTGGGCGAGGATGAAGTCGCATTCGACGCCACCTTCGAGGTGTACCCTGAAGTCAAGCTGGGTGACCTGACCGGTGCGGAAGTGACCCGCACCAAGACCGACATCACCGACGCCGAAATCGACAAGACCATCGACATCCTACGCAAGCAGCGTGTGCACTATCACGTGCGTGGCGAGGCTGGCGAGCACGGTGACGGCGGCGGCGATGTGACCGCCCAGAACGGCGACCGCGTGACGGTGGACTTCGTCGGCAAGATCGAAGGCGTGGAATTTGCTGGCGGCAAGGCCGAAGACTTCCCGTTCGTGCTCGGCGAAGGCCGCATGCTGCCGGAGTTCGAAGCTGCCACGCTGGGCCTGAAGGTCGGCGAGAGCAAGAGCTTCCCGCTGTCGTTCCCGGCCGACTATCACGGCAAGGACGTGGCCGGCAAGACCGCTGAATTCACCGTTACGCTCAAGAAGATCGAGTGGGCCCACCTGCCGGAAGTGAACGATGCGTTCGCCAAGTCGCTGGGCATCGCTGACGGCAGCGTCGAGAAGATGCGCGCCGACATCCGCGAAAACCTCGAGCGCGAAGTGAAGCGCCGCACGCATTCCATGCTGAAGGACCAGGTCATGGAGCGCTGCTGAAGGTGAGCGAGCTGGACGTGCCCAAGGCCCTGATCGAACAGGACCAGGAGCGCCTCGTGGAAATGGCCCGCCGTGACCTCGAGCAGCGTGGCATGCCGAACGCGAAGGACATGCCGATCCCGGCCGAGATGTTCGCGCAGCAAGCCGAGCGCCGCGTCAAGCTGGGCCTGATCCTGGCCGAGATCGTCAAGGCCCACGGGCTGGAGGCTAAGGCTGACCAGATCAAGGCCGAGATCGAGGACTTCGCCAAGAGCTACGAAGACCCGAAGGAAGTCATGCGCTGGTACTACGGCGACCAGCAGCGCCTGGCCGAGATGGAAGCCTACGTGCTCGAAAACAACGTGGTAAATTTCGTGTGCGACAAGGCCAAGGTCACCGACAAGTCGGTGTCCTTCGAGGAACTCACCGCCGAAGGCAACAACGAGCAAGCCTGAGGTCCGGCGTGACACGCAGCCCCCGCGCTGGCGCAGGGGTGTGAAACCCGGCGTTCCTTGCCATCCAACGATACCCTGGAGAACTTGCATGACCCGCAATGATTTGCTTGACCGTCTTGCCACCACGCAGGCTTCGGCGCTGGAAACCCAGGGCCTGGGGCTGGTGCCGATGGTGGTCGAGCAGTCCGGCCGGGGCGAGCGTGCCTACGACATCTACTCGCGCCTGCTGAAGGAGCGAGTGGTGTTCCTGGTTGGCGAGGTCAATGACCAGACCGCCAACCTGGTGGTGGCGCAGTTGCTGTTCCTGGAAAGCGAGAACCCGGACAAGGACGTCTCGCTGTACATCAACTCGCCCGGCGGTTCGGTTTCGGCAGGGCTGGCAATCTACGACACGATGCAGTTCGTCAAGCCCGATGTGCAGACGCTGTGCATGGGCATGGCGGCCAGCATGGGCGCGTTCCTGCTCGCGGCCGGTGCCAAGGGCAAGCGCTCGGCGCTGCCGAACTCGCGCATCATGATCCATCAGCCGCTCGGCGGCGCACGTGCCAGGCCTCGGATATCGAGATCCAGGCGCGCGAGATCCTGTACCTGCGCGAGCGCCTGAACAGCATCCTGTCGGAAGTGACGGGCCAGCCGGTCGAGAAGATCGCGCGCGATACCGATCGCGACAACTTCATGAGCGGCGATCAGGCAGTGGACTACGGCCTGATCGACAAGGTCATTGCCCGCCGCGGCTGATGGCGCGAGCCGCCGCGGCAACTCGTTGTACGCGGCGGCGCGTTGGCTGGCCAAACCGCACAGGCTACACCGGAACGAGGCCTAGTGCCTCGTTTTTGCATTTGCCTTACATGCACGGGTAACCCCCGCCGTCTGGGCAAATTGTTTTGGCGTATGATGCGTTAGAAGCGTACTCGTGCGGCGCTCCCGTGCTGCAGTACGCACACTGCTAAGTGACTGATTCCTATGGCGGAAAAAAAAGGTTCATCCAGCGAGAAGCTTCTCTATTGCTCCTTCTGCGGCAAGAGCCAGCATGAAGTAAAGAAGCTGATTGCGGGCCCGTCGGTGTTCATTTGCGACGAATGCATCGACCTGTGCAACGAGATCATCCGCGACGAGGCCACGGCATCCGAGAAGGATGCGGCGGCGGCCACCCGCTCCGACCTGCCCACGCCGCATGAGATCCGCGAAAGCCTGGACCAGTATGTGATCGGTCAGGAACAGGCCAAGAAGATCCTGGCCGTGGCGGTGTACAACCACTACAAGCGTCTGAAGCACCTCGGCAAGAAGGACGATGTCGAGCTGTCGAAGAGCAACATCCTGCTCATCGGGCCGACCGGCTCGGGCAAGACGCTGCTGGCCCAGACGCTGGCGCGCCTGCTCAATGTGCCGTTCGTCATCGCTGATGCGACCACGCTGACTGAAGCGGGCTACGTCGGTGAGGATGTCGAGAACATCATCCAGAAGCTGCTGCAGAACTGCAATTACGAAGTCGAGAAGGCGCAGCGCGGTATTGTCTATATCGACGAAATCGACAAGATTTCGCGCAAGTCGGACAACCCGTCGATTACGCGCGACGTGTCGGGCGAGGGCGTCCAGCAGGCGCTGCTCAAGCTGATCGAAGGCACGATGGCTTCGGTGCCACCGCAAGGTGGCCGCAAGCATCCGAACCAGGACTTCCTGCAAGTCGACACCACGAACATCCTGTTCATCTGCGGCGGTGCGTTCGACGGCCTCGAAAAAGTCATCATGCAGCGCTCGGACAAAACTGGCATCGGTTTTGCTGCCCAGGTCCAGAGCAAGGAAGAGCGCGAGGTCAGCGAAGTGCTGCCGCAGACCGAGCCGGAAGACCTGATCAAGTTCGGCCTCATCCCCGAACTGATCGGCCGCCTCCCGGTGGTTGCCACGCTGGCCAAGCTCGACGAAGCCGCGCTGATGCAGATCCTGGTCGAGCCCAAGAACGCGCTGCTCAAGCAGTACCAGAAGCTGCTGGCGATGGAAGGTGTCGAGCTGGAAATCCGACCGGCGGCGCTGTCTGCCATCGCGCGCAAGGCGATCCGCCGCAAGACGGGCGCACGCGGCTTGCGGTCGATCCTCGAGCAGTCGCTGATGGACGTGATGTACGACCTGCCCAACTACAAGGGTGTGCAGAAAGTGATCATCGATGAGAACACCATCACGGGGGATGCACCGCCGCTGCTGATGTACGAAGAGCAGCAGCCGAAGGTGGCGGGTTCCAACTGACGCGAGGGCTGTCCGGGGCGAAGTGGTCAGGAGCCCACGGCAGCTAGCCAGAAAGGCCGTTCGCGTAGAAGCGAGCGGCTTTTTTGTTTATTTCAACCGACGAAGAGGAGGAAACGCGGGTATGCTGTTCCAGATGGGCCTGCAAGTGCAGGATGCGACATCAGCCTGTCAATCCAATTCGGTTTCGTCACGGTATCTTGTAATCGATTTGGGCGGCCCAATTTACGCCTTAAATGACTGACTTGGGGAAAATGATGTCCGGAACACAACTCCTCCCGGCCGAGCCGATTCGCCTCCCACTGTTGCCGTTGCGCGACGTGGTGGTGTTTCCGCACATGGTGATCCCGTTGTTCGTGGGACGCCCGAAGTCCATCAAGGCGCTTGAAACTGCGATGGAGTCGGGCAAGAGCATTATGCTCGTGGCGCAAAAGACTGCCGCCAAAGACGAACCGACTGCGACGACCTGTACGAGGTCGGCTGCATCGCCAATATCCTCCAGATGCTGAAGCTGCCGGACGGTACCGTGAAGGTGCTGGTCGAAGGCACGCAGCGTGCAAACATCCGCGAGGTCAGCGAGGACGAGTCGCACTTCATGTGCGAAGCCGTTCCCGTGCCGCCCGCGGCGGTTGAAAGCGCCGAGACCGAGGCCCTGCGCCGCGCGATCGTGTCGCAGTTCGACCAATACGTGAAGCTCAACAAGAAGATCCCGCCCGAGATCCTGACCTCGCTGTCGGGTATCGACGAGGCAGGCCGCCTGGCCGACACGATCGCCGCGCACCTGCCGATCAAGCTCGAGCAGAAGCAGAAGATCCTGGAAATGGTCAACGTGACCGAACGCCTGGAAAGCCTGCTGTCGCAGCTCGAGGGCGAGATCGACATCCTGCAGGTCGAAAAGCGCATCCGTGGCCGCGTCAAGCGCCAGATGGAGAAGAGCCAGCGCGAGTACTACCTGAACGAGCAGGTCAAGGCCATTCAGAAGGAACTCGGGGAGGGCGAAGAGGGCGCCGACCTGGAAGAGCTCGACAAGCGCATCAAGGCTGCGCGCATGCCGAAGGAAGCCAAGAAGAAGGCCGACGCCGAATTCAAGAAGCTCAAGCTGATGTCGCCGATGTCGGCCGAAGCGACCGTCGTGCGCAACTACATCGACACGCTGGTCAACCTGCCGTGGCGCAAGAAGAGCAAGGTCAACAACGACCTGGCCAACGCCGAGCGCGTGCTCGATGAGGACCACTACGGTCTCGAGAAGGTCAAGGAACGTATCCTCGAATATCTTGCCGTGCAACAGCGCGTGGACAAGGTCAAGGCGCCGATCCTGTGCCTGGTCGGGCCTCCCGGCGTGGGCAAGACCTCGCTCGGCCAGTCGGTGGCGCGCGCGACGAACCGCAAGTTCGTGCGCATGGCCCTCGGTGGCGTGCGTGACGAGGCCGAGATCCGCGGTCACCGCCGTACCTACATTGGTTCGATGCCGGGCAAGATCCTGCAGAGCCTGTCGAAGGTCGGCGTGCGCAATCCGCTCTTCCTGCTCGACGAGATCGACAAGATGGGCATGGATTTCCGTGGCGACCCGTCGTCGGCGCTGCTCGAAGTGCTGGACCCGGAACAGAACCACACGTTCCAGGACCACTACATCGAAGTGGACTTCGACCTGTCCGACGTGATGTTCGTGGCGACGTCGAACTCGCTGAACATTCCGCCGCCGCTGCTCGACCGTATGGAAGTGATCCGCCTGTCGGGTTACACCGAGGAAGAGAAGCTCAACATCGCCACGCGTTACCTGCTGCCCAAGCAGATCAAGAACAATGGTCTGAAGGCTGGCGAGATCGAGGTGACCGATGCAGCGATCCGCGACATCATCCGCTACTACACGCGTGAAGCCGGTGTGCGTTCGCTCGAGCGCGAGGTGTCCAAGATTGCCCGCAAGGCGGTCAAGCTGCTGCTGCTGAAGAAGGAGTCGGGCACGATCAAGGTCGATTCCGACAACCTGGACAAATTCCTTGGCGTGCGCAAGTACGACTTCGGCCTGGCCGGCAAGGAAAACCAGGTGGGCCAGGTGACCGGTCTGGCGTGGACCGAAGTGGGCGGCGATCTGCTGACCATCGAAGCCGCGATCATGCCGGGCAAGGGCAACATCACTCGCACCGGTTCGCTGGGCGATGTGATGAAGGAATCGGTCGAGGCCGCGCGTTCGGTGGTTCGCTCGCGTGCACGCCGGCTGGGCATTACGGATGAGATGTTCGAGAAGCGCGACATCCACATCCACGTGCCTGAAGGCGCCACGCCCAAGGACGGCCCGTCGGCTGGCGGCGCGATGACGACCGCACTGGTGTCGGTGCTGACCGGCATTCCGGTGCGGGCGGATGTGGCGATGACTGGTGAGATCACGCTGCGCGGCGAAGTGCTGCCGATCGGTGGCCTCAAGGAGAAGCTGCTGGCTGCCCACCGTGGCGGTATCAAGCTGGTGCTGATCCCTGAGGAAAACGTGAAGGATCTTGCGGAGATTCCTGACAACGTGAAAAACGCCATCGAGATCGTGCCGGTGCGCTGGATCGACAAGGTGCTGGAGCTGGCACTCGAGCGCAAGCCCGAGCCGCTGCCGACGAAGACGCCAAGCCCGCCGAAGTGGCGGACAAGGCAACGGCCAAGGTCGAGATGATCCATCACTAATCTGCCTACATCACAGCAGTGCCGGAACGCCGCGGTGTCGCAACCGCGGCGTTTTTCTTGTTGCGCTGACGCCGGGGGTTGGGATGCCGCTTCTGCAAGATCATTGCGATCAGTGCTTGGCAAAGCGAAAACTCTCGTATTACAATCGCGGCCTCGCAACGCAAACAGCGGCACTGAGCAGTAACCGCCGAGTCGTGCGAAGCGAGATTAACCTGCAGGCAGCCGTGCCTGCGATGGTCCAGTGGGTGCTTAGCTCAGTTGGTAGAGCGGCGCCCTTACAAGGCGTAGGTCGGGGGTTCGAGCCCCTCAGCACCCACCACTTCACCATCGCATGTGCAGTCAGGCCGCTGTGGGAACCGACAAAGGAGTGGTAGTTCAGTCGGTTAGAATACCGGCCTGTCACGCCGGGGGTCGCGGGTTCGAGTCCCGTCCACTCCGCCAGATCATGAAATGCAAAAAATGCCCGCCTGAAGCGGGCATTTTTGTTTTGCGGCGCGTGTGCTGCCTGCCAGGCCAGGTGCACGATGCGACAGAGCCATCTCCCGCGTGTCCTGGGGCCGCCAATGGCGGTGCAGCGCCCGGCTTTGCTAGAATCGCGAGGTTTGACCTTCGTGCCAACCCCTTACCTGAGTCAGCATGCTTGATTTCGTACGCAACAACCGGCGCCTGATGCTTTTGCTGCTGCTGGTGCTTGTCTTTCCGTCGTTTGTGTTCTTCGGCGTGGAGAGCTATTCGCGCTTCATGGACAGCTCGCACGATGTCGCGAAGGTCGATGGCCGTGCGATCACGGTGCAGGAAGTGGACAACGTGGTACGTGAACAAAGCGAACGCATGCGCCAGATGCTCGGGGCCAGCTACGATCCGCGTCAGTTCGAAGGCCCTGCGCTGCGCAAGAACGTCATGGACCAGCTGATCCTGCAGCGCGTGATGGCCAATGAGGTGGCGCGCGAACATCTGACGGTGTCCAATGCGCGCCTGTTCGAGGCGATCAACAGCATCCCGGCCATTGCGCAACTGCCGCGCAAGCAAGACGGTTCGATCGACGACAAGGCCTATCTGCAGTTGCTGGCGGCGCAAGGCATGACGCCCGAGCAGTTCGACGCGCGCATGCGCTTTGACCTGGCCACGCAACAGCTGGGTACCTCGATCGCCGGCACGGCTTTCGTGCCCAAGTCGCTGCTGGATCGCCTGATTGCCGTGCGCGACCAGCAGCGCGATGTCCAGGCCCTGCTGTTCAAGCCTGCCGACTATGCAGCCAAGGTGCAGCCCGATGCCGCGGCGCTGAAGGCTTTCTACGAGAGCCACCAGTCGGCATTCTCGGTGCCCGAGCAGGCCAAAGTGGAATACGTGGTGCTGTCCGGCGAAGCACTGGCCGCGGGCCAGGCTGTCACGCCGGAAGAGCTGAAGTCCTACTACGACAGCAATATCGCGCGCTTCCGCACGGAAGAGCAGCGCCGTGCGAGCCATATCCTGATCGCGGCGCCGAAGGATGGGCCCGCTGCTGCGCGGCAGGCAGCCAAGGAAAAGGCAGGCAAGCTGCTTGATGAACTGCGCAAGCACCCTGAAACGTTTGCCGATGTGGCGCGCAAGCAGTCGCAAGACCCAGGCTCCGCGGAGAAGGGGGGCGATCTCGGCTTCATCGGCCATGGCGCCCTGGTCAAGCCGTTCGAGGACGCCATGTACGCGCTCAAGGAAGGCCAGATCAGCGACGTGGTCGAAACCGACTACGGCTACCACATCATCAAGCTGACCGGCATCAAGCCGGCTGAAACCAAGCCGCTGGAAGCCGTGCGCCCTGAGCTCGAGGCCGAGCTGCGCAAGCAGTTCGCCACCAAAAAATATGCGGAAGATGCCGACGCGTTCGGCAATATGGTGTACGAGCAAGCAGACAGCCTGAAGCCTGCGGCGGACAAGTTCAAGCTGACGATCCAGACCGCGGACAACGTGACGCGCCAGCCGAACCCGGCGCTCGGCCAGAACAACCCGCTCAACAACGAGAAGGTGCTCAAGGCGCTGTTCAGCGATGACGCCATCAAGAACAAGCGCAATACCGAAGCTGTCCAGGTCGGCCCGACCACGCTGGTCGCAGCCCGCATCTCGGAGTACCGTCCGGCGACCGTGCGCAAGTTCGAGGAAGTCGAAGCCAAGGTGCGCGAGGGCTATATTGCCCAGCAGGCCGCAGAGCTCGCCCGCAAGGCCGGCGAGGCGCGCCTGGAAGCCCTGAAGAAGAGCGACAATGCGCAGGGCTTCGGCGCTGTCACGATGGTATCGCGGGCAAAGGCCGATGGTCTGGAGCCCAAGGCGGTGGAAGCCATCATGCGCGCCGATGCATCGAAGCTTCCTGCAGTGGCAGGTGTGGATCTTGGCGCGAACGGCTACGCGGTCTACCGCATCACCAAGGTTACCCAGCCGCAGCAGACCAACCAAGGACAGCGCCAGGCTGAAGCCCAGCAGCTCTCGCAACTGGCAGGCCAGACGGAACTCGGGGCCTATTACGAGAGCCTGAAGGCACGCTCGAAGGTCAAGATCCTCAAGCCCGTGGCCGCTGCCGACGCGGCGGGCGGTAGCGAAGCGGCCGCGCAATAACGCAGCCACCAATGACAAAGACCCCTGCGGAATCCCCAGGGGTCTTTTTATCATCCCGTGAGCAGTGCCTTCAGCCTTTGCTCGCCGCCTTGAGCAGTGGCCGAAGGTGTGGCCACACGGTCTCCAGCAAGGCCGGCTGCGCCTCGGCTGTCGGATGGATCCGGTCTGGTTGGAACCAGTCCTGCCGCGCAATGACCTTGTCGAGGAAGAACGGCACCAGCGGCGTCTTGAACTCCTGCGCCAGGCGCGGATAGAGCGCGAAGAACTTCTCGGTGTAGTCCTGCCCGTAGTTTGGTGGAATGCGCATGCCGACCAGCAGCACGCGGGCGCCGGCTTTCTGTGCACCGCCGACGATCGTACGCAGGTTGGATTCCGTCACCTGGAGTGAAAGACCGCGCAAGGCGTCATTGGCGCCGAGTTCCACGATCACGATGGCCGGACGATGCCGTGCCAGCAGGTCCGGCAGGCGCGTCTTGCCGCCAATCGTGGTCTCGCCGCTGATGCTTGCGTTGACGACGCTATAATCAAGGCGCTCTTTCTGCAGCCGCTGCTGCAGCAGGGTGACCCACCCAGAGCCGCGTGCGATCCCGTACTCGGCCGAGAGGCTGTCGCCAAGTACAAGTACGGCAGGCGCGGCTTGGGCGGGTGCCCCTGACACCATGAAAGCCATGCAGGCGGCCAGCGCTGCCTTGTGCCAACTGTTTCGGATCCAACTCTTCATGTCCACTTCCATCCTCGACGTCGAGTCATTGGGAAAGACCGTTGCCGATACGACCGGTTCGCTGACGATTCTGCACGACGTCACGT
Organism: Cupriavidus sp. UYMMa02A; assembly: GCA_001725945.1. Lineage (GTDB taxonomy): Bacteria > Pseudomonadota > Gammaproteobacteria > Burkholderiales > Burkholderiaceae > Cupriavidus. Next base: position 36,784 of record LRMT01000066.1, on the reverse strand, counting down.
TTTCCGTCACGGGCGGTGAAACACTGGCGATCGTCGGCGCATCGGGCTCGGGCAAGTCCACGCTGCTCGGTTTGCTGGCCGGGCTGGACCTGCGACGACCGGCGCGGTGCGACTGATGGGCCAGGATCTCTTCGCGCTCGACGAGGATCAGCGTGCCGCGCTGCGGGGCAGGCATGTAGGTTTCGTGTTCCAGTCGTTCCAGCTCGTGGGGCATCTGACAGCGCTGGAGAACGTGATGCTGCCGCTGGAGCTGCGCGGCGAAACGGCGCAGGTCAGGGAGCGCGCCGCCGACATGCTCGAACGCGTCGGGCTGGGCGCGCGGCTCAATCACTATCCGCGCACACTGTCGGGCGGTGAACAGCAGCGCGTGGCGCTCGCACGCGCATTTGTCACGCGCCCGGACATCCTGTTTGCCGACGAGCCCACGGGCAGCCTCGATACGTCCACCGGCGAGGCCGTGATCGCGCTGATGTTCGAGCTCAATCGCGACGCCGGTTCGACGCTGGTGCTGGTCACGCATGACCGTTCCGTGGCGGCGCGTTGCAGCCGCATCCTTACGATCGAAGCCGGCCGCGTGGCCAGCGATGAGTGGATGGCGGCCGAGGTCTAGTCGTTCCTTGCAAGCACGCCGCGCGCGCGTGCAATCAGCGCCGCCGTAGAGGCGTCGTGAGGGCCGGCTTCGGCGCCGTTCAGTTCGGCTTCGATCGGCCGCGCCAGAATCTTGCCGAGCTCGACGCCCCACTGGTCGAAGGAGTTGATGTTCCAGACCACGCCCTGTACGAAGGTCCGATGTTCGTAGAGCGCGATCAGCGCGCCCAGCACGTGCGGGGTCAGGTCTTCCATCAGCAGCGTGTTGCTCGGGCGGTTGCCCTCGAAGACCATATGCGCGATGCGCAGTTCGTCGGTCATGCCGGCGGCGCGCAGCTCCTCGGCGGTGCGGCCGCGCATCAGCGCTTCGGCCTGGGCGAAGCAGTTCGCAAGCAGCTTGGCATGATGGCCGGCCAGTTCGCGCGGCGGCACCAGCGGCGCGACGAAATCGACCGGCACGCTCTGCGAACCCTGGTGGATCTGCTGGAAGTACGCATGCTGGCCATTCGTGCCTGCAGAGCCCCACACGACCGGTGACGTATGCGTGCGCACGCGGCGGCCATCGAGTTGCACCGTTTTGCCGTTGCTTTCCATCTCGAGCTGCTGCAGGAATGCTGGGAACAGTTCCAGCGACGTGGAGTAGGGCGCCATGCAACTGGTCGGCAGGTTGAAAAAGTTGCGGTACCAGATGCCGAGCATGCCCATCACGACAGGCATGTTGCGTTCGAGCGGTGCGGTGCGGAAATGCTCGTCCATGGCGCGCCCGCCGGCCAGCAGGTCGGCAAAGGCATTGAAGCCCACCGCCAGCGCGATCGACAGGCCCACCGAGGACCACAGCGAGAAGCGCCCGCCGATCCAGTCCCAGAACTCGAACATATTGGCGGGGTCGATGCCGAACGCGCGCACGGCTTCCACATTGGTGGAGACCGCGACAAAATGCCGGGCAAGCTGGTCCTCGGCCACGCCGTTGGCCACGTACCATTGCCGCGCGCTGTGCGCGTTCGCCATGGTCTCCAGCGTGGTGAAGGTCTTCGAGCAGACGATCATCAGCGTGCGCCGCGGGTCCAGCCGCTCTAGGGTTTCGGCGAGTTCGGTGCCGTCGACGTTCGACACGAAATGCATGCGTGGACCCGAATATCCATCGTCGTGGGCAAGGTGCGACAGCGCGCGGCATGCCATCTTCGGGCCAAGGTCCGAGCCACCGATGCCGATGTTCACGACATCCGTGATGCGCTCACCGGTCGCGCCTGTCCATGCGCCGCTGCGGACAGCCTCCGAGAAGGCGCGCATGCGAACCAGAACGTTCTGGATGCAGGGCATCACGGGCACGCCATCCACCTTGAAGCCCGCACCCGCCGTGGCCCGAAGCGCGACATGCAACGCTGCGCGGTCTTCCGTCGCGTTGATATGTTCCCCGGCGAACATGGCATCGCGTCGCGAGGAAACCCCTGCTTCATCGGCAAGCTGCAGCAGGAGCTGCATGGTTTGCGGCGTGATCCGGTTCTTGGAGTAATCGAGGTATAGCCCGGCCGCCTGCAGCGAAAACTGCCTGACACGATCCGCGCCATCCTCGGCAAACCAGTCCCGCATCTGATGATCGCGAATGGCGTCGTGATGCTGCAGCAGGGCGTTCCAGGCGTGAAGATTGGTGGGCATGCGGGGCACAGATTCGTTGCGGGAGCTGATTGCCCGGGAATCATCCGGGCTTTGCAAGTATAAGGCGTGTCTGGCGTCGATCACGCTTTCCCTGGGGCAGTTATCGTTACGAGATGAAACGGTAGCGCACTAGTCGCTTGGAGCCTGTCGGCCTTTGTCCGATTGTGGGGAGGAGACCGCGCGATTGTGTCCGTTGATGCACCGGTGCAAGTCTGCCGCGCTATTGCGCCTGGCCACGCAACAGGGCATTCAAGATCGCACGCGCCGGGATGAGGAGCTCGCTCGCGGTAAGTCCGGCTGGCCCCGCGCCCTGTGCCACGAGCACATCGGCCGCGCGGCCATGAATCCAGACCGCGGCCTGGGCCGCCGGCAGCAGGGGCATCCCCTGGGCAAGCAGTGCACCGGCCATGCCCGCCAGCACGTCGCCCGTACCGGCGCTCGCGAGCGCGGCACTACCGGTCGGATTGATTGTGCTGGCCGATATGCCTGGCGCAGCGATTACCGAGCCCGATCCTTTGAGCACGACCACGGCCTGCCATCGTGCCGCCAACGCTTCGGCAGCTGCCAGCCGGTCGCGCTGCACGGCGGCCACCGTGCTGGCCAGCAGGCGTGCAGCCTCGAGCGGATGCGGTGTGATGACGCGCGGCAGCGCCGAAGCCGACAGCGCGGCAGCCAAGCCATCATCGGCAGCCAGCAGGTTGAGGGCGTCTGCATCGACAACCAGCGATGGCGGTGTCGTGGCCCGTCCCGCATCTTCCAGCAGTTGTGCCAGTGCCTTGCGTGCATTGTCGTCGGTACCCATGCCGGGCCCGATGACCAGTGCCGACATCGCGCCCGCGGCCACGTCCGCGATCGGATGCAGCATGAGTTCAGGGTGGACCGGGTCGATCGCCGGTGCGGACTGCGCCAGAAAGCCGACATGGACCTTTCCCGCGCCCAGGAACTGCGCCGCGCGTGCACCAAGCAGCGGAGCGCCGGTCATGCCGGTGTTACCACCGATGATCGCCAGCGAGCCGAAACTGCCCTTGTTGGTGGCATGCGCGCGCGCGGGCAGCGCGTGGCGGAACAAGGCTGGTCCGTTCACCCACGCGCGTGGCACCTCGGCCGGCGGATAGGCGAGGCCGAGCGGGGCGATGTCGATGATCCCGGCGCAATCGCGCCCATCCAGCGTGAGCAGGCCGGGCTTTGCACCGAGGAATGTGAGTGTGCGGCACGCGTGCACTGCGGGATCGCCGGCACCTGTATCCGCAAACAGGCCGCTCGGGATATCGAGCGCGAATACTGGCGCCGGTGCCGCCGCCAGGCGCCCGATCCATGCTGCCATGCTGTCGCCCGCGGCGCGGTTCAGTCCGATACCGAGCAGACCGTCGACGATGGCCATCATCCCGTCGGGCCACTCGGCGGTTGCTGGCATGGCTTGCATGGGGACGCCGGCGGTGGTGGCTTCCTGCCACGCGCGCGCGGCGTCGGCGGGCATGCGCGCGGGATCGGCCGTGAGCCAGACCTGCACCTTGCGTCCCGCCTGGTGCAGGCGCGTCGCGGCGACCATCGCGTCGCCGCCGTTATTGCCGGGGCCTGCCAGGAACAGCAGAAGTCCTTCGGGCACGTGTGCGGCCAGCCAGCCGGCAGCGGCGCTGCCGGCGCGCGCATCAGTTCGAACGATGGCAGCTGCGCAAATGCTGCACTCTCGATATGCCGGATGGTATCGACGTCGTAGAGTGGCACAGCGTCGGCCGAGTCGGCGGCCAGGGCAGCCCAGCCGTCGGCGGGGATCGAGGAGCAGGGTTGCGTCGTATTCATGCGGTTTCAGATGGCGCCGGCGCGGCCGGCTTACTCGTTGCGTATTGACGGCTGCAAGATGGCTTCCAAGGCAAGGGCCGTGCCGAGCAACTGCGCGTCGCGCATCGGTCCGTGGGATAACATCAGCCCCACAGGCAGCTCGTCTTGCGCATGGCAGGGCAGGGAAATCGAACAGCCGTCAAGAAAGTTGAAGACCGAGGTGTTGCGCAGCAGCAGGCCGTTGATGCGGAAGAACAGGTCGTCGTCGCTGCGCAGCGGCTCGATGGCCGGCGCGACCATCGGCACGGTGGGGCAGATGACGGCATCGAAGCGCGCCAGGCGGGCTTCGACCCGGGCGATCCAGTCGATGCGCGCGCGGGCAAGGTCGACATAATCCGCCGCGCCCATGGCTGCGCCACGGTCGATACGCATGGCCACGCGCGGGTCGTACAGTTCGCGCCGCGTGGCGAGTGCATGGCGATGGATGGCGTACGCCTCGGCCGCACTGAAGCCGCCGGCGGCATTCAGGCCCGGCAGTTCCGCCAGTTCCGGCAGGTCCGTGTGCTCGAGCTGTACGCCCGCGGCGGAGAGCCGCCCCAGTGCGCGGTCGAAGGCCCTGGCGACCACCGGGTCCAGATCGTCCAGCAACACCTGTCGCGGAATGGCGAGGCGGATTGCTGCTGGTGCCGGGGCGGCCGGCACCAGCGCGTTGTCGGCAATAACGCTGTCGACCAGCAGGCAGTCGTTGACGGTACGGGCCATCGCACACGCGGTGTCCAGCGTGTAGGACAGCGGAAAGGCTCCGGTAAGCGGCACGCGGCGCGTGGTCGGCTTGAAGCCGGTCAGGCCACACAGGGCAGCGGGAATGCGGATCGATCCGCCCGTGTCGCTGCCGAGCGCTGCGACCGCCAGCCCCAACGCCACCGAAACGGCCGCTCCGGACGACGACCCACCGGGGATGCGGGCGACGCCATCCGCGCTCGCCGGGTTCACCGGCGTGCCAAAATGGGGATTGATGCCCACTCCCGAGAAGGCGAACTCGGTCATGTTGGTGCGCCCGATCAGGGCTGCACCGGCCTGGCGCAGGCGCGCCACCACGGCGGCATCTGCGGTGGCCGGGGCGGCGTCGTGGCGTACCGCGGAAGCCGCACGCGTGACTTCGCCGGCCACGTCGAAGAGATCCTTCACCGAGACTGGCAAGCCGGCCAGGGGATGCAGCGGCTTGCCGGCCCGACCTGCGGCATCGGCGGCGCGGGCGGTCTGGATGGCGGTATCGAAGGTGCTGTGCAGGAAGACTGCCTGCGCAGGCGCCTCGGCTGCTGCAGCGGCTGCCGCCTCGACGATGTCGGCGCGGCTGATGGCGCCTTCGCGCAGGCGGGCATTCAGTGTGTTGAGGTCAGGAAGCATCGGCAGCGTGGAGGCGGGCAGGGTGCGATGGCTCCAGACGTGCCGCCTGCCGAGCCCTGCCTGTTCTTGTCAGTCACTCATGCTCATAATTTGCCGATAAACTGTCAAGCCAAAATTAGCGGGGGCAGCGCCGCGGGCAGGGCCCGGCGGCTCCCGTGCAAGGTTTCAAGGAGTATTCACCATGGCTCGCAAGCCCGCCGCGCCCGGTCCGGCTGCCGAAGCGGACCCTATCCCCGCGCCGGACAGCGCCGCCGTCAAGCCCGTCACCTCGCTGTCGCGCGCGGCCGGCGTCAATATCGTGTCTTCGTCGCACCTGGTGTCGGTGCGCAGCCCGGAGCTGTCGGAGTTCGAATTCGGCCTGAACACCGCCTACAACGCCTACAGCCGCTGGGTCGTGCGCTGCATGGGGGCGGCCGGCGTACGCGACCTGACCTTCCTCGACGTACTCGTGCTGCACCACGTGAACCATCGCGGCCGCGCCAAGCGGCTGGCCGACATCTGCTTCGTGCTGAACGTGGAAGACACCCATCTGGTGACCTATGCGCTGAAAAAGCTGCAAGGCCTCGGTCTGGTGACTGGCGAACGCATCGGCAAGGAGGCCACCTACTCGACCACGCCGGCTGGAGGGCAGGCCTGCGCACGCTACCGCGAAATCCGTGAGCAATGCCTGACCAGCAACTTCACGGAAGGCAGCGAGGAGAACGCCGAGATCGGCGAACTGGCGCGATTGATGCGCGTGCTGACCGGACTCTACGAGCAGGCGGCGCGCTCGGCTACGTCACTCTGAGGGCCAGACGCTGGGCCGCTCAGGCAAAAAGTGACGCATAGGCATTATCACGCACCGCCGTCACACAAGGGCGCCGTGATGACGCAATGCAAAATCCCGGTGTTGGCAAGGTACAATAGCGGTTTCCCGCCGGCCGGCATCCCATGCAGCGGTGCCGGCAAGCAGCAGCCCCTACCTCCTTCGCCTCCCGACCGCTACGAACATGGCGCATTTTTCGTGCTTCCCCGGCGCTTTGGCGCTTTCCGCCTTCCGCCAGCAACGCCTGCTCACCGCTCTGCGGCAGATCGACGCCGATATCGAATCGGTGCACGGCCAGTTTCTCCATTTCGTCGACTCGGACACCCCGCTGTCCGCTGAAGACCAGAGCCGCATTGCCGCGCTGCTGACCTATGGTGCGCCGTTTGCCGAACAGCCCGACGGCGACCGCTTTGTCGTGATTCCGCGCTTCGGCACGATCTCGCCATGGGCCAGCAAGGCCACCGACATCGCGCACAACTGCGGCCTGACGCATGTGCACCGCATCGAACGCGGCATCGAGATCACCGTGGTCTGCAAGAAGGGCCTGCTGCGTGGACGCAAGTCGCTGGACGCCGATACGCGCGCCGCTGTCGCAGCGCACCTGTTTGACCGCATGACCGAAACGGTGGTCGCCGCGCGCGACGACGCCGCGGGACTGTTCCAGGAACTGCCGGCCAAGCCGCTGCGCTTCATTGATATCTCCGGCGGCCGCGGCGCGCTGGCGGCAGCCAACGTCGAGATGGGCCTGGCGCTCTCCGAGGACGAGATCGACTACCTGGTCGATGCCTATGCGAAGCTCGGGCGCAATCCGACCGACGTCGAGTTGATGATGTTCGCGCAGGCCAACAGCGAACACTGCCGCCACAAGATTTTCAACGCCACGTGGACCATCGACGGCGTGCAGCAGGACAAATCGCTGTTCGCGATGATCCGCAACACGCATCAGCTCAATCCCCAGGGCTCGATCGTCGCGTACTCGGACAACTCCGCCGTGATGGAAGGCGACATGGCCGAGCGCTGGTTCCCGCGCGGCGAGCACCACAAGTATGGCCGCCACGAGGCGCTGACCCATACGCTGATGAAGGTCGAGACGCACAATCACCCGACCGCGATCTCGCCGTTCCCGGGTGCCTCCACGGGCGCCGGCGGTGAAATCCGCGACGAGGGCGCGACCGGCCGAGGCGCCAAGCCCAAGGCCGGCCTGACCGGCTTCACGGTGTCGAACCTGATGCTGCCCGAGGCCGTCGAGTCGTGGGAAAACGACCGCAATGCGGCGCAGCCGGTGGCGCATCGCAATCCCGACGACAAGCCCGGCGTGACCGGCAAGCCGGACCGCATCGCCTCGCCGCTGCAGATCATGATCGACGGCCCGCTCGGCGGCGCCGCGTTCAACAATGAATTCGGCCGCGCCAACCTGGGCGGCTACTTCCGCGTCTACGAGCAGAACGTGGGCGGCACCGTACGCGGCTACCACAAGCCCATCATGATCGCGGGCGGCATCGGCAATATCGACGCGAACCACACGCACAAGCACGACCTGCCCGCCGGCACGCTGCTGATCCAGCTGGGCGGCCCGGGCATGCGCATCGGCATGGGCGGCGGCGCCGCGAGCTCGATGGCGACCGGCACCAACACGGCTGACCTGGACTTCGACTCGGTCCAGCGCGGCAACCCGGAAATGGAGCGCCGCGCGCAGGAAGTGATCAACGCGTGCTGGCAGCTCGGCGACGAGAACCCAATCCTGTCGATTCACGACGTTGGCGCGGGCGCATTTCCAATGCGTTCCCCGAAGTGGTGGATGGCGCCGGCCGCGGCGCGCGCTTCGACCTGCGCAAGGTGCACCTGGAGGAGTCGGGCCTGTCGCCCGCCGAGATCTGGTGCAACGAGTCGCAGGAACGCTATGTCCTGGCGATCGCGCGGACAATTCGCGAAATTCCAGGCCATGTGCGAGCGCGAGCGTTCGCCGTTCGCCGTGGTCGGCATCGCCACCGAGGAAAGGCAGCTCCAGCTGGTCGATTCGCATGTCGATGCCGCGCTCAAGGAGCATTTTACGGTCGACATGCCGATGGAAGTGCTGCTGGGCAAGCCGCCGCGCATGCATCGCGACGTGACGCGTGTGGAGCAGTCGCTGCCGCCGGTCGATGTCACCGGCATCTCGCTGGAACAGGCCGTGCATGACGTGCTGCGCCACCCGACCGTGGCCAACAAGTCGTTCCTGATCAGCATTGGCGACCGCACCGTGGGGGGCATGAACGCACGCGACCAGATGGTCGGCCCTTGGCAGGTGCCCGTCGCTGACGTGGCCGTGACCACGCTCGATTACAAGGGCAATGCCGGCGAGGCGATGACCATGGGCGAGCGCACGCCGCTGGCAGTCATCAATGCCCCGGCCTCGGGGCGCATGGCGATCGGCGAAGCGCTGACCAACCTGGCTGCCGCGCCGGTCAAGGACCTGGGCAAGGTCAAGCTGTCGGCAAACTGGATGGCGGCTTGCGGCGTGGAAGGCGAAGACGCCAAGCTGTACGACACCGTGCACGCCGTCGGCATGGAGCTGTGCCCGGCACTCGGCATCAGCATCCCGGTGGGCAAGGATTCTCTGTCGATGCGCACCAAGTGGCAGGACGATGGCGTGGCCAAGGAAGTGGTGGCGCCGGTGTCCCTGATCATCTCGGCGTTCGCCGCGGTGGACGATGTGAACCGCACGCTGACGCCGCAACTGCGTACCGATGCGGGCGACACCGTGCTGATCGGCATTGACCTGAGCCGCGGCAAGCACCGCATGGGCGGCAGCATCCTGGCCCAGGTCACGCAGCAGGTCGGCGACAGCGCGCCGGACGTCGACAGCGCCGAAGATCTGAAGAATTTCTTCAACGTGATCCAGCGGCTGAACCGCGAGGGCAAGCTCCTGGCGTACCACGACCGCTCCGATGGCGGCTTCATGGCCACGCTGGCGGAAATGGCGTTTGCGGGCCATTGCGGCATCTCCCTGAACGTCGACATGCTGGCGCTGGACCCGCAGCAGGAACAGGACTATGGCGACGCCAAGAACTGGGCCCAGCAGATTGCCGAGCGCCGCAACGACCAGACCGTGCGCGCGCTGTTCTCGGAAGAACTGGGCGCGGTGGTGCAAGTGCGCATGCAGGATCGCGACGCTGTGTTCGCCATGCTGCGCGAGGTCGGCCTGTCGGCCTGCAGCCATGTGGTCGGCAAGCCCAACGCGACCGACCAGATCGAGATCTATCGCGACGCCAAGAAGGTGTTCGGCGCTTCGCGCACGGACCTGCAGCGCAACTGGAGCGAGGTGAGCTGGCGCATCGCGCGCCTGCGTGACAACCCGGTCTGCGCGGACAGCGAGTACGACCGCCTGCTCGACGCTGCCGACCCTGGCATCAGCCCGGTTCTGACGTTCGACCTGGCCGACGACGTCGCTGCACCGTTCATCGCGACCGGCGCGCGTCCGCGCGTGGCGATCCTGCGCGAGCAGGGCGTCAACTCGCAGATCGAGATGGCGTACAGCATGGACCGCGCGGGCTTTGATACGCACGACGTCCACATGAGCGACCTGATCGCAGGCCGTGCGAACCTGGCTGATTTCAAGGGCTTCGTGGCCTGCGGCGGCTTCAGCTACGGCGACGTGCTGGGTGCCGGCGAAGGCTGGGCCAAGACCATCCTGTTCAACGCGCAGATGGCCGAGCAGTTCGCAGCCTTCTTCAACCGCCAGGACACCTTTGCGCTGGGCGTGTGCAACGGCTGCCAGATGATGAGCAATCTGGCTCCGATCATCCCGGGTGCTGGCGCCTGGCCGAAGTTCACGCGCAACCAGTCGGAGCAGTACGAGGCGCGCTACGTCACGGTCGAAGTGCAGCAGTCGCCGTCGATCTTCTTCGCCGGCATGGAAGGCAGCCGCATTCCTATCGTCGTCGCGCACGGCGAAGGGTTTGCCGATTTCTCGCAGCAAGGCGAAATCGGGCAGGCCAAGGTTGCGCTGCGCTTCGTGGACAACCACGGTGCGGTCACGCAGACTTATCCGCTGAACCCGAACGGCTCGCCGGACGGCATCACCTCGGTGACGACCACTGATGGCCGCTTCACCGTGCTCATGCCGCACCCGGAACGCGTGTTCCGCGCCGCGACCATGAGCTGGGCGCCGGATGCCTGGAAGCAGGTGGCTGATGGGGCGAGCCCGTGGATGCGGATGTTCCGGAATGCGCGGAAGTGGGTGGGGTGAGATAAGAGGGGCGCCCGGGCCGTCGGAGATGGCCCGGTTGTCGCTCCTGGCGCACGCCAGAAGGGACAAACACCAAAAGGACTTATTCCCCCAACGGCGCCATCAACCGCGAACTCCACGACGCATACGCGAAGTGCAGCAGCCGGTGCCGGTCACAATCCGGAAGGGGAACGATCTCGCCGCGCGATTCCTTATAGGCCACCACCGCCCGGAGAATCTTCTCCGGCGCATAGCGGTCACGAAGCGGCAAGTATTGATGGAGCTTGCGCCACCCGGGGGCGGCGCCGTCAAGCGACGCCGAGGCAAGCGCGCAATAGCACATGCCCCGGGAATAGAGATACCAGAGTTGCCAGTAGCCGGTCCGAGGCTCCACGCTGCTGCTTCCTTCTAGTCTGCAGCCCGGCGGGGGCACCGGCCTGCAACGTTACTGGATCTTGGCCTTGTCCTTGAGGGACTTCATCATGGCCTGGAACTGCTCGCGCTGCCAGTTCTGGTCGCCCATCATCATCTGCATGAGCTGGGGCTTGACCTCTTCGAAGCTCGGGATCTTGGCGTCGCGCGTGTCGACGAGCTCGATGATGTGCCAGCCGAACTGGGTCTTGACCGGTGTATCGGTCATCTGACCCTTCTTCAGACCGGTCATGGCCGCCGAGAATTCCGGTACGTAGCTGCCGCTGTTGGCCCAGTCCAGGTCGCCGCCGTTCGCGGCTGAGCCCGGGTCCTTGGACGAGGCCTTGGCCATGTCCTCGAACTTCGCGCCGCCCTTGATCTTGGCGATGATGGCCTTGGCGTCGGCTTCCTTTTCCACCAGGATGTGGCGGACGTGGTATTCCTTGCCGTTGCCGAACTGGGTCTTGATCTTGTCGTACTGCTTGCGCAGTTCAGCGTCGCTGGCGGCGTGGGTCTTGACGTAGTCTTCGAACACCGCGCCGGCCAGCACGTTCAGGCGGGCCTGTTCCAGTTGCTCCTGAACGTCGTCACGCTGCGTCAGGCCGCGCTTGTTGGCTTCCTGCACCAGCAGTTCGCGGTCGATCAGCATGCCGCGCGCACGGTCCCGCAACTCCGGGTTGTCAGGCTGGCCGGTGCCGGCAATCAGCTTGTCCAGCTTGGCCGAGGGAATGGCCTTGCCATTCACGACAGCGGCATTCTGGGCGGCTGCGGGCAGGCTGCCGGCAGCGAGCACAGCCGCCAGGCTGAACGAGAGGACGGTGGTCTTCATGGAATCAGGTCTGAGAGTTGCTGGTGGAACCGCGTGATGTTTCGCGGGATTGAAATTCTTGATCGGTGAACGCGGTCACGGCCAAAGCGTGGATTTGCGTGGGGAACAGACCGCGCAGCGCATCATACACCATGCGGTGCCGTGCGACGCGGGTGTGGCCTGCAAAGCGCTCGCTGACGATGGTCACGTCATAGTGGCCGCCCCCCGATGCCGCGCCGGCGTGGCCGGCATGCAACGCGCTGTCGTCGCGCACGACTAGGTGGGTGGGCGCGAGCGCTTCGCGCAGCATCGCCTCGATGATGGCGGGTTCAGCTGCCATTTTGTATTCCTTTCGGGTTCTGGTGGCGGGGCCGGGAAACCGGCACCCGGCTGATGTGTGGCGCACGCGCTCAGTCCTGCGTATTTTCCTGCATATGGCGCGACAGCCAGACGCTCTGCGCAATGATGAAGACGAGCATCAGGCCCATGCTGCCAAACAGCTTGAAGTTCACCCACACGTCCGTCGAGAACTGGAACGCCACATAGAGATTCAGCAGCCCCATCGCGGCGAAGAAGCCGGCCCAGGCGACATTGAGGCGCCCCCAGACGGCGTCGGGCAGCGTGACCTGCTTTTCCATCATGGCGCGGATCAGGTTCTTGCGCCAGCCGATCACCGAGCCCAGCAGCGCAGCCGCGAACATCCAGTACAGCACGGTCGGCTTCCACTTGATGAAGGTCTCGTTGTGCAGCACCAGGGTGGCGCCGCCGAATACGCCGATGATCAGCAGGCTGACCCACTGCATCGGCTCGACCTTGCGGTGGCGCAGCCATACCCAGCCGATCTGCAGCACCGTGGCGCCGATGGCCACGGCGGTGGCGGTATAGATGCCGGCCACCTTGAAGGCGGCAAAGAAGAGGATGACCGGAAACAGGTCGAACAGGAATTTCATGCAGGAGTAGCGTTGGTTGGCGGGCTGGGCGGTGTGCCCGGCCCGCGGGGCGGCCGTACAGCCCGGCGCGAGTGCATCAGCCGTCGCGCTCAGCCGGGTCGCGATTGTCGAATTTTAGCGCAGCCGAGTTGATGCAATAGCGTAGTCCGGTCGGCGCGGGGCCATCTTCGAATACGTGGCCGAGATGGCTGCCGCATTCCTTGCAGCGGACTTCCACGCGCACCATGCCGTGCGTATGGTCGGTATGCTCTGCGATCACTTCGCCGTTGATCGGCCGGAAGTAGCTGGGCCAGCCGCAGCCGGCGTCGAATTTCGTCGCCGATTCGAACAGCGGCGTGCCGCACCCCACGCACTTGTAGATGCCGTGGTCCCAGTGGTCCCAGTAGCGGCCGGTAAACGGGCGTTCGGTGGCGGCTTCGCGCGCGACGCGGTATTCGATGTCGGAGAGTTGCTCGCGCCACTCGGCGTCGGTCTTGCTTGTGGTCATGCTTCGATCCTTTCGGTAGGGGGCTGGCGTCTGCTGCCGGCCTCACGCATTGGTCGCGGCCGTGGCCCGAACCTTACACCAGCCGCCCGCGGCGTGCCGGGCGGCCCTGACACGGTCACGACGAACAGCTCACCTCCAGGCTGCCTGCCCAGTCGGGCGGCAGCGCCGCGTAGGCCTGCGCCTCGGGCTGTTCGTCAAAGGGCCGCGACAGCACCGCTAGCAGGCGGTCCACCTCGCTGAAATCCTTCTCTCGCGCGCGGCGGATGGCGGTTTCGGCAAGATGGTTGCGCAGCACATACTTGGGGTTGACCGCCAGCATGGCAGTGCGCCGCGTATGGTCGTCGGACTGCTCCGCGCGCAGGCGGTTCCGGTAGCGTTCCGCCCAGGCGTCCCAGGCGGCCCGGTCGAGGAACAGGTCGCGCACCGGCGCGTCGCCTGCGCCATCGTGGGACGAGATGTGGGCGAGGTTGCGCCAGAACAAGGTGTAGTCCACGCGCTGTTCGTGCATGAGCTGGAACAGGCTCGTCAGCAGGGGCTCGTCCTCTTTGTCGCCGCCGGCAGGGCGATGCAGCCCCAGCTTGGCGCGGTAGTGGCGGAAGAACTCGCTGGCGTAGCGGTCGCGGAACGGGTCCAGCGCTTCGCGTGCCTGGGCCACGGCGGCCTCGCGCGCGGCTTCGTCGGCGCCGGGCTGGAGCCACAGCGGCAGCAGCGCCTGCGCCAGGCAATGCAGGTTCCAGAACGCGACCTGCGGCTGCTGGCTGTACGCGTAGCGTCCCTGCGTGTCCGAGTGGTTGCAGATGTGGTTGGCGTCGAACGCATCGAGGAAGCCGAACGGACCGTAGTCGATGGTCAGGCCCAGGATCGACATATTGTCCGTGTTCATCACGCCATGGCAGAAACCGACGGCCTGCCAGTGCGCCATGAGGTCCGCCGTGCGCAGCGAAACCTCGCGCAGCAGCGCCTGGTAGGGCTGGGCAGATTCGCGGCAGGCCGGCATGAAGTTGTCGATGACGAAGTCGGCGAGCTCGCGCAGCGCGGTCACGTCTTCGCGCGCGGCAAAATGTTCGAAATGGCCGAAGCGGATAACGTCGGCGCCAGCCGTGTCACTACCGCGGCGGTCTCGATGGTCTCGCGCCGCACGGGGGCATCCGAGCCGATGATGCTCAGCGCGCGCGTGGTGGATACGCCGAGCGCCGCCATCGCTTCGGAGCACAGGTATTCGCGGATCGACGAGCGCAGCACCGCGCGGCCGTCGGCCATGCGCGAATAAGGCGTCAGGCCGGCGCCCTTGAGCTGGATCTCCCACGGGCCGGTATCGGTCTGCGCCTGGGCGAGCCTGATCGCACGGCCATCGCCAAGCTGTCCCGCCCATACGCCGAACTGGTGCCCCGAGTACACCGTGGCCAGCGGGTCAGCCCATTCCGGGACGCTATTGCCGACAAAGGCCTCGATGAAGTCCGGCTGCGCGGCGGCGCCAGCGGGAAGGCCAAGCAATGCCGCGGCGGCTGGCGCCACGCTGACCAGATAGGGCGAGGGCAGCGGCGTGGGGCGCAGCCGCGTGAAGAAGCGCTCGCCGAGCGTGGCCATGCCGGGACCGGTCTGGAATGCGCGTGGAATGCTGCCGGATTGCCGGCGGCATCGGGCTGGGATGACAGGTGGTTGAGGGTATCGGACATTGTCTGGGGGCGGGCCGCGCGGCGCTGTATTCGGGTCTGGCAAGGGATGCCGCGTGTGGGTGATGCAGCGCCGGCATGCCCCATCGCCCTGAAGTGCGCTTGCGTGCTAGGGGAAAACGACATGTTGAGACGCAACATGGCTCGCAGTATTGTACTTCCACATCCGGATCGGCCCGCCAGGCGGCCCGCCTGGCGCGCAATGTTCTTCCCATGGATGGCGCCGATGAATCTGGTGCATGGAACCTCGCAGAATTGCGGTCCCGAATGCGGCAGTGCACAACGGAATCACGTTGACCTTGTTCCAGGACGTGGGAACAATCGCCAAAAAATAGAACGGTTGTTCGTTTTCAGACGGAAAATTCCAATTTTCAGGAGACAGTTTCATGGCATTGATGGGTCAAATGATGAGCGCGCCGCTGCTCATTTCCTCCATCATCAGGCACGCTGCCCGTTATTACGGCAGCACGGAAATCGTTTCGCGACGTACCGAGGGTGATCTTCACCGCTATACCTACCGCGACTGCGAACTGCGTGCCCGCAAGCTGGCCCAGGCACTGACCGCGCTCGGCGTGCAGCAGGGCGAACGTGTCGGCACCCTGGCCTGGAACGGCTACCGCCACCTCGAGATCTACTATGGCGTGTCCGGCATGGGCGCCGTCTGCCATACGGTCAATCCGCGCCTGTTTCCCGAGCAGATCGCCTATATCGTCAATCACGCCGAAGACGGGTACGTCTTCTTCGACCTGACCTTCCTGCCCCTGGTGGAAGGCGTGGCGCCGCACTGCCCGAACGTGAAGGGCTGGGTGCTGATGAGCGACCGCGCGCATATGCCGGCCGAGTCCAAGGCGAAGCTGCTGTGCTATGAAGACCTGATCGACGCGCAGGACGGCGACTACGCGTGGCCGCAGTTCGATGAACACCAGGCGTCGAGCCTGTGCTATACCTCGGGCACGACCGGCAACCCGAAGGGCGCGTTGTACTCGCACCGCTCGACGGTGCTGCATTCGTATGCGTCGGCGCTTCCCGATGCGCTGGGCTGCTCGGCGCGCGACGTGATCCTGCCTGTCGTGCCGATGTTCCACGTCAATGCCTGGGGCTTGCCGTACTCGGTGCCTCTGGTCGGGGCCAAGCTGGTGTTCCCCGGCCCGAAGCTCGATGGCGCTTCGCTTTACGAACTGTTCGAGCAGGAGAAGGTGACATTCTCCGCCGGCGTGCCGACGGTATGGCTGGGCCTGCTGCAGCACGTGCAGGGCAACAACCTGAAGTTCTCCACGTTCCACCGCACGGTGATCGGCGGCTCGGCCGCGCCGCCCGCGATGATCCGAGCGCTCGAGGCGCTGGATGTCGAGGTCATCCATGCGTGGGGCATGACCGAGATGTCGCCGCTGGGCACGACATGCAAGCTGCTGGCCAAGCATGAGGCACTGTCCGATGCCGACCGGCACAAGATCCTCGAGAAGCAGGGCCGGGTGATCTACGGCGTCGACATGAAGATTGTCGATGGCGACGGCAACGAAATGCCCTGGGACGGAAAGGCATTCGGCGACCTGATGGTGCGCGGCCCGTGGGTCATCGACCGCTACTACCGCAGCGATGCGAACCCGCTCGTCGATGGCTGGTTCCCGACCGGCGACGTGGCCACCATCGATGAAGATGGCTACATGCAGATCACCGACCGCAGCAAGGACGTGATCAAGTCGGGCGGCGAGTGGATTTCGTCGATCGATATCGAGAACGTGGCCGCGGCCCATCCCGCCGTGCACATGGCGGCCTGCATTTCCGTGTACCACCGGAAATGGGACGAGCGTCCGCTGCTCGTGGTGGTCAAGAAGCCCAACGCCGAGGTCAGCAAGGAAGAACTGCTGAAGTTCTTCGAAGGCAAGGTCGCCAAGTGGTGGATTCCTGACGACGTGGCCTTCGTCGCCGAAATCCCGCTGACCGCCACCGGCAAGATGCAGAAGCTCAAGCTGCGCGAGCAGTTCAAGGACTACCGCCTGCCGGCAGCCTGAGGCGGAAACGGGCATCCGCCACACCGTGCCAGCTTGCGGCACGGTGACGGCGGGGCAGCCGCCGGGCGACTGGAGGGCCCGTGCGGCAAGCCGCAATCCATGACAAGCCAACGACAAGAGTGAAGGAGACAGGTATGACCAAATTGCGTCCGCTGGTGGCCGGCGTGGCCGCGTTCGCGGCACTGGGTTCTGCGCTGGTTTCGGGCACCGCACTCGCGGATACGGTGAAGATTGCCTTCATCGATCCGCTCTCGGGGCTGATGGCCCCCGTTGGACAGAACCAGCTCAAGAGCTGGCAGTACGTCGCCGACGTGGCGAACCAGAAGGGCTGGGGCGGTTCCCACAAATTCGAGGTGGTGGGCTTCGACAACAAGCTGTCGCCGCAGGAGAGCCTGACGATCCTCAAGCAGGTGGCCGACCAGGGCATCCGCTACATCGTGCAGGGCAACGGCTCGTCGGTGGGCATGGCGCTGGAGGACGCGGTGGCCAAGCACAATGAGCGCAATCCGGGCAAGGAAATCGTCTACCTGAACTACGCCGCGGTGGACCCGGACATGACCAATAGCAAGTGCAACTACTGGCATTTCCGGCTCGACGCCAATTCCGACATGAAGATGGAGGCCCTGACCACGTTCCTGGCCAAGGACCCCAACGTCAAGAAGGTCTACCTGATCAACCAGAACTACTCGTTCGGCCACCAGGTGGCACGCGCGGCCAAGGACTACCTGAAGCGCAAGCGCCCCGATATCCAGATCGTCGGTGAAGACCTGCACCCGCTCGCGCAGGTGAAGGACTTCGCGCCGTATGCGGCCAAGATCAAGGCCTCAGGCGCCGATACGGTGATCACGGGCAACTGGGGCAGCGACCTGGCGCTGCTGATCAAGGCGGGCAAGGATGCCGGCCTGACGACCAACTATTACACGTACTACGCCGGCACCACCGGCGTGCCGACCGCGATGGGCGCCGCCGGTGCCGAGCACGTCAAGTACGTCGGCTACTTCAACCCGAACAACGAGGGCTTCAAGGGCTCCGACATCATCGAGGGCTACAAGAAGAAGTACAACGACGACTTCTACGTGATGGCTGCCTACACCGGCGTCGCCATGCTGGCCAAGGCCGTGAAGGATGCCAACTCCACCGATCCGGTCAAGGTCGCGAAGGCCATGGAAGGCATCAAGGTCGACAGCATGAATGGCCTTGTGGAGATGCGCAAGAGCGACCACCAGGCCCAGCAGTCGCTGGTGGTGGCCACATGGACCAAGGTCAACGGCAAGGATGTCAAGTACGACCAGGAGAACACCGGCTACGGCTGGAAGACCAATGCGCTGATGGACCAGTACGTCGCAGCGCAGCCGACTTCCTGCCAGATGAAGCGGCCGGGCTGATCCTGCCCACGGCGGGCCGGCCGACGCGATATGCCGGCCGCCCGATCCTGCATACTTTCGGTCGAAACCGGGGAGCGTCCGGGCATTCAGCGAATGCCCGGCAGGATACGCTCACCCTTGTTCAAACCGGATGGCTGCGCCTTGACGTAGCCAGATTGAAGGATAAGTTGTGGAATTCTTCGTCATCTCCATGCTGAACGGCCTCAGCTACGGGCTGCTGCTGTTCATGCTGTCCTCTGGCCTCACCCTGATCTTCAGCATGATGGGCGTGCTCAATTTCGCGCACGCCAGTTTCTACATGCTCGGGGCCTACTTTGCCTACACCGTTGCCAGCAAGATCGGATTCTGGCCGGCGCTGATCCTGGCGCCGCTGCTGGTGGCGCTTGCCGGTGCAATGGTGGAGCGCTTCGGCCTGCGTACCGTGCACAAGTACGGACACGTGGCCGAACTGCTGTTCACCTTCGGCCTGGCCTACCTGATCGAGGAGGGCGTCAAGCTCGTGTGGGGCCTGGCCGCCGTGCCGTACCGCATCCCGGCCGAGCTGGACGGGCCGCTGTTCACGGTATTCACCTCGTCGTTTCCGAAATACCGCGCGTTCATGATGCTGGTCTCGCTGGGCATGCTGGTCGCGATCTACCTCGTGCTCACGCGCACGCGCATCGGCCTGGTGATCCAGGCCGCGCTGACGCACCCGGAGATGGTGGAAGCGCTTGGCCACAACGTGCCGCGTGTGTTCATGATGGTCTTCGGCGGCGGCGCGGCACTGGCCGGGCTGGCCGGCGTGATCGGCGGCAATGCCTTTGTCACCGAGCCGTCGATGGCGGCGGCGGTCGGCTCGATCGTCTTTGTCGTCGCGGTGGTGGGCGGCATGGGCTCGCTGGTGGGGGCGTTCATCGCGTCCATCCTGATCGGCGTGCTGCAGACTTTCGCGGTGACGATCGATGCCTCTCTTGCCGGCCTGTTCAACAGCATCGGGCTGGCCGTCAGCGACGCCACGCCGTTCTACTCGCTGTGGAAGCTCACCGTGGCCCAGGTGGCGCCGGTGCTGCCATACGTGTTGCTGGTGCTGATGCTGATCTTCCGGCCGCGTGGCCTGATGGGAACCCGGGAGAGCTGATCCATGGGAATCGAATCGACAATGGAACAACGCCGTGGGCCGGTCGTGACCGGCCGTACCATGCGCTACAAGCCGCTCAATCTCGCGCGCTGGCTGATCTGGAGCATGACCGTGCTGGTCATGCTGGTGCTGCCGCTGATCTTCACCGGCGGGTTTGCGGTCACGTTGATGTCCCAGATGGGCATCATGATCATCTTCGCGCTGTCATACAACATGCTGCTCGGCCAGACCGGCATGCTGTCGTTCGGACACGCGGTATATGCGGGCCTGGGCGCTTCATTGCCGTGCATGTGCTCAACATGGTGGGCGCGGGCAAGGTGTGGCTGCCGGTGTCGATGCTGCCGCTCGTGGGCGGCGTGGCTGGCGCGTTCTTCGGCGTGCTGTTCGGCTACGTGACCACCAAGAAGTCGGGCACGACCTTCGCCATGATCACCATGGGCATTGGCGAGATGGTGTTCGCCAGTTCGCTGATGTTCCCCGAGTTCTTCGGCGGCGAAGGCGGCATCTCGACCAACCGCGTGGTGGGCGACCCATTCCTCGGCATTACCTTCGGACCGGGACGCCAGGTGTACTACCTGATCGCGGCCTGGTGCCTGGTGTCGATGGTGGCGATGTACGCGTGGACGCAGACGCCGCTCGGCCGCATTGCCAACGCGGTGCGCGACAACCCCGAGCGTGTCGAGTTCATCGGCTACAACACGCAGCGCGTGCGCTACCTGGTGCTGATCTTGTCGGCGTTCTTCGCTGGCATTTCGGGCGCGCTCTCGGCAATCAACTTCGAGATCGTCTCGGCCGAGAACGTCAGCGCGGTACGTTCCGGCGGTGTGCTGCTGGCGGCGTTCATCGGCGGCGCGGGCGTGTTCTTCGGTCCGGTCATCGGCGCGGTAGTGTTCGTGCTGTTCGCGGTGGCGCTGTCGGACCTGACCAAGGCGTGGCTGCTGTACCTGGGCCTGTTCTTCGTGCTGATGGTGATGTTCGTGCCGGGCGGCATCGCCAGCTTGCTTCTGATGCAGATGCCGCTCGTGGCAAAGGGCAAGTTCAGGCAGATGCTGCCGTCCTACGGGCGTGCGGCGGCGGCAGGCGTGGTGCTGCTCGCGGCCATGATCCTGACCGTGGAACTGGTCTACAAGGTCCAGGTCGACAGCGCCAACGGCACCGACATGTCGCTGTTCGGCATCGCCTTCGATGCCGGCAAGCCCGTGCCCTGGGCGGTCGCGGCCGCGTTGTGGGTGGCCGGGCTGCTGGCATGGCGGATGGCAGCGGCGCGGGTGCGCGCTGCATGGGACAAGGCGCAGGGGGAAATCGCAGGAGGCAGGGCATGACAGCGGCACTGGAACTGAACGATGTACGCAAGAAGTTCGGTCCGACGGAAATCATCCGCGGCGTGAACCTGAGCATTCCCAAGGGTGAGCGCCACGCGCTGATCGGGCCCAACGGCGCCGGCAAGTCCACCACGTTCAACCTGATCTCGGGACGCTTCGCGCCGACCAGCGGCTCGGTGCGCCTGAACGGGCATGAGATCGGCGGCCTGCAGCCGTTCGCCATCAACCGCATGGGGCTGTCGCGCAGCTTCCAGATCACGAATATTTTCCATCGCCTGTCGGTGTTCGAGAACCTGCGCTGCGCGGTGCTCTGGTCGCTCGGCTACAAGTACTCGTTCTGGCATCGCCTGTCGGCGCTGCGCGATGCGCGCGAGCGCGCCGACGAGGTGCTGGAGCTGATTGGCATGCATCACCGTCGCGACACGCAGGCGGGGCTGCTGACCTATGCGGAGCAGCGCGCGCTCGAGATCGGCATCACCATTGCCGGCGGCGCCGACGTGATCCTGCTCGACGAACCGACGGCCGGCATGAGCCGCTCTGAGTCGGACCACGCGGTCGAGCTGATCCGCAAGGTCACCGCTGGCAAGACGCTGGTGATGGTGGAGCACGACATGAGCGTGGTGTTCGGGCTGGCCGACCGTATCTCCGTGCTGGTCTACGGCGAGGTGATCGCCACCGACACTCCGCAGGCCATCCGCAACAACCGCAAGGTCAAGGAGGCATACCTGGGCACCACGCTCGACGAAGCCGCCACCGAAGGAGCGCACTGATGGCCAAACGCATGCTCGACGTCAAAGGGCTGCATGCCTACTATGGCAAGAGCCACATCCTCCACGGCGTGGATGCGCACATCGACGAAGGCGAGATCGTGGCGCTGCTCGGGCGCAACGGCGTGGGCCGTTCGACCATGGCCAAGGCCATCCTCGGCATGGTCAAGGCAGAGGGATCGGTGCGCTTCCGGGACGAGGAGATTCTTGGCCGCCGCACCTTCGAGATCGCGCACCTCGGCATCGGCTACGTGCCCGAGAATCGCGACATCTTCCCGACACTGACCGTTCGCCAGAACCTGCTGCTCGGCGAGAAGCGCAACCCGCGCCAGTCAAAGCCACGCTGGTCCATCAATGACATGTTCCAGATGTTCCCGCGGCTGAAGGAGCGCGAGAACACCGCGGCAGGCGTGCTCTCAGGCGGCGAGCAGCAGATGCTCACGCTGTGCCGCACGCTGATGGGCGACCCCGACCTGATCCTGATCGACGAGCCGACCGAGGGCCTCGCGCCGATGATCGTGACGCTGGTCGGCGACTACCTCAAGACGCTGAAGGAGCGCGGCGTATCGGTGCTGCTGATCGAGCAGAAACTGGCCATTGCGCTCGACATCTCGCAGCGCGTCTATGTGATGGGGCATGGCCACATCGTGTTCGAGGGGACGCCGACCGAACTGAAGGCGAATGCGCAGGTGCGCAAGGAATGGCTGGAGGTCTAGCGCCGCTGGCGCGTCCGGTCCGGGTCGGACGCGCCTGACCTCACACTTGTGCCGTCTGGCGGGCGGCGACTTTCGCCGTCTTCGGCAACTCGAACGGCATGTCCTCATAGTCGATCAGCCGTGTCTTCCTGACGATCCGGTAGCCGAGCCACAGCGCGAGAAAAACCGGTACGCCGATATATGTCGCAATGATCTCGGGCCAGCGGTTCGGAATGTCCGCGAACGCCTGGTAGTTCTGTCCCGCGACGATCACCAGGCACAGCACGCCGGCAAAAACGGGGCCAAACGGATAGAGCGGCGAGCGGTAGGCCAGCGCGCCGACGTCATAGCCCTGGTACACCAGCCCGCGGCGAAAACGATAGTGGCTCAGGGCGATGCCGAACCATGCGAAGAAGCCCGTCATTGCGAGGTATTCAGCAGCCACAGGTACACGGCCTTGTCGCCGAACAGCGAACTGAAGAAGCACAGCGCACCGACGGCAGTCGTCACCAGCAACGCATTGAACGGCACGCCGCTCACGGTCAGCTTGCCGAAGCAGCGCGGTGCACGGCCGCTGACCGCCAGACCGTAGAGAATGCGCGTCGAGACATACATGCTCGACGTGCCCGCCGACAGCAGCGCGGTCAGCACCACGGCATTCATCAGGCCGGCGGCAAAGGCGAGCCCCGCGTGGCGGAACACCAGCGCGAACGGGCTTACGCCGACGTCGGTGACGTCATTGCGCAGCAGGTTCGGATCGGTATAGGGAATCAGCACGCCAATGATCAGGATGGCGATCACATAGAACAGCAGGATGCGCCAGAAGGTCTGGCGGATTGCGCGCGGGATCGTCCTGGCCGGATCCTGTGCCTCGCCGGCGGCTACGCGACCGTTTCGGTGCCCTGGAAGGAGAACCCGGCGATCATCGCCACGCCGATCATGGAGGGGATGCCGCCCACGAACGGCGCATCGCCGATGGTGAAGTTGTGCCAGCCGGACTGCGGGCCGCCTTTCATGATGCCTAAGATCATCAGCAGGCCCACGCCGAGGAACACGATCACCGTGATCACCTTGATCAGCGCGAACCAATACTCGGCCTCGCCGAAGCCGCGTACCGAAAACGCATTGAGCGCGAACATCAGCAGCAGGAAGCCCGCGCTCCAGACCAGGCCAGGCATCTCGGGATACCAGTACTGCATGACTAGTTGCGCAGCGGTGAGCTCCACGGCGATAGTCACCGCCAGGCTGAACCAGTAGTTCCAGCCGAGTGCGAAGCCGAAGCCCTCGTCGACGTAGAGCGCGCTGTAGGTGACGAAGGAACCCGCCACGGGCATATGGACGGCCAGCTCGCCAAGGCTGGTCATCAGGCAATAGACCATGAAACCGAGCAGGACATACATCAACAGGGCGCCGCCTGGGCCGGCCTGTGCGATAGAGGCGCCCGACGCCACGAACAGCCCCGTGCCGACCGCGCCGCCGATGGCGATCATGGTGAGATGGCGCGCCTTGAGCTTGCGCTGGAGGTCGTCATGCTCGACGACGGGATGCTGGTGCGGATGAGGGTGTGAGTGAGAAGGCATCAGGGTCGCTGGAACTCCGCCCGCCTGGATCTCTTGTGGATACCCGGGCCGAAAAACGAAAGTCGCGAGTCTAACGCGTCTTTTTTGCGAATCGGCCGCCCACGTCAAATAAAGTCGCATACTGGTCCTGATTCGCAGTGCGCATCGTGTGAATGTGCCGTTGCCGGCATGAGCCTGTTGGGCGATCTCTTGTCTGGCCAAGGGTTTTCCTCCAAAGGTTGGCACACGATACTCATGCACGCAGCGAAGGGGCGAAATAAAGGGCGCGCATGGCCGCCGAATTGTGTCGAAATTAAAATTGAACGACCGTGCTATTTTGTGTATGCTGTGTTTCGCCTGTCGGCTGAATTGCCTGTCAGGCGGGGGAATGCGAAGGGTTTACCCTTTCATTGCGGCTCCGGCCGCTGGTAGTGGAACGGTCGAGACAGACCGGTAGATGCAGCAAGAATCCATATTCGAGAATTCGAATCCCGAGACAACCCAAGACACCAAAGGAACCAGCATGACAGCGCAGTATCAGGTTCAGGACGGCGTAGCCGTCATCACGCTCGACAATCCTCCTGTCAACGGCCTGGGTTACAGCACCCGGCTTGGCATCGTCGAAGGCATGACGCGTGCGCTGGACGATGCGGCCGTCAAGGCCATCGTCATCACCGGCGCCGGCAAGGCATTCTCGGGCGGCGCCGATATCCGTGAATTCAATACGCCCAAGGCCACGCAGGAGCCGACGCTGCATTCGGTGATCCGCGTGATCGAGGGTTCGTCCAAGCCGGTGGTGGCGGCGGTCCACTCGGTGGCGATGGGCGGTGGCCTGGAACTGGCGCTGGGCTGCAACTATCGCGTGGCTTCGAAGGGCGCGCAGATCGCGCTGCCGGAAGTGAAGCTGGGCCTGCTGCCCGGCGCCGGCGGCACGCAGCGCCTGCCGCGCGTGATCGGCCTGGAGGCCGCGGCCAACATGATCGTGTCGGGCACCGCCGTGCCGTCCGAAAAGTTCGCCGGCACCAAGCTGTTCGATGAAATCGTCGATGGCGACGTGCTGCCCGCGGCCGTCAAGTTCGCGCAGAGCGTCGCCGCTGCGCCCGGCCCGTACCCGAAGGTGCGCGACCTGAAGGTTCGCCACGAGAACGCGGAAGGTTTCCTCGGCTTTGCCAAGACCACCGTTGGCGCCATGGCCAAGAACTTCCCGGCGCGCTGAAGTGCCTGGAAGCCGTGGCCGGTTCGCTCAAGCCGTTCGAGCAGGGCCTGAAGGAAGAGCGCGATGGTTTCCTGTACCTGGTGACGACGCCGGAGTCGCGCGCGCTGCGCCATGCGTTCTTCGGCGAGCGTGCTGCCAGCAAGATCCCCGACGTGCCCTCGGACACGCCGACCCGCAAGATCGAGAAGATCGCCGTGATCGGCGCCGGCACCATGGGCGGCGGCATCAGCATGAACTTCCTGAACGCAGGCATTCCGGTCATGATCCTGGAAACCAAGCAGGAAGCGCTGGATCGTGGCGTGGGCATCATCCGCAAGAACTACGAGAACAGTGCCAAGAAGGGCAAGCTCACGCAGGAGAAAGTCGAGCAGCGCATGGGCCTGCTGTCGACCACGCTGTCCTATGACGACATCAAGGACGCCGACATGGTCATCGAGGCCGTGTTCGAAGAGATGGGCGTCAAGGAAATCGTCTTCAAGAAGCTGGACGAAGTCATGAAGCAAGGCGCGATCCTGGCTTCGAACACCTCCACGCTGGACGTGAACAAGATCGCGTCGTTCACCAAGCGTCCGCAGGACGTGGTCGGCATGCACTTCTTCAGCCCGGCCAACGTGATGAAGCTGCTGGAAGTGGTGCGCGGCGACAAGACCGGCAAGGACGTGCTGGCCACGGTCATGCAGATCGCCAAGAAGATCAAGAAGACCGCGGTGGTGTCGGGCGTGTGCGACGGCTTCATTGGCAATCGCATGATCGAGCAGTACAGCCGCCAGGCCGGCTACCTGCTGGACGAAGGCGCGCTGCCGGAACAAGTGGACAAGGCCATCGAGAAGTTCGGTTTCGCCATGGGTCCGTTCCGCATGGGCGACCTGGCCGGCAACGACATCGGCTGGGCCATCCGCAAGCGCCGCGCCGTGGACAAGCCGGACATCCAGTACAGCAAGACCGCTGACCTGCTGTGCGAAATGGGCCGCTACGGCCAGAAGACCGGCGCGGGCTGGTACGACTACAAGGCGGGCGACCGCAAGCCGTACCCGAACCAGCAGGTCAACGACATGATCGTGCAGCATTCGAAGGACCTGGGCATCACGCGCCGCAAGATCTCGGATGAAGAGATCATCGAGCGCCTGGTGTTTGCGCTGGTCAACGAAGGCGCGAAGATCCTCGAAGAGGGTATTGCGTCGAAGGCCTCGGATATCGACATGGTGTACCTGACCGGCTACGGCTTCCCGCTGTTCCGCGGCGGCCCGATGCTGTACGCCGACCAGGTCGGCCTGTACAACGTGGCGCTGGCCATGAAGAAGTACGCCAAGGGCTACCACGGCGAAGCCTGGCAGACCGCGCCGCTGCTGCAGAAGCTGGCGGACGAAGGCAAGGGCTTCAACGACTGAGGCCCGGGCCGCAGCAAGGCTGATGGAGGCGAACATGAGACCCGGTCCGGATGACTGCCTGCTGGTGGTCGATGTGCAGAACGACTTCATGCCCGGCGGCGCGCTTGCCGTGCCGCATGGCGATGAAGTCGTGCCTGTCATCAACCGGCTCGCGCGTGTGTTTTCGCACGTGGTGCTGACGCAGGACTGGCACCCGGCGGACCATGTCTCGTTCGCCGCCAACCATGCGGGCGCCGAGCCGTTCCAGATGCTTGCGCTGCCGTACGGCCAGCAGGTGCTGTGGCCGGTTCACTGCGTGCAGGGCACACCGGGTGCGGCTTTCCATGCCGCGCTGGACGTGCCGCAGGCCCGGATGGTGATCCGCAAGGGCCATCACGCGGGCGTGGACAGCTACTCCGCATTCCTGGAGGCGGACCGCAGCACGCATACCGGACTGGCCGGCTACTTGCGCGAGCACGGCGTGAAACGCGTGTTCCTGGCTGGACTGGCGACGGACTACTGCGTGGCATGGAGCGCGCTCGATGCGCGCGCTGCAGGCTTCGCGGCCGTGATGATCGAGGACGCCTGCCGTGCCATCGACCTGAACGGGTCTCTGGCACAAGCCTGGCATGACCTTGCCGCCGCAGGCGTCACGCGCATCCAGTCGGCCGAACTGCTGCAAGCCAAAGGCTGAACCGAACCAACCGAACTGAAAGACACCAAGATTCCGAGGAGCAAGACATGAACGAGGCAGTCATCGTATCCACCGCCCGCACCGGGCTGGCCAAGAGCTGGAAAGGCGCGTTCAACATGACCCATGGCGCCACGCTGGGCGGCCATGCGGTCGAGCACGCCATTGCGCGCGCGAAGATCGAAGCCGGCGAAGTGGAAGACGTGCTGATGGGCTGTGCCAACCCCGAGCGCCACGGGCTCCAACATTGCGCGCCAGATCGCACTGCGTGCCGGTTGCCCGGTCACGGTGCCCGGTGCGACCGTGAACCGCTTCTGCTCGTCGGGCCTGCAGACCATCGCCATGGCCGCGCAGCGCGTGATCGCGGATGAGGGCGATATCTTCGTGGCCGGCGGCGTGGAAAGCATCTCCTGCGTGCAGTCGGAAATGAACCGCCACATGCTCGCCGACCCGTGGCTGGTCAAGAACAAGCCGGAAATCTACTGGAACATGCTCCAGACCGCCGAGAACGTCGCCAAGCGCTACAACATCTCGAAGGAGCGCCAGGACGAGTACGGCGTGCGCAGCCAGCAGCGTGCCGCCGCCGGGCAGGAAGCCGGCAAGTTCAAGGACGAGATCGTGCCGATCACGGTGCTCGCCGGCGTGGCCGACAAGTCCACGGGCCAGCTTGTCACGAAGGAAGTGACGCTCGACCGCGATGAAGGCATCCGTGGCGACACCACGCTGGAAGCCGTGTCGAAGATCCGCACCGCCATGCCGGGTGGCGTGGTCACCGCCGGCAATGCGTCGCAGTTCTCGGACGGCGCTTCGGCTGCCGTGGTGATGAACGCGCGTGTTGCCGCTGCCAAGGGCCTGCAGCCGCTGGGCGTGTTCCGCGGCTTCGCGGTGGCCGGGTGCGAGCCCGATGAAATGGGCATCGGCCCGGTATTCGCGGTGCCCAAGCTGCTGAAGAAGGCCGGCCTGAAGGTCGACGACATCGGCCTGTGGGAGCTGAACGAAGCGTTCGCCGTGCAGGTGCTGTACTGCGCCGACAAGCTGGGCATCCCGATGGACCGCCTGAACGTGAACGGCGGCGCGATCGCCGTGGGCCACCCGTACGGTGTGTCGGGTGCTCGCCTGGTCGGCCATGCGCTGATCGAGGGCAAGCGTCGTGGCGTGAAGTACGTGGTGGTGACCATGTGCATCGGCGGCGGGCAGGGCGCGGCTGGGCTGTTCGAAGTGCTGTAAGGGCTGACCGCTGGTTTGCTCCCCTCTCCCGCTTGCGGGAGAGGGGCTGGGGGAGAGGGCAGGCGCATGCCAAGTACCCTAGCGCCTCACTTCGTGGTGACTCCTGCCCTCTCCCCCGCCCCTCTCCCATAAATGGGAGAGGGGAGACAACATTCGCGATTCTTGACTTTGTCAGCGGCCTCAAGGCGGGGCAAGCCCGCCTTCCTTCATCCTACGGATCGGCGCTGCCGGCTCATCGTCCGTTTGTACTAGGCGCTTCGGATTCCTGCAGCCCCGTCTCCTGCAGCCAGCAGACGATTCGCTCGGCCGCCTGTTCGGCCGTATCCGCCGTGGTGTCGATGCGGATCTCGGGGCGCTCGGGCGGTTCGTAAGGTGAATCGATGCCGGTAAAGTTCTTCAGCTCGCCACGCCGCGCCTTGCGGTAGAGGCCCTTCGGGTCGCGCTGCTCGGCCACATCGAGCGGGGTGTCGATGAAGACCTCGGCAAACTCGCCCTCGCCGGCGAGAGCACGCGCCATCTCCCGCTCCGAGCGGAATGGCGAGATGAATGACACCAATACCACCAGCCCCGCATCGAGCATCAGCCGCGCCACCTCCGCCACGCGCCGGATATTTTCCACCCGGTCGGCTTCCGAGAAGCCGAGATCCTTGTTCAGGCCATGGCGCACGTTGTCCCCGTCGAGCAGGTACGTATGGTGCCCCAGCGCGTGCAAGCGCTTTTCCACCAGGTTGGCAATGGTCGACTTGCCCGCGCCGGAGAGCCCGGTGAACCAGACGATGCGCGGCACCTGGCGCTTG
The DNA here is from genome assembly GCA_001725945.1 of Cupriavidus sp. UYMMa02A. Classification (GTDB taxonomy): domain Bacteria; phylum Pseudomonadota; class Gammaproteobacteria; order Burkholderiales; family Burkholderiaceae; genus Cupriavidus. The sequence continues at coordinate 7,858 of LRMT01000066.1, read as the reverse complement.
AGCGCGGCGTGGGCGCGGCGGTCCACGTCGATGGCCTGCCAGTGCACGTTCTGCGCCCGCCGCAGCGCAAAGTGCAGCATGCCGGCGCCTACGGTGTTGTTGGTGAGGCGGTCGATCATGATGAAGCCGCCCAGGTCGGGGCTGCCCGCGTACGGGGCAAACGCCACCGGCTGGTCCAGGTGCAGGTTGCACACGCCGATCTCGTTGAGCTCCAGCGTGCGCGCGGCCAGGTGCTCCAGGGTGTTGACGTTGACCTTGTACTTGGGCTGGGCCACGGTCACGCCCACGGTGCGCGTGCCCAGCTTGAGCAGGTAGGGCCGCCCCGGCAGCATGGCATCTTCGTTCATCCACACCAGCGTGGCCTCGAACTGGTCCGCGACCTCGGCCGGGTCTTCCGCGCAGGCCAGCACGTCGCCGCGGCTCACGTCGATCTCGTCAGCCAGCGTCAGCGTCACTGCCTGGCCGCGCACGGCATGCCCGCATTCGCCGTCGGCACCGACGATGCCGGCCACGCGGCTTTCCCGGCCGGACGGCAGCGCGCGCACGCGGTCGCCGCAGCGGACCTCGCCCGCGCTGATGGTGCCGGCAAAGCCGCGGAAGTCCAGGTTGGGCCGGTTGACCCACTGGACCGGCAGGCGGAACGATTCGTCCTGCGCCGGCGCGCGGTCGATCGGTACGCTTTCGAGGTGGGCCATCAGGGTGGGCCCCTGGTACCACGGCGTACGGGTGCTGGGCTCCGTGATGTTGTCGCCGTGCAGCGCGGACATCGGGATGCAGACGATGTCATCCAGGCCGATCTGCCGCGCAAAGTCCCGGTACTCTGCCTCGATGCGCGCGTAGACCTCGCGCGAGTAATCCACCATGTCGAGCTTGTTGATGGCCAGCACCACGCGGCGGATGCCGAGCGTCGACACCAGGTAGCTGTGGCGGCGCGTCTGCGTCTGCACGCCACGGCGCGCATCGACCAGCAGGATCGCCAGATCGGCGGTGGAGGCGCCGGTCACCATGTTGCGCGTGTACTGCTCATGTCCGGGCGTGTCGGCGACGATGAACTTGCGCTTGTCGGTGGCGAAGAAGCGGTACGCGACGTCGATGGTGATGCCCTGTTCGCGCTCGGCGGAAAGGCCGTCGACCAGCAGCGCGAAATCGAGGTTGTCGCCCTGCGTGCCCATCTTCTTCGAATCGGCTTCGAGCTGCGCGAGCTGGTCCTCGAACAGCATTTTCGATTCGTACAGCAGCCGGCCGATCAGCGTGCTCTTGCCGTCGTCGACGCTGCCGCAGGTGATAAAGCGCAGCAGGCTCTTGTGCTGCTGGGCGCGCAGGTATTGTTCAATATCGTGCCCGGTATCGTCATTGGCCGTGCCCGGCACGGCTTCCGTCATCGCTTCCATTCGCGTTTCCATCAGCGCGTCCATCAGAAGTACCCCTCTTGCTTTTTCTTTTCCATCGACCCGGCGGAGTCGCTGTCGATCAGCCGTCCCTGGCGCTCGGACGTAGTGGCCAGCAGCATTTCCTGGATGATGCCGCCCAGCGTATCGGCTTCGCTGTCGATCGCCCCGGTGAGCGGATAGCAGCCCAGCGTGCGGAACCGCACCTTGCGCATGGCGGGTGTCTCGCCCGCGCGCAGCGGCAGGCGTTCGTCATCGACCATGATCATGGTGCCGTCGCGCTCGACCACGGGACGCTCCTTGGCGTAGTACAGGGGCACGATGGGGATCTTGTTCAGGTAGATGTATTGCCAGATGTCGAGCTCGGTCCAGTTCGACAGCGGAAATACGCGCAGGCTTTCGCCCTTGCGCTTGCGCGCGTGTACTGGCGCCAGAGTTCGGGACGCTGCATCTTCGGGTCCCAGCGGTGCTGGGCGGTGCGCACGGAGAACACACGCTCCTTGGCGCGCGATTTTTCCTCATCGCGGCGTGCACCACCGAAGGCGGCGTCAAAGCCGTAGTGGTCCAGCGCCTGCTTCAGCCCCTGCGTCTTCCAGACGTCGGTGTGCACGGCCGAGCCATGCTCGTGCGGGCTGATGTTGCGCGCGAGCCCGTCAGGGTTGATATGCACGCGCAGGTCCAGCCCGAGCCGATCGACGGTCTGGTCGCGGAACTCGATCATCTCGCGGAACTTCCACGTCGTGTCGACGTGCAGCAGCGGAAAGGGCGGCCGCGCGGGATAGAAGGCCTTCATCGCCAGGTGCAGCATGACGGAACTGTCCTTGCCGATGGAATAGAGCATGACGGGGTTTTCGCATTCCGCCACCACTTCCCGCATGATGTGGATGCTCTCCGCCTCCAGTTGCTCCAGGTGGGTCAACATCGAGATCTCCTCTTCGTTTTGCCGGCGCCGTCCACGGATTTCGCGGTGCTGGCATGGGGAAAAGGTAGCGAGCCGGGGCCCTGCGCCACTTCGTCCGGGTGGACTAGGAATCAGCGGTCTTGGTGCGCGGTTTCCGTGTTCGGCGAAGAACCATTTTCTAGTCCGCCCGGACGAGGATCGGCCCACCCGTGCTCGGTATCGTTGCTCCGGTACGGGACAGGCAGCGCTGTCCGACCCGCCCACAGACCAACCACGGGAGCAGGCAGATGGCGACTTCCGCCGACGAACAATTGCTGAGCGGCCACACCTGGGCCGAGTTTTGCGACGTGCTCAAGCGCAGCGGGCAGCAGATCCTGCGCCCGGAGGCACCATCGGATGCACTCACGCGTGCCGAGGGCTTCCGCTACCTGAGCCGCTTGCTTCGCATTGCGCTGGAAATGCACGTGGAATTCGCCGATCCGGCGTTTCCCGGCTTCTTCTCGCCGTCACACGAAACCGCCAAGATCGCGCCGACAACCCGGACAACCTCTACCGCTATGCGCGCCTGGACGGCAACGCGCAATACAGGATCCGCGGCCGGCGCGGCAGCGTGGCCTACCTGAGCTTCGGTACGCAGAAGGGCGGCTACGAGACCGATGGCCGCATGATCCAGACCGGTTTCCTCGACAGCAACCGGCTCGCCGTGGCGCCCGATGGCAGCTTCGAGCTCTTCCTCGGCGCACGGCCGCACGACGGCAACTGGGTGCCCATGGAGCCAGCTACCAACGCGCTGGTGGTGCGGCAGACGTTCCTTGACCGCAAAGCGGAGGCACCGGCGGAGCTGAGCATCGAGCGAATCGATGGTGACCCAAAGGCCGTACCGCCGGTGCTCGGCGCCGAGCGCCTGCAGGCTGGGCTGATGCGCGCGGCGGGCTTTGTCGAAAGCACCGCCCGAATCTTCGCTGACTGGGCCCAGGGCTATGGCGGCCACGTCAACGCGCTGCCGCCGGCAGACCAGGCCGTGTGCCAGGCAGCCGGCGGCGATCCCAATATCTTCTACTACCACTCGTGCTGGGCGCTCGCCGACGACGAGGCGCTGGTGGTCGAGGTGGACCGCGTGCCCGCGTGCGAGTTCTGGAACTTCCAGATCAACAACTACTGGATGGAATCGCTCGATTACCGCTATCACGACATCTGCCTGAACAAGCACCGCGCCCGGCTCGATGCCAACGGCGGTGTCACCGTCATCCTCAGCGCGCGCGACCCGGGGCTGCCCAACTGGCTGGAGACCGCCGGTCACCACAACGGCACCATGTGCTGGCGCTGGGTCGGCGCGGCGCAGCCCGTGCATCCGCGCACGCGCGTGGTCAAACTCGAATCTCTCAGGGAGACAGCATGAATATCGCCGTGGACAACCAGGCCGTGTTCGACGTGGAGCGCCTGCTGGCGCAGGCCAGCGAGGAGGCGGGCGGATTGACGGACTTCGGGCCGGGCAACTACCGGGAGGCGCTGGGCGTGCTGTTCGATTCGCTGGCGCGCGAGGCCAGCCTGTCGGCGCAGGGTGTGCAGTTGCTGCACGGCAAGCTGCTGGCCCAGCTGGTGAACCGGCTCGTGATACAGGACTACTGCAGCCGCCATCCCGAGATCCTGCAGGAGCGCATCGACGATCCGCTGGTGATCGTCGGCCTGCCGCGCACCGGCACCACGCTGCTGCAGCGCATGCTGGCCAGCGACCCGCGCTTCCATGCGGCGACCTGGTGGGAAACCCGCTACCCGGCGCGTTGCCGGCGGAAGACGTGCGCGACGCCAGCCGGCGCATCGGGCTGGCCAGGGCAGAGGTCGCGCAGATGATCGGCTTCATCCCGGATATCCTGGCCATCCACCCGCTCGATGCCATGCAGGCCGACGAGGAGTTCATGCTGATGGAGCATGCCTTCATGTGCGCGATGGACTCCTACGCCAACGTGCCGTCCTATACCGCGTGGCTCGCGCAGCAGGACCAGACGCCGGTCTACACCTACCTGAAGACCATGCTGCAGTTCCTGCAATGGCAGAAGCGCCAACGGGGCGAGCCAGCGGCGCAACGCTGGGTGCTGAAGACACCGCAACACCTGCATACGCTGGAGATACTGTTCCGCGTCTTTCCAGGGGCACAGGTGGTGCTGACCCACCGCGACCCGGCGCAGACCATTCCGTCGATGGCCAGCATGGCGCATACCTTGTGGAAGATGTATGCCGACGCGCCCGATCCGGTCACCGTGGGCCGGCAATGGAGCGGCCAGATGCAGCGCGCCATGGCGCATGCCATGGCCGTTCGCGACAGCCTGCCGGCGGAGCGCTTCCTCGATATCCGTTTCGAGGACACCGTGCAAGACCCGTTCGGCGTGGTGCGGGCGGTCTATCGCTTTGCCGGCATGCCGCTGACCGAGGAGGCCCGTGCCGCCATGTGGGCATGGATGGAGTGCAACCCGCGCAACCAGCGCGCCACGCATGCCTATACATTGGCCCGGTTCGGTCTCAGCCAAGAGCAGCTGGAGCGGGACTTCGCCGCTTACCGCGCCCGCCACGTCCTGAATACCCGCTAAAACTGCGCACTGCGCACCGAGGAGACAACATCATGCTGCTGAAGGACAAGATCGTCATCGTGTCGGGCATCGGCCCGGGGCTGGGCGTGAAGCTGGCCGTGGAGGCCGCGCGGGAAGGCGCTCGCGCCGTTGCCATTGCCGCGCGAACCGAGGCGAAGCTGGACGAGGCCCAGGCCCGCATCGACGAACTGGGGGCCGACTGCGAAGTGCTCAAGGTGGCGACCGACATCACCGACCGCGCCCAGTGCCGGCATCTCGCCGGCGAAACCATGCGCCGCTTCGGGCGGATCGACGCGCTGGTCAACAGCGCGTTCCAGCACGCAACTTCCCCGAAGCGGTGGAAGCCGCCGACCTTGACGTCTGGCGCGAGGTGTTCGACACCAATGTGTTCGGCACCATGACGCTGACGCAGGAAGTGGCCGCGCTGATGAAGCCGCAGGGCGGCGGCGCCATCGTGATGATCAATACGCAGGCCACGCGCAAGCCGATGCCCGGAGAGTCCGGCTATGCGGCGTCCAAGGGCGCGCTGGCGGTGGCGGTCAAGTATCTGGCGCGCGAACTGGGCCCCCATGGCATCCGCGCCAACAGCATCTTCATGGGCTGGATGTGGGGCGCGCCGGTGCAGGGCTATGTGCGCCACGTTGCGGCGGAGCAGGGCATGAGCGAAGATGCGGTGATTGCCCCCGTCACCGCGCAGATCGCGCTGGGCCGCATGCCGACCGACGAGGACTGCGCGCGCGCCGCGCTGTTCCTGGTGTCCGACTACGCGCGTGCGGTCACCGGCGCCTCGCTCGATGCCAACGGCGGCGACTTCATGCCCTGACCGCGACCGGAGTCCTGCCATGACACGCTACTTTGCCTTCAACGGCGACGCGACGGCCTGTGTGCCTTGCAGCAACTGCGCCTGACCCATCCCTGCGACGCCACGCTCGTGACCGGCGTCAAGCGCGATATCCACCTGCTTGATCGCATCGATGCCGTACCCGGCGATACGGTCACCGCGCTCGACATCTCGCTCGCGCAGAACCGCGACGGCCTGCTTCGCCTGCTTGCCGCGGGTGTCCGGGTCGATTACTTCGACCATCACCATGCCGGCGAACTGCCCGCGCATGCGGGTCTGGACGCGCATATCGACGAGGGCGCGCAAGTCTGCACCAGCATCCTGGTGGACCGCCATCTTGGCGGGCGCCATCGGCGCTGGGCGATCACGGCCGCATTCGGCGACAACCTCGCAGACGTGGCCTGCATGATGGCAGCGCAGGCCGGGCTCGACGCGCGCGAAACCGCCTTGCTGGAGAGGTTGGGCACCTGCCTCAATTACAACGCCTACGGCGAGTGCGTGGCGGACCTGCATTTCGATCCCGCCGAGCTGGCCGGGCACATGCTGTCCTTTGCCGACCCACTGGACTTCGTGGCCCAATGCGCGGTCTACGGGGTGCTGTGTGAAGGCTATGCGGACGACATGGCGCGCGCGCGCTGCCTGGCACCTTCGCACGAGGTGCCGGGCGCGGCCCTGCTGATGCTGCCCGATGCCCCATGGGCGCGCCGTGCGATCGGCGTGCTCGCCAATGAACTGGTGAGCGGGCGTCCCGGCGACGCATTGGCCTGCTCTCGCCCAAGACCGGCGGCGCTTGCCGTCAGCGTGCGCGTGCCGGCGCACAAGCCCCACCGGCGCGGCCGATTTCTGCCGCGGTTTCGACACCGGTGGCGGACGACGCCTGGCGGGCGGCATCAACCACCTGCCGGACGCGACGTGGACCGCTTCGCGCGCAGCTTCGCCGATTGCTTCGGCGCGCATAGACCGCGCGGCCCGCACCGCCACCGCGCAGCCCGTGCCGCTCAGGCCGGCGGCACGAATTCCGGCCCATGTTCATCGTCAGCTATCCGGAGCTGGTCCTCGCGCAATGCAAGGCAGGCATCGTCGGCGCCTTTCCGACCCTCAATGCACGCCACCCGGAGTTGCTCGACGAGTGGCTTACCCGCATCGCCGAGGAGCTGAGCGCCTTCAGGGCGGCGAACCCTGGCCAGCCTGTCGGGCCGCTGGCGGTCAACCAGATCGTGCACCAGTCGAATACCAGGCTGGAGCGTGACGTGCGTGTCTGCATAGATCACAAAGTGCCGATATTCATCACCAGCTTGCAGGCACCGGTAAAGGAGATTCTTGACGCGGTGCACAGCTACGGGGGCATCGTCCTGCACGATGTCATCAGCGTGCGCCATGCGCGCAAGGCGCTTGAAGCCGGAGTGGATGGCCTCATCGTGGTGGCTGCCGGCGCGGCGGCCATGCGGGGACCCTGTCCCCCTTCGCGCTGGTCGGCGAGGTCCGAAAATTCTTCGACGGCCCGCTAGTGCTGTCGGGCGCGATTGCCAACGGTGAGGCCATCCTCGCCGCGCGCGCAATGGGTGCCGATATCGCGTACATTGGCACGCGCTTCATTGCCTCGCAGGAGAGCAATGCCGCCGACGGCTACAAGCAGGCCATCGTACAGGCCAATGCCGCCGATATCGTCTATACCAATCTGTTCTCCGGCGTACACGGCAACTATATGCGGCAGAGCATTCTGAATGCAGGGCTGGACCCGGACAACCTGCCGCTATCCGACAAGAGCAAGATGGATCTCTCCGGCGGCGCGAGCAAGGTCAAGGCGTGGAAGGATATCTGGGGGGCTGGACAGGGCGTTGGGTTGATGGATGACATTCAGCCGGCATCCCAGATTGTTGCGCAACTGCGGGCCGAGTATCATGCCGCGCGCCACCGGCTGCTGGACCAAGACGCTTGATAAGCCTTCGGCACCTTACCGGATCGACGGCGGTGCGGCCCGCGCATGGGCCGCACTCGTGGCGGCATATTGCGCTATGCCGTACGAGCCTTTGCTGCACGGCGCCGGCCCTGCGAAGCCGGCGCTGCGGACGCGCGCCGCCAAAGCGCCGCAATACCTCGTCCGAGACGGGGGCGAGAGTGCCTTCGCTGGTCTGTACCGTCT
>LRMT01000065.1 GCA_001725945.1 Cupriavidus sp. UYMMa02A | reverse complement strand
CGCCGCCGCCGACAAGAACCGCGCGCTGCTGACCATTGCCGCGGCCATCCGCCGTGATGCCGACAAGCTCAAGGCCGTCAATGCGCGCGACGTCGAGCGTGCTCGCGCCAACGGCCAGGACGCCGCCTTTATCGACCGCCTGACGCTGTCGGACAAGGCCATCAAGACGATGGCCGAGGGCCTGGAACAGATTGCCGCGCTGGCTGATCCGATCGGCGAGATCTCGAACATGAAGTTCCGCCCGACCGGCATCCAGGTCGGCCAGATGCGCGTGCCGCTCGGCGTGATCGGCATCATCTACGAATCGCGGCCGAACGTGACGATCGACGCGGCTGCGCTGTGCCTGAAGTCGGGCAATGCCACCATCCTGCGCGGCGGTTCGGAAGCGATCGAATCCAACACCGCACTGGCCACGCTGGTCGCCGAGGGCCTGGCCGCCGCCGGCCTGCCGCCCGAGGCCGTGCAGGTCATCGCCACCACCGACCGAGCGGCGGTCGGGCGCCTCATCACGATGACCGAGCACGTCGACGTGATCGTCCCGCGCGGCGGCAAGAGCCTGATCGCGCGGCTGATGGAAGAGGCGCGCGTGCCGATGATCAAGCACCTGGACGGCATCTGCCACGTGTTCATCGACGCCGACGCCGACCTCGACAAGGCCGTGCGCGTCTGCGACAACGCCAAGACCCAGCGCTATGCGCCGTGCAACACCATGGAGACGCTGCTGGTGTCGCAGGACATCGCCGCGCGCGCGCTGCCGCCACTGTGCCGCATCTACCAGGAGAAGGGCGTCGAGCTGCGCGTCTGCCCGGCCACGCGCGCGACGCTGGAAGCCGCAGGCTTCAGCGGTCTTGTCGATGCGCAGGAAGAAGACTGGCGCCTGGAATACCTGGCACCGATCCTCGCCATCAAGACCGTACCGGGATTGGAAGAGGCGATCGCGCATATCAACGAGTACGGCTCGCACCACACCGATTCGATCATCACCGAGAACTACTCGACCGGCATGCGCTTTATCCGTGAGGTCGATTCGGCCAGCGTGATGATCAACGCGTCGACGCGCTTTGCCGACGGTTTCGAATACGGTCTCGGCGCGGAGATCGGCATTTCCAACGACAAGCTGCATGCGCGCGGCCCGGTCGGGCTGGAAGGGCTGACGTCGCTGAAGTACGTGGTGTTCGGCCACGGCGAGATCCGTATCTGAGAACCGGGCTGGCGGGCAGTCATACCCGCCGCAAAGAACAACAAACAACAACTGCCGCCGCAACGCTTCGCTGAATGCTCTGGGTCAAAGCGCTTCACATCGTCTTCGTCGTGTCCTGGTTTGCCGGCCTGTTCTACCTGCCGCGCATCTTCGTCAACCTGGCCATGGAGACCGAGCCCGCCGGCACGCAGCGCCTGCTGCTGATGGCGCGCAAGCTGTACCGCTTCATGACCATGCTGGCCGTGCCGGCGGTGGTGTTCGGGCTGTGGCTATACCTCGGCTATGGCATCGGCCGCGGTCCGGGCCAGGGATGGATGCATGCCAAGCTCGCGCTGGTGCTGGTGCTGATCGGCTACCACCATGGCTGCGGCAGGCTGCTGAAGAAGTTCGAGGCGGGTGGCAACACCCGTTCGCATACCTTCTACCGCTGGTTCAATGAACTGCCCGTGCTGGTGCTGCTGGCGGTGGTGATCCTGGTGGTGGTCAAGCCGTTCTGAACACCATTTTTTCCGGACCCTTTCCAACGAGTGCAAGATGAGCAAGCAGGTTGACTACTATCTCACGCCGCAGTCCCCGTTCGTCTACCTCGGCCATGAGCGCTTTGCCGCGATCGCGGCCAGGCACGCTGTCCAGGTGAACCTGAAGCCCTGCGACCTCGGCAAGGTGTTTTCGGTGTCGGGCGGCTTGCCGCTCGCGCAGCGGCCCCCGCAGCGGCAGGCCTACCGGCTGGTCGAACTCACGCGCTGGAGTCAATACCTCGGGCTGCCGCTGAATGTCCACCCGACCTATTTCCCGGTGTCCGGCGACGCGGCCAGCAAGCTGATCATCGCCGCCCAGCTGGCCCACGGCACCGCGCGGGCCATGCAGCTCGTCGGCGCCATTGGCGCGGCGGTGTGGGCACAGCAACGCAATATTGCGGACGCGGCCACGCTGGCGCAGCTTGCCGATGAAGCCGGTCTCGACGGCGCCAGTCTGCTCAAGGCCAGCGAAGGGCAGGCCGTGCAGGCGGCCTACGCGCAGAACACGCAGGACGCAATTTCCGCCGACGTGTTCGGGCGCCCTGGTATGTCTACGATGGCCAGCCCTACTGGGGCCAGGACCGACTCGACTTCCTCGACCGCGCACTGGCGGCCAGTTGAACCGTCGGCTAGGCTAATTTGATCCCCGTCCGCCACGGCGGACGTTTGTTTGCAGGAACCGAATCCATGACCCAAGCCTTTCTTTGCTCCCTGCCCGCGCGGCCTCGAGGGCGCGCTCGCCGAAGAACTGCGCGAGATCGCCGCGCGCGGCCCGGAATGGCCGCGGTCGCCCCGTTCGAGGTGCATCGCGAGGTACCGGGCGGTGTCAGTTTTTCGGGCGAGATGGCGGCCGCCTACGCCGTCAACCTGCATTCACGCATTGCCAGCCGCGTGCTGATGCGCGTGGCGGCGCGCGGCTATCGGCACGAAGACGACATCTACTCGCTGGTGCGCAGCCAGCGCTGGGAGCAATGGTTCTCGCCCGACGAGTCGATCCGCGTCGATATCACCGCCACCAAGTCGCCGCTGCGCAGCCTGAACTTCACATCGCTGCGCATCAAGGACGGTGTCTGCGACGGCATGCGCGAGCGCCTCGGCGCGCGGCCGAGCGTGGATACGGTCAGCCCGGATGTGCGTATTTATGCGCACCTGACCGAGTACGACTGCACGCTGTATCTCGACACCACTGGCGAGCCGCTGTTCAAGCGCGGCTGGCGCATGGAGAAGGGCGAGGCGCCGCTGAAGGAAAACCTGGCGGCGGGCATCCTGCGCCTGGCCGGCTGGGTGCGCGGCCAGACCGGCCGCCCGTTCTATGACCCGATGTGCGGCAGCGGCACGTTCCTGATCGAAGCCGCGCAGGTGGCGCTGGACATCGCGCCGGGCGGCAGCCGCAGCTTCGCGTTCGAGTGGCTCAAGGGTGCGGACACCAAGGCCTGGCAGAAACTCAAGGCCGATGCCCAGCGCGCGCGCATGCTGGCGTCGGCGGAAGGCCTGCAGATTGCCGGATCGGACATCTCCACCGACATGCTCGCCATGGCCCAGGCCAACTGGACGCGTGCCGGCCTGCCCGGCGAGGCGCAGACCAAGCAGGTGGATGCACGTTTCACGCAACCGCCGTTTGCCGAGCCTGGCCTGCTGATGATGAATCCGCCGTACGGTGAACGGATCGTCGTGCGCGGCGAGCGCCGCCAGCCCGAGGCCGAAATGCCGCGCGACGAGGCCGAGGAAGCCGCCGCCAACCAGTTCGCAAGTGCCTTTGCCACCACGCTCAAGCAGAACTTCGCGGGCTGGCAGGCGTGGGTGTTCACGGGGGATCTGTCGATGCCCAAGCGGCTGCGGCTCAAGGAATCGCGGCGCACGCCGCTTTACAACGGCAATATCGAATGCCGGCTGTTCCGCTTCGACATGGTGCGGGGCGGCAACCGCGGACCGCAATCGGCCTGAGTGGCCTGAGCGGCCCGAGCGCCCTGCGCGGTCAGGTCCTTCCGGGCTTCAGGGCCGCTTGCGGCCGGTCAGCGCATCGGGATTGCGCGTGAAATCGGCCAGGAAGGCCTGCTGGCTAACCACCGGCTCCTGCAGCAGGTGCGCGGCAGGTCGAACAGCGCGTAGAAATACTCCTCGCGCCCCTCGCAGTGTTCGGCCGGCAAGCAGTACTGCTCCCAGTCGACGCAGGCCGGCGTGTACATGCCGTTGCCCGGCCAGAAGAATGGCACCAGGCGGCCTTCACGCAGGCCTTCGATCAGTGCGGCAGGGGCATCGTAGGCCTCGGCCGACTCGACCTGGCTCATCAGCCCGGCGCGGGTCTCGATCACCATCAGCGTGGCATGGCCTTGCGCGGTCAGCATCAGGATGCCGACGGGATTCGGATACAGGTAGTACTCGACGAAACCGTAGCGCGCGGTGATCTGCCGCACGCGCTCGGTCATTGCCGGATCCGACAGGAACGAGTACGAATGCCGCGTCAGCAGCTCGCGCAGCGTGCGCGACAGCGTGGCGAAGTACTGTTGCTGCAAGGCATCGATTTCCTGGCCCAGGCGCTCGACCATATTCGCTTCGTGCTTCTTCACGTAACGGTCGATCAGGCCATGGTTGAAGCCCTGCACGGCGATGCTCTCGTCGGCAGTGCCGGTCAGCAGGATGGTCTTGCACGGCAGGTCCTGCAGCGCCTGGCAGAACTCGAGTCCGTCCATCTGCGGCATCGAATAGTCCACCACGATCACGCCCGGCTGCAGGAAGCGGTTGATGTCGTGGATCTGGCGGTGGATGCGGTCGATATCGAGCTGCACCGTGCGCCGCTCGGTCAGGAAGGTCAGGTCGTCGTGGGTGACCCGTACCGGCAGGAAAGCGGGAAAACGGGTGGCGTAGGCTTCACGAATCCACTGCAGCGCTTCGCGCGGATCCGTGAACGTGACCACCGCGCGCGAGGCGTCCATCTGAAATGCCAGACTGTCGATGAACGACTTGCTGTCATCGACCAGGACGGTCAGGATCGGGTGATGGAAAGCCGACAGGTTCCTGTCGTGCGGGTTGAATGTCATGGTGCGTTCGGGCCATGCAGCAACGCTGGGAATTCAGCGTAGGCCAGTATAACGCGCTGCCGCCCTGCGGGCGGCAGTGTGCCGTATGCTGCACTGATCCAGGTCAGTCCGTGGTTAGTCCACCGCCTTGAACATGTCCTCGACTACCTTCTTGGCGTCGCCGAACACCATCATGGTCTTGTCCATGTAGAACAGTTCGTTGTCCAGCCCGGCGTAGCCGGCGGCCATCGAACGCTTGTTGACGATGATGGTCTTGGCCTTGTAGGCCTCCAGGATCGGCATGCCGGCGATCGGCGACTTCGGGTCGGTCTTGGCCGACGGATTCACCACGTCGTTGGCGCCGAGCACCAGCACCACGTCGGCCTGGCCGAACTCGCTGTTGATGTCTTCCATTTCGAAGACCATGTCGTACGGCACTTCGGCTTCGGCCAGCAGCACGTTCATATGACCCGGCATGCGGCCCGCCACTGGGTGGATCGCGTACTTCACCGTCACACCCTTCTCGGTCAGCTTCTCGGTCAGTTCCTTGAGCGCATGCTGGGCACGTGCCACCGCCAGGCCATAGCCCGGCACGATGATGACCGTTTCGGCATTGCCCATCAGGAAGGCCGCATCGTCGGCGGAACCCGACTTGACGTTGCGCTGGGCCTGCGCACCGGCCGCGCCGGCCGCGGCCGCTTCGCCGCCGAAGCCGCCCAGGATCACGTTGAAGAACGAGCGGTTCATCGCCTTGCACATGATGTACGAAAGGATGGCACCGGACGAGCCCACCAGCGAGCCGGCGATGATCAGCATCGGGTTGTTCAGCGAGAAGCCGATGCCCGCCGCTGCCCAGCCCGAGTACGAGTTCAGCATCGACACCACCACCGGCATGTCGGCGCCGCCGATCGGGATGATGATCGTCACGCCGAGCACGAAGGCAATGGCCAGCATCACCAGGAACGGCATCCAGTCCTGCGTCACGAAGAACGCGATGCCGAAGCCGACCATGGCGATCGCCAGCGCCAGGTTCAGCATGTGCTGGCCCGGGAACACCACCGGCGCGCCCTGGAACAGGCGGAACTTGTAGCGCCCTGCCAGCTTGCCGAAGGCGATCACCGAACCGGAGAACGTGATGGCGCCCACAAAGCAGCCGATGAAGAGCTCGACGCGGTTGCCCGTCGGAATCGCATGCGAGCCCGCCGGCGCGATGCCGAAGGCCGAAGGTTCCGCCACCGCGGCCACGGCAATGAACACCGCGGCCAGGCCGATCAGCGAGTGCATGGCGGCCACCAGTTCGGGCATCTTGGTCATCTCGACCTTCTTCGCCACGTAGGCGCCGATGCCGCCGCCCACCACCAGCGCGCCGAAGATCAGCGCCAGGCCCGAAGCGACCGAGGACTGGGCCGTGCCGGCCGCCAGGAACTCATTCTTGAGCTTGATGATCAGCACCAGCGTGGTGACCACCGCAATGGCCATGCCGATCATGCCGAAGGCATTGCCCTTGCGCGCCGAAGCGGGGTGCGAGAGCCCCTTGAGCGCCTGGATGAAGCACACCGAGGCGATCAGGTAGAGCAGGGTGACAAGGTTCATGCTGACGAGTTCGGTCATCACGCAGCCTCCTTGCTGGCCGTGGCGTGGGCCTTGGCCTTCGGCTCTTTCTTCTTGAACATCTCCAGCATGCGCTGGGTCACCAGGAAGCCGCCGAACACGTTGACGGCAGCCAGGGCCACTGCCAGCGTGCCCATGATGCGGCCCGTGGCGCCCTCGGTGAGGCCGGCGGCCAGCATGGCGCCAACGATAATGATGGCCGAAATTGCATTGGTCACGGCCATCAGCGGGGTGTGCAGCGCGGGCGTTACCGTCCACACCACGTGGTAACCCACGTAGATTGCCAGCACGAAGATGATCAGGTTGATCACCGTGTGGTTCACCATCTCCATCGACTTCTCCTCTCTTGCTTTGAATCCTGGATGCCGCTTGTGTTCTTGTGTCTGGAATGCGATCGACCGGGATGCAGCCGCCCGCTACGCGCCTGCGCCAGCGCTGGTGTCTGCGCGGGTGCCTGTGATCCAGCCGTGCCCGGAGCCGGGTACACCCGGGACCAGTCGCGCTTCATGCTGACTACGGTCCAGCCGCGTTCGGATGCCGCGCGCAGCGACGCGCCGTCATTTTCCGCATAGGCCGATTCGCGCTCGGCATCGTCATGGTTGACCAGCAGCTGGAATGACGGTCCCCTGCGCGCCTGCGAGTACGACAGCATGGCAATATCGCCCTTGCCGCCGACATTGCCGGCCGCGAACACCGGCCGCTTGCCGATCTGCAGCGCGATATTGACCGGCTTCATCTGCTTGTCGTTGAAGCTTTCGATCTTCGGCTCGCGCCAGATCTCGTTGGCGCGGCCGCTTTCGCGGAACTGCGCGGCGAGCCGGGAGCCGATGACCTGTTGCGGGGGAATGCCGTAGTAAGACTGGGAGACGACGCGCATGAAGTCCGCCGTGCCGCCCGAGCAGATCCAGGTCTGGTAGCCGTGCGCGCGCAGCAGCGCCAGCAGTTCCAGCATCGGCTGGTACGTGCCTTCGCGCAGCGAGCCTTGGACTTCGGGTGGCGCGCATTGGCGACATAGCGCCGCGCGTCTTCCTGGAAGGTGTCGAGAGAGGTGTTGCCGTAAAGCTCGTTGAGCAGGCGCACGGCGCCCGCTTCCCCGGTGGATTTGAAATAGGCCGCGGGGTCGGCCAGGAATTCCTTGTAGGGCGAACGGCCGGCCAATGCCGGCTCGGCCCGCGCGCGCTCTTGCGCACGGTTGACCACGAACAGCAGTTCGACCACCGGATCTTCGCGCCACAGCGTGCCGTCGTTGTCGAACACGGCGATGCGGTCTTCGGGGGCAACGAATTCGGGGCTGCCCGGCGTGGTGGTCTTGCTGACGAAATTCAGGATGGACTGCTTGGCCGCGCCGTCGCGCCAGGCGGCAGCGGATCAAGCAGCTTCGGGCCGCTGGCAGCGGCAGCGCTGGCCATATCGGCCTTGCTGGCGCCGCCCGAGGTACCGCAGGCCGCGCACAGCGCCAGCAGTCCGATGCCGGCCGCCTGCGCGAACCGCATGCCAAGGCGGGCACCCCATGGCGCCGCCGTTGCTACGGAATCCCGACACAGGCTGGCCGTCATGGGCTTAGACCTTCTTGATTTCCTTGATGCCGTTCTTCTCGTCGACCAGGATGATCTTCGGCTTGTACGTGGCGATTTCCTCGTCGCTCATCGGCGCATAGGTGCAGATGATCAGATGGTCGCCGATATGCGCGCGGCGCGCGGCGGCGCCGTTAAGGGAGATCTCGCCGCTGCCGCGCTTGCCTTTGATGATGTAGGTGGAGAAGCGCTCACCGTTCTGCACGTTGTACAGGTCGATCTTCTCGAACTCCTTCATGTCGGCAGCTTCGAGCAGATTCTCGTCGATGCCGCATGAACCCTCGTAGTGAAGGTCCGCCTGCGTCACGGTGACGCGGTGGAGCTTGGCGCGGAGCATGATGCGTTGCATGGGTGATGCGTCCCTATTTTTGATTCGGAATGCAGCCGGCGCCGACGGGCGCCGGGAAGAACTCACGCCGCCTTGCGCACGACTTCGCCGCCGTTGCACATCAGGCAGGCGGCGACGATGTCGTCTTCGAGGTTCAGTGTGAACTGGCTGTCCTTGTCGATGACCAGCTTGAGGAAGTCCAGCACATTGCGGGCATAGAGCGCCGAGGCATCGGCCGCGACCATGCTGGCGAGGTTGGTATGCCCGATCAGGGTGACGCCGTGGCGCTCGACCACTTCGTCGGCCACAGTCAGCGGGCAGTTGCCGCCCTGCGCGGCGGCAAGGTCGACCACGACCGAACCGGGCTTCATCTGCTGCACGGTGGCTTCCTGCAGCAGCACCGGCGCCTTGCGGCCCGGGATCAGCGCGGTGGTGATGATGATGTCGGCCTGGATGGCGCGCTGGTGCACCAGTTCGGCCTGCCGCTTCATCCAGTCCGGTGGCATCGGGCGGGCATAGCCGCCGACGCCCTGCGCGATCTCGCGCTCTTCGTCGGTGATGAACGGCACGTCCAGAAACTTGCCGCCCAGCGATTCGATTTGCTCCTTCACGGCCGGGCGCACGTCCGAGGCCTCGATCACCGCGCCGAGACGCTTGGCCGTGGCGATCGCCTGCAGGCCGGCCACGCCGGCGCGAGGATCAGCACGCGCGCGGCCTTGACGGTGCCCGCGGCGGTCATCAGCATCGGCATGAAGCGCTGGTAGTGATGGGCCGCAACCAGAACGGCCTTGTAGCCGGCGATGTTCGCCTGCGAGGACAGCACGTCCATGCTCTGCGCGCGCGTGGTGCGCGGCGCGGCTTCAAGCGCGAAGGCGGTCACCGACGCGGCGGCCATGCGCGCGTTGTTCTCGGTATCGAAGGGATTGAGCATGCCCACCAGCACCGAACCGGGCTTCATCTGTGCCAGCTCGGCGGTTTCAGGGGCGCGCACTTTCAGCACCAGGTCGGCGCCGAGTGCCTCGGCGGCAGTGCCGATGGTCGCGCCCACGGCCTCATAAGCGCCGTCGGGCTGGCTGGCCCGTACGCCGGCACCCGCCTGCACCACGACCTTGTGGCCTTGTGCAACGTACTTCTTGACGGTCTCCGGGGTGGCGGCGACACGAGTCTCGCCGGCCCGCGTCTCCTGCGGGATACCGATGTACATCGTCAATTTCTCCTTTTGCTGGCGTCGTATCTGGTGGGCGGGCAGACGTCTGGCCCGTTGTACGCGGCGGACTGTCCACAGCCGCAGCGCACAATTTTTAGCGCAGCTTACAGGAATCTGACGGTTGATGGTGACCGATCGGTCGGCTTTTGGATGGCGGCGCGCAAAGCGGCGCGGCTTGGACATCGCGCTGCACAATGCCCGCGCAACCGGTAAAATGCCGAATTGCCTAAAAAATGTGCATCATGCCACGTGACTGGAATGCCAGCGTGACGGTCGCCGCAGTCATCGAACGCGGCGGCCGCTTCCTGCTGGTCGAAGAAGAAACCCGTGACGGCCTGCGGTTGAACCAGCCGGCGGGCCATCTCGATCCGGGTGAAAGCCTGATCCGCGCCGTCATCCGCGAAACGCTGGAAGAGACCGCGCACACCTTCGAGCCGCGCGCGCTGCTGGGCTGCTACATGGGCCGCGCGCCGTCGTCGCCGTCACGTACCGAAGCGGACGTGACTTACGTGCGCTTCGCCTTCACCGGCGACCTCGGTTCGCTCGACGCGGGCCGCCAGCTCGACACCGGCATCGTGCGCACCGTGTGGATGAGTGCCGACGAGATCCGCGCCTGCCCCAAACGCCACCGCACGCCTCTGGTGCTGGCCTGCGTGGAGGACTACCTCGCCGGCAAGCGCTTTGCGCTCGACGCGCTCTACACGCACCCGTCGGTGCTGGCCAGCGGAGACGCATCGTGAGCGGCAAGCGCGTCGTGGTGGGCATGTCGGGCGGGGTCGATTCGTCGGTCACCGCGTGGCTGCTCAAGCAGCAGGGCTATGAGGTCATCGGCCTGTTCATGAAGAACTGGGAAGACGATGACGACAGCGAATACTGCTCCACGCGCCAGGACTGGCTTGACGTGGTGTCCGTGGCCGACCTGATCGGCGTGGATGTCGAGGCCGTGAACTTCGCGGCCGAGTACAAGGACCGCGTGTTCGCCGATTTCCTGCGCGAGTATTCCGCGGGCCGCACGCCGAACCCGGATGTGCTGTGCAATGCCGAGATCAAGTTCAAGGCCTTCCTCGACCACGCCATGTCGCTGGGCGCCGGGACCATCGCCACGGGCCACTATGCGCGCGTGCGGCAGAACGCGGCCGGCAGGTTCGAACTGCTCAAGGCGCTGGATCACACCAAGGACCAGAGCTATTTCCTGCACCGCCTGAACCAGGCGCAACTGTCGCGCACGCTGTTCCCGCTGGGCGAGATCCCGAAGACCCGTGTGCGCGAGATCGCCGCGGAAATCGGCCTGCCCAACGCGAAAAAGAAGGATTCGACGGGCATTTGCTTTATCGGCGAGCGGCCGTTCCGTGACTTCCTGAACCGCTACCTGCCGACCAAGCCGGGTCCGATGAAGACGCCCGACGGCAAGGTGGTCGGCGAGCATATCGGGCTCGCGTTCTACACGCTGGGCCAGCGCAAGGGCATCGGCCTCGGCGGCAGCCGCGACGGCAATGGCGATGCTTGGTACGTCGCGCGCAAGGACATGGCGAGCAACACGCTCTACGTCGTGCAGGGACACGATCATCCGTGGCTGCTCACGCCGACGCTGGTCGCCGCGGACCTGTCCTGGGTGGCAGGCGAGCCGCCCGCGGCTGGCGCCGCCATGGCGGCCAAGACGCGCTATCGCCAGAGCGATGCGCCGTGCAGGGTCGACGCGGTCGATGGCGACATGCTGAAGCTCTCGTTTGGCGAAGCGCAGTGGGCCGTCACGCCGGGCCAGTCGGCCGTGCTGTACGACGGCGAAGTCTGCCTCGGCGGCGGCATCATCCAGTCCGCGCAGTGATGACAGCCAGCGCCGCCTGAACGCAGAACGCCCGCATTTGCGGCGTTTCCGTATGGGCGGCCGGGCTCAGCCCTGCGGCGGTTCGGTGTCGATGAAGGACTGGCGTTTGGCCAGCTTCTCGTGGAACGCCGCCAGGTTCGGATGGCGCTCGCGCCAGTTGATTTCCGGGAAGCGGAAGTCCAGGTAGGAGAGGGCGCAACCCACGGCCACGTCGGCCAGCGAATAGTGGTTGCCACTGCACCACGGACGGTCGGCCAGGCCGTTCGACATCGCGGCCAGCGCCGCGTTGATCTTGCCGAGCTGGCGCTGCACCCAGCGCTCGCTGCGCTCATGCGGTTCGCGCTGGGTGTTTTCCAGGCGCGCGAGCAGCGCGGCATCGAGCAGGCCGTCGGCCAGTGCTTCCCAGCAGCGCACTTCCAGGCGTTCGCGGCCGCCTTGCGGAATCAGGCGGCTGACCGGCGTGAGCGTGTCCACGTATTCGACAATCACGCGCGAGTCATAGATAGAGCTGCCGTCTTCCATGACCAGGCAAGGCACCTTGCCGAGCGGATTGTATTGGCCGATCACCGTATCGGATGACCAGACGTTCTCTTCGATCAACTGGTAGTCGATCTTCTTTTCCGCCATCACCACGCGCACCTTGCGCGCGTAGGGACTGGTCTGGGATGCGAACAGCTTCATTTTCTCCCCTCGAGCTTGTTATGAAGTGCATCGACGCTCGGCGGCAAGTGGCGTTGGAGCCTCTGCACTTGCCCGATGCACTTCATAACAGGCTAGCGGAACGGCGAGCGGGAGTATACCCGCGCGGCATGGCCAATGAGCCTCCCGAACGGATGTCCGATGGCCGCGCTGGAGCGTTGCCCCGGGAGCGGGCATGGGTGGTAAAATCGCCCGTTGCGCGGCGCCGGCCTGTCAGCGCCGTCACCCGCAGGGCACAACGCGGTGCGGCGTATCGGCCGCTTGCCAGCTGCTGCGGGTGCGTCCCGCGCATGGCGCGCGCGCCTGCGATCCCATTCCCGTATCCCCTCATTTCCCCGGTTGCCAGCATGTCCACCTCTTCGCTTTCGCCGCTCACCGCCCTGTCCCCCATCGATGGCCGCTATGCCTCCAAGGCCGATGCGCTGCGCGAATGGCTGTCCGAAGCGGCCTTCATGCGCAACCGCGTCAAGGTCGAAGTGCACTGGCTGATCGCGCTGGCCCAGACCGGCCTGCCCGACATGCCGAAGTTCTCGTCGACCTCGGAAGCCGCGCTGCTGGCGCTGGTGGACAAGTTCTCGGAAGCCGATGCGGCGCGCATCAAGGAAATCGAGGCTGTCACCAACCACGACGTCAAGGCGGTCGAGTACTGGCTCAAGGAGCAGGTCAAGGGCAACGCCGAACTCGAAGCGGCGAGCGAATTCATCCACTTCGCCTGCACCTCGGAAGACATCAACAACACCTCGCACGGCATGATGCTCAAGGGCGCCCGTGACGGCGTGGTGGTGCCGGCGCTCAAGCGCGCGCATGCGCGTCTGGTGGAGCTGGCCAAGGCCAACGCGTCCCAGCCGATGCTGTCGCGCACCCACGGCCAGCCGGCCAGCCCGACCACGCTCGGCAAGGAAATGGCCAACGTGGCCGCACGCCTGGCGCGCGCCATCGAGCGCATCGAGCGTGTGGAACTGCTGGGCAAGATGAATGGCGCGGTCGGCAACTACAACGCCCACCTGTCGGCTTACCCGACGTCGACTGGGAAGCGTTCTCGAAGAGCGTGATCGAGACGCGCCTGGGTCTGACCTTCAACCCGTACACCATCCAGATTGAACCGCACGACTACATGGCCGAGCTGTTCGACGCGATCGCGCGTGCCAACACCATCCTGCTCGACCTGAACCGCGACGTGTGGGGTTACATCTCGCTGGGCTACTTCAAGCAGAAGACCAAGGCCGGCGAAATTGGCTCGTCGACGATGCCGCACAAGGTCAACCCGATCGACTTCGAGAACTCTGAAGGCAACCTGGGCCTGGCCAATGCCGTGCTGCGCCACCTGTCGGAAAAGCTGCCGCTGTCGCGCTGGCAGCGCGACCTGACCGATTCGACCGTACTGCGCAATATCGGCGTGGCGTTCGGCTACAGCCTGCTGGCCTACGAGGCCTGCCTGCGCGGTCTGGGCAAGCTGGAAACCAACCCCGAGCGCCTGAACGAAGACCTCGACAACTGCTGGGAAGTGCTGGCCGAGCCAGTGCAGACCGTGATGCGCCGTTTTGGCGTGCCCAATCCGTATGAGCAGCTCAAGGAGCTGACCCGCGGGAAGGGGATTTCGCGGGAGGCGCTGCGGACGTTTATTACTGGCCTGGCGATTCCTCAGGACGCCAAGGACCTGTTGCTGGCGATGACGCCGGCCAGCTACATCGGCAAGGCGGTGGTGCTGGCTGAGCGGATTTGAGGGCTTTCTGAGTCCTTTGGATATGGAAAGGCCACCCTGTCGGGTGGCTTTGTTGGCTGGGTTGTCGTGCCTGGCAGGTCAGCCGGCAAAACAGCCACCCCTCGCATCCCCCCTGCGCCACAATGCCACTTCAAATCATTTGAACAACTCGATTAAGTACTGTCCTTCATCTGCGCACCTTCCCCCGCAATAATGCGAGAATCCGAAGCACGGGACCAGATTCCCCGTTGCGAACTGGTCTAAAGATTGTGAACGCCCGTGCCTCGGGCTTGAGGAATTTGATGCGTTCGAACGCCAATGCGACCGGTTACGGTGCCACGGCCATCAGCCTGCACTGGATCGTTGCCCTGCTGATCTTCGCCGCCTTCGGGCTCGGCTTGTACATGACCGGCATTCCGGGCCTGACGCCGACCAAGCTCAAGCTGTTTTCGTGGCACAAATGGCTCGGCGTGACCGTCTTCGGCATCGCGTGGTGCGCGTGCTCTGGCGCGCGACGCATGCCGCGCCGCCTGTGGCCGCCGGCACGCCCGCGTGGCAGGCGAAGGCGGCAGTAGCCGCCCATCACCTGCTTTACGCGCT
>LRMT01000064.1 GCA_001725945.1 Cupriavidus sp. UYMMa02A | reverse complement strand
TGCTCTTCCCAATCTCCATCATTCCACCGGCGGCACCGCCTACCCGCTTGATGAGGAAACTCCAAACGGCAAAGAAGAGCAATGCAGGAACAATCCACGAAAGCAGCGCGCAATCCATTTGTTGTCGCAAGAGGCCGCGTGGGCGCACCAGCAGGCCAGCCGGCACATGCGGCCCGAAGGAGCACGCAAGATGCCGGCGCGCAACGGTGACGCGTCCGCCTCCGATGCGGGCTGAATCGCTGGCCGCCCCACTGTTGGAACCGCGTGAAGTTTTTCGAGAGCTATTCAGAGATCAAGCAGTGAATCTTGATTGGATGAAAGCGTTGGCGGCCGAGAACCCTGCGATTCGCGCCCGCCTGACGAGATGGGCGCCTGAAGTGCGAGCGCTTCAGCAACAGTTGGGAGCCATGGAAGTCCGCGCCACGATGCGGCCGGGAGATTTGAGGGATACCGCCAAGCGGGTCGCGAAAGAGAAAACGAAAGCCGGGCAAGCCAGGACTGAGGTGAGGAAAGTTACGCAAACCTGAACTGACGAAACGGCTCGATGGCTACGTAGATAGAAAAATACGAGCGACGAACAGTATCACCGTGCCGTGGACCTGATCCACGTGGTATACGCAGCTCTGTCGGCCTAATGACGCCCGGCGGGGGCGAGGAAGCCCGTGAACTGGCTGAGAGCGCTATGCAAGAGGCGGCGGAATCCTGGGACAGCCGGCGAGCGTAGCTGAGCAAGCTCGCGACTCCCCAGTGGGGATGACGTGGGGAGCAACCTCCGTGGCCTCGGCTAGTCCTGGGCCCGTTGCGGACCATTGCCGATGATCTTGAATGGTCGTATGGCTGAGATGTGCCAGCCGCGCAGCGCTCCGGGGACCGAAAGCGCCGAGGAGAAAAGCTATTGGCCGGATGCGCAGCACGGCTTCTACCGGCCCCTGTCACGTCGTTTAATCACCTTGAAGGGGGCGGGCATAAAATCCTCCGTTTTTCGGAACTGGGCTGCCTGATGACCAGCACGACCATCTGCAGAATCGGCACAGTTCGCAAGCAGAGGCTGACGAGAGGACGCGCGCTCGTTGTCGGAAGTCCTCAACTCAGGGGATCTAGCTCATGCGGCTACGGCCGCGATGGGCAGCAGATGCGAGTCCAGATGCCAAGACCTGAGGCGCCGGACCTCCTGAGAGGTATTCCTTTTCAGGATTTACCCTGAATTTGGGTTTTGCCGAAATCGTACAGTAGGCAAGAAGACCGCGTCGCGGTATCGTGGTGCTCGGATACTAAGTAAGCTTAAGAATGCACTTCGTCTTAGAGCCGTAATGATTAGAGCCTTACAGATCCGCTCCGCCACGACTGCGGACCTGCCCGCGATCACCACGGTGCTACACGAATGTGGGTTGACGAACTATGCATCGTTGCTTCCGGGTATGTTCCATATTGCGCTGATGGATGGCCGCATTGTCGCTTGTGCTGGAGGGAAGAGACACGCTAACGTAGTGGTTGTCTGCTCAGTAGCGGTGCTGCGCGAGTATCGGGATCGCGGCATCGCGAAGCACCTGGTTTCGGCCGTTCTCATGCGTGCGCGTGCAGAGGGGTGCGAACGCGCGGTACTTGCCACGGCAAAGTGCCCCGGCTTCTTTTCTCGCTACGGCTTTTCCCTCGTATCTGCGATCACCCTCCCTGTAAGTGTACGGACCTCGCATACCTTAACGTCAGCGGGGATGCCGCCAGGGCTCTGCATGCAATGTGAATTGAAATAGATGGCAGCGGCAGTCCGTCTACCAATTCATTGCCCGGACCTGTCCGTATTTTTGTGTGCGAGGCGGTTTTGAATTTTGTTAGCCTCGGGCAGCGGTAAATCGCTCGCCATACAGGATAGCAAACTGGTTCATGGCGGACTTCCAGTCATAAGTCGTGCGAACGGACCTGGTCAGTACGTTGCGCAGTGCCAGCCACAGCAACTTGATCGCAGCTTCATCCGAAGGGAAGTGGCCACGGCTTCGGTCAACCCCTTGAGGCCATCGACGACCGCGATCAGGATGTCCTGACAGCCTCGGTTCTGAGTTCATTAAAGACCTTGAGCCAGAACTTGGCGCCTTCGGTCTGCTCGACCCACAGGCCCAGCACATCGCGCTGACCGTTAGCCTGGGTGCCCGAGGCCAGGTACACAGCCTTATTGCTGACGATGCCGCCATCGCGGATCTTGACCCGCAATGCGTCGAAGAACACGACCGGGTACATTGCCTCGAGCGGGCGGTTCTGCCAGGCGATGGTCTCGGCCATAACCTCGTCGGTGACCGAGTTGATGAAGTTCGGGGAGACGTCGGTTCCGTAGTTCTCGGCCAGAAACGCCTGGATCTCGCGCACGCTCATGCCGCGCGCGTACATGGCAATAATGCGCTCATCGAAGCCGGCAAAGCGCCGCTCGTGCTTTGGGATCAGGACCGGCTCGAAGGTGCCATCGCGATCGCGTGGCAACTCGACCCGCACCGGGCCGCGCTCGGTGATCACGTCTTGCCACTGAGGCCGTTGCGCGCATTGGACTGCTCGGCCGGCTTGGGCTCGCCTGGTTTATAGCCCAAGTGCATGCTCATCTCGGCGCTCATCGCCCGTTCGATGATGGCCTTGTTGAACGCCAGCATCAGATCCTGGACGTCGCCGGGCGACATCGGCCCTTTAACCAGCTCGTCAAGCAAGCCCTCAGGCAAAGCAGGCAGCGGCCCGCGGGCCGCTGCCTGGGACGCCACTGTACGTTTCTTCTTCATCGGCATATCCATGTTCACTACCTCTCATGATATGCCTCGCACACAAATTCCGGATAGGTCCCATTGCCCTAGTGACCGGCAACGCGCGACAAGCAGTTATCGGACCTTATCGCCGCGCCCTTGCAGCGCCCACTCCCTGCTTCCCAGCTGCAGCGCGCGGCTCCTAACCGTCGCTGCCCGTCGGGGCAGCGCTGGGGCAGTAGTCGGCCAATTTCGGCCGTTGCCCGGCGCTATAGCGCGGACAGTTGAGCGTCGGCTCTGTACCAGGCACCAGACGATCGCCGCCTCAATACCCCGTCACGGTGTGGCCATACCAGCCCTACTAGGATGCGGGGTCGATTGGCCGAAGGTGGCCATGACCTTCAGCCTTCCAAGCACACCATAGAAAGAACGGGATTCGGTGAGTTCGGCAGACTTCGCGTAATCTACGCCAGATTCCCCGTTCGCTAATTGGTCGGCTTGTAGCGACGGTCGAAGCTCCCGTTATGCGAGGAGGCGTCACGCATGCATGCAACGGCTTTGCCGGATAGCAGTGCCATCGACCCGAACACTAACGCGCCGAGTGCGAGCAACTCTGCATGTCGTCCCGCGGCATACAGCGCAGCCAGGCAGATCGGTGTTCCCGCGAAATATCCCCCGGCATCCTTGGACCAGATATGCTCGACCAAGCCCTGGAATACTTGGCACTAAGCAGCGCCGATCGCCAGGAACTGGGGTTCGGCAGCGGCATGACTTGTTGGCGTCGCCTTCGTGATTGGCAGGCCGACGGCATCTGGGAGCGCCTGCACCTGGCCCTGCTGACCCGCTTGCGCGAGCATGACCAGATCGATTGGACGCGGGCAGCATCGACGGGGCGGCAGTGGCCAGCCCCCGGGGGGCCAACAGACAGGCCCGAACCCTACGGACCGCGGCAAACTCGGCAGCAAACGCCATCTCATCGTAGACCGGCGCGGTGTCCCGTTGGCACTGGCCGTCACCGGTCGCTCGCTTGCGCTCAGCGGACACTGATCATACCCACTCGCATTCACTGATGGCATAAAATTGCTGCAAGGCAAGCCGACGACGTAACCTATACATAGTCAAGGCCAAACATCCATGCAAAAATTGTCACCATCTTTCTGCTTCTAATTTCCTACTGCACGTTGCTATCGGCTGCTGACAACCAGGGGAACGGAACCATACACCCCCCCTTTGCTCTTACCCCCTCAGACTTTCAGCGGGCTCTCACAGTTGACTATCAATACTCGAATAAAATTGTCAATTTGTCGATACCCCGCCTTTCTGGCTTTCGCCCGAGACCATTGCCTACCAACGGACGACACACGGTGAGCGCCAGTTCATTAAATTCAATATAAAAACTGGGAAGAAGCAACCGGCTTTCGATCATAGCCGCCTTGCCGAAGCATTAAATAAGGCGGCCTCCTCGAGTTCCGAGGCGATAGGCTGCCCTTTGACCGCTTCGAAATCGGACAAGACGGCAACCAGTTGCTGTTCTCCATTGATTCCGTTCAGTGGAGTTGTGATCTTTCAAGCTACATCTGCACTAGGATCTCTCAGGGTCCAACGGCTGAAAGCGATAGTCGAATCACAAGCGATTCACCGAACGGCAAGTGGAAAGCATATATCAAAAACTACAACGTCTTTCTAATGAGTAAGGACAGATCAGTAAATGTACCGTTAAGTTGGGACGGGACAGAAGCGAACAATTACGTCTTCTCATCCCTAAAGTGGTCCCCTGACTCCAATCACCTCGCAGGTTACCGTGTCGCCGTCGGCCAACAGCGTCGAATCATGCTTGTCAATTCCTCAACAACAAACCATCAAGCCAGGTATGAGTCAATAGCGTATCCCAAAGCGGGAGATATTCTTCCGCGACCGCAACCGGTACTATTCGACATAGTCAACAAGCGCATGGTCAATATCGACAATGCTTTGTTCCCGAATCCTTATGACATTTTCAAAATTAATTGGCGGAAAGATGGGGAAGGCTTTACATTTGAGTATAACCAACGCGGCCATCAGCTCTACCGAGTAATCGAGGTGGAGGCAGCCACCGGCCGTACGCGCTCTTTGATCGATGAGGTCAGCTCCACGTTCGTCGATTATACAGATTTAAGAAATGACCAAAGATATGCCGGAAAACACTTTCGTTACAATGTTAATGATGGAGAGGAAATTATCTGGGCATCCGAGCGCGATGGATATGAACATCTATACCTCTTTAATGGCCGTACCGGTGTTTTAGAAAACCAAATCACCAAAGGTGACTGGGTTGTCCGCGCGGTGGACCACATCGATCCAGTCAGAAGGGAAATTTGGTTTGAAGCAAGCGGAATGAATTTCGGTGAGGACCCTTATTTCGTTCATGCCTACCGAATTGGCTTCGACGGAAAGGGGCTGACATCACTTACGCCAGAACCGGCCAATCATCATATCGAGTTTTCTCCTGACGGTAGATTCTACGTCGACCTCTGGTCGCGTATCGACCTTCCCCCACGCATGGCGCTTTTCCGGTCTAGAGACAACGCTAAACTGATGCAGATCGAGAGCACCGACATCTCCCAACTCGAATCTAATGGATGGAGAGCACCAATCAATTTGTTGCCAAAGGGCGCGATGGTAAGACCGATATTTGGGGAATCATTCATCTACCAGATAGATTCGATCCACATCTGAAGTATCCTGTGGTGGAGGATATATATGCCGGCCCGCAAGGCTCTCGCGTCCCAAAGTCATTCACAACCACAACAGAGCCCCTTACCCAGTTGGGTTTTATCGTTGTGCAAATCGACGGAATGGGCACTAACAACCGTTCACGCCTTTTCCATGACGTCGCGTGGAAGAATCTGAAAGATGCAGGCCTTCCCGATCGCATTCTGTGGCATAAGGCGGCTGCCTCTCTATATCCCTGGTACGACATCTCGAATTTGGGAATCTTCGGTACATCAGCTGGCGGCCAGAACGCCATTGATGCACTGCTATTCCATTCGGACTTCTATAAGGTTGCGGTAGCCAACAGTGGTTGCTATGACAACCGTATGAACCAGATGTGGTGGAACGAACAGTGGATGAGCTGGCCCGTCGGTATTGAATACTCACAGTCCTCCGCCATCGACAATGCCGACAAGCTGCACGGCAAACTTATGCTTGTTGTGGGCGAAATGGACCACAATGTCGATCCGGCCTCCACCTTTGCGCTGGCCGACAGGCTCATTAAGGCGGGAAAGGAATTCGAAATGGTCTATGTGCCTGGTGCTGATCATGGAGCCCCCGGTATCTTCACCGAGCGTAAGCTCATGGATTTCTTCGTTCGCAATGTTTTCGGGCAAGATCCGCCTAATTGGAATGCCACATCGATGCATTTTCCGTCGAGTTGATGACCCTTTATACTGATCGCCGTGACATTGAGTTCGTAGGATTTTTGTATTGTCACATTCAATCGTTTACGTTGGGCTCAGGACTGCTATTGCTTGCCTTCGTTGAACCCAAGCCCGCAAGATACACGTGGGAGACCGGCGCAGTGTCATCGCCGGTCGCTGAGCGTCGCCGTCGTTCAGGCGCTACGCCGAAAGCAGTGGGGTCAATGCCTTTGCGCGTTGGCGATCGTACTCGCTCTGGCGCTTGAAAATTTTTCGCCTCAGCGGTCTTGGACCTGAGGATTGAAAGTGGCACGGGCATTGGGATGCCAACGAGATCACTCGCTTGTATGGGTTGCGCTTCAAGATCGAGCACAGCTTCAAACAGGCGGTACATCGCATCGGCACATTCGCGTACCACTTCAGGATGCAAGACATGAAGCCGCTTCGGCGCAGAAGCGGCGATCAATACCTTCATCGCGAGTCGCTCGAGTAGCGCAACGCCGTCAAGCGCAAGACCCACGCCTATCACGTCTCATCCAGGCTGGCATCGTCTGTCAGGGACTGCTTCACTACCTGGCAGCCGTGTTCCCTTCGCTCGTCTGGAGTTCCTTTGGATCCCGGCTGCGAACCGTCCGCCCCGGCATCCCTCCATCCGAGTTGGTCGTCGCCAACGCACTACGCCAATGCGTGCCCGAATTTCTCGTGAATAGCGCCAAAACCAATTTCTTCGCGAAATTCATCGCCGAAAGGCAGGACCCTGACACCTTCGAGAGGTTCCGCCTGGCAACAAAGCCAAAAACAGTAGAACAAAAGAAAGTTGTCACCGTTTCCGAAGTAATGTCGTCAATCCGCGTGACAACGGGGCCGCAACCGGACGTACCAAAAAAAATCAAGGACATACGCCAAGCAAACTGAAATTGTCACCGGCTGAGGGTCGCGAAGCGTCAATCGAGCGTGTGCAGCGCACAAACAGTGCCCTGAAACGCGCCGCCGACGCTTATCTGGCGACGGCGATCGGAGGCGGGAACACGAACGCAACCACAACCCTGGCCAACGCCCTACGACGGCTGCCGGGGATCGCGGTATTCAGATAAAGTCCGTGCCTGGAGGTGCTTAGCCAATGCTTTTGCATCCCATGCCATACTCAAAATATGACCGCATCAACGCCTTGCGGTACTCCGGCTTCATGGGCCGAACACCCCCACCACCCCTGCCCACCATAGCGGGCCCGGCAATGCGCGCAACGATATGGTGCCTCGATAAGTTGCACATTCAAGCAAAACGGTGTTTCGTGCCCGCGCCGTAGACAGGCAGAGTGCATGGGGTAACGATGAGCAGGCCATCGAGTCGTGCTCTCCATTTGATGCAAGAGGCAGTGGTAGCCGCGTGCCATGCATGAGCGGCAGTAGCGGAGTACTTCGCAATAGCGTCGCTGCTCGGCTTTCTCGATGAGCGCCATGTGCAGCATCTTTTTCGGCAAGCCCAAGGCCTCGTTCAGCCGAACAGTATTCACCATTCCCACCCGAAGCGGAATAGTCTCGTAAGGATCAAGGTCCGGCCTCAGCAACCGCATCATAGCGGTACCCGACAACGCATTCGCCATTTTGAACTTCCACAAGATCGAGACGAGCGACTCCCATGGCTCGATCCACTTCTTGTCGAAGACGTAACCCAGCGCCGGGGTGAGCTTCGCCTCGTCGAGCTGAGGATGGGAAAGCGCGGCCGCCCTAGAAGGGCCTCACAAGGCGGCGGCGACGAGGACACGTCCGGTTGCATGGCGTGACTGGACATAACCGCAATGCCGTACCGCATGAGCCCACAACGCTGGCTCGGGACAGTAGCCCGGGCAATCCCTGATCTCGCTGTCTTTCAGCAGGATCTCAACGGCACGAGCGAACGACTCCATTGGAATCTCGAGTTGGCCTGGCAAACTGGCCTTGTGGTGCGCCGTCTCGAACGCCTCCCACAACGCGTCGGCATCGCTGACCAGCCTATATCCCGCGTCAAAGGCCTGGGGCACGTAGAATCGGGTAAAGCTCCATTGGCTACGCTCAGGATAAGCCGTCTCGCCGCTTAGACACGTCGCCTCGTCCTTCGCATTTCGAATGCCATAGAAAGCCATAGAAAGCCAACTCCTCGACCATCAGCCGCGCGACGATTTGCGTTTTCCCTGCCAACTGCATGGCCGTCTTCTGCGCTAGCAATTCCTGCTGCCCGACGAGGAAGGTGAACAGCTTGATTTGCTGGCGGTCCAGCGCATCGTGAACATCGCGCAGCCATTCGTATTCATTGTCGTTGTAGCGCTGTGCCTCATCAGAGAAGAGCAGGACCGTGCCACTGCCTGCCCGAGCGGCGGCCTCACGTATCCGTAGAGCGAGGCGCATACGTTTGGCCGGGTTGGTTCCAGCGTTAGGATCCTGATCACCAAGGGCTTCAAGCAGGTTCGCGAAGAACGGTCCTTCGGCATGCCTCGGCTTGTGTTCGCATCGTGCGTGGTAGCTCGTCATGCGTGGGTGATTGCGTGCGAGCAGCAATCGCACGTACTCGATCGCCCGTGTCTTACCAATGCGCGACGGGCCGTAGATCAACGCGCCCATGATCCTGTAGCGCAGACATCGAGTGACCAGTTCGTAGAGTTCTTCGATGGCCGGCGTGGCGATGCGATAGTTGCCGGAGACCAGGGGATGCAGCGATGGATCGATCGGACGCGGTATTTGAAGGGACATGATGTCTCCCACGCGAATGACAGGGTTAGAAGACTTGACCGGTGTTCGGACGTGTCGGTGTTTGCGGCTCGGAGGGCTTCACGGTCGGTGCTGAAGCTGCGCTCGCTGTGGGCTGCGCAGCAGATGCGCCCCGCGCCAGTGCAGTCCGCACAGTCGGCGCGGATGACAAATTCGCTTTGCCTCAGCCAGTTCGGACGCAGCCTTCCGTGTCTTTTTGCGGCGAATCATGACCGGCCTCCCCGTTTGCAAACTTCGTCATCCATGACAACGGCTCGGTTCGCAATTCCTCAGCACGCGCGGCCGGTGGGCAGTAGACTGAAGACGGCGGCGCATACAAGCACGGGGTCGCCTTTCGAGAACTCGCGCTCGATGGCTAGAAGCGGCTTCAGACTGGCGACAAAGCGCTCGACCGCGTCGAGCAGTGACACCGAGACGAGACCTCTCGTGGCTACGATGCTTGGAAGCATGCGGCGCCAGTTGTCGATCCCGTGATGCTGCCTGTTCGGCCGCGTCGACCAGCCGGACATTGAGCACATCGGAGCTGAACTCTATGCCCTCCTTCGCTTCTTCGTCGATAACTGGATTCGGCAGGCGTACCAACTCCTGACGGTCACAGCCTGGTCAATGGGCATACCCTCCCCCGCCCGCGTTGCGCGAATCCGATCGCCAAGCTGGTCAATGCTTCGGATTGTCGCACGTGATGGCAGAGTGGGATCCGGGAGTGACCTCGGCATAGATGTGGCAAAAATTTCACGAAAGTGAAAATATAGCATCACCCTACAGGCGGGGAGCAAGGCAAAGAAGCTGACATGCTGTTGTGGGTGGCTTGCCGGTAGTTAATTGCATTTTTTTATTTTCCGAGGCTTGCTAGCAAGCATCGTGTGTCGCCAGCATTGCAGTCAATGCAAGCAGGAGCCGTCATGGCGACACTGACCATTCGCAATTTGGGGCATCTGCCCCATTGCTCGGCCCCGCTGCGCGGGTGGGCTCAGATCCGCAACGAGAATAAGCGCGGGCATGTACGCCCCGCCCTGCGTCAGCCCAACGAACACGATCAAGATCAACGCAGCATGAGGGGTTCCGCAAAAATCGTGAATACAACCAAAGCGGCGGCACCAGCCTATGTACAAACCAGGTACATGCGCTTGGCACCCAGGCTATCGGAAGGCCACGAAGCAACAAGGAGCGCCAAGGCGTGAGAGGCTGAAGGCGGTTTGGATGGTGCCAGCGGTCGTTGCGTCCATGTGCCATACAGAACGCAGTGCGGGCAATGCACCCGCAAATGCCATCGCGCCCATGCAGATGCCCGCACGGCCGATGCATAAAAGCAATTGACGATTCATGTGTGCCTCGCCGAGGTCGAGCGCCCCGGGTCGTGGAGAAAAGCAAGGGAGAGAAAGGGAGGCACGGCGATTGTTGGATAGCGAAGCACGTGGCCCACGTGCTTCGTCGCGCGAATCAACTCAGGCAGGCTTACCCTGTGCCGCTTTGAGCCGTCGCGTGTTCAGCAGCGTGGCAGCAACTTGCGTGCGTAGAATCAGCGCCGTGCCGCCTGCGATGGTGAACATTCGCCCATCACGCACGTGCCGCTCTATCGCGTTGTGCCGCCCGTAACCGGACGAGCCATAGTTCCTTGACGACCTATAGGATCTAGGTCAGGCATCATGATGCCGCCCATGCCCTGGGGTCCATACGTGCACAAAAGGACGACTACCCCCTTTCGCAGACACTTCTACAAAGATTCGAGCCGGCTGCAGTCAGCGCGCTACGGCGAGGGGATTCGGCATGCGATGCACAGGGGCGGCATGGAGCACAAGCACATCTATGATGTTTCAGTATAAAATCGGAACATTGCTGTTTTATACTGAAACACCATGAATCCTTGGATCGAGTTAGATGAGGATGCGCTGCGCCAGTATATCGACGCCAAGGCGGTGTTCGAAGCGTGGGAATCTGCGCGTGCCAAGGCCTCAGAGGTTCGCGGCGGCATGCTCTGGCGAACCACGAAGGGCCGCGAGTACCTGATTCGGACCGGCGTGGACAACAAACAGAAGAGCCTCGGCGTGCGTTCGGAAACGACTGAGGACATGTACGCGCGGTTCAACGCGCGCAAGGAAGCCGCCGAGGCCCGGCTCAAGACACTCGCGGACGAACTCGACCGGCACCGGCGGCTGAACCGAGCGATCCGCGTCGGCCGGGCTCCTGACATCCTCGTGGCCATCCTTCACGTGATGACTCGGCTCAATATCGGCGAGCATTTCATCGTCATCGGGACACATGCCCTCTATGCGTATGAAGCCGCGGCCGGAGTTCGCCTGCAGGAACGCGCCCTCGCCACTCGCGACGTTGATCTTCTTTGGGATACGCGCAAACGCCTCCAGTTTGCTTCCCGAATGAAGAACCTGGACCTCTCGATGCTGGATGTCCTACGCAAGGTAGATCGCACGTTTGAGATTCGGGATGATCAACTCTTTACGGCAGTGAACGCAAAAGGCTTCGAGGTGGACATCCTGCGTCGCGAGGCCGCCGATCTTGACCCCCACCCGCTCCAACTGACCGACGATGAAGATGACCTCTGGGCAGTCCAGGCGCGACGCGCAAATGTCCTGTTGGGGTCGCCTCCATTCACTGCGCCCATCGTTTCCGTGACCGGGAAGGATGCGCGGATGACGACGATCAGTCCAGCCGCGTTCGTCGACTTCAAACGCTGGATGGCATCGACCGCAGAGCGCGATCCGCTCAAGATTTCTCGCGACAGGCTGCAGGCATCGATCGTGGAAGAGCTTGCCAACCGCTTCCGGCTCCGTGTTTAGCAAGCCGCGCGTGGCCTGATGGACGCATGTTGTTGTCTACTCTTCAAGCTGGACTTTCTGTTCCCTGGCCGCATTCTTGGCCGCATGGGCCGCCGCCTGTTCGAGCAAGGCGGCATGCGCCCTCGGCACGACAAGCATCGTCAAACCCAGTCCTTCCATTACGCGCAGGGCGTGCTCCAGATTGACGCCCTTGCCGTTCTCCAGCTTGGACAGCATACCGACGGAAACCCCGCAATGATTGGCAGCCTGGTCAATGGGCATACCTTCCCCCGCCCGCGTGCCCGTATCCGCTCGCCAAGCTGGTCAATGCTTCGGATGGTCGCGCGTGATGGTGGAGTTGGATCAGGAAGCGGCCTCGGCATAGAGAGGTGGAATAACCTTCATGAAAATGAAACTATATCACCGCTGCCCAAGCACAGAGTAGGTTTCCACTTTGGTGTTGCTCCCTGCTCTGGAAGAATTGCTCTTGGGTAGCAGACGGTTAATTGCATAAGCGCTCCCCAAGCCATTTCTTGAAGATTATAAGCGCTAAATTCAACACACCTTGTCGAGTCGAACGGTTACCCGGTAACGTAGGCGGTACGGAACGGTTACCCCGGTAACCATGACGAGGGGAGTGCAAGATGGGTGGATTTGCCCCGTGTCCCCGGACACGGTCACACCCTTAGATTGATAAGGCCATCGCACGCCTGAACTCCCGCGGGGAGCGGTAATTCAGGGCGCTATGGGGGTGCTGCTCGTTGTAATGCTCAAAGGCGATGGCCAGATTGCGAACCGCCGTCTTGGCATCAGGCTTGGGCATGAAGGCGACGTAGTCGCGCTTCATGGTTTTCACGAAGCTCTCGGCCATCCCGTTGCTTTGCGGGCTGCAGACCGGCGTGGTCAACGGCTTCAAGCCGATGGCCGACGCAAACGCCTGGTCTTGTCGGCCGTGTAGCCCGAGCCGTTATCGGTCAGCCATTCAATTTCCGTCGCGTCTTCAGCGCGTTTCCAAAGCGATTCTCGACGGCGGCCAACATGACGTGCGGACCACGTCACCGCTATGCCCACCGGTGGTCGCCGCCCAGCTCATCGCCTCGCGGTCGCAGCAGTCCAGGGCGAACGTCACGCGCAGTGGCTCGCCGTTGTCGCAGCGGAACTCAAAGCCGTCAGA
Organism: Cupriavidus sp. UYMMa02A; assembly: GCA_001725945.1. Classification (GTDB taxonomy): domain Bacteria; phylum Pseudomonadota; class Gammaproteobacteria; order Burkholderiales; family Burkholderiaceae; genus Cupriavidus. The sequence continues at coordinate 67,444 of LRMT01000064.1, read as the reverse complement.
GCACCAGCGCTGATTGGTTTTCTCTACGGCAACCTTGCCGTCATGCCGGCGCTGAGGCCTCGACGGAACCGCTCTGCGTTGCAACAGCAGGCCGTGCTCACGCATGACCCGATAGACCCGCTTTACGTTGACTGGCGGTGCGCTGCGGCGCTCGCGCTCCCTACGCAGTACGCCCCAGACCCGGCGATAGCCGTAGCTGGGCAGATGCGCGACCGCATTGCGAATCTCCTCGACCAACCCTGCGTCGTCGATTTGCCTGGCGCCGCGCCCATCCTGCCAATCTGCAGGACGAGTCAGCTTCTCTGCCACATTCGAGCGCGCTACACCGAGAACTTCGCAGACCCGCTTCACAGGTCGTCCCCCGGCAATGAGGGTGAGCGCGCAATCGCTACGGCCGCGATGGGCGGCAGATGCGAGTCCAGACGCCAAGATCTGAGAAGTATCCCTTTTAAGGATTTACCCTGAATCGTACAGTAAGCACGAAGACTGAGTCGCGGTATCGTGGTGCTCGATATCGGATACTAAAATGGCGATGCAGGATCGAGGTGACCGTGCTGGGAGCTGGCGTATCGGTGAAGCCCCAGGTCGGCCAGGCGCCGGTTGATCTTAGCCCGCTCCAGGCGGGATGCTGTTCTCGCAACTAAACCACCCGCTTTCTCCACCCGGCCCGTTGTACGCGCGCCATCCTTTGCAAGCGCCGCTGCAGTCCGTAAGGAGCTTGGGGCGCGCGTGCTGAACTACACGCTCAAACGCAAGCCTGCCGGAGGGGTACACGCATTGGAATAGATCAAGGCCACGGACGTCGTCGGGCTATTTCTGACCGCTGCTGCCGATTGTCGAGTGCTCGCCGAAAGGCGGTCGCCCCAAAGTAGATGACCGAGCTGCACTGAACGGCATGTTGTTTGTATTGCATGGGATTGCGTGGGAAGGCCTGCTGCTGGAACCGGTTCCTACATGACAAGTGTCGGCATATCGACAAATGTTGTCTGTAATAGCTATCGTTACCTGAGTACACCAGATTGGCGAGTTCCGAGACGCTGCAAGATCGAGCGCGAAGATGTCGCGCGTTGGGAATGGCATGAAGTTTGCTTTTTCTACTTGCATTTCCACTGAATGAGCGACTAATGATCAATTGGGCCAAATTGAAAATCCGCAAAGTCATCAGGAGCGCGTTTAAAAATATCACAACAGCATATTTCCCACCGTATTTGCAATATCAAGACAATTTGACAAATTATTAGACCTTTTGAGGAAAAATATGTCTCGCAACCGCATGAACAATCAGGATTATCTTGGCACGCTGCCTGGTCGTCAATCGCAAATCAGCGCTCCTGGAACCTCCTCCTCCCGGCAGAGCGGCAGGCCGACGACGCACGTGTTGAGGCATACTTGCGTTTGGGGAATAAAAAGCTGGGCATTACTTGGATTGCGCGCAGTAGGTGCAGTCAACGTGTACAAGAGCTTGCTGCTAGTCGCAGTCGCCACGGCGGCTTTAAACTACGACAAAATCCGCGCACCACTGAAAAATGTGGTGGTCGACGCCGCAGCAGGACTGACCTGCCCGACGCGTCGTGAAGTCCACGCGCTGCCTCCTACTGTGCAACAAGAAGAGGATGAGCGACGCTCAGGCCGTGCATCTGAACGACATTCTGCAGGCCAATCGGCCGCTGCTGACGGTCTACTTCCCGAAAGATGAGCTCAAGCGCCTGTGATTCTATCGCCGCCCGGGATGGGCGGCAGAGCCGAATTTCTGCTCTTGAGCTGTTCGCCGAGCATCAAAGCCTATTGGCACGGCATCCTCGCCCGATGCCGGCATCCTGAACACCAGAGTAGTAGAGCGGCATTAACAACACCATCAAAAAGCACGGGCCTGTGCCCGCGCAAGCGGGTCAGCAGGGCCAGATGCAGGCGCTCCCAACGCCGCTGGCCTTCCAGTCGCCCAGCCGACGCTAGCAGGTCATGCCGCTGCCAACCCAGTTCCTGCGGCCAGTCTTCCCACGGAATCGCGGTCCGCAATACAAACAAGATACCGTTCAGCGCTCCTCGCGCATCCACTCTGGGCCGGCCACCTTTAGGTGAGCCTTCCACATCGTCAACAGCAGTTGCAATGTCTTCCACAATTTGTTGTTGATTTTTTTCTGCGTGACACATGGGAGCGCTCAACAGCCATGTGGCGATGACATGGTTTTGTTAGCTGCTCTTAGCCGACTGTCCGACTTTCCGCCGCCACCTCTGTCAGCGCCCTGGTGAGCACCGCTGATGGATACGCCGAGCGCGAGGCTGCCAAGGTCATGCTTAACGACGCCCGGCAGGCAACGGTCGAGCCGGACACGGAAATCACAGTGGGTGCAGACAAGGGCTACGACGCGCAGGAGTTCATCCAAGCGTGCCTGGAGATGAAGGTGACGCCGCATGTGGCGCAAAACACCTCGGCCGCTTGGACCAGCCGTGCTTGCGAACCTTCCACTCGCCTTCGCCGTAAAGCTTCAGCCCAGTGCTGTCGATCACCAGATGTAGCGGCTCGCCGGTTCGCGAGGCGGGCAGCACGACGTTCAGATTCTGCGCGCGGCGGCTCAATGTCGTGTAGTTCGGCACTGGCAACGTTGGGAAGGCCAGGGTGCGCAAGCTCTGCGCGAAGCCTTGCAGCGCGCGCAGCGGCAGTGGAACACCTGCTTGAGACCGAGCAATCCCTGGATCAGCGCATCCGGGTAGACGAGCGGGTGGCCACGCTTGGGCGATTTGGCTTTCGGCGGTGGAGCGAGCAAGCTCTCTTCGACCCACATCATCAGCCCTTCACGTCGCGAGGGTCATGGCCGAAGCTGTTGCGCTCTCGGATCTGGCCGTCTCGACCATGGATCAACAGTTCGACCTTGTCGCGCTCATTCCTTCGCCGACATTATGCCCGGCTCAGAGACCAGCGATGCCATCCCGCGAACTTGCGGCGCCACCTCTGTCCGCTTATCAACATACGATGTCCGGATCCAGACGCTCAGGGCAGTAATTCAAAGAGAAATATGCTGTGCCGGCAATTTTTCGCGTATTCGGGTTAAGTGGTACACAAAGTGCATTGAGCATGGCGAACGCTTCGTACCAATCTCAAACTGGCTACTTACACACCGAGCACGATGGCAGGCTGAGTACACAACAGATTGGCAGGCTCACTCCCTGAGCAGTCTAGTTTCGCTGACTTCACCTTCGAAGAGGTTGCATAACCGTCGGACGAAACGCGAGATGAATTCTCGCGGAAGGGGCGATGCACACCCATCGCCCGTTACTTAAACAAGGAGGAACTTACCACAATAATGGAGCAACGCTCCTGCCGCAGCAACGTTGGAAGTCGGTGATTTAACAAGCGTGTTCGCTAAACGCAGAAAATTTACCCATGTTTTAAAAAACATTAAGTGAACGTTATGGCAAATCCAAAAGACTTCGTCGATCTTCAGGCTGGTTTTTACAACGCTCTCGCCCAGGGGCTGGGGTATTCCAACCAAGATCCGTTTCAAGTGGTTCAGCCGTCGCCTCCGATTGTAGGCGGCGATGACGCCGATGACCTTCTCTGGGCTTATCTTAACAATATTCCCGTCGCCTCTCTGACAGGGAACACGCAGTTCTCGAGCGGCAATCAGTTTCTTACCAACTACCAGGCAGTCATGTCTGCATTGCAGGCAGCACCGAACAACTTTCAATCAACGATTGGGCCAGCATGTTGGGATTCCTATCAACGTGCGCTGAAGGACGGAGACGTTAAACCGGGCGCCGTGCAGTTTCGCAATTGGGCACTGTATAACGATACGTGTTCGGCCGTCGCAACCTCGGGCGCGTCTGCGCTGGCAGCAGCGATGCTTGATCCGATTTTCGCTGCGCAGATGAACGTCCTGCCCTACAAGCCTGCCGGTGACGAAGCGGTCACTTTCGTGCCCGGCTACTCGAAGATGCTTACCTTGCTCAAGAAGGCACCGAGTCGATCCTTCAGTGTCGCTGCAAGCAGCTGGCAAACTGATGTGTCTCACACGTGGACCAAAGGAGAAAACAGCGGTTTCTTCGGGCTATGGGGCGGCAGCAGCTCTACGTCCACACTGAGCCAGAAATTCGCATCCAGCGGCGTGTCTTTGGACGCGACGTTCCAAAACGTGCTGCCATTCAACGCGACACCGGGCGACTGGTACAGCTCGGCCGCACTCGGCCTCGCATTCAACAGCCCAGGCAGTGCACCGTGGAACCCCAGCAGCCCAATCAATTGGGAAAAGACGTTCGGTTCGTCGGGCAACATGCAACGCTTCGCATCGAGCCTCCTGATCGCCAATAAGATGGACATTACGGTTAGGTCACTAGCGACCTATAGCGAGAATGAGCAGGCGGTGATTCGAAGCAACAAGGACTCGGGTTTGTGGCCGTTCTACACCAATAGCTCGCGCGGAGGATCTAGCACGAGCGCGTCGTTCGATCTCTCGGGAAACATGACCGTGAAGATCACCTCTGACTTGAACATACCAATCGTCATCGGCTGCATCGTTCTTTCCGCTGGCGTGTATCTCGGCCATGAAGCGCAGGCGTCGAAGATGCTTACCGAGAGGTTCTACGGCTAGCTTCCTTAGCCGGCATTCTAGCCATCCGCAGAAGGACGCCGCTGCGCTGTGCTCATTTCGAGCGGGATTCTTCGGTTCCGGCGCTTCTATCGCCACCAAAAAGGGAGGCCAACTCATGACTTCGTTCGTCGAACTGCAGAATCGCTTTGTCGCCGCGGAATTCGCTGCGCTTGGGCTGGAGCCAGGCTGGCAAGTGCTTCAGCCCGCCTCATTGCTTCCACTCGAGGATGAAGAGGCACTGTGGTCCTTTTTCAACACAATTCCGGCCGACTCGTTGATCTATTCACCAAGCGGTGGCGACACGTTCTTTGCGGCATATTCCGCGTTGATCGACTCCTTGGAACCTATATCCAATCCGCTCGACCCAATCGCGGTCGCGAAGCGCCGACTCAACGAGTGGGGACAGCGCCCCCCAGCCTGGAGCGTCGACTATATGGGCCTCGTGAGGCAGCTTGCGGCCGCTCCCCATGTCAAGTTTCCGTTCATAAGCAAAGCAGAGTCCAATGCCGGGTTCTGGGGCATTTGGGGGGGCAGTGCATCAACCTCGGGACCCAGCGCGCAATTCGCCGCTGGTAACGTGTCCGGCCAGTTCGAATTCCAACACGTGCTAAGGTTCTCGCCAACGCCTTCCAACTGGTACGTTTCCTCAGCGCTATCACTTGCGCACGGGACGACAAGCGGCAGACCCTGGAATCCGGATTCGCCGATCGATTGGCAATCCACGTTTGGCCCACAAGGCAACATGCAGCGCTTCGTCGCCGGCTTGCTCGTCGTTTCAGGCATGAAGCTGCAGTACACATCGAACGCGACGCTCAGCAAAGACGACCAGCAATTGATACAAGCCAATCAAACGGAAGGCATATGGCCGTACTACCTCACCGGCACAGCGACTTCCACACACATTCGTTTCAACAACTTGGGTCAGATGACCGTGGAAATCACCAGCGAGGAGGATACGCCGATCGTCATTGCCGCGTCCGTGCTTACGGCAGCGCAATTCGTTGGGTAGCGTTGACAAGTTTGACGCAGCCCACAGCCTTTTAGTTAGCCAGATACTTACGTCATGCGGCGCGGGCCACTTTGAGATTCTCCCAGACTGTCGGACGCGTTTCCTGAAAAAATCGAGTTAGGGGCAGACCGATTTGCGCGATTGGTGGAGCGGAAAGTGAAGAAAGGTGAGCGAAAGGCGCCTGCAGAGCAGTCGCACCAATTGGTGCTTCTCGTCAGGGTAGTCTCACCAATTCCGATTCTTAGATGGTCGAGTAGCGACGAAATTAATGGGTAAGTGATTGATTCTTCGGGAAACTCAGTCGCACCAATTCCAGGCCCTCACAGTAGCTCACGGACTTGCTTGAGCGCGTCGCTCAGCTCCGACGCCGGCACGACTTCCTCACCGGCACTGACCGCCGATAGGCTGCCGTCCTGGTACAGCGATCGCTCAGCGGCAGGCGGCCTATCGGGCAAGGCGCGCGACGGCGGGCAAGGACGGCAACGGAGAACGTCAGCTGGTCTGCCCCATTGGAGCGGCCCCCTGAATCGCCGGACACAGTCCCCCACTTACAATAGCGGGTAGGCATACGACTGTGTTTATGACTAAAACGAAGCAGGAATTGGTGGAAGTGTTGACGGGGCCGGAGCGCCGGCGGCGGTGGTCGCCGGACGAGAAGCTCGCAATGGTGCGCGAGAGCTGCGAGCCGGGTAAGACGGTGTCGATGGTGGCGCGCCAGCATGGCGTAAATCCGAATCAGCTCTTTCATTGGCGCAAGCGATGCGCCCGAGCTTCTTGGTGTCGATGTGCAGCAGGTCGCCCGGTGCTTCGCCCAGTCACCGCGTGACCGGCAACCGCCGCGATTCGGTGGACGATGCCGGCTGGGAAATGCTCTTTGTGGTGGTGGACGACCACGCCCGCATCGCCTTCACGGCCATGCATTCGGATGAAAAGAAGGAAAGCGCCGTCCAGTTCCTGCGCGACGCTGTAGCCTACTACGCCAGCCTCGGGATCACCGTACGGCGCCTGCTGACAGACAACGGCTCTCCCCTCCGCTCACGCGAGTTTGCCCGAGCCTCCCAGACGCTGGGCATTCGGCACAAGGTTCACCCGCGCCTACCGGCCCCAGACCAACGGGAAGGCCGAACGCTTCATCCAATCGGCCTTGCGCGAGTGGGCCTATGCCTGGACCTATCAGAACTCCCAGGAGCGCGCCCAATCCCTAGCCAATTGGCAGCATCACTACAACTGGCATCGACCACATAGCGGCATTGGCGGCCTTGCGCCTATGTCCCGACTTCCAGCGTCGAGAAATAACGTCTTGACGCTTCACACCTAGTGCGGTAGCCGCCGGTGCAGGTTTCTTTTTATCCCTCTTGCGACGACATCCGCCGTGCCGGAATGTCGAAACTATCGAACCACTCCCGGAGTGCGTCGGCAACAATGCTTGGATCGCAAGTGGGGGCATCCGGGACGCATGCCCGAATGAGATTTTGTACGCTCGATCGCTATGTAACGCAGCCGCAGACAGGAAATTGAGTTGCCCCGTATTGACCGCGGCCTCGCTGATTTCTTGACCACTCACTGCTTTAGTCAGCAGTAGGGTGAACTGTGAGCCGACCGTCAACTTCTGGCTAGCGTCGGCGGGAATTGCACGGCAGTCCGGCTAATTCCGGTTTCCTACAGCAGTTCGCTCGACAACGGCCCAAAACGGTCGAGTCGCCCACAAACTGTATAAATATACAGTATCGACGGGACGGGCAGTAGCCCGCTCCGTGCTGCTGGCCGTCCTGTTGTGTCGCGCGCATCGTAGAACCGTAAGCGACGGCAATTACAATTTCTTTCCGTTGCGGGGTCTATTTGATTTACGGAAAAAACGAGTTAGAAAGCTACGTTTGTTATTTTTTTACCGATAACATTAATCATGTAGTAGAGCGTCATTTTAACTTGTCGTTAAGGAGCGGAGTTATGACAATAAGCTTGAGGATTGTGGCGTCACCTGAGGAGTCGCGGAATGTTGTTTCGTTTACAGGAGCTGACGTGCCCCTGATTAATAATCAGGAAAGGAGTACATTTCAACTAAATGACCAGCAGCTGAAACGGGCTGTGGAGAGAGATTTTTGAAGAATGCCTAATGATGCATTTCTCCGTGAGCCTACCGGATGGGGCGGATTATAGAACACTTATGGGTGGAGAGAGGTTACCCGAACTCTGCGGCTTGTCAGGGCGAGGATTATAGAACAGACTTCCAACCCTGTGATTGTTAAAACACAGGATTTTCATTAATGAAAGTTCCGTTACTTCCACATTTAATGCAAGCATATCTCAAAAGCGGAGAACACTGTAAGTTCTGGCTGGTCAACCGGAGGCACCCTACAAATTGGTACTTCCATCGAAGTCGGTATAAGATTCCTTGGGATCGAGGGTACCGCTACTTCATCAATATCTTATGAACAATCATGGGTATTAACAAGGAACAAGGAAGAAACAACAAGTATTGTTTTAGTTACGCAATCGGGTGTTGAGACAACGTTGGAGCGGGGGCAGGGAGTTAGAGCCGAACTGACTGCCACCAGGGGGGCTATGAGGGTGCAAGTTGATTATCTGGCTGAGCTTTCAGGGCAAAGTGCCGTCAATTATAACCCTCGCCACAATGGGCATCACTTCTGGGCGCTTCCTATCACTAGAATAATTGGAAACTCAGGCATAAGTAACGCTATCACGTCTACCGAAACTTTAGATATTGGACTTTATGCGACGTCCAGTATTACACTGACGGATATTCGGTCTCATGATGTGGTTGCGAGATTTGATTTTGCAAACCAGTTTGCCGAATAATTGGCCGAACCACTTCACCATGTCGCCAAGGGGGTGCGGACGATTTCTTGGACTGATTCAGCTTGCGATTCCCAGATGGCGCCGGTAGTCGACCGGGCTCATTGCCCGCAAGGACAACTTGATGCGCCGCTCGTTGTACCACTGGATGTACGAGTTTAGCTCGTGCATGAATCCTTCTACCGTCGTGCCAGCCCAGTCGCGACAGTAGTAGATCTCATTCTTCAGGCGCCCAAAGAAGCCTCGCAGGCAGCGTTGTCAGGTGAGCAGCCCTTTCGCGACATGGAACGAACGAGACCCGCCGCGTTGATGCGTTGCAGCCATCCGGCCAACGATAGTGCGCACCTCTGTCGCTGTGTACTACGGGCCTGTCGCCATCGGTGAGCGTGGTGATGGCACCATCGAGCATGCTACTAAGAAGCGTTAGACAGCATGAGCGATGGGATCGACGTGGCACCCAAGGTCGGCGAGACGTTTGAGCAGGCGTCGAATGGTTTTCTCGGCATGATGGCAGTCGAAGTAATCGGGGCCAAGGTCGGCGTACTCCACACCATCCCGGAGCATGTGGTAAGCGGCGGTGAGCACGGAAGCAGCCACCGCGAGGATGGCCTTCTTGGCGCCGCGCCGGGCTTTGATGCGCAGGAACTGGGCACGGAGATAGCTGGTCTTGACGCGCACCGCGGCCCAAGCGGCTGTGACCAGGGCGGTCTTGAGCCAGGTACCGCTCTTGCGCACGCGCGTGCTGCGGCGTTTGCCGGCACTCTCGTCATTGCGCGGACACAGGCCCGCCCAAGACACCAGATGGCCAGCATCGGGAAAGCGCGTCATGTCGACGCCGATCTCCGCCAACAGGACCTGTGCGGTCAAGTCGCTAACCCCGGGGATCGTGGTCAGCAGGCGGGCGCGCTGTCGGATCGGCGCCAGCGCTTTTCCCACGACGGCGTCGAGCTCGGCGAGCGTGTGCTCCAGGGCACCGATGATATCCAGATGCAGCTTGAGCATCGTGCGATGGTGTTCGGTAATGCGTCCGCGCAGTGCCTCGCACAGTTCGGCGTGCTTTTTCGGGCGTTGCCTTGGGCCAGCGCGGCAAGCCGCTCGGGATCGGCCTCGCCGTTGACAATCGCCTTGAGCATGGCCCGGTCAGGCGCCTGTGGCGGCGCTGACAGTCGAGCAACTCCAATGGCTGCTCGAAGGTATCGACATCGAGGCGGTGCGTCGGCATCCGGAGCGCGCGTATCATCGGGCGGCGTGAACGCCGCACTACAGCGGCGGTCTAACCCGCCATGTCGACCACCGTCACCATCCTCGCCGAGGAGTACGAAGCCCTGCAGGCCAGCCTGGCTGCGTTGCGCGTGGTGACGGTCGAGCGAGATCTGTTGAAGGAACAACTGAAGGCCTTCCAGCGCAAGCTGTTCGCCGAAGCTACACGGGACGCGGTCCTTGCGTTCATGGCGGCGCAGGGGGAGGCAGACTATCTATCCGAATCGCGCCGAGATGCAACGACGTGGCGTGGCAATCGCCAAGGCGGCGGGCAAATACACGGGGCGGGTGCGCGCACACGACTACGCAGCCATCCGAGCATGGCGGGCCGAGAATGGCACGAGCATCCGAGAGACTGCAGAGCAGTTTGGGGTGGGTACGGCCACGGTGAAGCGCGCTTGTGCGGAGGCCACAACCTCACCGTGATACGCTCTTCGTACCATCTCGGCCTCTTCTGCCATCCCGGGGATTGATGAGCCGTTCACGGCGCGATCCTCGCCACGCCATACCACTTACTGCGCCGCGCGATGAGAACGTCGGGCGCGGTTCAAAGGATTCGATGATCTCTCGGCTCAACGCTGCGCTGTTCGTCCTCATGCTCAAGGCTTTCGCGGCCTTGCCCTACGGCTGGTCCGCACGATTCGGCGCGGCACTTGGCTCATTGCTCTACCTCATACCCAGCCGCAGGCGGGACATCGTGCATATCAACCTGTCCCTCTGTTTCCCCGAACTGGACGAAGCCGCCCGGCGTGACCTTGCCCGGATGCACTTCCAGCACGTGATGCGCAGCTACGTTGAACGGGGCGTGCAATGGTTTGGCGATGGCGACAAGCTCCATGGCCTGACGGAGTTGGAATCCGAGATCGACTTGGCGTCCTGCACCCAGACGCCGACCATCTTCCTGGGCTTCCATTTCGTGGCCATAGAGGCCGGATGCATGTTCTATTCCACCGAGCATCCCGTGACGTCGCTCTACACGCGGATGAAGAACCAGGCGCTCGAAGCCATTGCCAAGACGCAGCGCGAACGCTTTCGTGCGGTGATGGTGCCGCGTAACAACAGTGCAAAGAAGGTCATCCAGTCTTTGCGCGACGGCGTGCCGGTCATGCTGGCGGCGGACATGGACTTTGGCCTCAAGGACGCTGTCTTCGTGCCGTTCTTCGGGACCCCGGCCTGCACACTGACATCGGTATCGCGGCTCGCCAAGCTCTCGGGGGCGCGGGTCGTGCCATTCACTACCCAAGTGTTGCCCGACTACCGCGGATACAAGCTTCGCGTGTTCTCGCCGCTACCCGGATTCCCGTCGAATTGCGCGGAGACGGACACGCGGCTGATGAATGCCTTCCTCGAAACGCAGATTCGACGTATGCCCGAGCAGTACTACTGGGTACATCGCCGCTTCAGAACCGGCCCCAGGGGGAGCCGGCGATCTACTAGGATGCGTTAGACAGCCTGAGGTATGGGGCTCACTTGACACCCGAGATCAGCGAGGCATTTGAGCAGGCGGCGAATGGCTTTGTTGGTATCGTGCCGGACGTAGTAGTCGGGACCAAGCTCTGCGTACTCAACGCCATCCCGGAGGATGTGGTCGGCGGCGATGAGCATGGAGGCGGCCACGGCGAGGATGGCCTTCTTGCGACCGCGGCGGGCCTTGATGCGCAGGAACCGGGCGTGCAGATAGCTGGCCTTGACGCGCACCCCCGCCCAGGCAGCCGTCACCAAGGCGGTCATTGCAGCACGGCCTATAAAGATAGCAGGGTCAGCCGTTGTGTATGTCCCAATGGGATATATGGCTGTAGATGGCGATGTGTTAAGTGCAATGGCACTGTAGAAGCTGCAATGTACCGCGTAATGTGCACTGAGCGCTGACCCGGTCGACATAGCGTCGTTACCATACGTCGCTCCAGTACGCAAATTCACCAGGATGCGCTCCTGTAGCGGCTAAGTTGTAATCTACGGTCAGCCCGATCTTTGCAAAGTCGAGGTCAATGATGTTGACCCGGTGGCAAGCTACTTGAAATGGGTGTGGAAGCGCTCGAGCACCTGCGCCAGCCTGGGAGGCAGCATGAGCTCCGTCAATGTGGCTGACAGCCGCTCAATGACACGCATACCGACGCGTAGGCTGATGCCAAACTCGAACAGAATGCCGTGAATGCGATTTACACTTGCCATGCGTTCTCGCACCAGGCCTTCCCTGAGGTGATGCAGCACGGCCGGGCTTCTGTCTTTGGGTAACGGAATGCGGTGGGCAGGATAGTCGCCTCGTAGCTGGTCTCAGCGTCCACGACGTTCCTGTTGTCCTTTACAAACGGCTTGACGTACTGTGGCGCGATTAGCCTGCGTTGTGACCGAGTGCCTGCAGTTCTCGCGCAAGACAATGGGAGTCTGCGCAGGCGTCCAATGACGCGCGTGCAGTGCGGGGAAATGCATATCAGAAAGAATAGCTGCTTGCGCGTTACCTTCTTGCGCCAGATTTCCTGCCCCCGCGATCCTGGGCATGCAAGTGAAAGACATGTTTGACGAGAACAATGCCGTTCAATGTGCCTTCGCTCATGGCAGGCTCCTCCGGAAAGTAACCGCCTCCAGCCTGGTAATTCATCCGGAATCGGGCTGACCATTTCATTATGTCAGCTTCTGGTTAAGTAGAAGTGTCCCACCAAGGCGCTCCCATTGTATTCAGCCTGTCCGCTTGAATGCATGGAGACGCCAGACATGACTAAACCAAAGGTCATTACAGTAGGCACGCGAGAAATGGACAGGCTCAAGACAGTTCAGGCGGTCATGGGTGGTCAGTTGCGGCGTGGGGGGCTGCCGAACGATTGGAGACCACTGATGGGCAACTACGGCGGTTACTGACTGGAACGCCACCGGCAGAAAGCTGGTCACGCGCAAGCGCGCCCGAACCAGCACCAACAAGCGCCTCACTGGCACGCGCGAAGCCGCAGCGCTCGGGTTCCGTCGGCAAACTATGCCTACTTCTCTCCAACGCTCCCGTGCGAGAAGCTATGCGAAGCACCATGGATATCAGGCCGTGGATACTTGTTTTTCCCGCTTACAGAAAGTCAGTTGGAAATCCCGTGCACATTAATTTCACGGCAATGATATTCTTTTCATTTTCCTGCAACCCATCTGCGCTGTCCGCTTCTCGTGGATGATGACCTCTGCCAATATGGACTCGCAATCAGATTACCCTTTGTTTCTCGTCAATCCACTGTGTCCCTGTGCGAAAACTGCACTGCTTTCCATGGGCGGGCAGCCTTGTCTGAGGGCAAATTTTTCTTGCAGACCCGTTCGCTTATTCAGCACTGCCTTCCGCGGAGAACGAATCAGCGCCAGCCGGATGGTCGGCTGCAGGCGGCGTCTTGTCTCGCCATAACTGACGCCACCACACGCTAAAATCGTCAAGATACGTATAAATCACCGGCACCACGACCAGCGTCAGTATCGACGAGGTAATGATCCCGCCGATCACGGTCTGGCCCATCGGCGCGCGCTGCTCGGCGCCTTCGCCCAGGCTGAAGGCCAGCGGCACCATGCCGAAGATCATCGCCAGCGTGGTCATCAGGATGGGGCGCAGCCGCACGCGCGCGGCCTCCACAAGCGCCGCCTCGCGCGACAGCGCCTTCCTGCCGTCGGCGCCCTCCACATGGCCCTGGCGCGCTTGGTTGGCGAAGTCCACCAGCAGGATCGCGTTCTTGGTCACCAGCCCCATCAGCATGATGAAGCCGATGATCGAGAACATGTTCAGCGTCGAGCGGAACAGCAGCAGTGCTGCGAACACGCCGACCAGCGTCAGCGGCAGCGAGGTCATGATCGCGATCGGCTGGAAGAAGCTGGCGAACTGCGAGGCCAGGATCATGTAGATGAAGATCACCGCCAGCGCCAGCGCCGACACGGCGTAACCGAAGGACTCGTTCATCGACTTGGTCGAGCCGCCGAAGCGGTACTTGTAGCCGGCCGGCCAGTTCATGCCATCGAGCGCGGCCTTGACGTCGCGCGCGACTTCGCCGGCCGAACGCCCGGCCACGTTGGCGGTCAGCTCGACTTCGCGGTTCAGATCGCGCCGGCTGATCTGGTTGGCGCCGGTGGTCGGCACCAGCTCGGCGATCTGGCGCAGCGGCACCATTTTCGGCGAGCCGTTGGCGTTGGTCTGGCTGCTGGCGATCATCAGCGCGCTGAGATCCGCCATGCCGGTGCGCGCGTCCTTCGGCAGGCGCACGCGTACGTCATAGTTCTCGTCATCGGCCGCGCGCCAGGAACTGATGGCGTCACCAGCCAGCAGCGGGCGCAATGCATTGCCGATCTGCGCCACGCCCACGCCCAGGTCAGAGGCAAGCTCGCGCCGGATGCGCACCTCGATGGTGGGGCGGTCGTCTTTCATGCTCGATTCGAGATCGGTCACCCCGCGGATCGCGATCATGCGCCTGCTGGCTCTCTGTGACAACCGGCGCAGTTCCTCCAGGTCATCGCCCTGGATCGATACCTGAATCGCCTTCTGGCCGGCGGCACCGTCGGGCATCCCTACCATGGTCAGCGTAATGCCGGCTATGCCGGCCAGGCGCTGGCGGATCAGCGGGTTGAGTTGGGCGGTGGACAACGCGCGCGCGCGCCGTTCGGTCAGGCGCACCGACACCAACGCGTTGTTGCGGCCCGAGGTGTTGCCTGAGTTGATGGTGGCATACGTGTAGGCGACTTCAGGGAACGACTTGAGCGCGGCTTCCACCTGCCGCACCTTGGCCTCGGTAACTTCGATTGACGTTCCCACTGGCGTGGTGAATTTGACGTTCGTTTCACCTTGATCGGCGTTGGGCACAAATTCCGTTCCGATGAGCGGCACCAACGCAAAGCTGCCGAAGAAAGTCGCCGCGGCGATGATGGCGGTGGCCAGGCGGTGCTTCAGCGCCCACCTCAGCATGCTGGCGTACCCGTTGCCAAGCTTGTCCATGTTTGCCGAGAACCAGTCTAGCAGCCGCCCCACGGTGCGCCCGTACCAGCTGCGCTTGTTGCCGGTGCCGTGCAGGTCCCGATCATGCCAGACCGACGACAGCATCGGGTCCAGCGTGAAAGAGACGAACATCGAGATCAGCACCGCCGCGACGACGGTGATGCCGAACTGGTGGAAGAAGCGCCCGATGATGCCGCCCATGAAGCCCACCGGCAGGAACACCGCGACGATCGAAAACGTGGTGGCCAGCACCGCCAGCCCGATCTCGTTGGTGCCGTCCAGCGCTGCGCTGCGGTGGTCCTTGCCCATCAAGTTGTGGCGCACGATGTTTTCGCGCACCACGATGGCATCGTCAATCAGCAGGCCCACGCACAGCGACAGCGCCATCAGCGTGATCACATTGAGCGTGAAGCCGCACAAATACATCACGCCGAAGGTGCCGATCAGCGCGATTGGCAGCGTCAGCCCTGTAATCACCGTGCTGCGCCACGAGCCGAGGAACAGGAACACGATCGCTACCGTCAGGAAGGCGCCTTCCACCAGCGTCGAGCCCACCTCTTTCACGCTACGGCGGATCCCGCGCGCAGTGTCGTTGACCACGTTCAGCTGCACGCCGGCCGGCACCAGCTTGCGCACTTCGTCGGTCATGCGCACCAGGCGGTCGACGGTGTCGACGGTGTTCTGGCCCTGTGCCTTCACCACCGACAGGAACAGCGCGCGCTTTCCGTCAAGCAGCGCCAGGCTTTCCTGCTCTTGCTCTCCGTCGCGCACGTCGGCGATCTCGCCGAGCGTCACCGGCTGGCCGGCGCGGCGCGCCACGATGATCTGCCGGAACGCATCCGGCGTGGGCACGCGGCCCTTGATCTGCACCACGGTTTCCGTCGCCGAGGAACGCAACTCGCCGGCGGGCAGCTCTTGGTTCTCGTTGTGAATCGCGTTCATCACCTGGTCCACGCCGATCCCCAGCGCCTCGAGCTGCGCCGGCCGGATGCGGATCTCGACCTCGCGCTTGGTACCGCCGACGAGGTTGATAGCGCCCACGCCGCGCACGGTCTCCAGCCGCTTGCGCACGATCTGGTCGGCGATGGTGGTCAACTCGCGCTGGCTGCGGCTGCGCCCGGCGCGTTGGAGACCGACAGATAGAAAACTGGCGCATCCGACGGATCATAGCGCAGCACGCGCGGTTCCTTAACCTCGTCGCGGAAATGCGGGCGGATCGACGCGATCTTGTCGCGCACGTCCTGTGCGGCTTGGCCGATTTCGACGCTGAGGTCGAATCTTACGACGACAACTGAGATACCCTGATAGGAGTTCGAATACAACTCCTCAATGCCAGGGATGGTATTGACGATCTCCTCGACTTTGCGCGTGACGTCGGACTCGACCGACTCCGGCGCGGCGCCCGGGTAGTCGGTCTGTATCACCACCACCGGGAAGGTGATGTCCGGGAACTGGTCGACCGGCAGCCGCTGGTAAGAGAACAGCCCCACCACGATGAAGGCCATCATCATCATAGTGGCCAGCACCGGATTGCGGATCGACAGGCGGGTGAACCACATGGTGTGCGTCCCCTACACCGTCAGGCCTTGACGCGCTTGACCTGGCTGCCGCTGCGCAGCGTGCCAAGGTTGTTGCGGACGATCTCGGTGCCGGTGTTCAGCCCGGAGACGATTTCCACCATGCCGCCGGCTTCGTCGCGCATGCCAAGCTGCACCGGGCGCTCCGCCAGCGTGTCGCGCTCGATGGCATAGACGAAGGCGCGTTCGCCCTCCGTGCGCACCGACGAGACCGGCACGGCCACTAAGGCGGCGCGTTGGCCCAGCACTAGGCGCCGCGTGCGAACATGCCCGCGCGCAGTACCTGCTCGGCATTGTCGACGCGGATATAGACCATGATGCTGCGCGTGCCGTCGCTGACGGCCGGGCTGATGCGCACCAGCTTGCCGGTAAAGCGGCCGGCGCCTTCCACGTCGAGCTCGGCCATCTGGCCGACCCTGACACTAGCTACGTCGGCCATCGGCACTGGAGCCTCCAGCTCCAGGACCCTCAAGTCGACCACGTCAACCAGGCGCACATCAGGCGACACCTTTTCGCCTGGCTGCACCGCGCGCGCGGCCACCATGCCATCGAGCGGGGCCTTGACCACCGTGTCGGCCAGCATCTTCTCCGCCACCGCTAGGCCACCCTGTCCGACATCGAGGTTGGCGCGTGCCACGTCAACCTCGGACTGGAACTTGTCGAACGCGGTCTGCGA
The DNA here is from genome assembly GCA_001725945.1 of Cupriavidus sp. UYMMa02A. GTDB lineage: Bacteria > Pseudomonadota > Gammaproteobacteria > Burkholderiales > Burkholderiaceae > Cupriavidus. The sequence goes on along the minus strand of LRMT01000064.1, from coordinate 50,577 downwards.
GATAAAGCCCTTAGCCACAAGCATACGGTTGCGTTCCAAGGTCTGACGTGCGTTCTGAAATTGTCCCTGCATGGCAAGCATCTGACCACGGGCCTGGGCCGCTTTAGCTTCGTATTCGGTCGGATCGATGCGGACGATCACCTGCCCGGCGCGCACCGTCTCTCCTTCCCGTACAAGAACGGCCTTGACTTCGCCGGATACCTTAGCCTTGACCGACGCCTGGTTCAGCGCGCGTAAGCTACCCGACAGCGGCAGCGACACGTGCAGGTTCTGGGGACCCACGTGGACAAGGTCGGTCTCTAGGAATTCGAGCCCGTTGGCCTGCGCAGGCCCAAGTATCTCGTGCGCACTTCTAGCGGTACGCACGGAAACCACAACGCTCAGCACTAAAATAGCGCAGCCGATAGCGATTAGCAGGTTCTTTCGTTTCATGTCGGCCTTTGGGGCGGTCACTAGGCTTTGGCGGCAACGCCAAACGCATCCTCTACGCCTTGCGCGATCATATGGTCCCGGAATGCTCGGCAGCACGTGGTGCCTTTCTGCGTCGGGTCACGCTCACCTGGTTAGCCTGCGGTCTAGCTTGGCAGCAGCGTGTCCAGGAATTAGTCGAAAAAAGGCCGATGTCCAATTTCAAAAACTGCGCCCCAGCTCGCGGCGCAACACCATCGCGAACGCCAGCGTGGATCACCGTGTGGTGGTTTAACGCGCCCCAGAGCCTTGACGAACAATTTGTCCCTCGGGACCATCACCTCCAACTAGAGCGGGCGATGTCGTGAAGTTACTGACTCGACCATGAGCGCCTGGGTCAATCCCTGCCAGAGGCGTGGTCACTATAAGCACCCGCAGCCTCGCAACAGCTCGCGTAGACATGCCAGGGGGCACATTCTGAGTTCTCGAACAACTCAACAGCGTCGCGACGGAGCGGTGCGCGCAACTAAACTTGAACAGCCTTTCCTTTTTGGTGAAATACAGTTAGGCCGGCCCGGTCGATACAAGACCGCCGTAACCCCACGCACGAAGGTCACATGCAACCGCACTCCACGAATGGCCCGAGCACGGCAATCTTAGGCCGGTGGCTGGGTCACAGAATGCACAACGGGCCCCCATTTGAACTAGTTGACCCGCCATACAAAGCACTTCTTATTGCGCCAATTATCTATCGCACCCTAATAGCCTGCCAGTCAGTCAGCGCTGAATTGCGCGTCAGGATTCCCTGATAGCTTTCAAGCTGATGACGCGCCCCAAACAGAGCGCCCCCCCTGAATGGGGCGGAGCCGTCCGAATACTGCTGCAGTAGAGAATTTAGGCGGAACGGATCCGGCAGTGGCGCCCCGCCCGCGAGCAGGCCAACGCGAACACGCCTACCATGGCCGGTTTGGCACAGCGTCGCGAGGAGAAGCCGGCACAGAGCAAGCGATCAGCCACCTGGAACCCTGACTCGAGCGCAAATGGGGGATCAATGAAGCAACTCAGAACGGCGCGGGCCAGGCCAGTGCCTGTGAGGAAGCTGTGCTTAACGAGATCACCTTTGGCGCGCTGGCGCCGTTCGCCTGAGGATGGGCCGCCGGGCGCTCCGCGTCCGGCCGTGCTGGCCGCCGCCACCGGACCGGCCGCAAGAGGCCGGCGCTATCCAGAGCGTGCCGAAACTGCCCGACGAGGACGTTAGCGGCCCGCGGAATCGACGTTTCATCGGCGCTCCAAACTGACGGCAAACCGCGGGGGCCTAGCCACAACGCTAATCCTCGCGGCCGCTGACCACGCACCGCGCAGACGGACCGAATCAGGTGTCATGCCAGGACCTCACGTGAATGCCCATGACAGAGAAGGACCACTTCGTTATCAGCAGCTCGGGCTGTAGAAGTCCTGCCTTATCTACCAGCAAAAGAGGGGCTCGAGAACGAGTCAGTCGAGCATGTCAGCCCACTGCTAGCGCACGGCCGCCTGGGCGTGCAGATCTCGGGGACGGCCGCTGTCGCTGCACTATAGACAGTGGCGGCCCCATGAAGGGCGCGAGGACGACATGAGTAGCGATGGAGGTACCGCCCAGGGCCAACGCGTGCGCAACGACAACGCCTACGCCGAAGGGTGGTGCCGTACGGCTAAGTACTCCCGCAGCGGCTTGATCGACCCTGCGAGACGCTACAACTAGCGCGACTTCGTGCAGCGGTTCGTGCGCCGGCACAACGAAGAGAACGCAAAGTAACGACATGCCGAACCAGCGGCACCGCGAAGAAGCGCAGCTTCGCAAGCACAAAGCAAACGGTCTACCGGGCGACCCGCGCAATCAGCAGCGCACCTGTGCGGGAATCCTGAGGATTTCCGAGGTCTACTTGAATCCGAATTTGGGTTGGAGTCAAGACAGTACCTACATGCAGCATAGGGGCGGAGCCGACCACTACCTTTCTAAACACCACGACTACGTCAGGTCGCGCAGTCGAATTGTGAAGTAGAGGATGCTGAAAATAACAAGAAAACCTTTGCAATTGTTTGTCGCAACAGCAACTCCCATTGGCTTCAATGGTTGCCGACTCTACCGGGGTGGAGCAGTAAAAACGTCGGTTTTGCGACAAATACCCGACCCTTCGCCCCTCATTGTGTCGCACTTTTGGCATATTGCAACATTCCGATAAAAGAGAGAAAAGAGTGTTTTTACTGTATCAGCAACGGGGTCATTGCCACTTGCTGCGATCAAGCATTTTGCACGGCCTATGCATACCCAGAGAGCCTGCCGCCAGCACACCGAGGCCTCTATGGTACAGAAATTCCGTGCGCTGAGGATTCATACCAGCCCGCACAGACATTGAAGAGGCCCCATGCCTCCGCCTCTAATTTCTTCCAAAACTCCGCTATCAGGCAATAGATTACGTCGTGAGTGCATATGATTTTAAGTTTGGCACGCATGTTGCTTCACTTACCCACAGAGCAGTTGATGTGGGAAATCTCACTACGTCCGCACAAACTCGCTCTACTCGAATGTTAAATCCAAATTTCAAATTATCGGAAACACACAAAGCAGCCTCCAAAGATAGATCGAAGCCCCTGTAATTTACGAAAATCATTAGTAGCCTGGAGATCGTACATTGGACAAATCCACTTGCTCAATGAGCATTTTTTCCGCCCCTTTCAAACACACAAAATCAAAAACTTTAATTGCGCTTCGTTCCGCTGCCTCGAAATTCTATGTCTATCCGATTCATCGTTTGACACATGAACAATGGAGAACGAACCCCACCAAAATTGTCAACCTAATCAAAATCTCTCTTGGAGTATCGGAGCCCTTAGCTGTTCGATCAAGCGCAGCATCGGAGGATGGCTTGGAGCATTCTAAAGCCGGCCAGTACCTTTCCGTCCTAAACGTTCAATCCGATGCGCAACTGATTCAAGCGATAGATGATGTATTCTCTTCGTACGGCACCCCAATGCCATCTGACGAGGTATTCGTCCAACCGATGGCTAAAGATATCGCGGTAAGTGGCGTAGTCATGACTTGCGACCCTGAATCTGGCCTCCCCTACTATATTGTCAGCTACGATGAGAGCGGCGATACCACGGTTGTTACTTCCGGGGGAAACGGCACCCGCACTTACATATTTGTACCAGGCCACGCGGCACCAGAACCTCTCCGCTGTTTGTTGCCGGCAATTGACGAAGTGATAGAAATTGTCGGCATTAAAGAGGTAGATATTGAATTCGGGATCTCAAATGATGGAACCGTCGTCATCTTTCAGGTGCGACCAATCACTGCGCGGTGGGAACAAGGTGGACGCCTCGAAGGCCAACTTGACGTTCTCCTACAGTCACTGAATCGCGTCGGAGCGTCAATCGAGGACGTCAACAGGTTCAACAATAGCCAAGGACTCGTAGGAGACGTTCTTGGAGTCATGCCGGATGTGAACCCGGCCGAGTTGATTGGTACCAAGCCAAGGCCGTTGGCCGCTTCGATCTTTCGTCACCTGTTCACTAATACCGCTTGGGCTACCGCGCGTGCTAATTTCGGATACCGAGACCTCCGGGCAATCCCACTCATGCATATGATTGGCGGGACACCATATGTTTCTGTGTCTGCAAGCGTCGCCTCTTTTATACCCGCCACACTGCCCCACCCCATAGCTAAAAAGGTCATCATTGAAGCACAACGCAATCTGATTCGAGAGCCAGAACTTCATGATAAAATCGAGTTTCGCGTTGTTCCAACGTGCCTCAAGCCCAGAATGCAGAACGGCCATTGGCGAGAGTTATTTCCAAGCCTTTCTGAGAACGAATGGGCATCATACCTCGACTTGCTTCGAACCGTAACAAACCACATTGTCACCGGCGACGACCTCTTTGACCGCGCGCGGCATGGCGTCGAAACGTTAGAGTCGGCCGCAAGAACTATAAAGTTGGATAAAAACCACGGATTGCTTGATGTATTGTCGTTAATCGAAAAAGTACACGTGCACGGTACAGTTCTATTCTCAGAGATCGCGAGAGCGGCCTTCGTCGCGACAGACATTCTCAAGTCATTGGAGGCTGAGAAATTGCTTCACCCAGGATTTCTTGACGCCGTTGTGCGTGCCTCCGACTCCGTCGCTGCCCAGCTGGTAAGCGACTTTTCTGCACTTGAGCCCGCAGAATTTCTAAAACTACACGGTCATATTCGCCCCGGCACATACGAAATCACCGTGCCTCGATACGACGATCCTAGCAGCAAATACTTCGACTGGATTAATCGCACCCTCAATGAAGAACCGACAGAAGTACCGGCCGTCGACTTAGCTCTGTCACCTGCGCAGATATCGACCCTTTCTTTCGAGTTCGACCGAACCGGCTACGCTTTTGATTGGCCGAAATTTGAGTGGTTCGCAATGAAAGCAATTCAGGCCCGTGAACAAGTCAAGCATTCTTTTAGTCGTCTTATCTCGGATGCCTTGGAGATACTTGCACTCGTTGGAGCCGATCTTGGTCTTAGCAGAAATGATTTGTCCTTCCTTACGCTACCAGAGATCGCTCTCGCTTTAGAGATTCGGACCGATCTTTCGTCCTTTCTGCGGTCTGCCGTCGAGAGAAATCGGCAGGGCTGGGAAACGACTAGATATCTGCGCGTACCTGATCTGTTGTGCTCCCCAAAAGACATCTTCGGCTTCCATGTCTTCAACTCCCGCCCAAGCTTCATCACCGAAATCACGGTTGAAGGCGTTGTCACGGATGTATATGGTGCTTCTCTTAAGGACAGCATCGTATTTATGGAAAACGCGGATCCGGGTTTGATTGGATATTCACGCACGGCGTCAAGGGATTCGTCACGAAGTACGGTGGCGAGAATTCCCATATGTCAATCAGAGCGCGCGAACTCGGTGTTCCCGCCGTTATCGCGCCGGCAGCCGCTTTGATCAATGGAGAAATGCACGCGTTATTCGACTTGAATGCGCAGCTCAACGCGTCCAGGTTCTCCGTTGAGGCTTGTGCCGTTAGAATGAGGGAATAAAAGCGATGTCTGCACACGGAGTACGGAGATGCCCTCGCCGCATCAGAGCGCTTCCGCGTGCGGCGGCGCAGGTACCGCGACTCGTGAAGACCTCATAGAAAATTGTTTTGCGCGCTCGCAGGCACACCCTCCCTGATCCTGCCGAGCGTTCAAACCTTTGATGCCTAATGGTCCGCTGGCAGCTGGGAACGCAAACTGCCCGCGCGTCTTGATGATCTCGCGCAAATGGGGCGTTAATGCTCTCAAATGGCTGTGGTAACCAGCATGATAGGAACCGGTGTCCCGGATGGTCGAACCTTCACCAACTTACTCAGTAGTTGTCCATTGGGCGCACCCGACCACGCAGGATGAAGTGGGCTTGCGGCCGGTGCGTTGTGGAATATGAACCCAAGTGGTATCGGCAACCAGGTCCGTTTGTCCTTGGTGCCGCGAGCCCGTTCAGTAGTTGGACCTGCAGCCCTGCGAGCATCCGAATTGTGACCATGGGTGGCAACCCCGGAACACGCCTAGTAATTTCGACGACGACGGCTGCTGCCGATGCCATGGACTCTGGCAGGAGGCTCCATCCAAGTACTCTTTCCCCGCTGCGCCGGGCTGGACTTGCACAAAGACACTATCGTGGTCTGTGCGCGCTGCGTCTTGGAGCCCGTGCACCACGAAGTGCGCAGCTTTGACGGCACCACCAGCGGGTTGCTGACGCTGCACGGCTGCAATTCTCGGGGACGGCGTTTAATATGCGAACGTCATCGCGAATGTGCTGACGGGTCATGTTGACAGGGTGATCGTCGCCAACTCCTTGCAAGTCCGGCTGATTGCGGAAGCTCGCGTGAAGACGGACAAGATCGATGCAGCGATCCTCGCGCAGCTCTATGCGAGTGGATTCTTGTCCGAAGTCTGGATTCCTGACGAGACCACTCAAGCGATGCTGCGGCAGATGTCGCGCCGCGCCCAGCGGCAGCGGACGAGGCTCAAGAATGAGATTCACGCTGTCCTTGCCGCACATCTCATCGAGCGGTGTCCCGTGACAGACCTGTTGGGCAAAAATGGGCGGGCTTGGCTGCGCATGCAGCCGCTACCCGTGGAAGAACGCATCTGTATCGACCAGCAGTCGCATGAGCTCGATAGACTGGCAGACAATCTGCTGCAGGTTGAGCGCGTCCTGGCCCAATCCGCTATTCCGGACGACACGCTGCGCAAGCTGCTGACCATCACCGGGATTAACGCCACCGTTGCGATCGGGTTGATCTCGGCCATCGGCGATATCGCTCGCTTTCTCTCACCGAAGATTGTCAATTACTCTGGCCTCAATCCTTCCGTATACCAATCCGGTTTGCAACCAGAAAGCACTCACACATCAGCAAGCGCGGACGTTCCTATGCACGCCATGCTGCATGGGCCGCAGCCCAAACGGCTGGCCCTTCCGAGCCTTCTTTCTACGCGTCTGGGGATCGTCGCGGTGAGCAGATCGCAGCTGTTGCCACCACCTGCAAGCTGGCGGTAATCGTCTGGCACGTCCCCTCACCTTTCCGAATCCTTCACCTGTGATCGCATGGCGCGGACTGCGCGAAAGACCCGTGCGCTGGACTGCGGGCAGGCATGCCTCCTCTGCATCGCGGTAGCCGCAAGGGGTCACGTGCGCCTCGCAACATTGCCGCCGTGGCGCCCCCATTCCCCTTATTCGAAGGCCTCCAACTCGACCAGCGCAGCCTCGGCGCTGGGTGCACGATGCAGGTCTGCGGCGTCGTGTCGGGAACCCAATCAGAATGTCCTGCGTGCCAGGATATCGCACGTGCCATCCGGTAGCACGCCCAAAGCTACGTAGACGGTTATTGCGCAACACGCCGTCCTCGCGCATCTTGATCCTCAGCGCGTGGAAGAACACCACCGGTACATCGCCTCCAGCGCTCGGACCTGCAAGGCAGTGACCTCGTCCATGACCGGTCGGGAACACCTGAATTTCGCGCACGGCCATGCCCGGGCGTACATGGCAATGATCTTGTCGTCGAACGCCGTGAAGCGCCGCTTGTGCTTGGGAGAATCAGGATCGGATCGAAGCTGCCGTCACAGTTGCGTGGGATATCGACGGATAGCGGGCCATCCTCGGACGGACCCGGCTTGGCGCGCTTGTCACGCTTGCCATTGCGCTGGTTGCGCATCACCATTCCCGCGCCGGCGCTAGGGCTCATACCCGAGGACTTCATCGCCCCCTTCGTGATCGAGCGCGCCAGCGCTGAACCCGGCCACCTCCCAATGATATGTATTGATCTTGTCAAGTTGCGCAGTTGCTCGGTTTCCTGTCTTTGCTGGTTGAACTCCAGTGTATTTGACCAGGGTTGGCGGTTCCTCGACGGTTGATCATTCTGATATGCGCGGTGTTTCCGGTCCTGGTGATACCGCCACGTCGTTCGCGCTTGCCGCTGGAGTGCTCGCTCGGCACCGGGCCCAGATACGCCATCAGCTGCGGCGCATCGGTGAAGCGCCGCAGGTCGCCAAGCTCAGCGACCACGGTCACGGTCACGGCAGCGATTAGGCTGATCCCGCGCAAGACCATCAAGGCCTCCATTACCGGCCAGACCGGGCAGTCTTGCACCGAGCGTTCGCAGCCATGTGCGGCGGATGTTGGTTGAGGCGGCCTGGACCTACCGGCATCCGGCATGCAAGACGGCAATGCTGCAACGGCAAGCGGAACGCACCACCGGCACAAAATACAGGAGATCGAAACCTAGTGTGAGCGAGGGTTCTCCACCGCTGCCGGCCCTGGCCTAAATACACTGGCGTCTGTCGATTTGGTTAGGGCCGTCTGACCTCTCCTTGCTGGCCCACGGCCCAAATAAATCCCGTCAGTTCACGCGCAATCGCTGTACAAACCTGTACCGGCAGTTTCCCGTGCATTGTGAGTGACGGAAGCGCTGACATAAGCGCTTCTGTGCACTCCATTTCTCTCATTTTTGCGGGGGTTGAGGATGGGTAGCACTTTCGCATAGAGACAACGAAGGTAGACTCGCTTATGTTTGCGGTGACATGAGGTCAATGACCGAAGGTCGCGATGTGGAACAGTCCATTGGATGAAATCCGTTCACATGGACGTGCCTGATAAAACACTTTGAAATTTTGAGCTGATTCCCGAGCAATCCAGACTCAGTCTTCTCCGCACTGGCTTTCTGAACCGCCCATCTTTAGCGAATGAATTACAGAATGGAGACACCCCTCACCGGAACTGGTCAATACTTGGCATATCGCCAACGCTGACTTCGATCACCGTCGGTACACTCGTCGTTGTAATGGCCCGGCGTAATGCGAAACGCAGTCCTTCGGGAGAGTCAGTTCGGATCGCTTGAGCACCAAAGCTTTCAGACAGGCGGCAGAAATCTGGATTTCGAAGATCGGTTGCTATGATTCTCCCGCCGTAGTCGTTGATTTGCATCTGTTGGACGTTTCCGAAACAGTTGTTATTGAAAAGCAGAACGATCAACGGAATCTCGTGCTGGACGGCAGTGGCTAGCTCTTGAACTGCAAACATGAATCCACCGTCGCCGGTAATAGAAACCACGGGAACGTGCGGCTTTGCGACCTTCACTCCGAGCGCAGTCGGAAAGCCATACCCGAGTGTTCCTTGATAGCCAGTAGATATGTAAGTGCGGGGGCTGTATACAGGATACACGATACGGCTCGCAAAGCCGACCTGAGTCAATTCGTCGACAAATATGCCATCTTCCCCAATTTCTTCGCGGATAACCTTGAGATAGCTCACTTGTGGTTCGAGCACTGCCGAACGCTTTGCCCAAGCGGCTTTGACCTCCTCCAAAGCAGTCTGTCGTGAACTTCGAACTGCATTGTAGTTTTCAAGTCTTCTCAGCAATAGCGGCAAGGCTTGCTCTGCCCGCGCAGTGATTTCACATTTTGGCGTGAAGAATCTACGGTGAGTGGTCGGATCGATGTCAATGCGAATAACATCTGGCCTATGTGTCGGAATCCACTTTTTCGCTGGGATTCGCATGTTGGTACCAATTGCCAAAACCACATCGGTTTTCTCCAAAGATCTTGGCGGCCGGCTGGTGAAGGGCGAGATAGCTACGGGCATCCACAACTCCCATACCGGTTCGATATGCCACAACTGGTGCCTGCAAGACCTCCGCTAACTGACGAACGAGTGCGCTCGCGCCTTGCGCTCCGCCTCCAACAAATATCATTGGAGAAACTGAAGCGCCTAGCACCCTGGCCGCCTCTTCGATAGCCTCCTCGTCCACAGGAGGCTCATAGGGAGGGGGAAGTTTGAACTGTGGATTTGCGGGAGCCTTGCTCGCCAGCACGTCCATTGGAATCTCAAGTCCAACTGGTCGAGGTCGACCTGACAGCATCTGGTGAAAGGCTTCGCTGATCAAGATCGGGATTTCTGATGGAGTGTTCGCGCTGGCTACCCATTTGCTAAGGGAACGCAAGATCGAGAGCTGGTCATTAATTTCATGCAATTCACCCCAACCCTTGCCTATTGCGGTTGAGTTTATCTGACCAGTCAAGCACATCAGCTTTGCGTTAAGTGCGTATGCCGTTGACATCGCGGCCGTTGCATTGAGAAGGCCCGGCCCCGGAACAACGTTGAATACTGTGGGCGAATCGCTGGCCAGAGCATGGCCAAGTCCCATATACGCCGCGCCTTGCTCGTGCCGCGTGTGGATAATGCGGAATTTTTCTTGATGATCGTAGAATGCGTTATAGAGCCAATCGTTCTGCCTGCCAGGCAGGCCGAATACTGTCTTTATTCCGAGATTGTGCAAAGAAAGAACCGCTGCCTCCCCCCCCCGTCATAGCTCTCATAGTCTTCAACCCTCCTGAATCGTAGCCAATAAAGTGAGTAAGCGCGTATTGTCGCCTGGTGTACCAACCGTGATTCTTATGCAGTGCGGCAGATCGAATGCGGGACGTACCATCACCCCGTGCCCAACCAGGAGCGCTGTCAGTTCCTCAGCGTTGTAGCCTTCGGGACAGCGCACCATGAGGAAGTTTGCCTGGCTTGGCGTCACTTCCAGATTCAGTGCGTTCAGCCCAGCCGCGAGCCTGCGCCGCTCGACATGGTTGTTATCGACGGTACGCTGCAAATGAGCTATATCCTCCACGCGGCCATTGCCGCTTCCATTCCTGCTGTGTTTAGGTGGAAATTTCGTTTCCGATTTTGCACTTTTCGTGCTATCCGCTGGGGCGCGATTCCATAACCAATCCGCATACCAGCCAAACCATAAGCCTTGGAGAAGCTATGAACAATCACGATATTCCGATCGTCGAGGACATGCCGGATGGCGTCAGGAAGGCCCTCTTCCGTAGCGAATTGATAATACACCTCGTCGTAAATGACGGTGACATTTTCAGGTATTTTGTCAAGAACTCCACTTAATACATTTCCTCCAAACCACGTGCCGGTCGGATTGTTGGGATTGCAGAGATATAGCAGCGCGGTATTCTTGGCAACCTTACGTAAGATCGAATTGGTGTCCAAGCGGAAACCGGGTTCAATAAGTGGCACCTTGTCTATCTCGCATCCCTTACTCAATAGAGATTTTGAATACTCGCCAAAGCACGGCGGGCAGATGATGGCCCGTTGACCAGGTTGAATAAGCGCATCTTCCACTAAAGATAGGACCTCGACACCGCTGTTAGCCGAGAAAAATTGTTCACCTGTGAGGCCCCTACCATGAAACGCAGCTAGAGCGTCGCAAAGCTTGCTGTCAGTGCGTTCTGGATAGCGATTCGCCGAGGCAATTGCTAATTGCGCAGCATCAACCGCTTTTGGCGATGGACCAAATGGGTTCTCGTTTGATGAGAGTTTCGTTATCGTCATCTTTTCGGCCTCCACCTTCATTTCATCAATTGATGAAACAGCCTTATATTTCATAATGTCGCCCTCTCAACGATTAGTTAATTCCTGTGGCGTATAAAAATGATCAATCAATGGGCTGTCGGACGAGGCGCTGGAAGACGCGCTGTACGACAGCAGGCGATGCGGACGTTGCCGGAATTGACCTGGCGGTTGAAGCGGTTCCGGACGCGACTACGCTCCTCAAGCTTCGCCGCATGCTCGTCGAGCATGAACTGACACGAAAGCTCTTCGACGAGATCGGCATTATGCTGTGCGAGAGGAGGCTGATGATGAAGGAAGGCACGATTGTGGATGCCACCATTATCGAGGCGCCACTGTCGACCAAGAACAAGCAGAAGAGCCGCGACCCGGAGATGCAACAGGCCAAGAAAGGCAATGCATGGGAGCTTGGCATGAAGGCCCATCTCGGCGTGGATGCAGCTTCGGGACTGGCACGCAGCATGGTGGGCACCGCGGCGAACGAATCGAACGTGTCGCAGGCGCATGCCTTGCTGCATGGCCACGAAGAGCACGCGTTTGGCGATGCGGACTACACGGGCGTGGAGAAGCGTGTCGAGATGCAAGGCAAGTCCGTGAAGTGGCAGGTGGCCTCAAGCGTGGCAAGATCAAGGCGATGCGTGATGGCGCTCTCAAGGACTCGCTGATCGCGGTCGAGCGGGCTAAAGCAAGATTGGGGCGCGGGTCGAGCATCCGTTCCACGTCATCAAAAATCTCTTCGGTCATCGCAAAGTTCGCTACAAGGGCCTGGTCAAGAACACAGCGCAGTTGCTCAGCCTATTTGGTCTGGAGAATCTGGTGCTGGCCAAAAAGCAGTTGTTGGCGCTGCAGGGGAGCAGTCCGTCCTAAGCGCGCAAAGCGCGCCAGAAAAAGGCGCAAAACGAGAGAAATACCGGCTTGAATCGGCTATCTATTTCGCATTGCGAAAACCAAGGGCATTGGCTTGTGCACCATCAGGCGTAAACCTCATTGATCAGCACTTCCTTAGCGGAAGAGCACGAAAAGAACAGGGATGTAGATCGCCTAGTGCAAGCCCATGCGCGCTCGAATTCGTCAGGTAGCCGACGGAGAAGTTCAATGTTCAACGCAACAATCTCCACGACCGACGCTAAAGGGCACTTCGGATTCGTCAGCGACGCTCGCTCAATTGTCCACCACATGTTTGTGGCGGTGTTGGAACACGTATGCACTTCCTTTAGCTGGCCCCATCACGCTTCGGCCAATGCGCTGAAAGCCGAACGTTGCCGGTGGACCTTGACGCCATTTTGTTCAAGCGAAATTTGATTGTAGTTGCTGCATGTGATGCGCGTAAAATGATCAGCATTCAAAGCGTTATGAATTTTTTTCATGACACTAGGAATTCCGGTTCGTTGAGAAATTCCGGGAAGGCTGAGCGGATCTTGAGGAAGAGGTATTCCAAACAATTCCGGGGCAGGATTCGGCTTTGCCAAGCCTGCTCGCACCATTGCTCTCACGCCTTTTTGTGCCCACGCCGGGCGGCGGTAGAACCCTTAGCCTGAGCTTGTCCGGGCGGCTTCGCGGTCGGCCGGACAGGCCAGGTATCGCTGGTATTGAATCGACCAAATCCTCGAAGACAATCGAGTCGTGCCGATTTGCACCGGTTACTGCCAACGCCAAGGGAACACCGCGCCGGTCTACGACGAGATGGCGTTTGCTGCCGAGTTTGTCGCGATCCGTGGGGTTCGGGCCGGTCTGCTGCCCCCCCCCGGGGGCTGGCCACTGTAGCGCCGTCGATGCTAGCTCGACTACAATCGATCTGGTCATGCTCACGCAAGCGAGTCAGCAGGGCCAAGTGCAGGCGCTCCCAGACGCCGCTGGCTTGCCAGGCACGCAGCCGACGCCAGCAGGTCATGCCGCTGCCAAAGCCCAGTTCTTGGGGCAAATCTTCCCACGGAATCCCAGTCTGCAAAACAAACAGGATACCGTTCAGCGCAGCTCGGTCGTCGACTCTGGGGCGACCACCTTTTGGTGACGCTGCCACCGTTGGCAGCAGCGGCTGCAATGCCTTCCACAATTCAATGTTGATCTTCTTCCGTGCCATGACACATGGCAACGCTCAACAGTCATGCGGCGATGACACGGTTTTGTTAGCGGCTCTTAGCTCTCGCGTAACAGATAGAGCGTCAGCAGTGGTCGGTTCGCCCCTCCAGACTTCGCCAAGATAAACCGCCTGAGACGCCCGATTACGCAGCAATAACCAGCGTGTCGATTTAAGTACCCCTTGCCCGGCCAATCGTGCCGCACCACCCGTGAGGAGCCGTTCAAAGAAGGCCAGGGGCTGTCTGACGCGAGCGCTTCTGGCCGATCCCGAGCACCTGCCGTACAATGATGGAAACGCGACCTCCGCCGTGGCATATCGGTGCGCTAACTCATCCATGGCCAGATAGCGGATGCTGGACCAGTTCGGCTCGGCCCCCCCCCCCCACGCAAGCGTGTCTTGTCAATCCATTTAACTGTATGCCAGCCCATATCGTAGAAGGCCGCCACCGCCCGCACCGTACAGTGTCGCCACAAGTGGCCACAAGCCTGCGCCAGGCCTGCCGTCACCCGTTGAGAGCACCAAGCCATTCCTAAGCGCTCAAGGCTCGGACCGTCGCACCAAACGCGCCGACGGGGCTCGTGCAGCATCATCAGTACTCGAACAGCGGAAGTTTTCGGACTCGCCGGACCACATTCTAGGCAGGTCACGCAGAAGCTGACCCAGACCACTGGAAAACCTTTTTTGTCCAAACCAAACGCGGGGCCAGCGGAACGATTCGGGACCATGCAGGTCGCAAGCGCAGCAACGGACAGATGTCCCTTACTAGAACACGACATACACGATGTTGCCGTCGCGGTTCAAAACGCTACCCAGGAACCACGAACGCGATCTCTTACCTGTCACCACCATCGCACACACGCCGGTGGCCATCATCATCCCAGCCGGATCCCGGTTCAAGAATCTGCAGCAGTTGATCGCATTCGCGAAGCAGCATCCTGGCAAGCTCAACTACGGCTCTGGCGGCGCCGGCAGTTCGACTCATCTGGCGGGCGAGGTATTCGCAAAAAGTGCAGGCGTCGCCTTGACGCACATACCTTACAAGGGCGCCGTCTGATCGCAGGACACATCGATCTGCTGGTCACAGCGACGCGACGGCGATTCCGCTAGTCACGGGGGGCACAGCGCGAGCCGGTTCCATCCCAGAATCCAACAACGTCAAACGGTGCAAATGGAGCTTCAACCGTTGAGCGCGCGTCAGGACGGCGAAAAATGACTCGATAAATGGACGTTCATGATGAATCCCACCTTCTAATCGTCCATGGCCTACCGGCGAGTATTCAGCCGTATTGAAGTGAAGGGTTCTACATAACCCACCGCGGCCGCCCCAGCCATTTAAAGCGAGGCTGTTCCATGCCGATCACGTACGCGCGTAACCCGGCGTTTCCGCCAGCTACGGTCATCTACCATGTCGGCGGAAACGTTACGCAGACTCACGCCGGCCGTACCCCTCTGCCCTGCGCCCTCAAAATCCGCCATCGCCAGCGCAATAGACAATGCCGCTGGGTTCATAGGGACCGGCCGGATCCCACTGAAAGAGGAGTACAACGGATAGTCAACCAAGCCTGCGGCAAACGGCAATCTACCACCGCCGTAACCGCGCATGCACTGAGGCAAAGCCATGTCGGGCAATAGCCTAATGCTACGTCGAACAGGCATCCTCGCATGGCAGGCTGCACCCCGGAAGAAAAGATGAACGGGCTCCGACGCTAAGCTTCCGCAAGGGTCTTTTTCATAGTAAGAATGAGCGAGCCTAGTTCTTACGCGACACCTACCTCCAGACAGACTTCTTTGCGGCGGCTAACCGCGGGCAAAACGCTGCTCGGAGCGAGCAATCGCCTCATTCGCTTGGGCAGACGAGTCGCTCGCTTATCCGATTCAAAGTTCCCGCCCAAAAACGAATGGCCATTTGACTGGTCTTCGAGCCTCGGTAGGCACCGCGCTTCCATCACCGAACAATGTCGTAGCTGTAGTCAGTCTCCGAAACAGCAATGGTGCTTGTGTCCAATGCTTCAAAATATTCATCGAGTAGCGCAATGAGAATCCGCAGACCGCCAGCGTATCCCCACGTGGGGTATCGGTGATAGTGGTGACGGTCAAAAATGGGGAATCCGAGCCGCACGAGGGGTGTCCCAACGTCGCGCTCCAGGTATTTTCCGTAGGTGTTGCCGATCAAAAAGTCCACCGGCTCAGTGAATAACAATGAGCGCAGGTGCCAGAGGTCACGCTTAGGGTAGACCTTGCATGCTGCGCCATATGGGGATGCATCGAGCAACGCCTGTACTTTCCCCGCCCAAGCGTCGTTCCCGTTTGTCGACAACACGTGGATTGGCTCCGCGCCAAGCTCGAGCAGAAATTGCGTGTATCCCATCATCTGGTCCGGGTCCCCATACAATGCGTACCGCTTGCCGTGTAGGCTCGCCTGACTGTCCGCCATAGCGTCTACGAGTTGACCTCGCTCCTTTTCCAGCTCAGCTGGAATCGGCTTACCTGTCACCCGCGAAATCTCCATCAGGAAATGGTCAGTCCCACGAACGCCAACCGGCGCATTTAATACTACGACCTCCTGACCGTGTTCAGCGATGAACTTAATGGTTCGTTCGCAGCAGAACTCCTGGAAGACGAATGTTGCCCTAGCATTCAGCGCGTGTTCCACCTCCTCTTTCGTTGTCCCACCTTGATACATTCGGAACTCGCCATCAGTGGGTGTATTCCAGGTTTCCGAGGGGTCACAGATGATATTGACTTTTACGCCAAACGAATCGAATATCCTCCTGACTTCATGCATATTTCCGACCACAAATCCATCGAACCCGCCGATGAAGTTCACACTGTCGTCAGGCGTCCGTACCAGGGGGTTAGAGGCTCGCGCCTTACCGTCCCAAAAGTGCTTCAGGATTCCCAGTAGCGCATTGTCATAACCCGTCACGTGACTACCGACAAATGCGGGCGTGTGGGCGAACGGCACATCGTAATCTTCAGGGACGCTGCCCTTTTGCTTGCTGTTCTTGATGAACGCATCGAGGTCGTCGCCGATCACCTCCGCCATGCATGTTGTAGATACAGCAATCATCTCGGGCTTGTAAAGGTTATATGCATTAGCAAGTCCGTCAATCATGTTGTTGAGACCGCCGAAAACCGCCGCGTCCTCAGTCATCGAGGAGCTCACGCACGAAGTCGGCTCCTTGAAATGCCTCGAGAAATGTGAGCGGTAATATGCCACGCAGCCCTGAGAGCCATGCACGAATGGTAGTGTCTTGTGGAAGCCGTTTGCCACAAACACGGCTCCAAGAGGCTGACACGCTTGGCCGGGTTCACGGTCAGTGATTCTCGGGCGAAGTTCTTTTCCTTATAATCTTCAGTCTTCGTCCATTCGGCAAACTCCTTTATCGCCTCCTCAGAATCTTTGAACTCGAATTTCTCCTTCTTGTTCTGAAAGAGCGCCTTGTACTCTGGCTCGCGAAAGAGCAATTCGTGATCGAGAATTTTGTCAGTCGATTGTGGCATCACTCGCTCCTGAATAGATAATCTTAACAGCCGTTCACTAGGCGCCACTGCGCCACTGCGGTTTCTGTTTTCAAGCTCGCGCTTTCCACGGCGTCTTTGCGAGGTTCCACACAGGGCTCGAGATGGCAATGTCCATATCACGCGCGAAAATCGCAAATCCGTCATAGCCGTGATAGGGACCTGAGTAATCCCAGCTATGCATCTGGCGGAACGGGACGCCCATCTTCTGGAACACGTACTTCTCCTTGATGCCAGAGCCGACGAGGTCGGGCCGCACCTGCTCTACGAATCTCTCAAATTCGTACCCGGTCACGTCATCATAGATAAGCGTGCCATCCTTTACATAATGCGTCGTACGTTGGTAATCGTCATTGTGTGCGAATTCGTAACCTGTTCCGACCACCTCCATGCCTAGATCCTCATATGCCCCTATGATATGCCGCGGGCGCAAACCGCCTACAAAGAGCATTACCTTTTTACCTTGCAGCCGTGACTTATATTTCGCAATGACGGCATCAGATAGCGGTCGGTACTTGGCGATTACCTTTTCGGCATTCTTCCTAATCGTGTCGTCGAATCGGCTTGCGATCTCACGTAAGCTGTCTTCGATCATTGTCGGGCCGAAAAAGTTATACTCAACCCAGGGGACTCCATATTTTTCCTCCATGTGCCGACTGATGTAGTTCATCGAGCGGTAGCAGTGCAACAAGTTCAGCTTCGATTTCGGCGTGTTCTCCAGTTCCGCCAACGTGCCGTCGCCCGACCACTGTGCGATCACCCGCAGACCCATCTCTTCGAGAAGGATTCGACTTGACCACGCGTCTCCGCCAATGTTGTAGTCGCCGATGATCGCGACGTCGTAAGGTGTCGGCTCGAGTGCGGGCCGCTTATTGGAGTCAGCATCGAACACGAAGTCGCGAATCGCGTCGTTTGCCAAATGATGTCCGAGTGACTGCGATACACCACGGAAACCCTCGCAGCGCACAGGCACGATGGTGTGCCCCCCATACTCCTTACTCTTCTTCTTCGAGACAGCCTCAATGTCATCCCCGATAAGACCGATCGGACATTCTGTCTGGATCGAAATCCCCTTGTTCAGCGGAAACAGTTGCTGGATCTCGTCAATGATCTTGTCGAGCTTCTTGTCACCCCCGAACACGATGTCTTTTTCCTGGAAATCGGAGGTGAATTGCATCGTGACGAAAGTATCGATGCCCGTGGTGCCAACGTAGTAGTTGCGACGGGATCCCCATGAGTACTGGCCACAGCCAACAGGCCCATGGCTGATATGGACCATATCTTTGATCGGCCCCCAAACGACGCCCTTTGATCCAGCATACGCGCACCCGCGAATCGTCATGACGCCAGGCAGCGACTTGATGTTCGACTTCACGCCACAATCTGGCTTGCCTTCCTCGAATGAACTGAGGTGCTTGGCCCGTCGTTTTCCCATCTTTTCTGGGTAAGCTCGTAGCACTTCGTCAATGAGGGCCTTGTTCGCGGCCTTACGTTCCTCAACCGTCGTGGTCATCGCGTAATCCATAAGTAGTCAACATCCTCGCGCAAATAGCCGCCGTGCGCGGCACGGCGGCTATACCCCAACATTCATCAGGCCGTCAGTTCTGCCGCAGTCTTTCCAACTTGCGACTCATCGACCTGCACCAGGATCCCCTTCTCCATCAGCAGATCTTCCAACTCGTCCATCGTGATTGGCGTCGGAATAATGCCATTTCCACCATTGTTATGGACCTTCTCGGCAAGCGCGCGATACTCGCCCGCCTGCGCGCTGTCCGGCGCATACTCGATGACGGTCATTCGACGCAATTCCGCATGCTGGACTACGTTGTCACGCGGCACGAAGTGGATCAATCTCGTGCCTAGCATCGCAGCAAGCGATTCGGCTAGCTCGAGTTCCTTGTCGGTCTTTCGCTCGTTACAGATCAGCCCACCTAGGCGCACGCCACCGCTGTTTGCATATTTCAAGATCCCTTTTGAAATGTTGTTCGCTGCGTACATCGCCATCATCTCGCCAGACATCACAATGTAGATCTCTTGGGCCTTATTCTCACGTATTGGCATCGCAAAACCGCCACAGACGACGTCGCCCAACACATCGTATGACACGTAGTCAACATCGTTATACGCACCATTCTCCTCCAGGAAATTGATTGAGGTTATGACACCTCTGCCTGCGCAGCCTACCCCCGGTTCGGCCCCCCCAGACTCGACGCACCGGATGTCCTTGTAGCCGATCTTCATTACGTCATCAAGCTCGAGATCCTCGACGGACCCGGCTTCAGCCGCAAGGGAGAGGATTGTATCTTGGGCTTTAGCATGCAGGATCAGGCGTGTCGAGTCCGCCTTTGGATCACACCCAACGATGAGGATTTTCTGCCCGAGGTCGCTCAGCGCCGCGAGCGTATTCTGCGACGTAGTTGACTTGCCGATGCCGCCTTTACCAATAAAAGGCAATTTGCCGAAGGTTAGACATTGTCTTACTCCATTGAAATAGAAGGTGAAGCAGGGTGACCATGGTTTGCAAGGCCACGAGCATGTCCTCAGCCTGCGGTGTGTTCCCTATGGTCTTCTTCTCTCAGATCACGCATCGGCCAGTTCGCGTCCGTGCAACCTGCTTTAGTGCAGCTTTCGTGCCATGTGCTTTGAACTTCTCGAAACCCCAGCTAAATCGCGGGTTTCGGAGAATTTCATGTAGTCCCGACTATCAACTATGGTTGCGTCGCTATACCGACAAACCGTTCCCACTTTGTCGAAATGCGTCATTTGACGACTACGCTTCTGGTGTGCCGTCAGTGAGTTCTTCACTCGGAACATTAGGACTGGTACGATGTGTAGAACTAGAAGCTGCGTGGCCGATTCGCGCTGGCGCGCAAGCCCGGCAAGCCAGGCTGAATGGGCCAGCCTCAACGTTTGAACATCAAATTTTGTTAAACCCTCGTCATACTATTTTCAGTCTCGACAAAAGGCGATAAGGTGTCATGTGCGGAAAAGTTCTTCAATATGGCAAGGCGCTGAACACCTACCATGCCAGAACTGCCGCCACCACCTATCCATCCAAACGTTTCGGGGGCACGATGCGAACGAGCAACAAGCAAAGTCGAGATTGGTCTTTCACTTTCGGCGAGGCAGCGGCATTTACCTTAGTGCTCTGGTTCGGCGAGGTCATCGTCAGCATGCTGACATGGACGCCACTCATTCATGCCGGACTTCAGACATGGAGCGCCGCGCCGTCGTCCGCGTGATCGCTTGCGGTCTAATCTTCACGACATTCGCGCACATCCGCCAAATCCCACAGCGGGAAATCCTGCATCACGGTCCCGCGTCCGCGATGACTACGCTTGGCGTTTTGACGCTACCGATCCTTCTGCTGCTACCGCTTTTGTTGCTGCTGGACGGATTGACAGCCAGCTTGTTGGAGTTGGTTTTCCCAATGTCCTCCAGCGCGGCAAAGTTCGGGGAGGAACTTAGCCAGGGAAACTTGGGAATGTGGGTACTCGTCTGTCTGGTTGCGCCGATGGTCGAGGAGATGTTCTTTCGCGGAGTGCTGCTCAGAGGGTTGCTAAATCGATATGCCCGAGCCGATGCGACGGTCTATTCGGCCTTTCTGTTCGGTTTGATACACCTGAACGTCTACCAGTTCGTCATCGCCTTTCTGTTGGGACTGCTTCTTGCCGCGCTGTATTGCCGCACGCGATCACTCTGGCCCGGCATCCTTTTGCATGCTGGCATCAATACCGGGGTCATGGTGACCATGGCAGGCGGTATCAAGGAGATGGCCGCTGAAGCGCCACTGATGGTATGGGTTGCCGCCTCGTTGCTCGCCGCGGTCGGCGCGCATTTCTTGCGGAAATTGCTAAGAGAAGTGCCTGCCATCGCTGCCACGTGAGCGGCGGGAACTGAGAACGATGCATACGCCTCGTCACGCACACAGCTCTGACGGCAAGCGAGAAACATCGAACCCGGCCAGCCGGGTTCGCTTTCATCTAGGAGGCTGTCGGACTTTCAACATCCGCCAAGAAATTGCCTAAATTTTGAGCATATTTCGCGTGCTACAAGGCGGTAGATGAGCTACGCATTCGGTTTTGAATCGTTTTATCGCCTTGTCGTGCGCATCGGTTGTTCAAGTCCGACGGGCTCCTAGTGTACGCCCTTGCCACCTGCTCGCGGCGCGTCAAGCTTGATGGCGATGTTCGGATTCAGCCGACAGCTCGCGCTGCGGATCGCCCCCCAAGGTTCTGTCGCAATAAGGGAGTGGAGCCGAGCGAGAATCGCAAGAGCGGACCGAGATTAGAAGGAGAGGCTGTAGAACTGGTCGGCCGCGGACATGACTTGGCCCATTTGATTACACACAATTCAGTCGCCCAGTTCTCGGGCGTACTTGAGGCCGGCGGCGAAATCCACCACTCGCTGCAGGCCTTGCCAGATAGTCTTGACTCCGGGTTCACCGTCGCCTTTGCGCGCCAAGAAGCCGCCGAGCATGGCGACAGTCCAGCTCCGTGGTGTCTTGGATGCATAGCACCACTTCGCAAGCTCGCATCCGCTCGGCTGAGCTCTGCCAATGGGGCGCCAGAATATCGCGCCAGTCCAATTCATCCTGAGCCAGGAAGCGGTACGCAGCAGCCGTTTCCGCCCAGCCGCCACACGCACTCGGTATGCTTGCCGTCGGCTTCTCTGCGAGCCGCTCCGCTAACAGCACCGCCCGCTTGTTCAGGCGCTCGTCGCCCAAGTCAATGTCCTTGAATTCTGCCGCTGCCCAACTCGTTGCCTCTCGCTGCATGTGCCGCCCAAAATGCAAGAGTGAACGACAATCCGAAAGAGTTTACAACCCCACCCGCTATGTCATTGACCGTAAACGACTTTTTGCGGAGCACCGGCCAACAGGAGTTGTGTGTAATGAGGTGCGGCAAGCCATGGCCAAACTAAAACACCTTGTCACCGAAGAAACTGCCAAGCGATGTGCTCAGGGAGCAAGGGAAACTCTTCGATTTCTGTGCTGGAAATCTATCGTAACCAAGCTCTCGCCTAGCTTGGAACTAGTATCTACTGCCACTGTGGGGTCGTCGTCAATACGGTAGCTCCAAGTCTCCATTGGTTAGCAAACTTGGAGCAAATTATGACCCTGCTAATGCCTCATAGGTGCCAATTGGAGCTTCCGTCCATGTCCATGGTGCCCGTACAACACCTGTGGACGCGAATACCTATAAGCAAATCCATTGATCATTTAGCGGAAATTATGGAGGCTATTCTGTTTCTCAAACATTCGACATGCGGCGTGAACGCTCAGCCTGCATAGATAAATCTGGAGCCCTCTGCGGACTAAATTATCTAGTGCTGAACATGCTCACGTAGCCACCGCAGACGTATGTCCGATACCACTTTTTAATAGCACTTCGACGCCGTCACTCCTATCCTACAAAAACGCAATTACTGCACGTGTCAGAGAGGAATTTTATTATGATCCTCCCCCAACAACGAATCAGTTCAATAATTAGGCAATGCTGTCTTCTTCATTGTAAACCCAATCTTCTGTAAGGATCAGCATGTTGCTTCGCCTGCTCCGCCGTTATAGAGATGCATACACCCGTTGCCAAGGCAAAATAGACGCGTCGACCCGCCAACTCCACAACTGGCTTCTCGTACCGCATTTCGAGCTCGTTGATCCGCATGACACGAACATCAGGATAGCAATTTCGCCACTTGGCCGCGACCTCCGGTAGCGTCGGTTCGGTGAGAATCAACTCAGTTATCACAGTGACATGATCAGCAGTGAGTGCCATGTCATTTGTCCCCACTATCAACTCGTCTGGCTTCCACAGTGATTGGAAGCGGGGTGTCTGCCGCCATCTCTGGCAACTGAAACTGCCAACCATTCCCAAGCATAACAAGCCCACCCCACATTTTTCCCTTGTCATGGAGACTATCGGCTCCTCAAGATCCTTCCTTGGTAAGTACGCTTTAAGCTACCCGTAATGTCCTTTCGAATCATAATTTTCACGTGAGGTCTCCCGGATGGAGTGGAAATCAAGCCGTAAGGCAAAAAGGGCAACACGAAACTAGAAAGTCTGGTAGGTTCGCCATCCCGCATTGAACATCGCACAATTAAATTGCGCCAAATAGATCACCTCAGCTGTGGCCAGGGCCCAGCAATGTGGTCACGTATAATCGCCAGCACGACTTCATTCAGGTGGTCCAGCGTGCAGAGTTCTCTTGCACGCATGCCGACGCGATAATCCTTTTCGACGAAGAGAACCGCATAGACGTAGAACCGTTGCAGGAAGGTGTCGATTCTAGTGACGTAGCCAATATCTCCTCTGTTCACGATAACTTCGCCGATTTTTTTCGTAGAAAACGTACCATCATTGCGAATCATCGATCGTGCAATTACGCGCTCGCCAACGCTAAAGCTAGGCTCAAACGCTATTTCAATGGTGTCATCACTCTCATAGTTGCATATGACTTGCGCTCGTCCCGACATCGCTTTCTCGCGAGACCAATTCCTAAATGGGGCATCCATTGAAAGTGTCCTCCACGCTATGCGCATACGTTCCGCACCTCACAGCGGATCCTAGTTCCATCGCCTCATCGCTTGGCTGGGCATCTACAAGGCAGCCTATCTTCATAGTTCTCAGCAATTCATAGTCTCTCCACCGGGAGGGCTTAAGCCATGGCAAGAAACCAGGGCGAAGGAATAAGCCGTTAGCAATCGAGTAATGACCCTATTCCGCAAAATAGAAGTATTGTAAGAAACGATACCGACAGATAGCGAAGCATGTACTCAGAACGCGATTCGCGTGCTAGCCATGCTAAGCCGGTACTATGCAATCTTCGACGGGGCATACCGCCACGCACTGCGGGGAATCGAACCCGTCACACATCGTGCACTTCTTCGGATCAATTGCCAGCACATCGCCTTTTTCGCTGATGGCGACATTTGGGCACTGTGCCTCGCACGCCGAGCAACCGGTGCAGGCAGAGGCAATAATCTTCAGGGCCATAAATACGCTCCTTACAATTTTTAACTACGCTAACACTAGGCCGAGCATGCTTTTTTCCGTCCAACGGAAGGTGTCAGATCTTTTATGGGGCGCTCTGCCGGATCACCGCGCCGTCGGGAGTTTTATGCGTGCCTACGCCGCCAGCCACACGGCTTGAGTAGTCGTTGAACCACGATAATGCTGCAACCTCAACAATCTCCCCCGCGTACTTGTCCACAGCCTCGATGCCGGCATCGGATAGTTCCTTACGCGGACACGAACCCATCTTTGCCACAAGGACGGCATGACAATCGTTGATCGCGCGTATGATCTGAAGTAGTCCTTCATCGTCGCCATACCCCGCCTGACAATACGATTCAACTCGGCGGTGACCCACAAAGTGCACGCCAGTAGCGCTAACTTCGAAGACCTGTAACTCAGAGATATGTCCGAAATGCGCGTTCACGCGACCGCCGCCTTTCGTGGCAACGGCAATATGGACCTTCAGGGCCCCTGTCGCTTTGTTGGCCTGCGCTAAGGCTAGCACCTCCTTCTTAGCCTCGCGTTGAACGATGACCTCAGTTTCAGTGCGCCACTGGTATTCGCGGAGGCTCTTTCGGTCATACTCGATTTCCATCTGCTCGATTTTGTCGAGTGAGAACTCCTCACTTCGATCCTCACCGAGGAGGCCTACCGCGTCCGCTCGGCATTGCCGGCAATGACGCATCAAATTCGCACCGCCTGAACAAGCTTCCTGTACTTCCTTCAGCTCATGGGCGGTGGGTCCACGCTGTTGGTGCAGGCCGAAGTACGTACCATGCGATGGATCGGAAATTAGCGGCATGATGTTGTGAAGGAACGCACCCCGCTCCTTCACCGCGCGGTTTACCTCAACTAGATGTTCATCATTAATGCCTGGAATCAACACCGAATTGATTTTCGTCAGGACGCCACGTTCTGCTAGCATCTCGAGCCCTCGCATCTGCCGCTCATGCAACACGCACGCGGCCTCCTTCCCTGTCAATCGGCGTCGGTTCCAGAAAATCCATGGGTAGATTTTTGCTCCAACAACTGGATCGACCATGTTGACGGTAATTGTCACGTGATCAATGTTGTATCGACAGATGTCATCCACAAAGTCAGGCAACGCTAGGCCATTGGTCGATAGACACAGCTTGATCTCAGGAGCTTGCTCCTGAAGCAAACGGAACGTCTCGAACGTTCTTCCCGGATTCGCGAGGGAATCACCGGGCCCAGCAATGCCGACCACCGTCAGCTGCGGTATGCGGCTCGCCACGGCCATCACCTTCCTCACGGCCTGCTCTGGCGTCAGCTTTTGCGACGTAACGCCAGGTCGCGACTCGTTTGAACAGTCATACTTGCGGTTGCAGTAGTTGCACTGAAGGTTGCAGGCGGGCGCAACCGCTACATGCATGCGGGCATAATGATGATGCGCTTCCTCTGAGTAGCATGGATGATCTCGTATCTTCTCCCACACCTCCGGAAGCATGCCCTCACCCCCCCCCAGACGACGCGCAGTTCAACATGCTGACTCCACCGAACGAGCTACCGCCGCCGCGTGGAGCGCATGTTCCGCTGTTCGGCACTAGGGGCACAATCTTCTGCTCGTCTCCGATACAGGCAGGCGCTGGTCGCATGCTTGCGCTCGCGCTATCTCGCATAGGTCTTTTCCTCTCATCGAGAGTGGTCGGTCTTAGCGGAAAAGCGAGATCCGTGCCATCACTCAGAGATCGTCTCGGCCCTTTTGCAGAAAATTCCGACAGTTTGTTGACGGTCTTCAAGTCCCGATAACGAGTTGGTCGCACGTTTGAGTCGAAGAACATCACGCCAGCTGAGTTGCAAGATGGAAGCTCCCCCTCCGAAACAGGGCCCCAATGAGCTAAATGCGACTTGCCTCGCGGCGCCTGACAGTACCGGTTGAGTCAAGAGCAGCGTGTCCGGACAGAGACATTTGCGACACGAAGAATGTGCGGAAGCCCCGTGTTTACTGACATAGAATGCTGCTGTCGCTCGTACAGATAGCGCTCCAGCTTAAAGTACTTGGCTGGCATAACGCTTGCTGATCCGTTCGGGACCAATGATGCGTGAGGCGACTACCGAGATGCTCAAGCCGACTATTATGGACACGACATTGTGCGGCCCAAATTGGCCGCCTCGAGTCGCGTTTCGCCTAGCGGAAAAATGTGCGACCGCCAGCGTGCTTTCGCGTGAGGAGTGGCAGAACTTGAGGTCGGATCCCGGTCATGGGCGATGAGGAGAACGCGTGCATCGACGCGATTGTCAACATGAACCTCGAGGCCAAAACCATAATTTTCGGGCGCCTGACGGACGCCGACCTATCCGCAGCGTTGCACTGCAATGCCGACATTGTGAATCTGTCCATTCCCGTTTCTGATCTCTATTTTCAACATCTGCGGCAGTCGCGAAGCTGGGTATTGGCCCAGATCGCACGCCTTATCCAGAAAGCCGCGAAATGCCACCCAAAGATCTCCCTCGGTATGGACGACGCTTCGCGTGCAGACCCCGCGTTCCTTGTGGAAGTCGCGCAATGCTCAAGGCGTTATGGCGCACAACGCATCCGATTCTCCGCCACCATTGGTGCGATTGGCCCCTTTAGGACCTACGACATCATTGCAAAGCTACGCGATGCCGTTGATTTGGACATGGAAATCTATGCACAAAATGATCTCGGCCTCGCTACTGCAAATACACTAGCTGCGTTTCGCGCCGGCGCCAGCCATGTGAACACGATCGTAAACCGAATGGTTCGCCCAGAGGGTAATGCAGCGCTCGAGGAAGTTGTGATGGGTGTACGACACTTGCGAGGGCCGGATACGGGCATCGACACGAAGGCGCTCATCCCGATCTCTTCGCTTGTCAAAGACGCGTCTGAACGGGCAGGGCCGTCAAACAAGACAAGCATCGGTATCGACTCCCTGAGAGTCAGGCATTGGCGCCCACAATACTGCGAATCCAGTTACGGTCTACGACCGAACCGATACGACACGCCCGATTCGAAGCGGGCTTTAGTTGTAAATAATTCGACCACCGACGTGGACTACGAGAATTCGGGTGACTATGGCAGGGTTTTCCAGGACCGTATGGGTGAAAGAATGGAGCTGGAGTTGCGCGAGCCGGCTCCGCAAATCGATGGCAAATCATTTCTTCTTATCCCGACGACAGCAAGAATTCCTCTAACCTGGCTTTGCTATTTCCCAAACAACAGCGTCTGCTTACCCTTCATACAGCGCGGCGCCCGCCATGCATGTCGCCCGTCTGTTCCTAACCCACTTCCTAGCAGCTTACTGTTCACCAGGAGCAAAGATATGCAAGGACTCATCAATCACCACCAACACCTCTCGTCGACTGAGGATTTTTTCGGTATTTTGACATCGCATTCGACGAAAAAAATTCTGAACGTCAGCCGTTTACACATCCTGAAGCGGTTTTTTCAGTACATCGAGCAACAGGAAAAACTTCCGGTGACAACGGCACTGCGATGTTCGCATTTTATCGCAGCTCGCTGCTCAAAGCCTACAACGATTTTGTCTTGTCCACGCCAGCGGAACAAAAGGTGTTCAGGTGTTTTCAGGAGACGGATGGACGGCGGCACGTCAACCTCGAGAACCTCCGCGCTTCGCTAAGCAATCGCGACGCTGTCTGACACGGAGAACGAACCATGCATATTGTTGTCTGTATCAAGCAAGTCCCCGATTCAGCGCAGATCCGGGTGCATCCTGTCACCAATACAATAATGCGCCAAGGCGTTCCTGCGATCGTGAACCCGTACGACCTATTTTCATTGGAGGAAGCGTTGCGGCTTAAGGACCGCCTCGGAGGACGAATCACGGCACTGTGCATGGGGCCGCCTCAGGCTGAGGACGCGCTGCGCAAGTGCATCAGCTTCGGCGCTGATGACGCCGTGCTAATCACCGACCGCGCATTCGCTGGGGCCGACACGCTCGCAACTTCTTATGCACTTGCCGCTGCCATCCAACAGATCACGACGCAACAAACGGTGGATATCGTCTTTACGGGAAAACAGACCATCGATGGCGACACCGCGCAAGTTGGCCCCGGCATCGCGAGACGGCTCGGTTTCCAACTCCTGACCTATGTTTCCAAGGTTGTCGAGACAGATTTAGATGCACGCTCAATCGTCGTCGAGCGCCGCGCGGAAGGAGGCGTGCAGGTGCTTCAGACCGCGTTGCCTTGCCTCGTGACGATGCTTGAGAACACGAACGAATTGCGCTTTGCAACGCTCCCCGCAATGATACACGCGGCTGCGTTTCCGATACGCAAATGGAATCGCGAGCAAGCTGGTATCACTGACTTGAATAAGATTGGGCTAAAAGGCTCGCCCACAGTAGTTAGCAAAGTATTTGGCCCAACGCCAAGAGACGAAAAGGCCGAGATTCTGGAAGTGAATGCCTCAAGCCTGCACGATGTGTCTCGCAAACTGATGGAAAAGATACTTACCCGTCATCCGACATTGGAGACGGACCTCCTAATGAAGAGGTTTTCATGAATTTTCCCATTGGCTAAGACAACATGCCGAACACTACAGTTAGGAAGGCCAGCGGCCGCCACCTCGAGTTGCCTGAACACCTGAAAACTTACAAGGGTGTATGGGTTTTCCTTGAACACGACCAGGGTCAGGTTCATAGCGTGTCGTGGGAACTGCTAGGCGAGGCTTATAAGCTCGCAGACAAGCTGGGCAGTGAAGTAGCAGTAGTCGCGCTCGGCGGCTCTGACGAACCGCTTGAGCAGTTTGCAACTGAAGCATTTAGCTTCGGTGCAAACAAGGCTTATGTGATCCACGATCCGGTGTTGCTTGGGTATCGAAATGAGCCATTTACAAAAGGATTGACCGATTTAGTTAACAAATATCGTCCAGAGATCCTGCTTCTCGGAGCGACCACTATGGGCCGAGATCTTGCCGGCTCTGTGGCGACGACTCTCTCGACGGGCCTGACGGCGGACTGCACCAGCTTGAGCATCGACTCGACCTCGCGCGCTCTCGCGGCCACTCGTCCGACCTTCGGCGGTTCACTTCTTTGCACGATAATGACACTTGCATGCCGTCCTCAGATGGCGACGGTTCGTCCGCGTGTAATGGCGATGCCTCCAACTCAGCCTGGCCGTTGCGGACAAATCATTCAAGAGCAATTAGGAATGCTAGAGTCCGACATTGTAACGAAGTTGCTCGATTTCATCGCCGATTCAAAAAGCAATCAAAATAACCTTCCTTACGCGGACGTGATCGTAAGTGGTGGGAAGGGACTGAAGAATCCCGAGAACTTCCAGCTCGTCTTCAATCTCGCGCGTGTACTCGGCGGAGAAGTTGGCGCAACTCGCCCCTGCGTGCAAGCTGGCTGGGTCGAAGCCGAGCGCCAAGTAGGGCAGACGGGTAAAACCGTTCGACCGAAACTTTACATCGCAGCAGGAATTTCCGGTGCGATCCAGCATCGCGTCGGCATGGAAAGTTCTGACATCATCGTGGCGATCAATACCGATGCAAATGCACCGATTTTCGCCTACGCGCATTACGGCATCGTCGGGGATGCCATGCAACTACTGCCGGCATTGACTCAAGCCTGCAAGGACCACTTTGCACAGCGGAGATTGGAACACATGAGGGTAAGCGAATGACGGAACCTTTGCGTTTTGACGTAATTGTCGTTGGGGCAGGACCCTCCGGAACGCCGCGGCGTACGTGATGGCCAAGGCAGGTCTAAAAGTTCTTCAAATTGAGCGCGGTGAATATCCGGGCAGCAAGAACGTTCAGGGAGCGATTCTCTATGCGAATGCGCTGGAACAGATTATTCCAGATTTTCGCGACGATGCACCGCTCGAGCGGCACATCATTGAACAGCGCATGTGGATGCTCGACGGAACTTCGTTCGTAGGCACGCACGTACGAAGCGATGACTACAACAAACAACCCTATAATCGATACACCATCATCCGCGCGCAATTTGATAAATGGTTCTCCTCAAAGGTTCGCGAGGCCGGCGCATTGCTTATCTGTGAGACGACGGTGAATCAACTGATTTTGGATGGTGACCAGGTCGTCGGCGTTCAGTGCGACCGTGAACACGGTGACGTGTACGCAGACATTGTGATACTCGCAGATGGCGTCAACTCAACGCTTGCACGCAAGGCGAAATTTCACGGCGAGATTGAAGCGCAAAACGTCGCGCTGGCTGTCAAAGAGATTCTTTTCCTCCCCGAGGAAACCATTCGCCAACGCTTTAACGTAGTAGGAGACGAAGGCGTCGCTATCGAAATGGTTGGCCGCATCACCGATGGCATGACAGGCACGGGCTTTCTTTATACAAACAAAGAGTCGCTGACCATCGGCGTCGGATGCATGCTAAGTGACTTCAAAGAGTCCGCACACCGAACGAGCCTTATGCGCTGCTCGAGAACATGAAGCACCACCCTTCAATAGCTCCACTCATTGATGGAGGCGAAATGAAAGAGTACTGTGCACATCTAATTCCCGAAGGTGGCTTCAATACGATTCCGCAAGTGTATGGCAATGGCTGGATGATCGTCGGTGATTCAGGAGGCTTCGTTAATTCCGCGCATCGGGAGGGGTCTAACCTAGCGATGACGACAGGCCGCCTTGCTGCGGAAACAGCAATAGTGGCAAAAGCGGTGGGCCGTGGCTACCGCGCCCAAGCACTTTCGACGTACAAGAGCGCTCTTGATAGGAGTTTCGTGATAAAGGATTTGTACAAGTATCGCCACATGCCAGAGATCCTGCGACACAACCCGCAATTCTTTACAACGTATCCTGACCTCATCGCAAGCGCAGCACGTACGATGATTACAGTAGACGGCGTCGACAAGGCGACAAAGAAGCACGAAATCGTGGGAAAGTTCCGGAAGCACCGGACTCTGCCTGGGCTTCTTGGCGACGCATACAAACTATGGAGGGCGTTTCGATGAGAAAAGTGACCGTTAATATCGAAGAAAAGCTATATCAGAACCGCTATCGCGTGGACGTAGGGAGGCCACATATCCACATCAAGAACGTGGAAATTTGCACCAATGACTGTGCTGACAAAAGCTGCACGTTCATTTGCCCAGCCTCTTGCTACCGAAGCGAGACCAATGGGTCAGTCACCCTCATCACCGACGGGTGCCTTGAATGTGGCAGTTGCCGCATTCTCTGCACCGACCACCACAACGTCGACTGGGAGTACCCGCGAGGCGGTCATGGTATCCAGTTCAAGTTCGGCTAAGGCCAAAGCGCTGAAATGGGCGGGGGCCTTTATTGCTCCCTTCCCTTTTTAAAAAACGACCAGAGGCGCCTTTCGCGGCAAGGGATGGTGGCTGCCTTCGTTGCGACGTTAAGCTAAAGGGGCCTTCCGTAGGATTCCTTCTTTATTGTACCGGCGCCTAAGTCAGATCGTTCGCCGCTTCATCGGTCATCCATCAGCTTGAGAATAGTAAAGTGATCGGATGCCTCATCATGTAGGAGAAATAGATGAATCTCATTACTGGTTTCGAGTCTGCCGAACTCTTTGGCGGCACTGTCCCGCCCGCAGTTCTACAGTTGATCAATACAATTCGGGGTGGGGGCAGTTACAATGCGGAAGTCGCCTTATGGACGGCAGTTCTCTCGTTCCCGAACTGTCTGCCGCCGTACTATCTGCTGTATAAGTTCCAAGCAAACCACGGTGAGCTTCGCAAAGCGCAGGAGGTGGCCGACAAAGCCCTGGTAGCCGCAGCGCGACAAGCCTCCATCAACATTGATTGGCGTGCGGTAGAACCGGGCGACACCGACTTCACAATTTCCGGCCCCGGTCGCTTCTGGCTCTTCACCCTGAAGGCCCTGACGCTATTTAGTATACGCCTCGGCGAACATGCCATGGCGCTCCAGCTGATGAACAAGCTTCGCAAGCTGGACCCCGCCGCCAGCATCGGCTTTGAAGTCGTTGAAGCCGTGCTCGCTCATTAAGCTTCCAGACAGCGCCAGCGGACATGGATGGACCATACGGTATATCCTTCGCCCCAGCCACGGTCGAACGTGTTTATGGTATGTGGATATGATTCAAACGTCTTTCTATGGATCTGATGCTCACTGACCGCCGACTTGTAAAGTGTGATCTTTTGTCACTCAGGCCCAAAACAATCTCCGAAACTGGGGCAAACGCTGCAGCTCGGAGCCCTGCAGACATATAGCGCATCGCGTTCACATAGCTGTTTGTAGAGGAACTTCTTCCACTTCATGCCGTGGACATTCTTTTCAGCGAGCAGGGGGAACCAGTACTTAAGCAGCTCAGACAGTTCCACCCGGGAGGGAAGGCGTAAATTTTGCCACAAGTGTTTGTCTTTCAAACACGCGGAAGCCAGTGCGTGGGAAACGCAGCGCACCTCGTTGGGTGTACCGGCGCGCGGATCTGCGTGCGCCTCAAGCAAGGTTACGAGATCCTCGACCTCATCGTAACGCGTTTGGTCTTGCGAGGTCGTAGTCGCCCTATTCAGTTGCAAAGATAATGCATCATCCGCACCTGGAAACCAGTGCGCAAGCAGCCACCTTGTCTCGTTCGCATCAAGTCCCGTTATGGGGAGGGCATGTACGTCCCCTTCATCGAGGGCCGAAGAGAGAATGCCAGCAAGCGCAAGCACCGTGGAGTCATTGGCATCTACAGCATGACGCATTAGAGTCCTGTGGGAGTCCATGGGCGTCCTCTCTAATACCTCAGCCGGCGCGTGCGTGTAGCACTTATTTGGACAGATCTTCGCGCACGCAGTGCAACCTATGCAATACTCGCGATGCGCGATAGTCATAACCTTCTTCTCGCATTCATCCTCGTCCTCGCCCTCAAGGGAAATAAGGCTCCCGTCCTCGCTAACCCCCACCAGTTGAAGGACACCGCGAGGACACACACGAAAGCATCGGCCACAACCGATGCATTTGTGCTGATCGATCGAACTAACAAGTCCGGCGTCCAGATCGCGCCGCTTGGTAGCGTTACGGAAAAGTTATCGCTCACGTCAATTCTCGCACTATTCACTTGTAAGCCGCTCCGGCGCTCTTTCGCGCCTCCATCAATGCGGCGTGGATTTCGTGGCAGCGTCCGGCAACGATTAAGATTTTCTCCCAACTAGCCGGCAACTCTTCGGATAGATCGTGTAGGTCCATCTTGGCTTGCACAGCCAGCGCATTCAGTTTTTTCAAGCGCGCTTTCTTTTCCTCAGGATCATTTATCTTGCCTTCCCTGCCAGTTTCCGTACCGAGCAATTTGTGACGCAAAGCGAAGTCGTCTTCTTTGCAATAGGCGCGGCTATCGGGCAACTCGTCGTCCGCTGCGAAATCGTATGGCGTGCCAACGTCCTTCTTAATCGCCTTCCTTAACCACGGCGGCGGTGTTCCCTTTAACACTTCCTGGAGCCTTCTCAGGATCACTTCAATCGGCTCTGCCTGTGCCACCTTGATAGGATGGATCTTCAACGCAACCACGCGCGCCGCGCCAGCGCCTCCAATTGCTGCAACGCACAAGACCGCGCAGTCACGGATGACTTCGATCCTTCGCCCCAACTTTTCTTCGTTGCCATGCTTCTGCGGCGTGTCGCTGAAATCGAAAACCTCGATAAACTTGTGCCCCTCCGTTGTCACGTCGTAGACGACGATATTTTTAGCCCACCCGAAGTGCGCGTCAACATGCACCTTATCTTGCGTGGCGAATGCGATTTTCATGCATGCTCTCCTTGTGGAATCACTCAGTGGCTGGACGGAATCTCGGCATCAGATCGCGGGAGTTTCCACAATACGATGGAGGCTCGATCCCGGGCAGAGGCCAATCGCTCGGTGCGCGGTATTTAACCTGCTCGAGCATCAGGTTTGCAAACTCGAAGATCAGTTCCATCGTTCCTCGATAGCCGATTTGACACCGATGTGCGTTTCCCACGCGGTCGAACACAGGGAAGCCTACGCGCATCAGCGGTTTGCCGAGTCGCGCGGCCATCTGCCGTCCATGCGAATGAGTAATTAGCACATCGCAATTGCCGCCCGCGCGCTCCATGTCCTCCAAGTCCCCCAGCACCACTTCGCTTGCTGGCAATAGTGCGTGCGCGGCAGATGCTGTCGTGCTGACGCAGACCGACAATTCTGCCCCCATCTCGTGCAGCAGTGAACCAACCGAAAGGAGCAGGTCAGGCTCTGCACCGATTGCTACCTTTATGCCACCCGTGTAGAAGTGGCTGTCTAGCATTGCATCCAGCAGTTGGTTACGCTGCCGACGGTACTTTCCTGGAATAGCTCGGCCCGACAACTGCGCAAGAAGCCGCAGCAGCCGGTCGTTGGGCTCCAGTCCCGTGAGGCGTTCGAAGATTTCGAATGGCGTGCCGGCTATCGCCTGTAACGCTCGCGCACCAGCGCGAGTTTGCTCCCCAATGCCGATTGTGAAAGAGGATGCACCGGCAGCGTGGATTTGATCGAGCGTAGTCCCGCCCTGCGTTGTACCCCGCCATTCTGAAGCAAGATGACCATCAAGCGAACCGGAAATGTCTGGGAGGATTATTGGGTCTAGGCCAAATGTATCGACTATCGCGCGCAGCTCTTCAATATCACGTGGCGACAAATGGCTACCGGGCAACACGTTAATTTGTCGATAAATGGTAGGCAGTGGCTTGACTAGTGTCATCACAATCGCCGACACAGCCTTGCTGTAGCCGTCCTCGAAGGCCCCAGCGTAATCCGGCGTCGAGACGTACACAATTTCCGTATCGATGAGTTCTGGGTTACGCCTGCGTATCATTTTAAGATGACCACCAAGATCCTCGCCATTGGTCTCGGTGAGACCCGTCGAGCAGACTACAACGATTCTTGGCGCCTCCCGCTTTCGAATGTTAAGCAACGCTGTCTCGACATTGTCATATCCGCCCAACACGGCAGAGACTTCATTCATCGCTGTAGTCTGCAGGGGGATAGCTTCCTTGAAATGTCGAACCAGCAACACCAAGCCAAACGACGTGCAGCCTTGCGAGCCGTGCATCATAGGCACGCAGGCGTCGAGTCCCATAGCCGCATAGCTGGCACCGAGTGGCTGGCTTGTTTTTAACGGGTTTACCGTGCATGCTTTTTCCGATTTGACCACAATAGCCAAAATAATCTCCCCACCCTCTTAAGGCGCCAGAACGGGCCGAGGTGCGCTCACTGGATTCTGCAGCGGCTTTGTGTGCAGAGTACACTCGCTCTGGCTGGAATCGCTTAACCAAATGGCCTCACCGTCGTCATGCCACGGCGGGGGAATGCGCACCTGTTGCCAGACCGGGTTATAAATGGCACGGTCAATCTCATGCACCAACTCAACGATTCCTTCGTATCCGGCATACGGATGATGGCGCTCTTGATTAACGTCGAGCCAAGGCATGCGCGCCTTCAATGCGACAAACTGTGATCGTCCTCCGGACAGCATGATGTCGGCCTTCGCGTCGCGCAACATCTTGTACATCTCGCGCGCCGTCATGTTGTCAAACATGAACGCGTCCTGTCCCATGATCCCCTTGATCCTTTCTTTATCCTCCTTGGTGCTCTTCTTCACGCTTGTGCCAATGATTTCAAGGCCGGCCTCCTGCAACGCAGCTACAACTGACCAGGATTTCACCCCCCCGGTGATAAGTAGCGCACGTTTGCCTTCAAGACGCTCACGGTACGACGCAATCCGTTCCCATGCGCGCCTCTCCTCAGCTTGAATCAAGCGCTCCGTACGGGCTAGCAGGTCTTCGGATGCCCCTCGCTGTACCAACAGACTTGCGATCTGCCGGAGCGCATTGCTCATGTCGCCAATGCCATAGAATGAGCACTCAAAGTATGGAATGCCATAGCGCTGCTGCATCTTCGTTGCGACATGGACCATCGACTTCGAACACACCACCATGTTAGCTTTCGCGCGGTGCGCGCTCGCAATGTCGCTGTATCGACCATCGCCAGTGATGCACGACAAAACCGGATGCCAAGCGCGTCAAAGAGCGGTTTCACTTGCCATAACTCGCCTGACAGGTTGTACTCCCCGATGACGTTGATGTCTGTCGGCGTTGTGTATGCGGGCTCATGGGTACCTATTACATAATTCAAAAGCGCCTCGCCGCCAAGTTTGTTGCCGAAGTTTTTTGATCCAGAGAACCCGGGCGCGTGCACCGGTATGACGGGCCTGCTGAACTTTTCTGAAGCCTGCTTGCACACTGCGTCTATGTCATCACCGATCAACGCAGTAACGCACGTCTGATAAACAAAGACCGCTGGCGGATCGTACTTTTCAATGATCTCGCGCACGCTACTGAATAGGCGCCTCTCGCCGCCATAGATCACGTCGAACTCATTGATGTCAGTAGTGAAGCCCGTGCGGTAAAGTGTCGGCCCTGATGACGCCGCGTGGCGATTGTCCCAAGAGTTGCCTTCGCATGCGATCGGCCCATGCACGAGGTGGGCCACGTCAGCCACGGGCTGGAGTGCAATCTTCGCACCGTCGAATGCGCAGCCGCCAGCGGCCGCCCCCGGCAAGAGCCGCCTCGAACAGCCCTGCTTACGCCGCTCCTCGCTCTTTGCCCGGTTCGTCGCACAACCAGGTTGGTCGAAAAGATCGGCGGCCCTCGCCTTGCGCAACATATTTGGCTCCCTACATTCTGCGGTTCACGAAGAACAGCAAGTTGCGTACCATCATCGCAGGCGAGGATCTACCGCTATGCAGCCCCTACGCGCACGCCGCAATTGTCGTCGTTGGATGCTCCTCCGACAAAGTTGGAATCGATTCCGACACTGTGCAGTCACGCAAGAGTAAACTCGTCTGCGTGTTTTCAGTTTCACAGGTTTCGGTGATAGGTCTGCTGGAAGCGTATACAGCGCATTTGTTGCCATCAGAAACGACGAAGCTCGATACCGTGCTTACGCAGCGCGTAACCAATCTGACGTGGCGTAATGCCCAAAAGCCGTGCTGCCTTTGCCTGCACCCAGCCACAGCGCTCCATCGCCCAAACGAGTCGCTCTCGCTCCCCTTGAGGTCTGTCGTTCTTGCTCGCCACGGTGAATCTATTGCTATCGTGACTTGCATCTTCGAAGACGACAGCAGCGGCCTCTTCGCTCCCAGTAGCGCTTGACGAGCGGTCAGGACGTACGGCATCTTCTCGCTCGATGTGATGCAACCCTTTTGTTAGACACCGATCCATCTCACAGAGGAATGAGAGCCGATCGATCGAATCTTGGAGTGCCATCGTCGCAGTCCTCTCAACGCAGTTCTCCAACTCGCGCACGTTACCAGCCCAGTAGCAATCCGAAAGCACGCCCAATGCTTCATCGGTGAAGTGCAGCGACCTGCTGTTGTCACGGTTAAATCGATCTAAGAAGTATTGCGCCAAGGCCGGAATGTCCTCGCGGCGCTCACGTAGCGGCGGCAGATGAATGCTCACCACGTTGATGCGATAATACAGATCTGCGCGGAATTCACCCTCCTTCACCATTCGTTCGAGGTTACGATTTGTCGCAACGATTAGCCTCACATCGACCCGTACAGGTGTTGACCCACCTACGCGTTCGAACTCTCGTTCTTGCAGAACCCGCAAGAGCTTCGCCTGGAAGGATGGCGAAATGTCGCCAATCTCATCGAGAAATAGTGTGCCGCCGTGCGCTAGTTCGAATCGACCCTTTCGTTGAGATTGCGCGCCAGTAAACGCGCCCTTCTCATGGCCAAACAGTTCGCTTTCCAAGAGTGTCTCTGAAAGCGCCGCGCAATTCACCGAAACAAATGGCTGATCCTTACGCTGAGACAAGCTATAGATTGCACGCGCGATCAACTCCTTGCCCGTTCCGCTTTCACCCCGCAAGAGTACTGTCGCCCTCGCTGGCGCGACCTGATGAACTTGCGCAAATACCCGCTGCATAGAGGCGGAACGGCCCACCGCATTATCAATATTGCGCAAAGGGAGATGCTCCTTCTGTGGACGTCTATATGCCTGTTCCGTGTTATCGCCTTTGTGGATCGCTTCGCGATTAAGCAGCAGCGCTAGCCCCATAGGCGCTGCAACGACTTTCATGAGTTGGAGATCGCTGGCAAAAGCACGCTTTCCGTCTGGATTTTCACAAAACGCGACTAGAACACCAAGGGGTCGCCCTTCATGTCGGATTGGAGTTCCCAGGAGAGCGATATGCCCACCGTCTAATTCATTAACAGCTCCGAAACCGTCCGCGAGAAGCGGTTCGTCGTGCAACTCAGGCACGATAACAGGCGAATCGCTCGAATGAATACGTCCCACAACCCCCTCATCGGGTAGAAAGCGCACGCGCTCTCGCCAGCCCTCTGAAAGCCCCGTGGAACAAAAGCCAGTCAGATATCCGCCAGGCTCCGCGACGGCGATGAACGCGGAGCGCCATCCTAGCGCATATGAAAGATAACGCAGCGATCTGTCCAACGTCTGTTCGGCATCCCGCGACGAGACTAGCGTCTGCACTACCTCGTACACCAAATCGAAATCGTTAGCACTCTCGCTAGCATAGAAATGCGGCATGGATTCAACTCCCGGGATAACTCGTCACGCCTTCGGCAGACGCAAGGTCGACACAACGACGCATCATTTGGCGCCGCGCGATGGCGAATTCGGACGCCACCAGTGTGCGGGCATCTACATTGTCGACAAAACGGACAAATCGCAGCTGCGATGTCGGAGAGGCACGACAAGGAGAACAACGCCCCTCCGTGCGAGCATAAGATACTAACTGAAAAAAACGGCGCCTTTAAGACAAACTCCGCGTCGAGGACACGCGCCACGTCGGTGCCGGCTTATGCTGAGTGCCTCATATGATGTTCCATGACAACAGGAACAGAGAGCACGCGATGTAGGCAACGCCTCATCTTTAGGTGCACCGTAGCTCTAGAACATCGGCCTTGCTGCATTGAAGGAAGTGCCACCAATACACCCCGCAACAGACAACGCAATTGTCGTCTCGTGATGGCCCCGATATCATTTATCAGCTAGGCTCCTTCGCGTCAACACTAGCCGAAGCTCTTCGCCTCCTCCAGTAGAACCTGGCGCATCCAGATGCTCGCCGGGTCGCCGTTATGGAGCACAGGCCATTGGACAGCCTCAGTGAACGAGGAAAGTGGCAATGGTACATCGACGATACGCAAAGGAATCACTTCCCCAAAATACTTAGCTAGTCGTAGCGGGAGCGTTGCGATGCGATTGGTACAAGACAGCATCGGCGGGACCAGGTCAAACGTTGGTACTACAACTTCTTCACGCCTCTTGAAGCCCAGGTCGAGGAGGAAGAATTCCTCTATCGAGGGCCGGCGGGAACGCCCAAACCTTACCGTCACATGCCCCATAGACACGTACTTCTCCAAAGCAAGCCCCTGAGATAGCTGTTTGTTTGTCATACAGCCTACGCACACGAGCTTCTCTTCAAAAAGGCGCGCTTGGGATGTGTATCACTCAACAACGGCTCCGGTAAGATCAGGAAATCGACATCGCCACGTCGAAGCAATTCGCCCGGCTCGTCGTCGGGAAAGAACAATTCGAAGCTGACCGCAGGAGCCTCGCACGCGACACGCTTCATGACCTTCTTAACGTAGACGAGTGTCATGAAGCCCGAAAGACAAATTCTGAAGCGGCGTTTCGATTTAGATGGCTGGAATTCATCACGTGAGATGATCGAGAGCTGGATGTGCGATAGTGCCTCCCGAACCGGACCGGCCAGCTCCATCGCGCGAGCAGTCGGGACGAACTCGCGCCCCCGCATCACGAACAGATTGTCACTGAAATAGTCTCGTAGCCTCGCTACAGCTGCGCTCATAGCGGGTTGGCTTAAGTTGATGTTGTGCGCCGCGGCTGTTAGATTGCGGTGCGTTATCAGTGCGTCCAGTG
Organism: Cupriavidus sp. UYMMa02A; assembly: GCA_001725945.1. Taxonomy (GTDB): domain Bacteria; phylum Pseudomonadota; class Gammaproteobacteria; order Burkholderiales; family Burkholderiaceae; genus Cupriavidus. The sequence continues at coordinate 10,789 of LRMT01000064.1, read as the reverse complement.
CAACGAGAAGGTTGAGATCAAGGCCTTTGAAGCGCATGTTGAGGCATCCACATGACGGATGATTGATATTTAAATAATCGATTGTACAAATAAACACCGGTCCCGCAAAGTTACGGCGGCTTTCAATTTAGGGCAACAGAGGCGCACGTACCGTACAGATTGTCGGCTCCGCACGGCGCATTGCGCACGGTGCACTTTGAGACAGAAGGCTTACACGTGAACGACATAGGTAACGTAACGAATCATGGCTGAAAAGGTGTGCCGCGAAACATCGAGGCGTTTGTCTTGCCCGCCAGAAATTCGGGAACGTGACGCTCGCGTCAAACGACGTAAGGTTTTCCTTACATTTGACGATGGCCCCAATCCGATATGGACACCGAAGATCCTAGACATCTTGGGGCAATTTCAGCTTCCAGGCACGTTCTTCGTCCTTGGGGTTTACGCGGCGGAACATCCGGACCTAGTTCGGCGGATGATCTCTGAAGGACACGAAGTCGCTAACCACACGATGACGCATTCCGATCTGTCAAAATGCGCGCCCGATATGGTACGACGCGAAATACTTGATACGAACGCGATAATTGACAAGGCCTCTCCGGGCCTTGGCGTGCGTTTCCTACGTGCACCGTATGGAGTATGGACCCCTGAATTATGCGTCGAAGCTCAGAAAGCGGGTCTTACGCCGCTTCACTGGTCGGTAGACCCCCAAGATTGGTCCTGCCCAGGGGTTGATCCGATCGTCGATACTGTCTTGGCGACCGTCCAACCAGGTTCAATCGTGCTATTGCATGATGGCAGTCCACCGAACGAGTTGGTATCACGTGCCTGCACTGCATCACGAGAGCAAACCGTCATGGCGCTTCCTCGCATGATTTCAACATTGAAGGAGCGTGACTTTGTGATCAGCTCTCTTCCTAATTTTCCTCGACAAACTGATCCAGTCCGGACCGCTTAGACCTGTATTCCAAGTAGTTACCTGGCGAGAGGTGAGCACGTCAGGAATTACTGACACGAAAAACAGATAGTCCGGAGCGAATTTTCCGCGTTGCCCGATTAACGAGGCCTGGCTCATCACGCTAATATCAAATCACGCAGCCGGCTCGATTCCCACATGTCTTGCGCTAGCCGTCTCGGTTCCCGACAAATTGAAACGCCACACATAGGTTGCTTCGAACAGAATCGTATCGACGTTGGTCTCAGGCGCGCAATGCTAGCCATTAGAACTTGCTCGCGGATTTTCATCTGATTCTCTCTGCGAATCAGAGTAGTCTTTTATCTGAAAATTTCCTAACGCCCCCTGACAAATCAGATGAACATACCGGCCGCAATCAGTAGCACTTCCGTCTTATTGTACGCACTACTATCGACCATCTATAAGAGCGCCCAGGTCCTGCATAGTTTACCAACGCGGGGCGCTCGTTTGCCAACCAACCTGGTTGAGCCGGACAGGCTGCCAGACGTCGACGTAATCGTGCCTTGCTTCAACGAAGACCCGGTCACGCTCAGAGCTTGCCTCACTTCCATCGCAAAGCAGGAGTATGCCGGAGTATTGAACATCTATGTAGTCGATGACGGTTCAAGCAACCGTGATGCGCTGGCCATGGTCTACCGCGACTATGAGGACGATGCAAGGTTTAATTTCATTCTTCTTCCTAGGAATGTAGGCAAGCGCAAAGCACAGATTGCTGCGATACGTTCTTCGTATGGAGAGTTCATACTCAACGTTGACTCAGATACGACGCTGGCCCAAGACGTCGTAACGAACCTTGTGCTGAAGATGGGTGACCCATCGATCGGCGCGGCCATGGGCCAGTTGACAGCCAGCAATCGAAAACAGTCTTGGTTGACACGATTGATCGATATGGAGTACTGGCTCGCCTGTAACGAGGAGCGCGCGGCTCAAGGGCGTTTTGGCGCCGTTATGTGTTGCTGCGGCCCTTGTGCGATATATCGTCGCTCCGCGCTGCATCCTCTCCTAGATAAATACGAGACCCAGTTCTTCCGGGGAAAGCAAAGCGATTTTGGCGAAGATCGCCATCTGACGATTCTCATGCTGACTGCGGGCTATCGAACGGAGTATGTTCCTAGCGCTCTCGCAGCCACTGTTGTGCCAGATAAGCTCTTACCGTATCTTCGCCAACAGCTACGGTGGGCACGCAGCACCTACCGTGACACGCTCCTCGCCTTACGTCTACTGCCCCGTCTCAATGGCTTTCTTACGCTGGACACCCTTGCGCAGAACGTCGGTTCGCTATTGCTTGCAGTGTCAGTGCTCGGTGGAGTTGTACAGCTGGTGACGACGGCCACAGTGCCTTGGCAGGCATGCCTGACAATTGCGTCAATGACGTTGGTTCGCTCCACCGTAGCAGCTATTCGGGCACGACAGCTTCGATTTCTTGGATTCTCCGCCCATACCCTCATAAACATTTTCTTTCTACTTCCGGTGAAAGCCTATGCATTGTGCACGCTCGGCAACAGCGATTGGCTGTCGCGGGGCCAGGCAATCAACAGCCCCCATTGGAAACCCGTCGATCTATCACCGGAAGCCCCGGCAACATACGCCGCTGGGGAAACGCATCCCACTTCTCATTCGGATACCGCAGTGCCAGCCGCCGAGATGCATTCATCTGGTAATGATTTTATACCCAGTAACACAACTGGTATTACTAGCACAAGCTCCCTTTGAAGACGACAGACTCAGATTTCGAGCTTAATGTCCACTGCACCGATCACGTTCACCGGCGTTAGAAAGTCATATGGCGACAAGCTTGTCGTCAATGATCTATCGTTTTGTGTAAAGCCTGGCGAATGCTTCGGCTTGTTGGGTCCTAACGGCGCCGGCAAGAGCACCATCGCGCGATGTTCTCGGAATGGCAATGCCTGACGCAGGCACGATCAGGTCCTGGGAGAGCCGGTACCAATACGAGCGCGCCGAGCCCGGGCCCGCATCGGCGTAGTTCCGCAATTCGACAATCTTGAACCAGGATTCACGGTACGCGAGAACCTGATTGTATTTGGGCGCTACTTTGGCATGAGCACAGGCGAGATTGAGGCAGCGATTCCATCGCTGCTTGAGTTCGCGCATCTTGAGACCAAAGCCCAGGCTCGCGTCACGGAACTGTCAGGCGGCATGAAAAGGGGTTTGACTATCGCGCGCGCGCTGATCAACGATCCACAACTTCTGGTAATGGATGAGCCTACAACCGGCTTAGATCCTCATGCTCGTCACCTGATCTGGGAGCGATTGCGCTCGCTGCTAACGAAGGGCAAGACAATTCTTCTCACTACTCACTTCATGGAAGAGGCGGAGCGGCTGTGCGACCAGCTTTGCGTAATAGAGAACGGACGCAAGATCGCTGAGGGAACTCCACAGGGCCTAATCCAAAGACAGATCGGGACCGAAGTGCTGGAAGTATATGGTGGCAAACCACACGAGTTGCGTTCATTACTAGCGCCATACGGCCCCCGAACCGAAGTAAGCGGCGAGACGCTGTTCTGCTACGCATCCGATTTGGAACAGATTCGGGGATCTTTACGCGAGCACTCGGGTCTGCGCGTCCTACAACGACCGGCAAATCTGGAAGACGTATTTTGCGGCTAACCGGACGTGAAATCAAGGACTGAATAATGCGTGAAGTACTCATGATGACTTTACCCGCCAATGCTTGGAACTGGCGCACTGTATGGCGCCGCAATTTCTTGGCATGGAGGAAGGCCGCTCTTGTTTCGCTTCTTGGCAATCTTGCAGATCCGATGATGTATCTGTTCGGCCTTGGCTTCGGAGTTGGGATACTGATAGATCGCGTTGAAGGTTCTGCATATGTTGCGTTTCTCGCGGCCGGCATGGTTGCAGCGAGTGCAATGACTTCCGCGACAGTCGAGACAATCTATGCGGCCTTTTCTCGAATGCATACTCAACGCATGTGGGAAGCAGTCCTGTGCACAAAGCTCACGGTTGGCGACATCGTCCTCGGTGAAATGACGTGGGCTGCGAGCAAAGCCCTATTGGCGGGCACGGCGGTGGCCGCCGTATCCGCAACATTAGGGTATGCGGACCTATCAAATATTCCTCTTGTAATACCGGTCGTTATCCTAACTGGCTTCGCATTTGCAAGCCTGGCTATGGTTCTCGTCGCGATTGCGCCGAGTTACGACTACTTTGTGTTCTACCAAACGCTTGTTCTCACTCCGATGCTTTTCCTGAGTGGTGTTATTTTTCCAGTTGAGCAGCTCCCGAGAGCTCTTCAACTGGTTTCAAGAATCCTGCCACTTTCCCATTCCGTCGAACTCATCCGCCCCGCAATGCTTGCACGCCCTACAGCGAACGTCGGTCTGCATGTGTCCGTACTTTGTCTTTACGCGATACTGCCGTTCTTCCTATCGACGGACCTTGTTCGCCGGCGTCTGATGTCTTGATGGCTGTAACGAAATTATGAACAGGTGCAATTAGGAAAAGAGGTCCGCTCGCACCGCCGCAAACCACTCAGAGTACACCTGGCGCACGCGACGAAACCATGCCAATAGCCGCACCATTCGTAATCCTTGGGATGCCCAGAACAGGTACGCACTATCTGGAAGAATTGCTGAATGAGCATCCAAACGTGTCGAGCAATGGCGAATTGGTCAATCCGTACGATATGAATTGGCCAGATACCCGTCTCCTACTTAGCGATCGGGAACTTCTTGAGCTAGCTTATCAACATTACCCCACCCGCTCCGGAAAGACGGCGCTCATGCACGTTGGCTGCAAGATCAACCAACCTCAGTTTCAAGAGCGGCCCGGGTTCTTGAACAGTTGACAAGATGGCCACATCTCCGAGTGATATTGTTAATCCGCAGAAACCCTTTGGAGTCACTACGATCGCTCGTCCAGGCGAGGACCAGCGGCCAATGGCTAAAGTACGGTACGTGCCACGACTCCGCAGCTCCCCCCACCGTAACATTGACCATCGAAGAATGCGAAGCCTACTTCAGGGCCGCTGACGACTTCCACGCTCAGGTCGCGAATTCCTTCAAGCCAGAGCGGGTTCTTACGGTCTACTATGAGGATTTGCTGAGCGATCCAGCCGCATGCCTAGAGATGATTTGGTCATTCCTAGGGATTTCTTTACACGCGTGCTCAGTATGCACAGATCTTCGGCGTCAAGAAGTGCGACCATTGGACGAGACGGTGTGCAATTTTCTAGAGCTAAAGCGCCACTTCACAGGGGGACGGTATACAAGCTATTTTTTAGCCTAGAATGGCTCACACCTTCGCGTTTGAGAGGCCGTATAGTTTTTCACGTTTTAACTTTATAAATTGGTCACCCGGTGGCAGTGGATGACCTATTAACTCTTCCAATAGGGTTATTTCTATGTCGTCACCAAAAGTTCAGTGGAAACTATGCTGGGAAAATGAGCTTCAGCTTTCCGATCATTTAGAGTTAGCTCAGTTCTTCAGAGCAACCTATGGACCGACTGGCCCTTTCAACGCGAAGCCGTTTGAGAGTGGTCGAAGTTGGGCCGGGGCACGGCCCGAACTTCGCGCCATAGCGTACGATTCGCAAGGCGTTGCGGCTCACATGGGCGCGCTACGTCGTTTCATCAAAGTAAATTCAGCCGATGTCCTTGTCGCGGAACTAGGTCTATACGGAGTTCGTCCAGACCTTGAAGGACTTGGGATTAGCCAATCTGTCCGTGCAATGTATCCCGTGCTTCAAGAACTTCGCGTACCATTCGCCTTCGGGACAGTCCGGCACGCGTTGAAGACTCACTTTACCCGGTTGTGCCGACATGGAATAGGAACGATCATTGAGGGAATTCGCGTGCGATCAACTCTTCCGAACGTCCACTTGGATCTGCCTTCTACCCGCGTCGAGGACGTCCTCGCTGTGATTCTGCCAATTAGCTGTTCGATGCAAGAATGGCCAGGCGGGGTCACTATCGAACGCAACGGACCTGAGCTATGAAACGTGTTGCTGTCACTGGCTAGATTAGCTTCGGTATCCTTCTGGCAGGAAAGATGCGCGAGTTAGGTCCACTATCAAGGACGGAGGGATTTGCCTATGCTTTCAAACCTAGAATTGCTGCGTCGTGAACTGGATGCAGAAGACCCTTGGCGGCTCGACACTAATCCTTACGAACATGAGCGTCACAGGCATATGCTTCGATTGTCAGTCGCCGAGGGCCAGGTCACCAATGCGCTTGAAGTGGGCTGCGCTGCTGGCGCGTTCACAGAGAAACTTGTGCCCCACTGCCAACGTCTCACAATCATAGACGTTGTTCCACAAGCGATAGCCAGAGCGCGGGAACGACTGAAAGAGCCACCGAACACTGTTTGGATCGTTTCAGACGTCAAGGATTTCTCGACGCGTGACAAGTTCGATCTAATCGTTGTCGCAGAGGTTCTCTATTATTTGGATAATCTTGCAGACGTGCGAACTACGATACGAAATCTAGCAGGAATGCTCGCGCCTGCCGGCCAACTGGTATTCGGATCGTCTCATGATGACAGTTGCCGGAAATGGGGGCACATTGCTGGCGCGGAAACTGTGCTTGCTATGCTCAGAGAAGAACTGACTGAGGTTGAGCACCTTGAATGCGCAGGGCAATCGCCCAATGAGCGTTGCTCGCTAGCGCGATTTCGACAATCCGCAGCCGGTTCACATCAAACAAGTTTGCCGAGTTAGAGAGAGAAATAGCATGCGCATCTGCGGGATCAAGCTAACCCACGACGGAGCCATCGCCGTGGTCGAAGATGGGAAATTGGCTTTTTGCATCGAGCAGGAAAAGCGAGACAACAATCAGCGCTATCAGGAAATTGATAACCTGGAGGAAATTGCCGTCGTCTTGGCGGAACACGGGCTGGGTGCTGAAGATATAGACCTGTTTGTCATTGATGGCTGGGACGGAGACGTGGAGTCTAGATTCCACGTTCGAAGTGGGTCCGTTCCGGTCAGCCTGAAAGGGGCACCGTATGCCGAGAGCGACGCCAATGATATCCTCGTCTCTCTCGACGGTACCGGTTTGGTGGTCGGTGACGGTTCATTTCCGTACAAGAGTTTTCCCCATGTGTCAGGGCACGTGGCCGCCGCATACTGTACGAGCCATTTGCGCAAAAGGGGCAACCCGCCCTTTGTCTGGTCTGGGATGGCGGCATCGTCCCAAGGCTGTATCACGTGCAGCGTGACGGGGCGCGCCGCGTTGACTGTCTCTTCCCCCTAATAGGCCATATCTATGCCGCAGCGGGTCACTATTTTGGCCCCTATAAGAAGCCTGGCGGAGCAGAGTGGGATCTGGGGGTGGCAGGTAAGCTTATGGCTTATATCGGGCTCGGGTCCGTTGACGAAGGTATCGTATCCATATTTCAAGACCTTTACCAAGAGCACTTCGCAGGTGACAGCGAGTTGGCGCTCAGCTACCGAGGGAATATTAGGGCACCTGAAGGCTCGCTGAAACCTATCCGTAATTTTTCCAGGCTAGCGTGCCGCGACTTGAGGGCAAGCTTCACGAAGACGTGCTTGCCTCCTTCCATGCCTTTCTCGAGCGCCTTCTCGTTCATGAAATTGAAATGGCGCTGGAGCGCCATTCAATCCAAGTACCGCAGAACCTGTGTATCGCTGGCGGATGTGGGCTCAACATCAAATGGAATAGCGCATTACGAGAGAGCGGATTATTTGCCGCAATATGGGTCCCTCCGTTCCCCAACGATAGCGGTTCCGCGATCGGTGCCGCTTGCTGTGCGATGGCAGCAGACCAGGCTTCATGCCGTTGGAATGGTCAGTGTATAGCGGACCGGCCGCGAAACTTGGCGCCGTTCCCCCGGAATGGACGGCGTCTTCGTGCACGATTTCGGAACTCGCCCACATACTTGCGGATAACAAGCCCGTCGTTTTTCTTGCGGGTCGCGCCGAGTTGGGCCCTCGGGCTTTGGGCGGAAGAAGCATTTTGGCGGCGCCCACTTCGGCTGCAATGAAAAGTCTTCTGAACGATGTCAAACATCGGGAGCACTTTCGCCCGGTGGCGCCAATATGCCTCGAGGATAAAGCAATGTTCATCTTCGAGCCTGGTACTCCGGATCCCTACATGCTATTTGACCATCAAACGCGTAAGGGATGGCGCGACAAGATCCCTGCAGTCGTGCATCTCGACGGGACCGCCCGTTTGCAAACTATCCATAGAAGTTCCGAACATCCCGTAGCACAGCTTTTAATCGAATACGAGAAGCTAACGGGTATTCCTTTGCTATGCAATACAAGCGCGAACTTCCACGGCCGGGGGTTCTTTCCGGACGCTGCTTCCGCTTGTGAATGGGGACGTGTGGAACGTGTTTGGTTCGATGGTCATCTATTGAGTAAGATCGACAGAAGTGCCCAGGGATTGAACGCGGGCGAAGTAGCGTGCCCTCAAGGGACATAGATCTTGTGGAGGCGACATCGCTCTGGATATAGTGCTGCGTTGGGAGTTTAGACGTTCAACTACCTGCCCTCAATTTCCACGCAGACCTAGCAGGACCGAATGTGCAAGCCAGGGCGCCCTAGATGTTTAAGCAAAGTCCCAATTCACGTACGGATGCGGAATATGAAGAGCGACGCTTCCACTTCCCACCTTCACATATACGACTTCGGAGTCTGTCCGGAATCGAGAGCGAGACTGCTTGGCCAGACGCTTCCATCCTCTGGTTCACAGGTCTGTCCGGAGCGGGGAAATCGGCAATTGCCGACAGGCTTGAGGCCGCTCTGCATGCATGCGGCCGCCTCACTTATGTTCTCGATGGTGACTCAGTCAGGCGTGGTCTTTGCAAGGACCTTGGATTTAACGAAGAGGATCGACGCGAAAATGTTAGGCGCGTTGCTGAAGTTGCAAAGCTGATGGCTGACGCCGGCGTCGTCGTGCTAGTCTGCCTTATCTCGCCCTTCCATTCCGACCGAGAACTTGCCAAGTCCATCGCCGGCAAACATGTCTTTGCTGAAATTCACGTTCATGCACCGTTGCCAGTGGCCGAGGCTCGCGATCCTAAAGGACTATATCGACTCGCCAGACATGGTGCTATCCGAAATTTCACCGGTATCGACTCTCCATATGAAAAACCGATGACTCCCGATGTCTTCATCGACACATGTTCATCGTCCATCGATGAAGCAGCCAATATTGTGTTGGGCTGGCTTGCGCGTCATTTAATATGACCAAAAAGTGTGCGTTGAGGCACTGAGAATCCGAGTCATATCGGCGCTCTGCCACACACCCCAGATGCTTTAACTCACCCGCGTCGTCGAATGCTACCGGCAACGCGGGTTAGCACCAACAACCTCAGGGTCAAAAGCAATTAGCCTCAAAGAACGAACACACCTCGCCCAAAAAACGCTCCGCGTAGGTGCACTAGTCCAATGCGTCATTGAAAAAGCACCCCATTCGTGGTTAGATCAGGTGCATGGGAAAAATGAATCTGACTGTGCTTGAGCGTGAGCAACTGTTGGCGGCGACTCGCAGCCGAACCATTCGGGCAGCCGACGCGCGCCGAGCCAAGCTGATCCTGATGCTTGAAGACGGCGAGTCGCGCGACGCGATCATTGAGCGGCTGGGCTGCGACTCGCGTTTCATCTCGCGTTGGTCGACTCGGTTTCTGGCCGAGCGGTTGGCGGGCTTGTACGCGCGCATCCTGGACGAGCACCGCTGCAGCCGCCTGAAAAGCTCGAAGCGCGCGTTCTGAACTACACGCTCAAGCGCAAGCCTGCGAACGGCGCGACGCATTGGAGCAGCTACAAGCTTGCCGAGGTGCTGGGGGACGTGTCGGTCTCGACCGTGCAGCGCATCTGGCGCAAACATGGCGTGCGTCCGCACAGGCTGGAGCGGCACATGATCTCCAACGATCCCAACTTCGAGACCAAGGCCGCGGACGTGATCGGGCTGTATCTGAACCCGCCCGCACATGCGGCGGTGTTCTGCGTGGACGAGAAGACGGCGATCCAAGCCCTGGATCGCAATGACCGGATGTTGCCACTGTCGCCAGGACGTGCCGGGAGTCACGGCTTTGAATACAAGCGCAACGGCACGCTCAGCCTGTTTGCTGCACTCAACACGGCAACCGGCAAGACCGCCCCACGCCATACCAGCGAACAGTTCATGGCCTTCCTCACAGACGTTGTGACCAGTCAGCGACCGGAACAAGAAATCGATGTCATCTGCGATAACGTGAGCAGTCACAAGACAGAGCGAGTGCGCGACTTCCTCAGCGAACACCCCAACGTCCACATGCACCACACGCCGACCTACACGTCCTGGCTCAATCAGGTCGAGAACTGGTTTGCGCGCATTCAGCGCGATGTGATCGCACGAGGCGTCTTCATCGGTGAAGGACTTGGATCGCAAGCTGACGCGCTATATCCGTCAACACAACGAGAATCCCAAGGCCAATCAAGTGGAAGTACGATGATCCATCGCGGCGATCGCTGGTGCCAATTCAATGACGCAGTGGACTAGCTAGGCCACGCGTCGCCTTTCTTGGCATGCGCGACCGACACCACCGCTCGCACGGGGACACGTGGAACGACTAGGTAGGCGATGACGTCCCGCTGACAATAGCCTCAAAATCAACACAGAAACTCCAGCACGGTAGGGCTAAGTTGCTCTGAAGCGAAAGCCTGTACACCCATGCTGGCCTGTTTTGGAGCATTTCGGAATTTTTCGCATTTCGCGATCGCTAACCCTTAGCCGCTGTTTGATTCATGACAAAACGGTCGCACCTATGACATTCGCGTCTAACTCCATGCGTCTCCCCAAAGCTCATGCCAATTGGCATATATATTGCGTA